>JAHFSY010000096.1 GCA_023269615.1 Verrucomicrobiota bacterium
GCGTGGGTCGCGCCGCCAAGCCACGGGCCGGGAGTACGGTGGCTTTCATCCGCAGTCATCGCCGCGATGCCTTTTACCGAGCCACACCTGACGGCAAGATCGAAGAAATCAGCCTACTCGAAGCCGCCGACGAGTTTCGTGCGCCAGATCTAAAGGAACAATCCATCCCGCTCCATAGCGCTCATCACGATCACATCAATTCAGCGCTCACCAAATTCAAAGCGTCTGTCGTAGCCGAAGCGCTGCAGGCCGAGACAGTGGATGCTACCCAAGGTCCAAACGAACAACGTGCTCTGCGTTATCTGGACGGGTTTGCGAATTTGCCGTTCGTGAACGAAGCAGAGCGTGCGTTGATACAGTCCGCCAAAACCGCCATTCGCCGCGCTCGTTTTCAGAACTTGCAACGCCAGATCAATCAGCTTCAGCGCTCCACGAAAACCGTAAAGCTCACGCCCGCTGCGCTGGCGGACAAGCTCATGCAAATTCTCCGTACCTACCCATTACAGGTGGCTGATGAAGCACCCGTCACTGCCGCGCCCCGTGCGCTCGACACCACGCCGGACATTATTTTGTCCGAGTCGTTTGACCATCCTGCGAAATCATGAACCGACAGGAACTTCAGATCGCCCTTCAAAAGCCCTACGAACAGGGCCACTGGTTGGGCCTGCTCCGTGCCGTTCTGCCTGGCACGGACATTTTTGGCAATCCGCAACCAATCGAGATCGATCACAAGGTTGCCCGTCGCGTGGCGCAACTGGGCCGCGTGCGCTTGAATGGTGGACGCCAGCTTGCAGTGCTCGAAATCGAAGTAAGCGAACGCATCGACGTTGTTCGCAACCGTGTGGGGCTCCGAAACTTCGTAGCCCGGTTTATTGACCAGGAGCGCGCCCATGGGGTGCTCGCAGTATTTCTTTCGCCAGAACAGGACTTCCGGTTCACCTTTGCAGCCAAAGAATCCGCGTTCAGTGACGACACAGCATTGGCGACCAAAGAGACTGCCCCGCGTCGTTTCACCTACGTCCTTGGACCGAACGAACCGTGCCGCACACCCGCCGAACGTTTCGCCGAACTTGCCGCCAAGGCTCACGACGTCACGCTCGATGACGTCATCGCGGCGTTCTCCGTGGAGAAGCTCAATAAGGAATTTTTTGCGGACTTCTGCCGCGCCTTCGACCTCGTTTGCACAGATCTTCGCAAGCGACACAAGTGGCCCGAGCCAATTCTCAACGCCGAAGCCCAAACGCTGCTGAACCGTCTGCTGTTTCTTTACTTCGTCCAACGCAAGGGCTGGCTGAATCGCGAGCGCACCTTCCTGGTTTCCAATTTTCGTCGGCACTACGAACAATCAACCAAGGGCAGCAGCTTCTTCACCGAGTTCCTTCAGCCCTTGTTCGAGCGCCTCAGTACCGAGGACTTGCCGCAAACATTGTCCCAACTCGATGTGCCGTTTCTCAACGGTGGTTTGTTCAACGACGAATACGCCGACGAACAGTCCGACGAAGCCGCGCGCCGCCGCCGAGGTCTTCGCGTTAGCAACGAAACCTTCCGCGAGATTTTTGAGAACCTCCTCGAACCCTACAACTTCACAATCCACGAGGACTCGCCCAGCCATTACGAAGTAGCGATTGATCCCGAGATGCTCGGCCGCATTTTCGAGGAACTGGTGTTGCGTGGCGAGCAGAGCGAAAGCGGTGGGAAATCTGCTCGCCATGACACCGGCAGTCATTACACCCCCCGCCCAATCGTTCACTACCTTTGTCGGGAGAGCCTTGCTGGGTGGTTGGAATCTCAGCCGCCGTTCAACGACAGACCAGATGCGCGTCAACAACTCAACGCTCTCCTTGCCCTCGACGCCAGCGAAGGCATTGATGATGAGACCAAAGAGACGCTCGGTCATCTCCTCACACCAGACGAAGCTGCCGCTCTCCATGACCGTTTGCTCGAGTTACGCGCCTGTGACCCCGCTGTTGGTTCTGGTGCGTTCCCCATCGGTTTGCTCCACGAGCTACTCAATCTCCTTCGGCTTACCGAAACCCGCTCGCGTGGACAAGACCCCGTGGAGGGCGACCGCGATTGGCTTTATGAAAATAAGAAGCGCGTCATCGAGAAGGTCCTCTATGGTGTGGACTGTCAGGGTCGCGCTACGGAAATCTGTAAACTGCGCCTGTGGTTGAGCCTCATGGTGGACCACGACCTTGGTGTTCACCCGTTCGATTGCGAGGCCCGGGCCTTCCGCAGTGCTCTCAAGAAACTTGAGCCACTGCCGAACCTCGACTTCAAAATCCGCCGTGCCAATTCTCTCCACGACACCATTCACGGTGAGCCGGTGCGGTTGTTCGGCGCAGGGCATGATGTCTCCGGCACTGAAATGGCCGTAACCATCAATCGCCTCATCTCGACCAAGCGTGAGTTCTACGCCGCGCGGAAAGCTGCGGACAAACGACGGACACGCCTCGACATCTACGAATGCCTCTTCCAGCTTGCCGAGCATCACCTCAGCCTGCTCGTCAACGACGCACGCGGCTTGCTTCTTGACGAAGGCAATGAGGGCAAAGTTGCCGAAGTCCACCGACTCCAACAGGCGCTCAAGGAAGTGGGCGGCATCCGTGTCCAGATTCGTGGGGCACGACGGGCCAAGGCGGCTGAACAAACCGAGGCACTCGAACGCCTACAAGGCTATCTGGATGAGGAACAAAAGCCCACATTCGTTTGGGAGCTGGACTTCGCCGAGGTCTTTTTCATCAACCGCGATCAAAGGACCAAAGGGGAAACCGTCTCGACGGACGATTCCACTGGCAAACGTGTAGTCAGCAAGCGCTATGGCTTCGATCTGATGCTTGGGAACCCACCATACATCCGCATCCAGACGCTGAAGAAGGACTCACCGGGACTCGCGGAGTTTTACAAGCAGCGATATTATTCGGCCAGCAAGGGGAATTACGATCTCTACGTTTGCTTCGTCGAGCGCGGTATCGAACTGCTCCATGAGCAAGGCCATCTCGGCTATATCCTGCCGCACAAGTTTTTCAACGCCCAATACGGACAGCCTCTGCGCGAAGTCATCTCTATTCGCAACGAAGCGCGAGCGAACATTCTGCGCCATGTCGTTCATTTCGGCGATCAGCAGATTTTCCCCGGCGCGACGAATTACGTTTGCTTGTTGTTCCTCACCAAAGTCGGGATCAAGGAAGGTTGTCGGTTCGTCCGTGCAGAAAATCTCAACCGGTGGTTGCGGACATTTGTAGGCGCTGAGGGAAACATTTCCACTAAGGATATAAAGGAAGGCGCGTGGGTATTTTCAGTGGGCCACGGCGCAGATCTTTTTGACCGCCTGAAATCCATCGAATCGAAACTGGAGGACACAACAGATCGGATTTTTCAGGGCGTCAAAACAAGCGCCGACAAGATTTACATAGTGGAGGAGATCAGCCGACGGAAGCGCACCGCCCGGGTATTTTCACCACACACCGAAAAGGAACATGAGCTTGAGACGGACCTGCTACATCCACTCATCAAAGGCGGCGACAGTAAGGCGTTCGCCATGTCACGAACGAATCGGCTCATTCTATTCCCATACGAGAGTCTGGAAGGTGGTAAGTCGACCATCATTCCTTCGTCCAGTTTTAAGAAACGACTACCTCTCACTTGGGCGTATCTCGAAGAGAACCGCGATTACTTGGAAGGCCGGGAGGATGGACGAATGAAACACGATAGCTGGTACGGCTACATTTATCCGAAGGCCCTCGATGTGATGCCACTCGCGAAGTTGTTTACGCCAGACATCGCGCCGCGCGCGGCATTTTCCCACGACCCAACTGGAGAAGTATTTTTTACAGGTGGTGTGGCTGGTGGTTATGGCATTCTCCCGAAAGCTCCGACGCGAGCTGAGTTCCTTCTTGGGATCTTGAATAGCACTGTGCTCGACTTTTACCACCACCGTATCGCTACGCAGATGCGCGGGGGCTGGTTCAGTTATGAGTCTCGCTTCATAAAAGACCTGCCCATAGCACCATCGTCAGCAGAGCAACGGTCCGGTGTTGTGCGATTGGTCGAATGGTTGCTGTGGTTGCACAGGCAGCCGAGCGTAGCCGAGTACACGCGAGATTATCCGCGAGACCCACTGGTCGTGGCGTATTTCGAGCAATGTGTGAACGCGCTGGTTTACGAACTCTACTTCCCCGCTGACCTCCACGCTAACGGCCTCAACTTTTTCAATCTCATGGACGAATGCGGCCTCGCCGAATTAGCCGCCTGGGAGGAGAAATCCGAGCGTCTCCCCAAAATCCGCGAGCGTTACGACCAGCTCAGCGCCGGTGGTAATCCGTTACGCATCGCGCTCGACAAACTCCAAACCATGGACATTGCCCGCATCATTGAAGGGAAGGTATGAGACTCACGCAGATTCAGCTACGCGACTTTCGCGCGTTTCCAGGTAACTTTGAGCTGAATCTCCCCGGCGGTTGTAGTTTGTTGGTTTATGGTGAGAATGGCAGCGGCAAATCCTCCCTCGCCAGTGCGCTACGAGACTTCATTGCCTTGGACCGTCCGTTCCCTCGCCCCATTGGTCGGCACGCCCATGCCTTCCCCGACCCGGCTCAGCGGCAGCCGCGCATCCAACTGGTTTTTCAAAACGGCGAGAATAGAGACACCATCGCGTGGGAGACCGCTAAACTTCATCCTCTGGAACTCGATGACGGCAAGACGCCACCATCCACCACTCCGACTCAACGCCAAGCCTTGGTGGATGTTGCCAGACAATCGGGTTTCTACGATTACCGCGTACTGTTACGGACGAGCTATTGCTCTGGCGACGTTGATCTGGGAGAGCAACTATTCCTTCTTTTTGTGGAAAATCTGCTGGGAGGTTTTCCGCTGGTGCGGGGGGGCCACGAACTCGTGCGGGAGCGGTGGGATCTACTCAAAAATACCGTTCCCGCAAACCGGTGGGCAGCGCGAATGCGAGAGGCCAACCGTGTGTCCCATCCTCTTAACACAGCATTGCCAGGCTTTCTTGATCAGACCCGCGTGGAAGCTAACCGGTTGCTGGCGACATATTTTCCCAACCAGCGACTGGTGATTCACGCCCTCGCGACGCCCGGCTGCAGCTTCGCCACTGAGACAAAGAGGCTAACCGGTCATAGGATTCAGGCCGAAATCGAATACAATGGGCGCAGAGTGGATGGACATGAGGAGTTCTTGAACGAGGCGCGTCTCACCGCGCTCGGCCTCTCAATGTTTCTCGCGGCACTCAAACTTGCTGACTCGAACCCAGCCGCGCCCGACCCGTTACGACTACTGGTTCTCGATGACGTCCTGATCGGCTTGGACCTCAGCAATCGTCTGCCTTTGCTTACCTGTCTGCATCGAGAATTTTCTCAACACCAAACCATCCTTCTGACTTATGACGAGTTGTGGTTCGATATCGCCCGTGACCATACGAGACATTGGGGGAACTGGCACTCGGCTCGGATGTTCGCCGAGTTAACCGGGCCTGCTGACCCGCCAATTCCGCGACTCAAAGACAACACGGACGATTTAGCCGTAGCGACGCGTTACCTAACAGCCAATGATCTTCGTTCTGCGGCCGTCTATGTCCGCGCTGCATTTGAGGCAAAACTGCGCAAGACTTGCGAAGACAATCATCTGAAATTGGCTTTCAAGCAGGACGTGAAAAAGGTCTCGGCACAGATGCTCTGGGATGCGGTGCTCGCTGAACAGCACCTGATGGGTGCAACCGGCAAGGAATTTCTCGACCCCAACCTCCTCCCCGGTCTCAATGCCATCCGGTCCCAGGTGTTGAATCGTCTTGCCCATGACGGTGGCGTCGGGTTGACGAGCGCGGACGTACAGGCCGCCATCGCCAGCATGGAGGCATTCAGAGCCTGCACCATTCCCCACATGCCATGAATCCGAGACGCGTTTCCTACCCACAGGAAGTGACCACGGCGCGACCCTCGACAGCAATGCATGACTTTCGCGGCCTTGGTCTGGCACGGAGAAAACGCGAAATCAGGCGGGAGGCCAGAGAATGAACCGTCTGCGAATGCTCGAAGAAATCGCAAAACGCGTGCCCATGCTCGCTCACCGCGACAAGGACGACTGGAAGCACGCTGAACAGCTCCGAGCACAATTCGTTGCCGATTATCCCCTACGAAAGATCTCCGCCCTAACACTCGATGAATTTGTTATAGGCAATGGACCGGAAAACCACTCCTTCTGTTATCGGCTCGAACAGAAAATGGACACGCTTGGCAAGATCGTAGGTGCAACCGCCCTCAAGTTCGGAGTCTATTTCGGCAGGACAAAAAGCGAAGCCTCGAACCGATACCGATTCGCCCGGTGCTGGGGCAGCACCGTCGAAGGTGCCTTCAGATCTGTCAAGGAGGCGATTGCGGCACTTCTCCAAGCAGCTGCGGACGGAAACTCAGAAGCCATTGCGGAGAATCGGCTTTCCACAATGTTCAAGGGCAAGATTCTCTTCGTCTACCATCCGGACGAGTTTGCGCCCATCTATTCCAAAAAGCACCTCAAGCATTTCATCACCGAACTGGACCTGAGTGGCTCGTGTCTGCGCGAGGTGGACATGCAGCGCACGCTCATGGCCTACCGTGCTGCCTGGCCGGATCTCGTCGCCCAGCATCCCGCACTCTACATGCGATTGCTCTATGACATTTTCGATTATCCCCCAGAGAACGATGCAGCAGATGCCCCCTCCCTCAACGTGCCTATTTTGGACGAGGCGATTAAAGGTGCCGAGTTCATCCCCCAGATGCCCGCGCTACCAGTTGCGGCTAACGCTGGCGATGGCACCCGCCGGAAGGTTGATCACGAGAAGCAGGCACGCAGCTGGAGGCGCATCGGCGATCGCGGCGAAGCGTTGGTACTTGCCAAGGAAATAGCACGTCTGACTCAGGCTGGCAGACCAGAACTTGCCCTCCGCATAAAACACGTTTCCCAAGAAGACGACAGCGCTGGTTACGACATCTTGTCGTTTGATGAGGACGGAACTGAGCGTCCGATTGAAGTGAAGGCCACGAGCGGCGGGAATCTGGCTCGCGGATTTTATATCAGCAGCAACGAGGTTGAGAAGGCTAAAGCGTTGTCGAATTGGCATCTTTACATCGTGTTTTCGGCTATGAGCCGCCACCCGCAGATTCTTCGTCTGAAACATCCCGCTCTGAAAGATTTCTTGCTGCGTCCCGTCGTCTATCATGCCACCGTCCCTCCGCGCCGCGCCCCCTAAAATCGGAACACTCATTACTCTATGCCCATCAGACACGCCGTTTGGAAAGTTGCAGCGCAACCGCAGGCACTTGACGAGGTTTCGCTGGCGAAGGAACAGCAGTTGGAGGAGATGATCATCGCCGATCCGCGCATCCTGTCCGACCAGTGGATGCTCATCGGTCGCCAGGAAGAAACCGGCCAAGCCGGGCGCGTTGACCTTCTGGCGATTGCCCCAGACGCTTCGCTTGTTCTGATTGAGCTGAAGCGCAACCGCACGCCGCGCGATGTCGTTTCCCAAGCCGTTGATTATGCGAGTTGGCTTGAGAAGGTGACGCCCGACCGCGTCGCAGCGATCTACGACCGCTTTTCTTCAGGGCGGAGTTTGAGCGATGATTTTAAGAAGCGATTCGGACTGGACCTCGAAGACGACTCGATCAACCAGAGCCACCAAATCATCATCGTCGCGTCGAGCCTCGATGATAGCACCGAACGCATAGTCCAGTATCTCCGCCGGTGGTGGCGCTTGGTACACGAAGACGCTGCAGTTGTTGAATCCAGGCGATCTCATTTGGGTAAAAGTGCCCGGCAGTGGCTTCGTTGGTGTTGGTCGCGTAACGAACCAGGTCCAACCCTCCAGTATGTTCACGATCCAAACAGATACCGGAGAAAAACCAGCGCTCGATGTATTGAAGCTGGGACATTACCACCGCGACACGATCATGGATTTAGACCTCTGCGAGTACTTCGTGGGCATCAGGTGGCTGCAAACTGTGCCTCTGACAGATGCGTTCTCCGAAGTCGGACTGTTTGGAAATCAGAATACGGTGTGCAAACCAACCAAACCTAAATGGCGACATACTGTAAAGAGGCTCAAGGAGCATTTCACGAAATGGAACAGCCACTCGCCGTAGTCCGGAAATCCGATCGAGCTGGCCTATTCTGGCGACGATACCTCATCCCGTGGTAGGCAAGGCTCTTCTTCGCCTACTCCCTCCCCGCCCCTGCCCTCTGATCAAGCGTCAACCGGGTCGGATCCGGCATCGAAGCGGGAATCGCCGCATCCTGCGGAGCGGCGCGTGCCAGAGACACGAAGCGGAGCCCTGCCATGCCACGAACGTCACTCAGCATCACTGAACATTCACCAGTCTTGATGCGCCGTCATACGATCGTTCTTTCGCCTGCCCAATACCTCCATGATCTTCGCGCCCAGGACAAGGGCACCGCCGTGTCTCTTAAAAATGATCCCAGCAACCTCGTTGTAGTTCGCGGCGTGCCCGTAATCGTCAGGACCCGTCTCGCGGTAGGCAGCGACCTGGACACCGCCTTGCGGTTCGTAAACCCGTGCCTGCGCGCAAAGCTGGTCGATGTACTCCTGCGGCGGACCCATGGGAAGGACGACCTGCTCTTTGGGTTTGCGATACCGTTCCAGAGTGATATCCAACATCTCCGTTCGTGCCGCGACCGCGATCTGCGCCTCCTCGTCCAGGCTGAGGAGTTCTTTCGGCTGACCTCCCGCCAAGTACCGACACATGAAAGCCTGCCCAGGATGCCGCGCAACGAAATCCCGAGACTTCCTCGTCTCAGGTCCCATGTCGATCACAGCCATACGGATGCGGTGCGACTGGTAAAACTTGTCCAACTCCTCAAACTCCTTCACCTTCCCGATCCAGATAACCTTTTTCAGGTTGTTGAGCCAAGTCGCGATCTCGATATGCAGCCACGTGCCGACGTCCACGCCCATCGTGCAGTAGATACTGTCGGCGCGGTTCGCCATCGGGTAGTCCCCGACGCATCTCAAAATCTCGGCAGGACTCAGCTGACTCCCTTCCACGAGATGGGCCAATCCCAGAGTGCTGTTGTAAAACTCCTGCTCTGCCATCTTGTCCGTGAGCGATTCCTTCCACTTCTCACAGATGTCCTTGGCCGACTTCATGGGAGACAGCATGCGTGGCACCTGCCATCCCCTCATCTCCCGATCTGGAAACTGATGGTCCCAGTGCCCTTTTTCAATCGCCTCGAGGCGACTCTGATGCGTGAACTCCCCGTGGCAGGCCGTACAGATGATCTCACCCGTGTTCGGATCCTCTCCGTCCCACTGCAACGACCTCAGCGTGAAATCGCTCCACTTGCTGCACCGCGGGCATTTGACCATGAAAAGCCCCCAGGTCGATTTCTGAAACACTTCGTCGATCCCGTAATTCGGCACGCTCGGCGTCGACAAGTCGATCTGAATCGCGTCCACGGCGCCACCGAGCCGCTCCTGCGCCAGCAACACCTTGTCCTTGGTCATGCGATCGCGCTCGTCCAGAATCAGCACGGACGCGGAGCGCGTGCGAAGCCCGTCCTTCGTGTTTGCGCCCACCATGTAAAGATTCGTCATCCCGCTCCGCTTGTGTCCTACGTTCGACACATGACTGAACAAGTTCGCCAGATGGGGTGACACGAGCAGCGCCGCGTCAAACCGTGCGGCTGAGATTTCCGACGCCATGCTATCCGTCGGCAGCACATACAGGCAATCGCGCTGCAGAGCATCAATCGCCCAAAAAACGATGTTCATCACCGCCTCAGTCGCCCCAATCTGAGCCGCCTTTTTGATAACTTTGTGATGCGCGGGATCATTGTGGATCTCCCACAGGAACCTGAACCCGTTGAAACTGTAGGACGTGATGCGGTTTTCCTGGAGCTGGTTCTTGATGTTGCGATACAACATTGCGTGATACGCGGGCGACTTCTTCGCCGCCACCTGCAACGCCACCTCCTGCTCGTCAAGGGTCGCAGGAAAAGTTTCAGGTTTCTTTTTGGGCATCGGGTTCCCCTTTTTTGGCAAGAATATCCTCGGCGAGCCGCAGGATGGCCTCTTCGTTCACCGTCTTTACCTGCTTCACTTCGAGTTGGATCGGGAGGGTATGGAGCTGACCGGTGGAACGCAGAAACGCGGCATGAGCCGTCAGAGTCGATCTCAACTCAGCGAGATGCCCCAAGCGTTCTTTCGAGCCTCGCGCGGTCGTCCCCATGTCCTGATACAGTTTCCCGATGATGTAAAGGTAGTGGCGATCCTGCCTGTTGATGATCACGTTGCGCGCCCCCGGATCCATCTGCTTGTTGAATTCCTGCATGATCGCCTTCAACTCCTCGGAGACTCGGCCAATCGACATTTTGAGTTGGGTCGCGATCTCGCCCAGCGTCAGACCGTAATCGAACTTCAAAACCGTAATCTGGTCGCGCCGCAGCAATAGTTGTTCACGCGTAATGGATGTTCCTTTACGCTTAAGATTCTTCCTGGAATTGGGATGCCTTCCCGTCCTTTTTTCCGACGTCGTTTTTTTCGATGCTTTCGATCCTGACGTCTTGCTCGTGTTCCCGTTAGCTGTGGGTTCCTGCGCTGGTGACGGTGTGGGCGGCGTGGCGGTCACCACGTCCTTGTCGATGGGTGTCTTTGGGTTCATTTGGCGGTAGGTTTCTCCTGGAATTCCCAGGCTTTGGAATACTGATAATCCTCCAACTTGAAGGCGCTGAACACGTCGGGCTTCATCATGAGGTCGATCTCGCCCCGGCTCGCCCCAATCCCCGCCATGATCTCCTCATCGGTGCATCCCAACTCCTTGAGCGATGTGATGATGGACGACATGCGGATCGCGATATGACTGCCTTTCGCGCGATTGATGCGAATCGTAAGCATCATCCGCTCCTTCTCATCGAGGTCCAGGATGGCGCAGGGCACTTCCCACTTGTTGAGTCGTGCCAGGGTGGTGCGATGAAAACCGTCGATGATCACGTCCTGCTTCGTGATGAGGATGGGCTGCAACCAACCCGTCTGCAGGATGCTGTACTTGATCAGCTCCATCTCCGTTGTCATGACGACGTTCGGGTTGTAAAAGTTTGCAGTGAGCGTCATCGGATTTTTCCAGACAACGTTCATCAGCGGCGCTTTGATGCGCGTAAGTTCAGTGGTTTTTTTCATATTATGTTTTGGCGTATCCGTCTTGGCGCTGATTGAGGGCAGGATAATCTTCCTTGCTGACATGCGCCTTCACCGTCTTGTCGAAGTTCCGCGACACAACCTGGTGCCAGACTTTTCGAGGAGGAATCGCGTCATGGGGATGAAAGCGCCCGACGCGCAAAATCGTGTTCCAGTTCTTCGCCACGATGCGGATCCATTGAAGGGCGCGTGTCTGCATCGACTGATCCTGGATATTGTCCATCACGTACTGGACGAGCCCGCGCACGGTATCCCCATATTTCTCGCGAGCATCCTCGACCAACACTGAAAACCTCTTCACCTGGTCATTCAAGACGAGCGCGGTATGCACCTCGGGAAATTCCTCGATGAGCCGATCGACAAACGCGGGATCAATCTTGCGGTAGATGCCGATGTTACAACGCCGACCATGCATCGGCGTATCAACGCGGCCGGTCTGCCCCTTCCCCACTGTGGCAAGCATCATCTCGCGGTAGATCGGGTTGATGATGGACCGCTCCTGGAGGAATTTGTACACATCCTTCGTGGCCCAATCATAAATCGGTTTCGCGTGCCACACGCCCACCGTCTTGCTCACTGACTGACAGATCCATGGAAAACCTTGGTAGCGCTGCATCTTAGCCGCTGTGCTGATACCCATGTAGCGCATCAGCGATTCCTGCGTGCGTATGCCCAACATCATGCCGATCGAGCACGCCTTGAAGATTCGGCGGAGCGGAATCGCCACAGTGTAGATGTCGTACACGCTCTGAAAATCGACGAGAGCATCTTTCCGAATCGTCCGCATCCATCCGTTCTTCCGCTTGATGTCCCACTGCGTCACCTTTTTGCTGTCCACGCCAAAATACAGCTCTGATTCAAGCTGCCAGCAGCCCCACAACGGAATAATGCTGGGTGCCCACTCGCTCTGGTACATCACCCACTCCGCAAACTTCACCGTGGCCGGCAGAACAAACTCCTCGTCGACAAACAGCACGTACGGCTTGATC
>JAHFSY010000033.1 GCA_023269615.1 Verrucomicrobiota bacterium
CAGGATGTGGCGGAGGGAATTCACCGTCCCCTGACCATCACGGCGCTCACGCTTCAGGCAAACGAGAAGGACAGCCCCTTCGTGTTGGTCGCGTCGGACCTCGGCTGGTGGCAGAACCTCGATGACGAGTGGTTTGTGCGAGGGGGACTGATTGAAACACTGTCCCTGGATCCATCGCGCGTGATGATGAACCTGGCACACTCCCACGCGGGCCCCGCGATTTCACGCGATCACGCTGACCGGAAGGGCGGTGAATTCATTGTCCCGTATCTGGGAAAAGTCCGCGAGGCGCTGATCACTGCAACCCGTCACGCGCTCCATACCCGCGCGACTGCGACGCTGAGCTGGAGTCATGGCAAATGCAACCTGGCCACGAACCGCGACCTGCCGGATCCCTCGAAACCTCGAATCGTTTGCGGCTTTAATCCGGGCAACAAGGCGGACGACACCGTGCTCGTCGGAAGGGTCACCAACCGTGGCGGCAGGATTCTTGCGACGGTGGTGAACTATGCATGCCATCCCACGACCCTTGCATGGGACAACCGCCTGATTTCTCCCGATTATGTGGGCGCGATGCGGGAGGTGGTTGAGGCCGAAACATCCGGCGCCCCGTGCCTGTTTTTACAAGGGGCATCCGGCGAACTTTCCCCACGCGAACAATACCTTGGGGACACTGCGGTGGCGGATTCTCACGGGAGACATCTGGGTTATTCCGTGATGGCCGTGCTGGAAGGAATGCTGCCCCATGAGACTTCCCTCTCTTATACGGGAACGGTTGAATCCGGAGCCCCGCTCGCAATCTGGCAGCGTGCGGCGCAGAAACCCTCAACCTCGCTGACGGGAATGCAACTGAATGTCGAAGTCCCGTTGAAAAAACTTCCCAGCCTCGAGGAAATTGATGCCGAGTTGAAAACGTGCGAGGACCGCGTGATGCGCGAACGCCTGACACGCAAGCGTCATGTATCGCGCATCGTTGGAAGCGGCCCGACCACACTCCGCCGGGTTTGGATCTGGCGCCTCGGCGATGCGTTTGTCGTAGGGCAGTCGGATGAAGCCTACTCCCTCCTCCAGACCGAGCTGCGGCGGATTTTCCCGGATCACCCCGTCGTGGTGATGAACCTCGTGAACGGCGCATGCGGCTATCTTGCGCCGCAGGAGCATTACGAGCATGACATTTACCAAGTATGGCAGTCCCCATTCGCCCGAGGCTGCCTGGAGGCCGTCGTGAAAGCATGTGAAGGCGCCATGCGAAAGATGTCTGCTCGCTGAAAAGCTCACCCCGCTCCAACGGCGCGCTCGGCGAGCACGCCCTACCATCGGCAATCCAACCAAAGGTAGGGCGCTTTCGCCGAAAGCGCCGTGGTGGGACTGGGGAGGTGGGCCACTCATTTATTGAACACTACACTACAAGACCATGCGCGATGCCTCGACGACAATCTGACCGGGATCCCACAGGCGGCCGAGCCCCTCGTACCCGCACGCGAGCAGGCCTTTCTCGGGACCGATGAAACGTGCCCCGCGTTTTTTCAAAGTTTTTACATTTTCCACCGTGGCGGGATGGCTCCACATTTTTCCGTTCATTGCGGGCGCAACGAGAATGGGTGCGCGTGTTGCCAAGGCAATCGCACTCAGCGCGTCATCAGCCAGCCCGTGGGCGAGTTTCGCGATCACGTTCGCGGTCGCGGGCGCAATCAACAGGAGATCTGCAGCATCGGCCAGCTCAATGTGCGTGGGGCGCCCCCCAAGTTCCTCGTCGTACAGGCTGGTCGTGACGGAGTTCCGCGTGAGCGTCTTGAACGTCAGCGGCGCAATGAAATGCGTGGCATCAGCGGTCATCACCACGTGGACGCCGTGGCCCTTTTTCGCAAGCTGGCTGGCGATTTCCGCAGCCTTGTAGGCGGCAATTGAACCCGTGACCCCGAGAATGATTGTTTTCGATTTCACAAGAAAGCTGCTGGCTTCTAGCTTCTAGCCTCTGGTTGTGTATGAAGAAAGACTGATTTGAGGGACGTTCATGAGTCGGAATCATGCGATCGTTTGCTTCTCCTAGTGGCTAGTGGCCAGCAGCCAGCAGCTTTCCCCTTCATATTTCATCAAGGGTGAGGCGGGTGGCGCGGTAGCGCTCGGCCTTGACGATGGAGCGGAATTTCTGGAGGTCCTCCTCCATGCTGCTGCTGAGGATGACGTAGGCGTAATCGCGCCAGTGGCTCATTTCCTCGCGCGCGGCCTCGAGGCGGCGGCGGATGGTTTCCTCGTCGTCGGTGGCGCGCTTGCGCAGGCGGCGGTCGAGCTCGGCAAAGGTTGGCGGCATGAGAAAAACATCCACGAGCGATGCCTTGATCTGTGGATCGGTGTGGGTGCGGATCTGATTCGCGCCCTGCACGTCGATGTCGAGGAGGCTGTCCTGCCCC
Organism: Verrucomicrobiota bacterium; assembly: GCA_023269615.1. GTDB lineage: Bacteria > Verrucomicrobiota > Verrucomicrobiia > JABWAM01 > JABWAM01 > JAHFSY01. Next base: position 2,412 of record JAHFSY010000033.1, read on the forward strand.
GCCTTGAGGGCATCCTTGATCGGCTGGATGGGCGTGCCGTAGTGGTGGCTGTGGACGAGCGCATGTTCGAGAAAGAAGCCGGCCTTGATGCGCTGTTGGAAGACATCTTCGCCGATGAAATGATAATCCTTGGCATCCTCCTCGTTGCGCCGGGGCGGACGCGTGGTGCAGGAGACGGAATAAAAAAAATCAGGGCCTTTGCGGAGGTTGTCGCAGAGCGTGGTCTTGCCCGAGCCGGACGGCCCCGACACCACGAAGAGAATGCCGCTTCGATGCATGACCGGTCAGAAAAGCACGAATGGCCGGGGAAGCCAATGATTTTTGAGATGCTGACCCAGGGCATCACTCGATGTTCTGGACCTGTTCGCGGATTTTTTCCAATTCGCTCTTCATGGCAACGACGGTCCGTGAGATTTCTGCATGGCATGCCTTGCTGCCGATGGTGTTGATCTCGCGGTTGATCTCCTGTGAAAGAAAATCGAGGGCGCGCCCCACGGGCTCGCGGCTCTGGAGATTGTCCTGAAACTGGACCAGATGGCTTTCGAGGCGCGTCAATTCCTCGGCGATGTCGGAACGGTCGGCGAAGAGGGCGACCTCCTTCAACAGCCGCTCATCCTCAAATGAAATTTCGACGCCTGATTTGCGGATGCGCTCGTGCAGTTGTTCCCGGTGACGCTCGATCATTGCGGGAGCGAGGCGATGAATCGCCGCCACGTTCCTGCGCACTCCATCGAGGCGCGTTTCCAGGTCCTTGCCGAGATGGCGTCCCTCCTTCTCGCGCATCTTCACAAGGCCATCCAGCGCCTGGCGGAGAGCCTTTTCAACATGCGGCCACATCGCCTCGGCATCCGCCTCGGTGTCTGCCATCTTCAACACCCCGGGGCAGCGGAGAATCGTTTCAAGGCTGGCGGTTCCCGTGAGCTTGAGGTCCCGTTTGAGCTTCTGCGTCGCCCGCAGGTAGGCGCGCGCGAGCAATTCATCCAGCTTGATCTCGGAAGCCTTGCCGCCGTCGGCCCGGTGCCAGGCGACGACGACGTGAAGACGCCCGCGTGAGATGGCAGCGTTGATGATGTCGCGGATGCGCGGCTCCAGCTCGATGATCTCACGGGGGAGGTCCACGATGATGTCAGCCTGCTTGCGGTTCACGGAGTTGAGTTCCACCGTGAACTTGAGTCCCGCGTGATGACTCCCGCCGCGGCCATATCCGGTCATGCTTCTCATGTGGTCAACGAAACTGGAGCGCCAGGTGAGTCAGGCAACAGCCTTGGGTTTGAGCTCCACGAAACGCTTCACCCGCTCGATCAGTTCATCGGGCTTGAAAGCCTTTGACATGAAATCGCTGACATTGCCGGACCCCGTGATCTTGAGCATGTCGTCGAGGCCCACGTTGGCGGTGAGCATGACGACGGGAATATGTTTCAAGGCCGAATTGCCCTTGAGCTTCCCGAGCGCCTCGGCGCCGTCCATGACCGGCATGGTGAGATCCATGATGATGAGCTGCGGTTTTTCGCGTCCCGCGATGTCGAGCGCCTCGAGTCCATTGCCGGCCTCGAGGATCTGGCATTCAAACTGGCGGAGAGCCTTGGCCAGGATGAGGCGGATGGTTTTGCTGTCATCAACCAGCAGGATTTTGGGGGGCATAATGTGCCTACTTGGACTTCAGGTACAGTTCGAGCAGGATGAATTGGCCCTTGTGGCGAAAAACGAAATGCTCGCGATGGGCGGCGCGAATGCTTTCAACCGCGACGTGGCTGCCTCGCATGATGGATGGAACGGCAAGCGCGGAGGAGGAGACCATGTCGTACAACTGGGACTTGATGTTGCCCGAGATCATGTTGGTCAGTTCACCGATGGCGTCGTTCACATCAGTGTCACCATTCACCTCATTCAACTCCACGCCGATCATGGCGGCGGTCATCTGGCGGGAAAACGGCTCGTTCACATGAAGGCAGACAACACCCGCCTCCTCGCCTCCGAACCCGACCGAACCCACGACGCGGTCGCCTTCGATGGAAACAGGGAGATCGGGATCGAGCGCCTCGATTTCCATGGACATCATGCTGTCGAAAACCTCCGCCACCACCTTGGAAACAACCTCCCTCATCTCCGCTTTGTTGGCCGTATCAGACATGGGCAAGCTATGAGCGCGCTGGGGGTTGACATCAAGAAAATTTTGGAAGGAAGACGCCAGGACGCAAGGGTGCGAGCGACAAATTTGTTGGTGATACATCTTTTCCAAAAAAGCTTGGATGCTTGGAATTGTAGGGCATAGTCGATTGCAGACGGCAAAACTGAATCGTAATCTTCATACTCCCTCTCTGGCTTGTGTCATGCTTCGTGCTTTGGTTCAGCCGGGAAGGTTGGAGCGGTGGGTTTCGTTTCCCATTTTAGATCGATGTCGGGATGCATGGTATATTTCCACTTATCACCTATCCGGTAAAAGAAGTATTCCTGGGGCCGCCTCTCTCTTTCCAGAATTGTCTTGTCCTTGTCCGCCATTTCCTTCAGTGGCGAACCGTCCACTAGTTCCATGTCCGCTCTCATTTTAATCGGATAAATTAACACAGTCTTTCCGATCTCGTTTACAATGGCTTTTCGCGGCTCTGCTCGTTGAAGGTCAAGGATGCGAAAGCCCTTGAGGCTTTTTCCGACCGTTGCCCGCAGAACATCTCCGGTTGTCTGATGAATCTCAGCATCAGACGGCGGGCCTTCCGAACGTGAGCAGCCAAATCCAAGAAGAAAAACCACAACAACGATAGTGCGTGAGAAACCCATTGTTAAGATTTTGATTCCGAGACTGCATGTTTCGCGTCCCGAAAAATCCGTCGGGTTTCGTCGAACATATCAGGGATGGTTTGGGGTTGGACTACTTCGAGTGGCCCAATAATTAAAGATCTTTTCCTTTTCATCCGTAGAGACCGGCTGGGTTGCCTCCTTGTGGGCATAGAGCATGGCGAGCACAAGAAATGTGGCGAGGATTGTCACGAATACGACGCTGATTACGAACTGTCGCGTCGTGATGTATTTGAACGACGAAAGGCCGGTCGTTATCTCGTCCATACCCGCACCGTAATTCATTTCAACCACCCGGTCAACCATCAGCAGGGCTTACGCTGGAGTGTTGAGTTGCTGTTGGCAGCCTGTGCCTTTTGCGCCTCTTCGCGGCTCATTTCCGAGTTCGGTGCGTGGGAATATGGCCGCGAAGAGGCGCAAGGAGCACAAGATCGATGAGCCGAAATGTATTGCCAGATCCAAATATGTAAGCCCTGCGTTTCAGAGGGGAACCGCGTTCTGGCGAACGCGGCTTCATTCAGCCATTTGTTTCAGATGAATACCGGGGGTTGTCCCGGGATGGTGACCTGGACTTTTCCCGTTGCGATCTCGAGGCGCACGGAGCGGGAGACTTCGCCACCGACCTGCTCTCCGCCAACTTGCAGGCCGTTCTCCAACAGGGTTTGACGCAGCGCCTCGTAATTCCGCTCGCCGATGCGGAAATAATTATTGTCGTCGAGCACACGCGCGCCGCCCACGACCTTGACGACGAGGCGCTTTTTGTCGGCGCCGAGGCGGCACGCGGCGGCGATCAGGCGCGGCATGCCGGTGTCCACGAACATGTCCGGAGACTTGCGGTCCTCGCGAATGGAGGAATCGGGCAGCATCGAGTGAAGGAGTCCGCCAATGTGACGCATGGGATCGTAGATCACAACACCGAGACAGGAACCCAGCGAATAGGTCACAAGCTCGGTGCCCACGTCATCCGACACAGCCATGTCAGCGACTCCCACGACGATTTGTTTGCGCGCATCCGCCGGCGGGTTCATGGGCAGGACTTATGCATTTGGGTTTGGCAATTCATAGCGGCTCATCATTCTTGCGCCTCTTGTGCCTCTTCGCGGCCATATTCCCACGCACCGAACTCAGAAATTGGCCACAAAGAGGCGCAAGCAGCACAAGGCTGCCAACGGCAGGCCCCCCATTCGAAATGCCTAGCCCTGGGTTCATGGGGACAGTGGCTTGCGGTAGATGCTGGGCAGGACCACTTTCAGCGGGTGACGGATGCCGGTGAGTGTTTCAGAATGTCCGACGAACAGATAGCCGCCCGGCAGCAACTGTTCGCTGAGCCGCGTGACAAGCTGCTCCTGGGTATCGTGGTCGAAGTAGATCATCACGTTGCGGCAGAAAATGACATGGAACCCGCGCTCGAACGGGTAGCGATCCTGCAGGAGATTGAGCTCGTGGAAATGAACCTGTGCGCGAAGTTCGGGACGCACGCGGTAAAAGCCCTCCCAGTTCCCCACCCCGTATTGGAAATGACGGCGGACGCGTTCCTCGCGGACGAGTTGCATGCGTTCCCCTGAATAAACAGCGAGCCTTGCCTTTTCGATCACGCGGGACGAGATGTCCGACGCCTCAACCTTCCAACGGACAGACAGTTCATCGGCAAACGCCTCGGCGAGAAGGATGGCGATGGAGTAGGCCTCCTCGCCGGTGGAAGCGGCGGAACTCCAGACGCGAAAGCATTCCCCGCCCTTCAAACGCCGTTCCGTCTTCCAGTCGCGCACGACGGTTTGAATCAAAAACTTGAAATGCTCCGTCTCGCGAAAAAAGTTGGTGTAGTTGGTGGCGATCAGGTCCACGAGGTGCGCGAGTTCCTCTTTTCCGTCCTCCGATTTCAGCAGGCGGCAATAGGCATGGCAGTCCTCCAGGCCAAGCTGGTGCAATCGGCGGCTGAGACGGGCCGAGACCATCTCTTTCTTGTTCGCGCCGAGATGAATGCGGCTGCGCTCGTAAACCTGGCGGCAGATGAATTCGTAATCCCGATCCGCAATGACATTCATCGTGTGCCCAAAATAGGCTTGTGAGCCCCTTGCTTCAACCGTAGAATCACGTCTGGCAGTTTGAAATTGCCGCGCATGGCTGCAGAACTGGATGACCGACCGCTGACGATCGACGTCGAGAACGATCGCGATCTGCTGCATGAATTTGTACTGGAATCCCACGAGCACCTCGCGCGCATCGAGCAGGAGACCCTGATCCTCGAGGAGAACCCGACCGAGGCCACCACACTGAACGCCATGTTCGCGGCGTTCCACACATTCAAGGGGACTTCCGGGCTGCTCAACCTTCTCCCCATCAAGGACCTCTCCCACGAGCTGGAATCGCTGCTCGACCTGGCGCGGCAAAACAAGATTCTCATGACGTCGGTGATGATCGACCTCGTCCTCGAAGGCAAGGACATCCTGAAGAAATGCATCCTGCAGATCGAGGAGCAGCTCAAGGGAAACAAAGGCGCCCCCATCACGCTGTCAACGCGCGATCTCAGCCAGCGCCTCCACTCCGTAATCCATGAGGCCGCTGCGGTCAACACGGTGGCTCCCGCGACTCCGCCAGGCCCCTCGCAAGCCCTGCCATCCCCCCGCGCTCCGCAAGCGGCAAAGCAGGTCACCGACCGCGCCATGGTGCGGGTGGACATTCACAAGCTGGATGCGATGGTGGATTTTGTGGGCGAGCTGGTGGTCGCCCATTCGCTGGTGAAACAGGATGTGAGCCATCTCGCCGCCCAAAGCGAACGGACGCGGCGCAACCTGTCTCAACTCGCCTACATCACGGGCGAGCTTCAGCGACTGACGCTTTCCATGCGCATGGTGCCCATCCGCCCCACGTTCCAGAAAATGCAGCGGCTTGTGCGGGACCTCGCCGCGCGCGCTGGCAAGCACGTGCAACTCATCCTCACCGGCGAGGGGACCGAGTTTGACCGCACGCTCGTCGAGGCCATCAGCGATCCCATCCTCCACATGGTTCGCAACTCCATTGACCACGGAATCGAGAAACCCGAAGCGCGCCTTGCCGCCGGCAAACCCGAGATGGGCTCCATTCACCTGAAAGCCTTCCACAAGGCCGGCTACGTGCACATCGAAATCAACGATGACGGCGCGGGGCTCGACAAGGAGCGCATCCTGCGCAAGGCGGTGGAACGCGGGCTGGTGGCTCCGGACGCGCATCCGGGCGAACAGGAAATTTTCCAGCTCATCTTCTCCGCCGGGCTTTCCACCGCCGAGACGGTGAGCGACATCTCGGGCCGCGGCGTCGGGATGGATGTCGTGCGCCGCAACGTGGAAAAGCTCCGCGGAAAAATTGACATCAAGTCCGCGCCCGGCCGCGGTTCAACCTTTACGATCACCCTGCCCCTCACACTGGCGATCATTGACGGGCTTCTCATCGGCGTGGGGCCCGAGCGCTACATCATCCCCACGTTAAGCGTGCGGGAATCGTTCCGGCCGACACCCGCGATGATTTCCACGGTGCAGGGCAAGGGCGAAATGGTGACGGTCCGCGGTCACCTCAGCCCGCTCCTGCGCTTGTACGAGCATTTCGGCATCGCCCCACTTTCCACAAACCCATTTGAATCCATCGTCGTGCGGGTCGAGTCCGACCAGCAGGATCGCTGTTTGCTGGTGGATCGCCTGCTCGGGAAGCAGCAGGTGGTGATCAAGAGCCTTGGGGATTCCTACCAGAAAAACACCCATCTCGCCGGTGCCGCCATCCTTGGCGACGGGCGCGTCGGGCTGATCCTGGACATCAACTCCCTCGTGAAACTGAAAAAGGAAACCGAATGAGGGTGCACGATCAATTTGCGGCTCGCCCTTCGATTCGAACCCCGGTCGCCGCTGACAGCGGCTCCTATATTTTTTCTCATCACGTTTCTGTGCTTTGTAGGAGCCGCTGTCAGCGGCGACCGGGAGAAACCAACTTTTTGTCTCGCATCCACCAAACGATCAGACATGGCGAAAGATTGAAACCAGCGACAAAAGATGGCATGGATTTTCTGTTGCCGGAATGCGGCTCAACCACCTGACCCTTTATGTCATCGATTCCATCAGAGCCCCAGGCTTCGACATTGCCCCGTGCCGAGGGCGGCAAGTACCTGGTCTTCCGTCTTGGATTGGAATCATACGGCGTCAACGTGCTCAACGTCCGCCATATCATCCGCATGCTGGAGATCACGCCGGTTCCCAGGATGGCGCCCTACGTCCGCGGTGTGATCAACTTGCGAGGCAAGGTGATTCCCATGATTGATTTGCGCCTCAAGTTCGGCCTCGGCGAGGCTGAGATCGGAGAACGGACATGCACCCTGGTCGTGGAAACAGACGCCGCCCACGGGGGCAAGGCGCTGACCGGCTTGATCGTGGACTCGGTGGTTGGAGTGGACCTCATCGCCGCATCCGACATTGACCACGCACCCGATTTCGGCGCAAAACTCCAGACCGACCACATACTCGGGATGGCCGGCTCGCACGGAATCGTCAAGGCACTGCTCAACATCGACCATGTCGTGTCGGCCGATGGAATCCACCCCGTTCCGCACGCGCACAAATCCTGATCCACCCAACTATTTTTCCGAGGAAACACACATGAAAAACGTCCTGAACCGCGTGAAGCTCGTCCACAAAATCGTCCTCATCATCTGCATCTTCGTCATTCCCATCGCCAGCCTGACGGTCTATTTCGTCGTCACCGGGATCAACCATGACATCCATTTTGCTGAGAAGGAAAAAATCGGAACGCAATATCAGCGTCCGCTGGAGGAACTTTTCCAGGCCATCCCCGAGTGCCATGCCCTCGCCCTCGGCTACCTCTCGGGCGACAAAAAGCTCAAGGAGAAGCTCATCGAAAAGGAGGCGCAGATTGACAAACTCTTCCAGGAGCTCATTTCCGTGGACATACGCCTGGGACCGACGCTGCAATTCACCGATGACGGGCTCTCCATGCGCACCCGCCAGGGACTCCAGGCGCAGTCTGTGGATGACGCGTGGCGCAAGCTGAAGAATCACCTTGATACCCTCACGGTCGAACAGGTCAACGAGCCATTCCAAAAACTTGCCGGAAACATCCGTGAGATGCTCCGCCACATGGGCGACACCTCCAACCTCGTCCTCGATCCCGACCTGGACAGCCGATACGTGATGGACGTCACACTCGTCACGCTTCCCCAAACCCAGGCGCGGCTCGCCTCCATCCTCGCGAGCGGAACCGCCATCCTCCAGCGCAAGACCATTACGCCCAAGGAACGCATCCAGTTGGGGGTCGATGCCGCCATGCTCAAGGAGTCTGACATGGATCGCATCAACGCCGACCTGCGCACCGCGCTGAAAGAGGATCCCCTGACATACGGTACCAGCGAGGAACTCCAGCGTCACATGCCCGGCGCCCTTCGCGCCTACATCCTCGCCAACGAGGCCTTTGTCGACAAGCTCAAGCGAATGTCCCTCTCCGAAAAACTCGATGTCACACCCGATGATTTTACCGATGCCGGCAGGGACGCGCGCAAAGCCAGCTTCGACTTCTGGCGGATCGCCATCAACGAGCTCGACACCCTGCTGCAGATCCGTATTGACGCCAAAAACGAGCACCGTCTCTGGGCGTTGGGAATCGCAACGGTCTCCCTGGGCATCGCCATTCTCCTCGGATTGTCCATCATCCTCAGCATCACCCGCCCCCTGAACACCGTGACCGAGGTGCTGAACCACAGTGCCGAACTGGTCCAGGACGGCGCCTTCCAGATCGCCGCAGCCAGCCAGACCCAGGCCGCGGGCGCGGGGGAGCAAGCCGCTTCCCTCGAGGAAACCAGCTCCTCCCTCGAGGAAATGGCCGCCACCGCGCGGCAGAATTCTCAAAACGCCCAGAAAGCCAAGGAAATCGCAAACCAGGCGCGTACCTCCGCCGAGACCGGCTCCGCCGACATGCGCGAAATGAGCTCGGCCATGGACGCCATCAAGGCTTCCAGCGATGGCATCGCCAAGATCATCAAGACCATTGACGAAATCGCATTCCAGACCAACATCCTTGCGCTCAACGCCGCCGTGGAAGCCGCCCGCGCAGGCGAAGCGGGCATGGGCTTTGCCGTCGTCGCCGATGAAGTACGAAACCTCGCCCAGCGCAGCGCGCAGGCCGCCAAGGAAACCGCTGACAAAATCGAGGACGCCATCCAGAAAAGCGGACGCGGGGTGCAGATCAGCGCCAAGGTCGCCCAAAGCCTTCAGGACATCGTCACCAAGGCGCGTCAGGTGGACGAACTCGTGGCCGGAATCGCCACCGCCTCCCAGGAGCAAACCCAGGGCATTGACCATGTGAACATCGCCGTCAACCAGATGGACAAAATCACGCAATCCAATTCCACCAGCGCCGAGGAAACTGCCAACGCCGCCGAAACGCTCAACACCCAGGTCGCCTCGCTCAAGGAATCCGTGGAGGTGCTTCTTCAGATCGTGGGCGGCGGCAATCACGCGGCCATCAGCACCCCTCCCGCCCCCGCGGCTGATGCCAACGGCGCGGGCCGCCGCGCCTTCGTCCAGATGCGCGAACCGGTCCCTCCACGCAACACGCCCGCGCGTCCATCGCGCCCCGGTGCCGGGCGGGGGGGCCTTCCCCACCGCGAATCGGAACGCAAACCCAGGCTTGATGACCAGGTCCCCACTGACGAGGACTTCAAAAATTTTTGAGGGCGGCCACATTTCCAAGCGCGCGCTTCGACCCCAACCTCCCCTTTCCACATGAGCCAAAAGCGCGTCATTGTCGTCGATGACAGCCTGACGATTCGCAAGATGATCGAAATGGGTTTGCGACCGGATGGCTACGAAGTGATCGCCACGCAGACCGGCGAAGAATGCCTGGCCGCCGCCACCGGGAGCATCCCGGACTTGATCGTCATGGATTACACGCTTCCCGACATGCAGGCCACCGAACTTTGCCAGTGGCTCATGCAATCGCCCGTCACCATGGGCGTGCCGGTGTTGCTCATCAGCGGTGACGGAGACGCCGCCCGCCAGCTTTATCAGGATGCCGAAAATGTCGTGGATTACCTGACAAAGCCATTCGCTCCCAACGTGCTGAAGGCCGTGGTGAACAGCCTGCTGACGAGGCCGGAGGCCGACCCCAAACTCAAGTCCACCATCATCGTGCCCTCGGATGGATCGCAGCCCGGGGAAGTGGAGGAAGATGCGGGCGCACTCGACGTTTCCGAAAAGCTGATGAAGAAGTTTGACCAGCTGCTGAGATCCCGATTGGCGACCGCCTCCAAAAACATCCCCGAGTGGGAGGCCCAGCGCGGCGACCAATCAGCCGAAGCCTATTACGTGGACCGTTTCGTGAAGGCCGGGCTGCTCCTGCAGATCACCCGTGACATGCTGGGTGCCACCACGCTCAGGGAGGACGTCGTCTTTCGCTTCAAGTCTGATTTCATGTCTGTTGTCGAGGCGCTCACCTACCTTGAATCCGTCAAGGCCACCGGGATGTTTCGCGTCGAACTGCCGCAGGAAACCGTGCTGGTCTTTCTCGAAGCGGGAGAAATCATCGCCATCACCAGCAATGATGCCCGCAGCTACTGCAAGGGCGCGGCCGTGGATTTTCGAAACCTGCCCCAGGACGTGGTCATGGCCGCAGTCGTCGCCCAGCGCAAGTCGTACATCCCGTTCTATGTCTCTCTCCACCTGGCGGGGCAGCTTCCGGACCAGGAGATGTTCGAGGGGCTGTTGCGCTCGCAGGGCGAAAGCTCCATCGCCCGCGCCATCGCCGCGGCATCGGTCGCCTGCTCCTTCACCACGATGGATCCTCTCCCGGAACTCGTGCTGCAATACTCCCTCAATTACGCGCTGCCCCAAATCAGCCCGCCGAACCCCGCAACCGGAACCGAGGAGCATTCCGAATCCCCCGACACGGCCTGATCCACACCCATCCCCATCCGAAAACCGTGCCTGCCGCCCTGAATTGCAAGGTTCGGGGCCTGAAATCCTGGCCAGGGCTTACGCATTTGGGCTTGGCAAGGCAGAACGGCTCATCATTCTTGTGCTTCTTGTGCCTCTTCGCGGCCATCTTCCCATGCACCGAATGCGGAAATTGGCCGCGAAGAGGCACAAAAGGCACAGGTGGCCAACAAGCAGCTCCATAATCGCTCCAAGCGCGTAAACCCTGAAATCCGGGCGAACAAGGCTTTACAGATGGAGTGGATGGCTTAAAATGATGCCCCTTCCCCCAACTTTCAAAAATGCCGGCCAAGATGAATTCACCCGATCCCAAGACGGGCACCCTTTCCGCAGTGGGAGAAAAACTGAATATTGACGCCGAACTGCTCCCCTTCTTCAAGGAGGAGGCTGCCGAGATTTTCACAAACCTCGAAAAAACCCTTGTGGCATGGGAAGCCAATCCCGGTGACAAGACCGCCACCAAGACCATCTACCGCATGTTCCACACCCTCAAGGGATCAGCCAACAGCATCGGCCTGAGCCCCATCGGGCGTTTATCGCACAGCATGGAGCAGATCATGAAGAGCGTCAGCGAAGAGCGTTCGCATCCCTCCCCTCACGCGCTGGTTCCCGCCATTCGCACCATCTCCACCGGACTCCAGATCCTGCTTCAGGAACTTTCGCCCGATTCGTGCTGCCCTCGGCTCTTCGCCGAGCTCGAATCCAAGGTGGGTGTCATCCGCAACGGCCTCCTTCCCTGATGCCGCACCCCATGCGAAAAAAACTTCCAGAACCCGGGCAGATCGAGGAACTCCACCGTGTCGAGGAGCAGCTTTCGCTCAACCCGACAGTCGACGGCTGCCTCGAACTCGCGGACCGCTACGCCGAACTCGGCATGGCCAAGGATGCCCAGCGCCTCATCCAGGTCGCCGAACTCCTCGAAAAGGATTCCGTGCAAACGGGAAACACCACCAGCGACAGCCTCCTCTCGGGCTCGATCAACCCGCTCATGATCATCGAGGTGCTCCAGATCCTGGCGCGCACCAGGAAAAGCGGCGAGCTTGTCCTCGAATCCACCGGCCAGACTTTCCGCATCTTTTTTGACAGGGGCCAGATCATCAACGCCCACAGCACCTCTGAAATGCCAGGCATCACCTCTTTCCTCATGGCCATCCGCATCGCCGAGGGGACTTACCGCTTCAGGGAAAATAACGAGATCCAAATCGAACGCCTCATCGAGGACAAAACCGATCACCTCATCATGGAGGCTGCCCGCCTCATGGACGAAAGCACCGGAGAGTCCGCCGCGCGAACCTGAACCCAGACACCTTTCCATGGAATCCAACCCGCAATGCCCCATCATGGTAATCGAGGATGACCAGTCTCTCAACGACATCATCCGCGACCACCTCAAGGTCGTGCTGCCGGATACACCCGTCCTCTTTGCCCACACCGTCGCCGAAGCCCAGGTGCTCCTCAGCCAGTACGAACAGGTCATCCTCTTCATCATTGATGTCAATCTCCCCGATGGCAATGGCCTCGATTTCCTGGGCGACGTCAAGACCGTGACCCCCGGCGCCAAGGCGATCGTCATCACGGCCGCACCTGTCCCGGGCCTCAAGCAGCAGTCCCTCGACCTCGGTGCCATCCACCTCATCGAGAAGCCGATCGAGATGTTCGCATTCCGCGAGCTCATCCGCTCCATCGCAACCGGCACCGAGCCCTCCCAGTCCAACCACTTTCACTTCCACGGCACCATGCGGCAGTTGCAACTCGTGGACATCATCCAGATCAAGTGCATCAGTAAGGCGCAAACCGTCCTCCAGTTCACCAACCCCGTGGGCGACGTGGGGTTGATCCATTTTTACCAGGGCGAGATCGTCCACGCCGAAACCGCCGTCGAGCAGGGCGTCTCCGCTTTCAACACCATCGTCTGCTGGAAGGCCGGCTCCTTCACCGAACTCGAACAGCCCGTCGCCGAGGAACGCACCATCTTTGAAACCTGGGAGAGCCTCCTCATGGAAGCCGTGCGCCTCGCCGACGAACAACAGCCCCCGCCCGAAGAACCCGAAGCTGAATCACCCTGACGGAAGCCCCCCTCCCTCCCATGGCCAAGAAAATTCTCGTGGTGGATGACAGCCTGACGGTCCGGAAATTCATCGAGCGCACGCTCATGCAACAACCGGACGGCTACCAGGTCACCATGGCCCACGACGCCGCCCAGGGACTCAGCCTCGCCACATCCTCCCAGCCTGATCTCATTCTTCTCGACTTCGTGTTGCCCGACATGCGTGGCGACGCGGTCTGCAACGAGTTGCTCCAAAACCGAAAGACCGCCCGCATCCCGGTCATCCTCATGAGCAGCAATGCCGATGACATCAAGAAGATGCGGTCTCAGTATCCAAACGCAGTCAATGCTGTTAGCAAACCATTCACACCCGAGCTGCTCAGTGCCACGGTCGCCTATGTATTCAAAAACATGCCGACCCGCCAGTCGCCCGCCGCCACGGCCGCCGTCGCCGCCGCGCGCGCATCCGTCGTGCGTCCCGCCACAAGCCACATCGCTTTTCGCGCGCACACCGGCTTCTTTTCCATTACCGACGCCCTGCGCACCATCGAGAAGGACCGTCTCAACGGTGCCCTGCGCGTCTTCATGGGCAAAATCCCCATCGAAGCCTACGCCCAGGAAGGCCGCATCGCCCTCGTCACCAACCGCGACCCCAAGCTCTACCTTCAAGACTCCACCTTCGAAGTCAGCTTCTCAAAAACAAATGTCTGGGCCGCCTGCGAAAAAGGCCAGCGCGACTCCGGCTGCCCTCTCTTCATCCTCATGGTCGAACGTGGTCTCTTCACCAAACAGATGATGATCCCCATGGTCGAAATCCACGGACATCGCCTCTTTTCGCGGCTCTGGACCGCGGGCCAGGTCAATTTCGAGTTCGAGGAGATGACCACCCTGCCCAGCTACGTCAGCGCGATGGGCACGCCCGAGATCATGGACAACTGGATTTTAAAGACCACCCGCTACGTCGGGCACGAATGCGCCCAAGCCATGCACCTCGGCGATCCCACGGGCACCCCCGGCTTCACGCGCTTTGGCTACGAGGACATCCACCGCGTGAAATTGAACCACGAGGAACATGTCTTTGCCTCTCTCGTCAATGGCACCAACACCCTCCCCGACATCTCCCGCGAAATGGGCATCTCCATGGAAATGAGCATCCAGATTCTCTTCCGCTTCCTCTGTCTCGAAATCATGGAATACTGGCCCAGTTCCATCCTCGCCGCCAGCGCGGTGGCATGACTGCAATTGTCAGAGTGTCTCCGAAAAGTCTAAATTCCTAGTGTAGTGTTCAATAAATGAGTGGACCATTCCCCCGGTCCCACCACGGCGCTTTCGGCGAAAGCGCCCTACCTTTGCTTGGATTGCCGATGGTAGGGCGTGCTCGCCGAGCGCGCCGTCGGGGTGAGGACATGGAACGGGAAATGACCACTCATTTGATGAACAGCACACTAGGTAGGGACGGACCGCCGGGCCGTCCGCTGCGCAACGGCGCGCCCGGCGGTCGCGCCCTACCATCAGCAAGGCAACTTATTTTCCGGGCACGCTCTCAAGCCGGTTCCGAAACCTCCTTGATGTTCAACTGCACGCTCCGTTTTCCCTGGTATTCGTTGATCTCGGGCTCGAACACCACGTCCAGCCGCATCCCCTTGCCCGCAATCATCCCGCCGCGGCCAAACGCAATCGCGTCCAACTTCACCCCCTCCTGACCCAGCCAGAGTTTGAGGTGCTTGCCTTCCGCACCAACCTTCTTCGGCTCGACGGCAATCTCCACCTTGCGCGCCACAAGCAACGGACGCGGATTGCCAATCCCGCATGGCTCCAGTTTCTCCAGCGACTCCACAAATTCCATCGTCAGCTGGGGCAATGTCACCTCCGCATCCACCCGGATGATCCGCCGCAGGCGTTCCGCATCCAGCCCCTGGTCCTTCCGCGCGTGAACCTGCAACGCCTCACGCCAGGCGTCCAGCTTCACCCCCTCCAGCGAAACCCCCGCCGCCATCGCGTGACCGCCCCCGCGCAAAAGAAATCCGCGCGTCGCCTCCACGGCAATCGCGAGATTGAAACCCTCGATGCTGCGCCCGCTCCCCTTGCCCTTCCCCTCCGCATCCAGCGCAATCACAAATGTCGGCAGATGAAACTCGCGGCAGATCCGCGACGCCACGATTCCCACCACGCCCTCGTGCCAGCCCGCGCGCGCGACGACAATCACCCGCGTCCGCTCATCGAGAAATTGCAATTCCGCATCCGCCCTCGCCTCCGTCGCCACGCGAAATTCCTCGGCCTGACGCTCCCGGTTCGTCTCGTCCAGGTCCCGCGCGATCTCCTTCGCTTCTTTTTCGTCATTGCCCAGGAGCAGGTTCAACGACGCCATGGCGGATTCGAGACGCCCCGAGGCATTCAAGCGCGGACCGAGCTTGAACCCGCAATCGTAAGTCGTGGGATCCTTCGTCATCTTCGCCACCTGCATCAAAGCGCGCAAACCCACGCATTCCGTCTTCGCCATCTGGCGCAACCCGTGACGCGCCAGAATCCGGTTCTCCCCCGTCAAGGGCGCAATATCCGCCACCGTGGCGAGCGCCACCAGATCGAGAAACGATTTCAAATCCACCTTCGCAGCCTTCTCAAGCCCACGCTCACGCCCCAGCTTCAACAACGCATGGCAAAATTTAAACACCAGTCCCGCAGTACAATACTCTGAAAAACAAGGATGAGGGATGAGGGATGAGGGATGAGCTGGGGCCGTTGAGGCCGGAGTGTTCGACGTTGGAAGCCTGTCCGCCGTAGCCTTGGCGAAGGAGGATTCGACGTTAGATGTTGGAAGTTCCAGCTTTTCGCCCCCTGTCCCCTGTCCCCTGTCCCCTGCCTCCTGCCCCCTGTCCCCTGCCTCCTGCCCCCTGTCCCCTGCCTCCTGCCCCCTGTCCCCTGTCCCCTCTTCCCTCTCTCCCGCCGCCAGCTTGTAATTCACCAGCGCATGAGGTTCGGCCGGCGTGGAGGGCTCATGATGATCGAGCACGAGCACGTCCACGCCCTCCTTCTGAAGCTTTGAAATTTCCGCAACCGAATTCGTCCCGCAATCGAGGACAATCAACACGTCGGGATTTCCATCCGAAAGACAGCGCGCCACCCCGCCCGGCGTAAGACCATACCCTTCGTCAAAACGATCCGGCAAAAAACAGCGGACCTTCGCCGCGCCGAGGGCATCCAGAACGCGCTTCATCATGGCGACCGACGTCACGCCATCCACATCATAATCTCCGTAGAGCACAATGGATTCTCCACCTTCAATCGCAACGAGGGCACGCTCGGCAGCACGCTTCATATTGGGAATCAGAAACGGATCGCCAAGGTCCCGCAGCTGTGCATTCAAATACTCGCGCGCCGCAGCAGCATCCCGGGATCCCCGGTTCCAGACAAATCGCGCCAGCAAGGGCAAAATCTGCAGATCCCTGGCAAGCTTCTCCACCTCCTCCGCCGGCGCCTCGGCCACTTCCCATCGGGTTGAAACACGCATGGCTTCTTATGGCACGTCTCCCCACATGTGTGAAGCGGCCATGAGCAAAAGATTCCGTGTGTTGCCAGGTGTGTGTGTTTTGTTTCTTCCCTGTCGCCTGCGCATGCGTTAGGCTCGTTCCAGCCATGCAACCCCACCCTGTCCTGGCCGAGCACTACCCCGACGGCGCTGGCAAACGGGCTTTTCTCACGTCGCTCTTCGACAAGGGCGCCCCGTTTTACGATACCGCCTGCAGGATCGGTTTTTTCGGCACGGGTTTGCAATACCGCCAGATGGCGCTGAAACGAGCCGGGCTTCGGAAGGGAATGAAGCTCCTGGACGTGGCCACGGGGACGGGTCTGGTCGCCCGTGCCGCGTCCAACATCCTCGGGGGCGCCGATGACATCACGTGTGTTGACCCCAGCCCCGGCATGCTGGCCGAGGCGCGAAAAAACCTTTCCTGCACCATGCTTGAAGGGGTTGCCGACGACCTGCCCGTTCAGGACGCCGGATTTGATTTTCTCTCCATGGGCTATGCCCTCCGTCACGTGGCGAGCCTCAAGCAGGCGTTTTCCGAATATCATCGCGCGCTGAAACCCGGCGGGAAGCTCATGATCCTGGAAGTCTCCAAGCCCGCGAGCGCACTTGGAATGATCATCGCAAAAGCCTACTTTGGAGGATGCGTGCCCGCTGCCGCCCGATTGTTGACCGGAAGCCCGGATGCCGGCAAAATGATGTCCTACTACTGGGAAACGATTGAACAATGCGTTGCCCCGTCCCTCATCATCGAGAGCCTCGAGAAAGCGGGCTTTCTCCGGGTGAAACGGATGGCGAGGATGGGCATCTTCAGCGAGTACACCGCCGAGAAGGCCTGACACGGACCTTGATGTCATCTCAAAGTCTCGGCAATGCTGTCCAGATGAGCCAAAGGATGCAAGAAATCAGCCCACCAACGGCCAGTCCCCGGCGGGGACGCCAAAGAACTGATGATGCGATGACAGCAAGGATGGCCGTGATATTGCCAGCATCGCGAAATAGCCAGTAGCGTTGTTGGCATCCCTGTTTTCCAAGACCGGCGAAATCGAGAAACCAGCACATCGCCGTGAATACCGCGAAGTAGAGCAACACGGTAGCAGCTGAAACTCGGACCAAGTTCTGTTTTTTGGTCTGCATTGTGAAGCCCAACGAGCTCAGCGAATGGTTCATTGAATCCGCTATTGGGGCGCTTTTGTCTTTGACACCGACGGTCTTAATAGGGCTTGGCCTGGTCCACCGATAAAAAGTGATCGTCAAGATCCAAACTGGCACTGCAATGCCGAACCAGTATAGATACATCTGAAACCAAGTCGTCCCAGGAAGCAAATGTCCTCCACACATCTCATCAAGCGTCCAACGTCCCGGCGGACGGTAAGGAAGCCAATCCACAAGGAGATCAGGGTTGTCGTAGAGATGTCCCACGGTGAGGTAAACCCAGGCAATCTCCCCAAGAGTGCTGAAAAGCAGTAGCCAAATACAAAAAATAAACATCCGCAATATCGAGCGGCCAAATGCGAGCGAAGGATAAAACGACCTGACTAAAGCAAGCCCGACGATAAACACCCCGAGAATCACCGCCAGAACGAAGCCGGTGAGTAGAAGATAGCAAACGGAAAGCGAAAGTAGATCGAACATTTTAGGCCCAACGAGCCAAGGTCAGCGACCCGGCCCGCGAGGGCATTTGATTGCAACCGTGACGCGATGGCCGGGTTCGCTGCAGCGCATGAGGCGTATCCATATCGTCTATCTCGCAAAAATCCAAACGCCAAGCCAGCCCAAAACGGTGACAAGCATCACACCACTGTAACCGACAGATGCAGCAAACGCGCCTCGATGAAACCGCGACAATGCCCGTCGCGTGCGCAAACTCAAAGCCAGCGCTGCAGTCACGAAAGGTGCGACCAGCACCAATCCAAAGACCCCAATCGAAGCCATGCCCGACCACTCCCAAAACAATGCGGTGAGCAACACGAGCAACCAACCGCCGAACGTGCCGAACAGAACGAAGCACGAGAAATATGGTGGCGACTGAATCTGTGCCCGCGACATCTGGCGACAGAGCAAGAGAAAGGCAACTACTCCAAGCAAAGGCACGAGCAAGTGAATCGCAACTGCTGTAATGACCTTCGAGAGTGGCATGACGCTCTGATACGTCAACGTGACGCTCAGCGGTGACCGCCCCGGTCGTTGAGTGGAGTGCTTGTCTTTGACACCGACGGGCTTAATAGGTGTTGGGCGGCGGCTGTTAAACGTCCTCTACATAACACAACTGTGACGAGAACGGCAATGCCTGATGAAAGCAGGGCTGGTTGAAATCCGGGAACTCGGAAAAAGGGAGTGTAAATATAGGGTTTATTTTCTGAATGGGAGCACTCCCAAGCAGTGTAGTCAAAACTCCCTCCGAAATCCAGGCAAGCCTCCGGGGCAAAGTAGTTTCTTAGGTACGACCAAAACGCAAAAACAGCAACAAGCCACAAGACGATTGTTGCCGCGACTGTTGCCGCTTTTTTTACGTTCATGTTTTAGTTCAACAGGGATTAGGTGAGTGGGAAAATATTAAATTTGCATCCAACCACCTATGCAAGTATTGGATTCGCGGTCTGTATAGATAAAACAATATGACTCATGCTTTCGCATCGGATTCTCCATGTAAAATACCGCGTTTGGGGTGGATGTCAATGGCTGCGGGGATACTCATACGGTCGATCACAGGAACAGCTTCTCGATGTAGGGCCAGAAGATGATCGCCCCGATCACCACGGCAGCGATGGCGGTTATGAGGACAGCACCGGCCGCAACATCCTTCGCATCGCGAACGAGTGGGTGAAAGTCCGGTGAGACTGCGTCTGCAAGAAATTCAAATGCTGTGTTCAATGCTTCGGCCGTCCAAACGATGGAAATGGCCAGGACGATCCAACACCAGTCGGTCGACGAGACGCGAAAGAGAAAACCAGCGCCAAGGACAACAAGTGTGGCGGCTGCATGAATCCACGCGTTATGCTGGCACCGGATCATGCGCAAAATGCCGCGAATCGCATGATAGAAGCTGCGAATACGTCCGGTGAACTGGAATGAACGTGCTGCGGGTGTTTGATCGGGAGTGTCGAGCATAGTGGCGCGAGTAGGTCCACGTCGCTCAGTCGTGCCCGCCCGCGTCCCCGCGGGTGGGCGCTGACTGGAGCGGCTTGGACTCGGGTATCATTGTTGAGGCCGGCTTCCTTGCATGAAAATACGTTTTATGGGTATATCCTTCACGATGTCTTGGATGCTTATAGAGTCAGCAAACCCATTTTCCCTGCCGAAGGGGATCACATTTTCCAGTCGATAAGCCTCACCAGGGGCCAAAACAACATCTCCCATGGGACCAACAGAGCGCGCAGGAGTACCCTCGTGACCTATGAATTGAAAGTTCGGAAAACTGAGGGTAATCGTCTTTTTGCTTTCGTTGACGACAAGAACGGTTTCCTTGAATTCCTTCTTTTCGGGATTCTTCTCAATAATCGAAAATGCGCTCCAGTCAGAAGCAAAACAGGCGAACGGAAGTATTAACCAGGCCAGAGCGACGGCGAGAGATGATTTGAACGGCTTCATAGGTTATTTTTTCGGCTCAGCCAGCCGCGCGTAAGCGCGGTGGGTGCTTCGCTGGAGTATTTTGTTATGCATTTGGATGTTTTTCATTCGCTTTAAGACGAGCGATCACAGTTGGATAAAAGAACGCCTTGAGAATCCTCCCCATCAGCAAACAGAGTACAGTACCGAGGGTAGCTCCAAGTAGAGGCCAGAAAATCACTTCAGTGGACGCATCAGGCACGATGATTATAAACGCGATAGTGGCAAAGCCAAATCCACCAACTGAAATCAACAGGCAAAACATCACGTAGTGCCGAAAGAGCCAATCAAGATTCTCGAGTTGTCGCTGCTGCATAACATTTGGCAGATGGAAAAATATTTAATATTGCATTCATCCAGCTAAGCGAGCATTGCTATTACATGCTCATATATACTACAGCATATAATCACATATGTTTTAGATCTGGATTCTGCAGTCTGAAAGGAGTGGTCTTTGGGAGTCATGGTGACACGAATTCTTTGAATAAAGTACCGCGTTTCGGGCGGATGTCAATGTATGGGACGGCGCGGTCGGCGATCGCGCCCTACCTGGTACTTGCCTCATGAATCTTGTTTACGTTGACGAGGCCGGTGATGACGGGCATCCCCGCACATCCTCCCCGTTGTTCGTTCTCTCGGCGATCTGGATTCGGGAAGAGGAGTGGCGGGAGTCGTTTCAGAAGGTGGAAGCGTGCCGTCATGACCTGCGCAAGCTGTTCGGGTTCCCCGGCACGCTGGAGCTTCACACCCGTGAATTCCTGCTGAACAAGAACCCTTATGGGGAGTTGAGGATGGGGAACGAGGAGCGGGTGGGGATGATCGGGTTTTGCTGCAAGTTCCTGTCGCGACTACCCGTCCGTCTGATGAATGTCTGCATTCACAAGGCACAGATCAAGGAGCCACATTTTGACGTGATGGAGTCGGCTTTGGCGAGCTTGCTGGCATGGATGGAGCACGAGGGACGGAGTGACCGAAGAATCGGCGATCAGAATCGGAATCAGGGGCGATTTCTGGTGATTACGGATGAAGGGCGGCTGGGGAAGATGCGGGCTGTGGCGCGAAAGATGCAGCGGCGTGGAGTTTCTTCGTCCGGACGGGGAGACGGGGCCGGTTCGGGCGGGATCGAGCGGATGGTTGAGGATCCGCTGGCGAAGGATTCGAAGGAATCCTATTTCATCCAGTTTGCCGACATGATGGCGTGCATTGTTTATCTTCATTGCATCATCAGGCTCAAGGCCGGGATTTTCAGCCATCGGATGCCGCCGCAACTGGATGAGTCACGCTTGGGAGACTGGCTGGCACTGTTGAAGCTGAATCCTGCGCTTGAGACGGGGCCGGAAGGAGCACGCGGCGTTGTGATTCTCCCGAAATGAAAACACCACCTACAACGCATTCGCGCTTTCAGTGGTTCGACATGAATATACGCCGGGAGCGATGCTGGCGCAAGGGGATTTATTCGGAAAGGCGACGGCGCACGTTCCATGTTGAAAACCCTCCCGCACGTGTCTATACCTTGTGCCCACGTGAAGCCAATCCCGCGACGCACCATTTACCGCCTGTCTGTCTACCTGCGGTGCCTTCACCGGCTGAAGGAAAACCACATCGAGACCGTCTCCTCCGAGGCCCTCTCCCGGGCGGCGGGCGTCAAGCCCACTCAATTGCGCAAGGATCTCACGCACCTTGGCCAGCTCGGCAAGCGCGGACTCGGCTACCAGGTCGAGGACATCACTGCCAAGCTCACCGCGTTCCTCGGCACAAACCGCTTTCAGCCCGTCGTCCTCATCGGCGTCGGCAACCTCGGCACCGCCCTCCTCTCCTACAGGGGATTTGAAAAAGCCGGTTTCGAGGTGACCGGCGCGTTCGACGCAGAACCCAGCCGCCCGCGTGGCAAGGACCTGCCGGTGAAAATTCTCCCCATGGACCAGCTCACCGCCTTCATCAAGGAACGCCAGGTGAAAATGGCCATCCTCTCCGTCCCCGGCACCGAGGCCCAGGAAGTCGCCAACCGCCTCGTCGAATCCGGCATCACCGCCATCCTCAACTTCGCTCCCGTCATCCTGCTCGCCCCCGACACCGTGATGGTCAACAACGTCAACCTCGCCATCGAGCTCGAAAACCTGGCCTACTTCCTGCAGTGATCCCGAGATGGAGTGACGCTTCTGTGAAGCGCCTCTACAACTTTTGCCCTTTGCCTTCTCTCCAATCTGATCAGGATCACTTCGCCGCTTTCGCTTCCGCAATCACCCGGCGGATGTCGGCCACAATCGCCTCGTAGTCATCGCAGCGCGGACTCTCCTTGATCGCGCCCAGCATCACCTCCACGGCCTTTCTCCGATCTCCTTGCGCCGCGTAATCCCTGCCCACCTGCCAGAGCAGCCACGGGCGGCGGTGAAGCGTGAAGTGATTCTTCTTCGCCGCAAGTCCATCGCGTCCCGCAATTCCCTCCTCCAGCGTGATGTTGTAACGCCACTGCTCGAACATCCTTGGGTCCTTCTTTGTACGCAGCCATCCAATCACATTCACGCGATGCATCTCAGGTGTGTTGGTCAGGTCTCCCATGTACCAGTTCGAAAGACCTTGAATCAGCCCCGCATGGTGGCTCGCCACAAGAAAGGGACTGTTCGCAACTCCGCCCGTGAGCAGGTCGTATTTCGCCAGTTTCACAAACT
Organism: Verrucomicrobiota bacterium; assembly: GCA_023269615.1. Lineage (GTDB taxonomy): Bacteria > Verrucomicrobiota > Verrucomicrobiia > JABWAM01 > JABWAM01 > JAHFSY01. The sequence continues at coordinate 25,020 of JAHFSY010000033.1, forward strand.
TGTCCGGGGAAGCGCCTGGAAAATTTTGAATCCAATCCAGCGTCCCCTTCACCGCATCCTCATCCCTCCCAGCCTTCTTCGTCAGGGTGGCAAGGAGATATTGCAGGTGCATCCGCAATGCCAGGATGAAGCTGTCATCCTTGAACATCGCCTTGTTCTGGTCCTCCCACGCCTTCACGCTTGCGTGTTCTCTTTTCGCGCCCTCGAAATGAACGGCGACGTAAACGTCCTTGTACGCATTGACCATCGCTGCCTCGCTGGCAAGGATCGAAGTCAACTGGCCGCCAATCGCGTCCACCTGGCCCACCACGGTCTGACGCCGTTCGTTTTCGTTTTGGGTTAAAAACGCCTCCACGTCGCTGAAATCATTCGTGGCAGGCGGGGACGTTTGCGCAACAGCTCCAACCATCGCGCCAAGCAGAAAAGCGGCGAACCATGTTTTCACGCAAGATCCTTGAATGTGACGCCTGTGTTATCGGCGCTCACAACCACAATCTCGCACTCGCGGCCAGAATCCGCAAAGACCTTCTTCATCGTCACTCCCACCTTCGTCGCGTTGGACTTCGTCAGTGCCATCACGGTGGACCCGCTGCCGCTGAGCCATCCGCCAATCGCCCCCGCCTCCTTCGCGGCTTTCAGGCAGGGAAACAACTGCGGGATCAGCGTCGAGCGCACCGGCTGGTGAAGCCGATCCTCAAGAAAATCGCCCACCAACCCGTAATCGCCATTCCACAACGCCGCCACAAGAAGCGCCACGCGATTCACATTGTGCACGGCATCGGCAAACGGCAGAGCCGCAGGAAGCAGCGCCCGGGCTTTCTTCGTCTCCACTTCAAAATCCGGGATCGCCGCCACAAATTGCAATGACTCCGGCAATGGCTTGCGGATGCACGCGACTTCACCCCCGCCCATGATCCCCGATACCACCAGCCCGCCATGAAGCCCGGGTGCAGCGTTGTCGGGATGCCCCTCCAGTTCCGTCACAAGCTTCAACACGTCGGCTTTGCTCAGCGGATTTCCAAAAAGACGGTCCAGCCCCGCCACTACTCCAAGGCGCACCGTCACGCTGCTTCCAAGTCCGCGCGCCGTGGGAACGCTTCCCGTGATCTGCACCGCCACGCCGCGCTCCTCCACCTTCGCCTTGCGAAAAAATAAACGCGTGCACTCCATGACCATCTTGAGCGCTCCATGACTTTGCTCGCGAGGAATATCCCCCATCAGTTGCACCTCCGGCACCTCCGACAGCGTCAGCTCCACGTCATTGTAAATCTGCAGCGCGATCCCAAGACTGTCGAAACCAGGCCCCACGTTCGCCGTCGTCGCCGGCACCCGTACGCGAATCTTGGTTTTCATGCGACGTAAACCTACTTGCGGCGCGACGGCAACCGGTTCCCTTTTTGCAAGGTGACCATGCGGGGGCGGTGCCTCGACGCCTTTTCCGCCTTCACGCGGACAAAGCTCATGATCGTCAACAGGTCGCCCCTTTTCCCAAGATGCGCCGTTGCTCCATTCAAACAAATCTCCCCCTTGCCGCGTTCGCCGGCGATCATGTACGTCTCGAACCTCTCCCCATTGCGCATGTTGCCCACCAGCACGCGCTCGTATTTCAGAAGCCCAACGGCCTCCATCAGATCCACCGACACGGTGATGCTGCCCTCGTAATTCACATTGCCATCCGTGACCGTCGCCCGATGCAGCTTGGACTTGAGCATGGAAATCATCATAAAATGGAGTGTGGCAAAACCACGCCCGCCAAGCTAACAAGATTTTTCACCACTGCAAGCCCCAAGCGGGTCTTTGGAAATCCCATCACGCCATGAAGTTCCCCCCATCACATCGATCGGTCTTTTCGGAGGTAGGGCGCGTTCGCCGAACGCGCCGTCATTTGGACATCCACCGATCTTCATCCACCAGGCAACCTCGACGCGGCGCGTTCGGCGAACGCGCCCTACCTCGGACTCTGCTTTTACTGCTCATCCTGCTCTTCCCCCTTCCCGTCGGCCAGGCGAAAGAAATTTCCATCATCATCCTCCACACCACCGACCTGCATGCCACCATCCTGCCCACCACGGATTATGACGGTAAACCCGACGTCGGCGGCGCGGCGCGCTGCGCCGCCATGATCAAGAAAATCCGGGCCGCGGACAAAAATGTCCTCCTCGTGGACGCCGGCGACCTCTACCAGGGCAGCGCCCTCGGGTGGCTCACCGAAGGCTCCGTCATGACCCGCTACGTGAACGCGCTGCAATACGACGCATGGGAGCTCGGCAACCACGAGTTTGACTGGGGCATCGAAAAAATCTCAGCCCGCCTCGCAGAAACAAAAATTCCGGTCCTTGCCGCGAATCTTCACCACAAGCCCGAAGCCAGCACACCGGCGGCCATCACCGACGCTTTCAAGAAAATCCAGCCGTACATCATCCGCGAAGTCGAGGGCGTCAAAGTCGGAATTGTCGGGATTGATACACCCGGCATCCCCAATTGGAGCCGCCCGCGCCTCATTCCAGGAATCACGCTGGAAACTCCGGTGGACGCCCTCAAGCGTGTCATCCCGGAAATGAAAGCCGCCGGCTGCAAAATCCTCGTTCTCGTCACACACCAGGGAATCCGCGAACAGGGCGACGACCACGCCAACCAGCTCAACGCCGTCACGAAAGCCTTTCCCGAGCTCGATGTGGTCATCGGCGGCCACACCCACCGCCTGCATCCGCAACAAAGCCTCAATGGCGTCCTCTACACGCAGGCAAATTACTGGGGGACCTACCTAGGACGCGTGGACCTTGCTTTCGACACCGCCACAAACAAGCTGGTGTCAAAAAAATCCCAGGCCATCCCGATGGATTCCAGCGTGCCCATGGACGAAGAGCTGCTGGCGCTCCTGAAGCCGCAACTGGACGATGCGGAAAAGTTTCTGGCAACCAAGGTGGGCGAAACCGCCGACATCATGCACGCGCGCTCGCTGGCGGTCGGCACCAAAAAGGAGACCCCTCTCTTCAACCTCCTCTGCGCGTCCATTGCCGAGAGCATCGAGTCGCATGGCGGCAAGGTGGACGCGGTGTTGCACGGGGTCCTGAGCGAACGCGCCGTCCTTCAACCCGGCCCCATCACGATGCGCGACATCTTCGAGGTCGTCCCCTACGAGAACACCATCGGCGTCGCAACGCTCACGCGTGACCAGCTCGTCGAGATCCTCGAGGAAAACGCCACCGCCTGGTCGAGCGACCGGGTCCGTTATCTCTGGGGAATGACGATGAAACTTTCGCCGTCCTCCCCCGCCGGAAAACGCGTCGTCTTCGTCGGCGATCGCGACGGCAAATCCCTGCCCGCCGATGGCACGTTTCGCGTCGCATTCAATTCCTACGATCTCGCCAGCGGTGGCACGCGCTGGAAACGGCTCCGCGAAATCGTGGACACGCCGGAGGCACGGTTAAAGGAATACGATTTCCAGACGCGCGACGCGCTCGTCGAATACATCAAAAAACATTCCCCACTCAAGGCCGAGACACGCGAGTGGCTGAGCATCGAGCGCAAGCCTGGCCTCAAGGAAAAGCCTTCACCTTGAATTCCGAAATCAACTTTCAGCTTTCAACATTCAGCTCTTTCGGGTTTGTTCTCGGTGCATGAAGAAAATTGTCATCCTGGATTTTGGCAGCCAATACACCCAGGTCATCGCGCGCCGCATCCGCGAATGCCAGGTCTTCTCGGAAATCCTCCCGCACACCACCCCCGCCTCGAGGCTCAGGCACCCGGATGTCCGGGGCATCATCCTCTCGGGCGGGCCGGCCAGCGTCTATGCCCACAAGGCGCCCCACCCTGACCCCGCCATCTTCGACCTCGGCGTTCCCGTCCTCGGCATCTGCTACGGCATGCAGTTGATGGCCCATCACCTCGGCGGACGCGTCTCGCCCGGCGGCAAGCGTGAATACGGACATGGCACACTTCAACGCGCTTCCGGCTGCGCCCTTTTTTCCGGCCTGACCAGGACACTCAAGGTCTGGAATTCGCATGGCGACAAGCTCACGCGGTTCCCCAAGGGTTTTCGCAGCGTGGCGCGCACGGAAAATTCCGAATACGCCGCCATCGAGCATCGCGGGCGTCGGCTCTTCGGCCTTCAATTCCATCCCGAGGTGAACCACACGCCGCGCGGGCGCGAAATCATCGAGAACTTCGTCCATCGCATCTGCGGCTGCGACCGCTCCTGGACCATGCGCTCCTACATCCAGCTCGCCTGCGAACAAATTCGCGGGCAGGTCGGAGGCGAAAAGGTGATCCTCGGCCTGAGCGGCGGAGTTGATTCCTGCGTAGCCGCCGCGCTCCTCCACAAGGCCATCGGCAATCAGCTCACCTGCGTCTTCGTCAACAATGGACTGCTTCGAAAAAATGAAGGCGACGCGGTCTGCCAGCTCGTCCGTCGCAACTTCAAGGTCCGGCTCAAATACGTGGAGGCCACCGGGCGTTTCCTGGATGCCCTGCGCGGAGTGACCGATCCCGAACGCAAGCGCAAGATCATCGGGCGCGAATTCATCCGCGTCTTTGAGCAGACAACGGAACAACTGAGCGGCTCCCACCGCTTCCTCGCGCAAGGCACACTCTATCCAGACGTGATCGAGAGCGTTTCCATTGGCAACAACCCGGCGGCGCTCATCAAGTCCCATCACAACGTCGGCGGGCTTCCAAAGCGGATGAAGTTCAAGCTTGTGGAACCGCTGCGCCAGCTTTTCAAGGACGAGGTGCGCAAGGTCGGCGAACAGCTCGGGCTGCCGCGCGAAGTGGTGTGGCGCCAGCCATTCCCCGGACCAGGATTGGCCGTGCGATGCCTTGGCGACATCACACGCGAGAAGCTGAGGATTTTGCGCGACGCCGACTGGGTCGTGCTCGACGAAATGAAACGCAGCAACTGGTACTACAAGGTCTGGCAGAGCTTCGCCGTCCTGCTCCCCGTCAAGTCGGTGGGAGTGATGGGCGACGAACGGACCTACGAATTCACCATCGCTCTGCGCGCCGTGGAAAGCCAGGATGCCATGACGGCAGACTGGGTGCGGCTTCCCGAAGACCTTCTGGCTCGAATCTCCTCCCGCATCATCAACGAGGTAAAGGGCGTCAATCGCGTGGTGTACGACATCACATCCAAGCCCCCCGGCACGATCGAATGGGAATGAAAGAAACCATCCAGATTGTTTAGACTGTAGGCTGTGGGCTGTAGGAAATGAAGCGGCAACGGGTTTGCATCTTCTCTCCTACAGCCTACAGTCTACAGCCTGATTGTCCGAGCCTCTACTCCACCTTGGCCCAGTGGGCCGCCAGTTTATCCCAGAGCGTCGCCGCTTCAGGCCACCGACCACCCTTCCCATACGCCAGCGCCAGGCCATGTTGCGCGACCGCATCCGTCGGCTCGTCCTTGAGCATCCGCTCCCACAACGGGATCGCGTCAGCGTAACGCTCCTGGCTCATCAACGTCCCGGCAACCTTGAAAACAAAATCCCGATTGGCCGAACCCATCCGGGCGCGTTGAAGCGTGGGGTCGGTCAACACCACGGATTCGGTGAAGGCTGGGGAGATCGCGTGCAATTTGCCGACGCGCTCAAACGCCAGCACCGCGGATTCGTGCATGTTGGTGATCCGCAGGGCGTGCCCCAGCCAGTACCATTCGATGTCGTTTTTGGGCGGCACCTGATTGAATGCGGCGATCACCTTGGAAGCTTCTCCCTCGGCAATCAACACGCCGGCAATTTTTCCGCGAAAAACCTCATAAGTCATCCAACGGTTCACACCTTGCTGTACCCACGCGCGCAATGCCGCGTCGTCCTTCATCCCATGAAGCTTGCTTCCCACCAGAAGCCAGCGCTGGGGATCGCGCTGCGCAAGGGCGGTCATGACGGCCTTTCCGCCGGGAAGATCCATCACGTCGTGCAGCATGTCAGAAAAAAAGATCGACGGGTTTGGCGCGATGGACAGCGCACTCTCAAAAAAATCCATCGCAACCGTGGGCTTGGAGTCCATGAAAAGGATGCCCGCCCGCATGGAGATCATGGGATTGGCCTGCCCCAGCCGCTGGGCGCGCAGGAAGCATCGACGCACCTCGCGGCTCATCGATGGCATGCCCGCCGCCGAGGTGCCCGCGAGCTCATGCGCCCGCCAGTAAAAAGGCCACTCCTCCAGGCCATGCTGGCTTTCTTTCCACGCATCGGAATATTCACGGCTCACAATCGAATGTTCCATGCGTCGAATGGGATCATGGCCGGGCCACCACCATGCAAGAAACGCCGCCGCCAGAAGTGCTGCAGCCATCGTGAAAAGAATGCACCGTTTCCTGAAAAGCGAAGGCGGCGCGGCAGCGGAGTCCTTCACGGGATCCCGCGCAAACGTCCGGCCGCGAATCAGCATGCCGGTGAGTGATGCAGCCATCCACGCGTTGGCCGGGATATGCAGGGGAAAATCCACCGCCGAGTGAAACCCCATTACGGCCAGTGAGGCCCAACCCGCCATCTGCCATTCGCTCGGGTGTTCACGCAATGTTCTCCACGCCCGGGCAAAAAGGCAGGTGACAAGCCCGCATAGGGCCAGGCTGCCAGGCACCCCGTACTCCGCCCACGCCTGAAGATATTCGTTTTCCACATGCGTCACAGTCAAGCTCCCCTCGGTCGTTTGGAATGCAGGAAAAACCGTCTTGAATGCGCCCGCACCAATGCCACGCCCCCTCATTTTTACCGCCATCCTCCATGTGTCCTTCCATACCTGGCGCCTCCCTTCCACCTCCGTGTCATGCCCTCGTTCCAGCCAGAACTCCGTGCGCAGCAACACGGCCCGCCCATACGTCAGCAAGAGGCCGCCAAAAATCAGGAGCCCGACCACGATCACACGCGAGCGCATCCCAAACTTGCGCCTGGAAATCTGGCAGAGGGCAAAGACTGCCAGGCCGACCAGCAGCGATAACAGCCCTCCCTTCGATGCCGTGGCGATGGACATGCAGGCGCAAAAAACAGTCGCCAACAGCGCCGCAAGCCCGATCGTGCGCGAGGCATTCTGATTCTTGCGGGGGAACGCCTGGCGGAAGAAAATCCCGATCCCGACAAGGATCCCCATGTTCAGATAATTTGAAAAATGGTTCCGGTTGCTGAATGGCCCCCAATGATGCTGGTAGTACGGTCGGCCCAGGCCGTTCAGGAACTCGCCTCCATTCATGCGATCCAGCAACCCCACCAGTGCCACCCCCGTTGCCAGCACCAGAAGAAAATAGTTGAGCATGGCGCGAAAAAACCGGTCTTCCGACCAGTGCCAGACAAGATAGACCGAAACCGTGACGGCGCTCACCCCGAACAATGCCGACCAGGTGGCACAGGGCGCCATGCTTCCATGAAGGGAATGCGTGAATTTCCACTCAAGCTCGGACAGCAGCGACGCCTGTCCCGGCGCCAGGAAGCCAGCCCACGACGCAGGCCACGGGCATAACGTCAGCGAAATCCACGACAACAGGAGTCCAAGGCAGACGAGCACGCCACGGGAAATACGCGATGGTGATTCATCCGCAACCGTGGACTCCAGGAGACAGGCTGCAGCGAGAAAAAGCGCGATGGATCCCTTCGCCCACAGATCCACGCCCCCAAACATCAATGCCGCATACAATCCGGAAAGAAAATACAGGCCCTGTGCGACCTGGCGGGGACCAATCGCACGATGTCTTTCCGTTCGCATCCGTGATTTCATCAACCTTGAATTCGTTGAATGCTCCGCCAGCGCGCGCTGGCACGGGCCCACGACTCAAAGGCCAGCTCCGAGAGCAATTGGAACGTTGCATCATCCCATTGCCCACGCGGGACGTACAAGGTGAGTTCGCTGACCACTCCCGTGGTCGTTCCCGCCACACGGGCAAGCCAGTCAGGAATCACATCCCCGCCCCACCGCTTCTCATCCGTTGCGCTCTGCAGCCTCGCCGCACAAAAACCAAGCTTCCTGAGCGTGAAGCCAAACTCCTTCCATAATTCATCAAGGCTGGCACAGCGCTCCGTCTCGATCAAAAGCAGCTGCCCGAGCAGGAGAGCGTAGCGGGTGTGCTTGCGTCGATGCACCGAGCTGGTGAGCACCCGCCCCAGCACATACCAGTTCTGGACAAAGCCAAACGTGCGGAGGGAAAACACCATCACCATCATGAATATTCCGAAGAAAACCGGCAACAGCCGCCCCTTGCTCACAAACACGCCCAGCGCCAGCAACGAAAAGAAAACGCAGAACGCATAAAGCAACAGCACCACCCGCTGCCGCGAAAAACCCATCTCCACCAGCCGGTGATGGATATGCCGCCGATCGGCGCGGAAAATCGGAAGTCCCACGAGCACGCGGCGAAGGATCGTGAACGATGCGTCAATGATCGGCAGCCCCAGGGCGAAAAATGGCACCATCAGCGCCACGGCCACCTCACCCTTGTTGGCGTTGAGCAGCGCGAGTTCCGCAATCAGCATCCCAAGAAAATACGCCCCCCCATCCCCCATGAAAATCTTCGCGGGCGGAAAATTGTAATAGAGAAACGCCAGCAGCGTTCCCGCCATCCCCACCGCAAGCAGCATCACAAAAAAGTTCCCACCCATGCCAGCCACCACCGCCAAAAGAATCATGATCAGGAACACCAGTCCCGCCGCCAGCCCGTCGATCCCATCCACCAGGTTGATCAGGTTGGTCACGCCCACCAGCCAGAGCACCGTCAACGGCCCATTCCATATTCCCAGCTGATGCACCGTCTGCGTGAATGGATTGACCCACTGCTCAATTCGCAAGCCGCCCGCATACACCGCCACGGCGACCACAACCTGGAAAAATAGCTTCACCCGGGCCCCGAGCGGATGAATGTCATCCCAAAACCCCAGCACGAAGATCGCAAGGCATGTAAAAACAATGACGCCAATCTCACCCGGCACGCGTATCTGGTTCGCAGTCGCCATCAGCAGGATCGTGAAGATCACCGCCGTGAAGGAAAGCATCAACGCGAGCCCTCCCACCCGCGGCACTGCAATCGTGTGCGTGGTGTGAAACTGTTCCGCACGATCCAGAAGATTGCGGCCGATCGCCCACCGTCGGATGAACGGCGTCAGCAACAGCGTCACCCACAAGCCCACAAGCCCGCAGATGGCGGCCTTGACTGTGATGGCACTGCTTAACATTTCACCACCTCCTCCAGCACTTCACGAAACTCCCGGGTTCGCACCGCGCGCGACGCATTCTTCTCCGCCCATTCCCGAATGTAGGGGGCCACCCACGATTCCTCCCGAACCATGTTCAAGACCTTGATCGCGCTGCGCTTGGCCGCAGCAGCCGTCCCCGGCAGCACGATGGTGCCGAGGCGCGCCTCAGCCACATGCCGCCCCACCTCGGAAGTCTGCGAGCCGATGAAGATCACCGGCCGTCCTGCAGCCACGATGCCGTAAAACTTGCTTGGAACCATCAGCCCGTCCACCTCGGGTTTCTGGGAAACCAGGTGCGCGTCCGCCGCGCCCAGCAGTTCGCCCAGCAGGCAGCGGGGTTGAAACGCAAATCGGGCAACGCGGGGAATTCCCATGCCGCGGGCGCGGGCCAGCAATTCCTCGTGGCGCGGGGAGTCACCCACCACCACGAAACGAAGCGATGGCAGTTCAGCCTCAAGCAACGCCACCAGGGTGAGCATCGTCTGCTGCTCGTGCCCTTCGCCCACATTGCCGGAATACATCAGGATCCGCTCCCTCTCCCAACCATGCTCCTTCCGGAAATTATTTTCCTCCAGCGTCGTGGCCCTGATCTGGTCAAGGTCGGCCCAGTTCGGAATCACCCGCAGCTTCGAGGCCAGGCCCTTTCGAGTCGCAAGCGTCTTCTCCATCTCGGCCCCCGGCACAACAATCCGGGCGCAAGCCGTGTAAATCTGGTTTGCCCTCAAGTGCAGCCATTTGCGGATGATCCGATTTTTCACCACCCCCAGCTTCTCCGCCACCTCGGGATAAATATCCTGCACCCAAAACACCAGCGGCACACGATGCATGCGGTGAAACAAAACCCCAAGGCTCCCCACAAGCGGGGGGCTCGACATCGAAATCACAGCGTCATGCGGCGACAGATGTTTCAAACGCTCCTTTGCGTTTCGCATGAATGAATAAATATCCCTCACCCGGTCGCGCCACCGGTAACGCCCCCGGTCACTGCACGCCACCCTCTCGATGAACACCCCGTTTTGAAGAAATGAACCGGCCTCCAGTTGCTCGTTGCACGCATACCGCCCCTGCCCGCACAGCACGGTGACCGTATGACCCGCGTTCACGAGGTCCTCCGCCAGGTCCGTCAAAAGCTGCGCCGTGGCCGCCTCGTCCGGCCAGTAGTACTGGTTGATGAAAAGAAACGCGCTCATGTGAAACCCCTCGATGCTACGCCTTCAGAAGCCGGAGATAAAGCTCCCGATGCTGCCGCCCGATTTTTTCCAGGGCAAAATCCGCCAGCACCCACTTGCGCCCCACCCCGCCCATGAGCCGCAATTCATCCGGAGAACGGGCCAGGACCTCCCTCAGGCAGAGGCCCAAGGATTGACGCCCGATATCAACCCACCACCCGCAGCCCCGCGCCTCCAGCTCCGACCAGGGGCAGCCCTTGGTGGTGATGACGGGCACTCCCGATGCAAGCGCCTCAAGAACAACCTGCCCAAAGTTCTCGCTGTGGCTCGGAAGCACAAACAGGCTCGCAGCCGCAAGCGCCGATCGTTTCATCGCCATCTCCAGTTCCCCGACGAAAGTCACATGACGTGAAACATGCCTGCGCAGCTGTGCCGCATACGCCCCCTCGCCATGGCCGGCCACAACCAGATGCCATTCGGGGTGCTTTACAAATAAACCGGCGGCAGCCTCAAGCAGATCCCCGAGACCTTTTTTGGGATGGATTCGTGAAAGAAAAAGCAGGATCCTGTGGCCGCGCAAGGCGGGGAAGGAATCCAAAAACAATTTTGGCCCGACCGTCTGCCCCCACTCCGACACGTCAATTCCGTTGGGAATCACCTCGATGACCTGACGCATCCCGAGCCGCCTGATCTGGTCGGCCTCCATCTTCGACTTTGCAACGAACGCGGAACAGTATCTCCAGTTCTTTCCCTCAACCAGGGCGCGCACCGCCTTCTTCCGCCATCCATGATGACGCAGGGACCACTCGTCCATATGCCCAAGCGGCGAAATCACCAGAGGCTTTCCTGCCCGGCGTGAAGCCTCGGCCGCCGCCCAGTTCGGATGCAGCCAGCAGCCGTGATTGTGGCATAAATCCGCGGACGGCATGTCCGCCATCAGTGCACGCTTCAAACCCGGCGACCGCTTGAGAATGGAGGGGAATGATTCCGCGGCTGTCACGAGCGAAACCCCTTCGGCCGGGGAGGGGCGTGACGACATTTTGCGCATCGTGGTGTACGCCCTCACATTCACGCCAAGCCGGGCCAGTTGCGCCCACAACGCGGGCAACGTGTGCGAAGGGCCGCCATCACCGGATTCAAGCCCCGCCACCACTTGGATCACGCGCATGGACGGAATGCCTCGACAAACACGGAATGATGTCTCTCGGGCTTTTCATATTCAAAGATGGGGAGTTCAGCCGCGGGAAAAATCTCCGAGCGATGCGGCGAACATTCCCGGACCGGTTCGAACCCCTCTGATTTCAAAATCTCCGACCAAAAACCAAAATCAAACACCAGCCGATGCTGGTCGCGGCAAAGAAGGTGATTCGCAAGTTTTCCACCCATGGACTCCCTCTTGTCAGGAAACCCGGAGAAGAACTCCCGGTCGCCGCGCAGATACGCCTCCACCGATTTTTGAAGATCGGGAGTCACGATCCGGATGCCTTTGCCGGGTTTCAAAATCCGCAAGCACTCCCGCAAAATCCCGCGCACATCCCACTCGTGGAAATGTTCCAGCGTGTGACAGCAATAAATCGCATCCACGCTCCCGTCCGCAAATGGCAGCCCCTTGCGCAGGTCGAGCCAGACGTCGCTGCGCACGAACGGGTTCACATCCACGTTGACCATCCCCTCGGCGTAATGCTGTCCACACCCGAGATGCACCCAGAGCTGGGCATCCTTGCGAGATGAGGCAAGACGCGAGCTCCCGAGAATCCCAAGACGCCATTTATTCAAAAGCGAGAGCTCACCCATCGTGCCGTGAAACAAATCTTTCATCCACTGCGGCTTCATTGCGCCATCCCCTTCCTCGCTTCATGCACACGACGCGAAATCATCCCTTGGTAGTACGCCTTCGCTAGGCAAAAACGCAGCCCCGCCCATCCATCCATCCATCCATTTTGAAACAGGTACGAATACATGAAGTAACAGAATCCACGCGCGGGCAGCTTCGTGCCAAGCATTTTCCACGCGCCGCGCCGGCGAAGGGGATCACGGCTCGTCAAATCACCCCACACAAGCCTCTCATGGCCGCCCAGTTCGTGCTCAACTTCCTTCTCCACATAGAAACGTTGCCGCTCATGCCACACTTCGAGACTCTTGTGATTGTCGTCCAGTAAATCCTCAGCAATGAGTACAACCTCGCCATCCACCTCCTGTGTCTCCGCATGGCCGCGATTGCTAAACCTCACGCGCCCCACACGAACCAGTCTCACGACCCATGACGGATACAGGTTCGCATGATGTAACCGCCGACCGTTCCAAAAAAAACGCCTCTTGAAGCAAAAGGCTCCCACCTTTTCAGAGCATGTCGCCAGGCGCTCCCCCATTTCCATCCAGAGGGGTCCCGTCACGCGTTCATCCGCATCAAGAATCAAAACCCATGGATGCTTCAATGGGACATGCTCCAACAACCACATCCTCTGGTCGCCAAATCCCGTAAACTTGTTCTGCACCACGCGCGCGCCAAGTCGCTCCGCAATTTGAACGGTGTTATCCGTACTAAAGGAATCCACCACCACAATGTCATCGCATCCCTTGACTGATTCCATGCAGTAGGAAAGATTCACCTCCTCATTGAGCGTAAAAATAGCGACGCTGATTCTTGATTTTGCCCCTTGAATCGAGCCCTCGGCTGGAGGCAGCCCGGATCGCAGCGGCAAGACATGCTTTCTGAGATGGCGCCCAAACCGGCTGATCACGCTCTGGAATCGAGCCTTTTCAAGGCAGAAATTAAACCCGTCAACGCCGTCCCGCCAGCCCGAACGCAGCAGGTAGGAGTAAATGAAATAACAAAAACCGCGGGCGGGAAGGTGCCGGGCCAGGTACTTCAGCGTCGCCTGGCGCAACAGTGGGTCTTCACTCCAAAGATCGCGGAACCGAACGTGGACGTCCGACTCAAGCTCGTAGCGCCCCTCCTGCTCCGCATACCGCCATTGCCGCTCACGCCACGCCGCCATCCCCTTGTGGTTCTCATCGAGCAGATCCTCTCCCAGTGACTCAAGGTCCCCATCCACGGTCTGCGTCTCCGCATGGCCGCGGTTGTGATAACGAACGCGCCCCACCCGGACAAGCCGCACCACCCACGTGGGGTACAAATTCGCAAACCGCAGCCATTTTCCATCCCAGAAAAATCGACGCTTCAACTGAAAGGCCGCTGTCTCCGGTGGACAGGCGTTGACCCGTCGCACCATCTCCGCCCACAGCCCGGGCGTCACTTTTTCGTCGGCATCCAGAATCAGCACCCAGGGATGCTTGAATTTCACATTCTCCAGCGCCCATGTCGGCTGGTCTCCGAAGCCCGTGAACTCATGCTGAAAAACACGTGCCCCGCTCTCACGCGCCAGCTCGCACGTGCGATCGCTGCTGAAGGAATCAATCACCACCACATCGTCGCATTCCTTCAACGCAGCAAGGCAATGAGGAAGGTTGATCTCCTCATTCAATGTCAAAATCATGGTGCTGATCATGCGGTTTTGCGTGCCACCACAACCATCGTCTTCCAAAAAAACGGCAAACGCCCCACACCATGAAATTCCAGAATTTCAAATCCAGCCCGCCGCAGCATTTGTTCCAGGCTCGCCCGGGAAAAAAACTTGATCTGGCCATGATCCCACCATGGCGAGTGATGCACATCCCACTTTCCCATGAGTACGATCGCCAGGTTCTTCAGGTAACCATGATATGCGGCCGCCACCACAAGCAATCCCCCCGGCTTCAACACGCGCGAGGCAAAGTGCGCCACCATGCCCGGTCGCTGGATGATTGACATCACTTCGGTGGAAACCACCAGATCGAACGGAGCAGACGCCAGCGGGCCTGGATCGTCATAGGCGCCGAGTTGATGAAATACGGCACCCGGAACACTCTTCTGTGCGATCTCAAACCCTTCACGATCCGGCTCGCATCCCACCACATCAAATCCCTGTTCATGCAGAACACGACACAACGCGCCATTGCCACATCCCAAGTCCAGGATTCGCCTGGCGCCAAGACGATGGCAAACCTCCAAAATTCGGGGCGCCTGATAATCATGATTGTGTGGCGGCTTCATGTCCCGCCATCCAAAACGCTCAGATTCCACTGGTTTATTCATTCCTGAAATGCTCCCGAAGTCGTTCCTGAAAGTGCACGGGCATGTGGCTCGCTACAACCAGCTGCCTGCCTGCGTTCCCCAATTTTTCCACAAATGACGACTCCTGCAACAGGCGCATCATGGCACGCGCGGTGCCCGAAACATCACCGGGCGGCACGAGCAATCCCGTTTGGCCCTCCAATACAATCTCCTGCGCTGCATCCACATTCGAAGCGATACATGGCTTTCCATGATACATCGCCTCCAGAAAAACAATTCCAAAACCCTCGCCCTCACTCAAGAGCACAAACCCCAATGTGTGGGCATACAGTCCGGCCAATTCACCGTCGGAAACCCTGCCGACAAAATGAACGAAGTCCCCGATCCCCATCGAACGCGCCTTTTCCTCCAGGCTGCAACGCGTCGGGCCGTCACCAGCGCAAATCAAATGGACATCGGGATGGGTCGCATGCACCGACTGAAAGGCCTCCAAAAGCGTCCCCTCCCCTTTATAGGTTTCCGCATAACGTGTCACACTCAGAAAATATCGTCGGACCTTCGACAGCACAGGATGTTTTACCAAGGGAGCCACGACGAACTCCTCATTCAATCCCAACGAAATCACCATGGATTCTCGATTCGCAAATTCCGGATGCGCGAGTTGGAAGCGCTGCAACGTGTATCGGCTGTTGGCTGAAAACGACGTCGCCCATTGAAGCGATTGACGCTGCAGCAAGTTTAATCCACCCCATGCCTCCACCCCATGGAGAAAGACATCCAGCGGACATCCAAACCGCCATGCCATCAGCGCTGCAACCGGCGCAAGCCGCAGGTGCATGCAGTAGATCCTCCGGCACGATGAAGGAGGGTCCGAGACGAGTGCTTCCAGCATCATCGCCGCATGCCGCCCATCAAAACACCGCAGCCCCATATGCAAGGGCAATTCATACGAGGGAGATGAATCATTGGCCGACCAGACTTGTGACGGTGTCGTATCGGAGCTCAATGCGGCAAGCACGCTGCGTGACACCCTCTGGACGCCGCCGACCTGTCCGTTCAACCCATCCGTCAGCACAACCATGCGTGAATGAGTCATTGCGGAGCCGTGTTGTAGAGGGCCGCCCCATTCGCGCCGCGACTGCGGTGTTGGCGCCGGAGAAAATAGCAGAGCACAACCCACACAACCCACACACGAAGAGCTCCTCCAAAACTGTCCGCCAGATTCGTCTCCGGCCTCGCGACGCAGGCATAGGTCAGGGCGCCAAACACGAATCCCATCGGTTGAATCGGATGAGCGAACATACGATGAAGCACATACCCATATAACACCCCCATGATGCTCATTCCGAGAATCACACCCTGAAAGCCTTCGTTGATATAAAATTCGGAAATTGGCCCGACTCCCACGCTCGTTTCTTCCCCAATCACCATGTCCGCGTACTCCCTTGCCAGCCCGCTCGCACCTCCCGTCTGCGGCTTGTCTTTGTATAATGCGCGTGGAATAAGGCTCCAAAAAATCGAATCCTTCAGCGTGCTTCCGTATGCATAATTCTTGCGTGCATCCATATTCTTTTTGATCATCGATAGGATTTCCGTGTTATTCACGCGGTCAAAAAACTGATCCACCCCCCTCCAATAAGCATCCCAGTCGCCCCCCAAAATAATCCGATCGAAGTTGCGCTTAAAGACCTTGACCACACTTTCCCTCTCTTCCGCCTCCGCTGAGCGGATATCCCTCTTCACACCCTGAATCAGGGGCGCGAAAATCATCAAAAAGGCCAGTCCCAATACCGCCCACGCAGGACGCAGCCATCGCGAAAACAGGCATGACAAACACAACAGTGTCACACCGGCGCCGCCAAAAAGACTGTCCGCAACTTTCCGCAGCGTCCAAAAAACAATCCCCGCCAGCGCCCACCGCGCCTGGGTGCGCCCAAAACCCGGAATTTCACTCATGGATTGGAAAAGAATGATGGCCAACGCGATCGCCTCGATGTCGCCAAATGAAATGACCACGACCCTCAATGACACAGGCACAAATCGACCAACCACCAGATTCAACAACAAGCCAAATACGTACAATTGAAGAAGCAGGCGCATCGGCATCGGCTCCGATTGGAGCGATACCACAAGAGTCTGCCCGCGCGGAATCAAAACATGAATCATCCATAGGGCGCAAAATGAAAAGCAAGCGCTTCCGATCAACCCAAGCCAGATCGTTTCTGTGAACAACGCATCCTCAGTGCTGTTGTTTACAAATCGTGAGTTACGAAGATAAAACATGGCAACGGAGTAACTGCAGACGCTTAAAACCGGAACAATCTCCAAAAGCCAGGGAACCTGTAGTCGTGATTTTTCACGGCATGCAGCAAAGATCAGGAGGAAGGCGGCTCCGGCCATATACCAGAGGCGAAAATCCTTCACTCCCCAAAGAATGAGAAAAACCACCCCGGCCAGAAACCACGATTTTCCACGATCAAGCGCCCGTTGCCCCTTGTTTTGTGCGATGGTTATCATTTCACACTCCAACCATTGTTCCAGCTCACGCCAACCTCATGCATTCTATGCCCAGACAGTCTTTCCATCGGGAGCCTTCCTCCACATCCCGAAAACGCTCATCCTTGGAATCGCCTGATTCAGCACGACGAATTTCACTAAAGCCAGCCTGACTCAAAACTTCCCCCAATGATTTATAATCCCACATCCAGCGGTGCCGACTGTTTCCAAGCCACTCCCTGAAAAAATCAGGCAGGCTTCTTGCCCGCTTTTGCTGACCCAAACCTGAGTTTTGCATGAAATTGTTGGCTCCAGAAATTTCTTCAGATTCAAGATAAACCCGGGCCAGGTGCTCCAAATCGGGCAACACCATCCGAAACCGACCTCCGCAACGCAAATAGGAAAAGGTATGCTCAATGGCAAGCAACGCGTCGTCAAAGGAAAGATGCTCCAGTACATGTGAGCAGTAGATGCCGTCACATGAGCCCGGCTCCAAAGGCAATCCCCCGACAATGTCTCCAAAGCGAACCTCCTTCGGGAAAGCTGGCCCAAAGCCGCAAAACCATCTTCCAACCAGGGGGAATCGCTGAAACACCAGCGACGGACTCACATCAAAATTCAACCAGCCTGGCGGTGCAGACAATCCACAACCATATTGGACATATTGCTTCAAGGTTTGCGGACTCCTTCCAAAGCCTGTTCGATACCCGCAGCAGCAGCCTCGCATGAATGCTTTTGTAACACATCGTCCCAAAGGATGTTTCTGGAGAAGCAGGTCTTCCCCTCCGCAATGAGTGACATTGCTTCCGACATCTTGCCGATCATGCCGCAAGGATAAACACTCCCGTTTACATTTGCCTTGATCATATCCTGCGCACAGCCGGTGTCATCGGACACAAGGGCGGGACAACCACATGCAAGCGCCTCATTGACAACCAAACCCCACGTCTCATTTCCGTCAGAAGGAAGAACCAGGCAGTCTGCCGACACGTATGAGCTGACAATCTGGGTTTGATTTTGAAATCCAGTAAAAACAACGCGTACTCCGAGTTCCCGCGCCTGGGATTCCAGCGTCCCACGCAACGGTCCCTCACCCACCACAACAGCACAAGCCTTCGGACAATTCTTCCGGATGCGTGCAAGTGCCTGGAACAGATCTCCTATCCGCTTGCTGGCCACCAGCCGACCTGCAAAAAGAAACACAAACGCACCCTCCTCAACTCCCCATGATCTCCTCATCTCATTCCGTTTGGGCAACGATTCCATGCTTTTCAATTTAAACCGGTCGTTATCCACGCAATGAGGTGACCTGAAGATTTTTTTCCCAGCCACGCCATAGTGTCGATAATAATCCGCATTCCCCTCGCCCACCGCCAGGCAGGCGGAAAATCGCGGCAACAAGGCGCGGTAAATGGGATATTTAAGAAACCGTTTCCACCATGGCCGTGGAGTTTTTAAATGGGAATCACCCCGAACCATCACCGGCAAACTTGACTTCCATGCCCGCCAGATCGCATGCCGATAGATCGCGTGATGCCATCCGTGAACCAGAACCGCCGACCATCGCCCACTCAACACTCCCAGATCGAATTCCTTCACACCCTCTGTTCCAACCCATGAAGGGTAGCCGCTCCGCAGGTCAACATCCCATTCAAATGGGACTCCAAATTGCACTCCCTGGCGTTGGGCATCCGGAATTTCATGATAAACAACCTGCACATCCATTTTGCCCCGTTTTACCAGTTCACGGTATATTGGCACGTAGTACTGGATCGGATGCGTCGCAATGATCGCCAGGGATTTCATTGACGGTTTGGATCAGACAAATGGAGAAACAGCACTGCTCACGCATTGGCGGTAACGCTCCCATGAAAACCGCTCCACTTTGGAGCGCGCCGCCTCGCTCATGGCCTGCAATGAATCCCGGTGCTCGGAAAACCATCGCAGGCAGTGGACCAGGCCATCGATATCCCCCGCTTGTGTTGCCCGTCCGCTCGAGTCATCGAGCATGTCCGAGCCGATGATCGCATCACTGGCGACGACGGGCAAGCCACAGGCCATGGCCTCCAGCACCACAAGCGCAAAGCCCTCAAAAAAGGAAGGGAACAAGAAAACATCCGAGGCATGAAACCAGCGCCTGATCTCCCACGAAGCGCATGGGCCATGGTATTCAACGGTTTTATCCAGTTCACGGCGGCTATGCTCAGCCAATTGCCAGTTCCCAACAAGGGTCAGCGTGGCATCGGTCAACCCTGCTTGCTTCCAGGCCCTCAATAAAACCGGAATTCCCTTCCGAATGGAAAGTTGCCCGACATATATAAAACGCAAAGGGCCGGGAGGTCGCGATGGTCCCCGAGGATTCCAAAAATCCAAATCCACACCGTAGGATGCCCTCGCTATTTTCTTCTCCGGATAAAAATCACGGATCGTATTTTCCACAAACAGACTGGGCGCCAGGACCAGATCGGCCAATTCCATTTCAAGACGCTTTTGTTCCGGTCGGACAAATTTTTCAGACGGCAATCCAGGCGCAGGCAACCAATCAGAGAATTGACGGGCGAGTTCAGCCTGTTTCCGTTCCCATGCTGGATAGTAGCCAATCGGCATGTCGTAAATGCAAGCTTTGCCCAATCTCTTCGCCTCCTGAAACTGCCACAAGGAAGCATCCTCATAACAGTGAACCGCCGACACTTCGGTCCGCCGGCAGGCATGTCTCATGGTGCGCATCACCCAATCATTGGCTTCATAAGACAGTCTTTCGCCACCCATGCCAATCGCACGAAGAAACAAGCGGCGAAATTCCCCCAAACGCCCCTGGATCTTCGGGGCACCTTCCAGCAATGGAAACATCCGTCGGCTTAATCTTTGTGCCATCGGACGCAATTGTGGAACCGCCTTTAGAATCTGCAGGGCGGCCGTCGACGGCATCCATGGCACGCAAAATGCGGCCAGCCTTCCCTTTTCAAAATGCGCCAATGCCGCATGATGCGAATTCGGATTGCCGGCAGGATGACCAAACAGAATCATCTTGGAACCTCTCCGCCGCATACTCGCTCGAACAGTGCCGCATGTTTGCGAGCCATGCTTGGATTCAGATAATTCTCAACGAGCGCATGGCGGTCAATCATCTTTCCCAGACTGACTTCACTTAAAAACTGCTGCATCGTTGACATGGACTCATTCTGCATCTCTGAACGACCTGTTTCAAACGTCATCAAATGCCCAAGCCCCGGCATTTCATCGAAAAATCTTGCAGCAGGTGAATCACATCGAAAACAGGCCAGCAATGGTTTTCCAGATAACGCAAAAGTGAAAAGTTTGGATGGCACATACCCCTCATCGTCCACCCCCAGAATCAACAGTCCGTCACTGCGTTGCACAAGCTCCATCGCTTTCAAATACGCAATACGTGACGGAAGTTCCACCACCACATCTCCAAGGCCATGGTGCCCTGCAATTTCTTGAAGCAGTTTGGCGTCTCCGTCCTGCCAGTAGGCATGGGTTCCAAGCAGCCTTACCTTGAGTCCCTCAAAAAGCATGGGATGGCTCCCTCTCACGACAGCCATTGCTGAACAAATGGCTGCGAATGACTTCGCCATGATCTCACCTCCAACGCCAACGTAAATAATTTCACGCCCAACACCAACCTCGGATTTCGGCGGGCGGTTCAGCTTAAGGAAATCTTCCCCTCTTCCAGCGAACGGGATCGCCTCGCAACATCCATCCTTGAGACATGGCACGGTCCCATACCGTGCGCGCAAATTTTCAATATATACGGGGGACACAGAAACAACACCTGCAGCCTTTTGAATCACAAATTTTTCAAGCCAGCGCGACAGCAGTGTGACGATGCGCAATTTCAGCCAATGCTTCGTGTTGGTATAGCTCACTCGATCCTGCACCCAGGGATCGTGATAATCGAGAATGTAGGGAATAGCGAATTTCCGTGACCACAATGCTCCCAAACAGAACAGTACGACCTGGGTTGTTGAGAAATATACAACGTCAAAATGCCGATCGGCCAGCAGGCGACACCCCAACCGATACATCGGCCAAAAGGCGCGTAACCCCACCGTGCGCATGCCAAGCCATCGAAAAACGCCGGCGCACCACTGTGGTGCCTCGTGAATCTTAACACCTTCGGGCAACAGTGATTTGCTTTCGGGCTCAATCCAGACCGACTGCTGGTAGCTCAGGCCGGGCGTCAGCACCTCCACTTCCCACCCCTCCTTCAGCAAGTCGCAGGACAGCATGCGGGCGCGATGCATATCCGCCATCATCGTCGGCGGAAATGAGCTTGTAACTATCAAGGCACGTCTTTCCATGCTATTGGCCCATGGCTGCCTCAGACTGTTTCACGGCACGAACGTACAAGGAGAATGGCATGGGCGGATTCATCCGCGCAAACCAAACGAGTGGCAATAATAATGGGAAAAGGGGCAAGGCCAGAAAATCCCCCGCCTTGTTACGGATCGCACGAAGAAATTTGTCCGCCAAGCAGAGGGATTTTGGACCAATGCCAGTAAATTGTTCCAACTTGAATCCCACGGGCTCCAGCAATTCACAATACTCCCTCTCCGTATAACCCGCACGGACATGGCCTCCCGCTTCATTGACGTCCAGAACCTCCGCCTGATGCCTTGGATGCAGGCGATGAGGACAGCAGACGTGCAATACACCACCCGGCTTTAGCAAACGGAAAAAATGCTCCACGACTTCCTGATCACGACTCAGGTGCTCAAGCACCTCGTAGCAAATAATCTCGTCAAACCGCCTGTTCTCTGTCGCCAGGTCGTAAAGATTATAATGCTCAAAGCGCAACCTCGCCGGGTCGGCATGATGGTATTCGATCAAATAAGCCCTGGCCTTTTCAACCTGGGCAGCCTCAATGTTCAAGCCTGTCACGCTCGCACCCGACTGATACGCGAGCCATGAAAAATAGCCATTGCCGCTCCCCGCATCGAGAACATCACGCGCACCCTTTCTCCAAAAACAACAAAGACTCGCTCGATTGCGCGTGTGCAAGTCAAGCCCCGGATAGATCAAATCACGAATGGCAAAACGAAAACGTTGAGCACGACAAAGCTTCATCAAATGAGACCTTTCAGCCTGCGGTAGTTCGGGAGTGGCCAGCGGCCCCCGGGACCTCCTGCAATGCCTTCTTGATCGATTCAACAAGGATCTCTGAAACTTTTTCCCAGCAAAATGTCTCCTTTGCGGCGCGCAACGCAGCAGCTTTTGCCAATCGCAATTGCTCCGATGAACCCAGCAATTGATTGAGCGCATCAGCCAGTGCGCGAGGATTACCAGCAGGATAAATCAACACGGCCTCCTTGGCGACAGAGGCAATTTCACACTGCCCCTCCGTGTCACTCGCCACAACAGCCAGACCACCGAGCAGGTAGTGAAGGATTTTATTTGTCACGGTGAGATCGCGACTGCGGCAATACCTCTGCTCGCCGGCAAACCCGATATCGTGCTCGGCGATTCGCGAGAGCAATTCGTCGTTGGACACCAGTCCGTGCACAAAGACGCTGGGGCGCCACCCCGGCGGCACCTGTTGCATCATCCAAGTCTCAAACCCAGCAGCTGGATTTCCTCGAAGATGAATTTCCAAGGGATGCACCACATGCGGCAGCGCGGCGAAAAGATCCTCCAAACCCCGCCCACGTCCAAGTGTTTGTGAATACCAATGCAGGGACGGCACTCGCCGATCCTGGCGATCCTTGAACATCCCATCCAGCCTCGCACGCTCTGCCCAAGGGAAGGCATTGTAAATCACCGTTGGCGGCCGGCAACCAAACTCCTTTTCCAGGGCCAGACTCATCGCGCGGGAGGGACACGAGCTGTGTTTGCTGCCGCATAAAAGTGTCTGCTCAAGCGCCCGCAGCAAACGGATCGGCCGGTGCTTTCTGGCCTCCGGTAACAAATCCTCGGAATACCAGTCCTCCATGTCGACCCCCACCCTGTAACCGTCGCGCAAGAGACGTGCCCCAACCCATAAAGCCGACTCAAGATGGGAAATGTAGTAGTCAGCACCAGCTTCACGCGCGCATCGTAACAATTCAGGAACATATCGACCAAGCTGCCAGCGGTTGCTGAAGCCAAACCAACGGGCAGCTTCTGATCCCAGTCGATTTCGAAGGCGGGCCCAGTAGTGTACCAGTCGATCGGTCGTGCTATGTGACAACACACCAGCCGCAACAAACTTAAAACCGTGCCGCAGGGCCAGTTCTTCATCAATTTCCAAGCCGACAGGATTCGCGACAACCCCATAAACGACAACCTCAAAACCTGCATGGCTCAGGGCGCCAGCCTCCTTCAATGCTCGGGGGTTCCAAGCCAGGGAGGCTGCAGTCAGGATCGCGATGCGCTTTAATTTCAAATCCACCCTGCGATCATGTTCATGCCGGGGTTGCGATCAAATGTCGCGCTTCCCCAGAGCGTGGCTCCACTGCTTCCAGACGTTGGACGTGGTATTTCCACTTTGATAGTTCAAGCCTGTTCACACTGGATCGGAGAAATTTTTCCATGTGATTTACCTTGAACGATAAACGATGACATATCATCTGGGACGAAGAACCGCCGTGCGATACAGACAATCCTCCCAAGTGATCACGCATCCATCCATGCCCTGTGCAAAATACCCGATCGGCTCCAACAATGCCTGCGTCCCATCAAGCTCCTTCTTGCTATGAAAACTCATCACCAGTGTAGGCCGTGCCGCTGAAATGCTACGACAGGCGCCAGCCAATGCCCTCGCTCCATGTCCTTCGACATCCACCTTGATAAAATCCGGCTGCCGGATTTCTCCATTCTCCACGAGTTGGTCGAGCTGAACGAGCGGTATCTCGATCGTCTGGGAGGAT
>JAHFSY010000034.1 GCA_023269615.1 Verrucomicrobiota bacterium
GTCGACACTCAGCGTTTGTTTCAGATACCCCAACTAGATCGGGCAACACAGAGTTGCCTCTACGGAATATGAAGGATTTCCCGGTGGCCAGCAGTTGTGGACCGACCCGTTCCCATACCGAACACGGCCGTCAAACGCAACATTACCGATGGTAGTGGTTGTATAGCTTCCGCGAGAGTAGGTTGCTGCCGGGGTTTATGCCCCGATCCGCCCTAAAGGCGGGTCGGGGCTTTTCTTTGACAAATATGACGTCCCCAAGCTTGATCTGAAGCCCTATTGGGTTTAGTGGTTTGTCTCTGCAAAGGAAATTTATGTTCAAGACTCTCAAGGCAAAGTCGGGCGTGCGCTACGGGATCAGCGGCGCGGATTCCAAGGAGCCGTCCCCGATTCTTCTCAACATCGCCAACGACATCGAGTCCACGCTCCAGATGGACCAGTTCAACAAGATCGGTTGCATCCTCGAGCAGCAGGGTTTTCGTACCGCCACCCTTGACTCGCCCTGCCACGGGCGTGACCAGCGCAAGAATGAGCCCGAGGGGATGCTGGGATGGCGCAAGCGGATGGAAAAAGGGGAGCCGTTCATCGAGGAATTCAGTGCGAGGGCTTCTGCGGTGATGGATGATCTCATTGCTTCAGGCCGCGCGGATCCCGAACGCATCGTTCTTTGCGGAACATCGCGAGGCGGTTTTCTGGCTCTTCACCTTGCTGCTGCGGAACCCCGCCCAAAATGTGTCGTTGCTTTCGCCCCGCTGACACATCCGTATGTGTTGCGGGAATTCGCTGGTGCGGAGGAGAACCCCGCTGTGCGACAGACTGCGCTCACGCACATCGCCCCCAAGCTCGCGGGCCGTTCGATCTGGGTTGTCATCGGCAGCAACGATTACCGTGTGGAAACCGACCAGGTCATCGGCTTTACAAGGCGTGTCATCGAGGAATCCATGCTTCAAAACAAGCCCTACGGCTTGGAATTGCACGTGGTCGGTTCGGATGGACATGGTTTACCCGAGGATGCTCACGAACAAGCCGCCGCTTGGGTGTCCAAGCAGCTCGCGCCAGAGAAATAGGCGGGCCGCGATGGGTCGCGGCGTCATCAGCTGCCCATCGACTATGCCTTCAAGCCGTTGAGCGCGTACATGTCCACCTCCTTGGTGCGGCCTTTCACATGGATGCCGCCTCGATGTTCCGTGTCCACACGATCCTTGACCAACTGGTAAACGGAATCGGTGATCAAGATATCAGTCTTTTGGCTCTTCGTTTCGCTTTCGACGCGGGCTGCAACATTGACGGCGTCGCCAATGACGCCGTATTCCTTTTTTTGGTTGGAGCCGATGTCGCCCGCCATCACGTCCCCGTGGTTCAACCCGATTCCAAAGCGGAAAGACTCCTTGCCTTCCTTTTTCCACCGCGCATTGAGCTCGGCAAGGCGCGCGCGCATTTCAACGGCGGTCTTGACCGCGCACCATGCATCCTCCTGCAGCCCCCGTGAGGTGGGGCTGCCGAAGACGGCCACCACGGCGTCGCCGACGAATTTGTCGAGGGTGCCGTGGTTGTTGAAGACGCACTCGACCATGGCTGTGAGATATTCATTGAGTTGGGCAACAAACGGTCCGGGTTCACTCTTTTCCGTCATGGTGGTGAAATCGCGGACATCGGAAAAAAGCATGGTGACCGTGCGTTTCTGAGGAGCCATGATGCTGTCAACATCTCGCCCACTCTTAATCAACTCCTCGGCAACGTTCTTGGAAACATATTGCTGGAACATGCCGGAGACGCGCAGCTTTTCAATTTGCTCGGCGATGGCTTGGAATGCGATGACGGAAAGCGCGCTTCCCACAATGATGATTTCCACTGGCACGAGCGGAATGAAGAGGTCGTATCCCTCAAACATTTTTTGAGCCAGCCAGAGATATCCCCATCCGAATGCGACCGCTGGAACAAATTTTCCAAAGGGCGACCTAGCCATGGGCAAAATTGCCATGTAAGACAGGCCCACGATGGCGATCAAAAGAAGTCCCTGACCAAAAGTCATGGGCTGAAGGTTGCGCTCGCTCAAAAGCGTGCTGATGGCGTGAAGATGAACGTCCGGGCCGAACATGAATTCCGGGTTGCCATCCCTGCCATCCCCAAATGGCGCGAAATGCTCATCGTGAAGGAAGTTGGCCCTTGGACCGATGAAAACGATCTTGTCCTTGAAGATCGTGCCTCCAAAAAGCGGCGGACGGTCGCGGTCCCACGATTTGGTTTTAAACAGAAAGTAGAACGGGATTGGGTCGTAGGTACCGTTGGGGCCTGAGAAGATGATGTATCGCCCTTCATCGTGGGCCGGAAGACGAATTTGAGGAAACGCTTTCTTCACACCCAATGCATCAATGGAATAGGGCAGGACGTCCTGATCAAATCCCTGCGGGACGTACGGCCATCCGTGTGGATTCATCTGGCGGACCATGCCATCCATGTCTCTATTGAAATTCACAAACCCCACGACATTCGTCATGGCGACATCCTTTTCATCTGGCAACACCGTGCTCGATGGAAGCATGAGCGGCTTGGTGGTCGCCGCTCCTCCTCCAATGTCCGTGGTGCCATGATTGGCGCCAATGACCACCTTGTCCCGATATTTTCGAATCGCATCCGCCAAGGCCTTGTCATCCGCTTTCCCCTTTGCCCCCGTTCCCAAGGGGCTGCCCTTCGTGATCAAGATGTCGAAGACGACGGCTTTGGCCCCCGCGTTCACCAGCTTCTCGATGGCCACCGCCCATGCCTTTCGGTGATATGGAAAATCCTTCAAATATTCAAAGCCTGGATTCCGTTTAATATCCTCATCATCAATCGATTCTCCAAGAACCGATGCATCGTCGATTGCCAGAAACACGATCCTTGGATCAGGTGTCACTGGCCCGCGATTATGAAACCGTGCATTGAATGAGCGAAGTTCCCAACCCCAGATTCCAAATGGATCGAATTGGAACGCCAGACAGAGCCACATGGCCAACACCGTCAACGTCCACAGTCCCGTCAGCACATACGGCGCCACCTTGATGAAACCGCGTAATGAGAAACGGAGCTTCATCCAATGATTACATGTAGCGATTCAAGATCGGCTTCAACTTCTCCACAGTTGCAGCAGGCCATAGTTTCTTGTCGGTGATGATCGCAGTCTGGAGGGCGTTATGACACGACCAGATTGCTTGAAGCGGGATGTTGGGGATGGCGGCTCGGATGATGGCCTTGGCTGTGGCGGCGTTCTGGTGGACGCGCTGGATGATCATCTCCATGGTCACATGTGCCTCATCCTCGTTCCATGCGTCGTAATCGGTGATCATTGCGAGGTTTGTGTAGGCGATTTCTGCTTCGCGGGCGAGTTTCGCTTCGCCGAGATTCGTCATCCCGATCACGTCGCAGCCGAGTTTGCGATAGATTTTGGACTCGGCACGCGTGGAAAAGGCCGGGCCTTCCATGTTGACGTATGTGCCGTTGAGATGGGCCTTTGGGGCATTGGACGCCTTCTTTCCCGCTGCTTTTATCAGGATCGCTTTTCCTTCAGCGTGCAGAATTTTTTGCAGTTCCACGGCGATGGGGTCGGCAAATGCCGTGTGAGCCACGATGCCTTCGCCGAAAAAGGTGTGTTCGAGCGATTTCTTCGTGCGGTCGAAAAATTGGTCGGGGAAGACGATGTCCAGAGGGCGGTATTTCGCCTGCAGGCTTCCGACTGCGCCCACGCCGATGATGAAGCGTGCGCCGAGGGACTTGAACGCCCAGATGTTGGCGCGGTGGTTCAGTTCCGAGGGGAGGATCCGATGGCCCCGTCCATGGCGGGGGAGGAACGCCACTTCGCGTCCACCGAGTCGTCCGATGAAAAATTCGTCCGAGGGATTGCCGAAGGGCGTGGAGACGCGCCGCCATTCCGTTGCCTCCAATCCCTCCATTTCGTAAAGTCCCGATCCGCCAATGATTCCAATCATGAGAGTTGTTCGTTGAATGTTGAAATGTCACGCGATGCTGGCAAAAATTCACTACGAATGCAAACGGCGATCAACATTCTGGGGAGCACACGCGGCTCGCGTGTTGAATTTGGCGACCCGCCAAATTCCCGCCCAATCGAAGCTGTTTGGCGGGCCGCCAAACAGGACACGCGAGCCGCGTGTGCTCCCCAGGATTTTTTCCTTTCATCCCTCATCCCTCATCCTTCATCCTTTCCTCATGCCCACCCTCATCACCCAGCCCACGCAGATCAAGGCAGCCGGCAACAAACCCAAGATCATCGAGGAATACATCGGTCGCGTGAATTCCAAAACGTCTGCTGCGAGCATCGCCCGAATGCGCAGTCCGCAGGGTTGGGTCGAACCTGGCCAGACACCGGAATTTGACGAGTACACCGTGGTCCTCAAGGGAACCCTGCATGTGAAATCCAAGCAGGGTGAAATGGATGTCCATGCCGGCCAGGCCATCATCACTTCCCGTGGCGAATGGGTGCAATATAGCACGCCCGAATCCGAAGGCGCCGAGTACCTTGCCGTCTGCCTCCCCGCATTCTCAATGGAAACTGTCCATCGGGACGAATGAGAAAAGGCCCCGGGTGAGGTGAGGCAGAGATTTCTCTTTCATCCCTCATCCCTCATCCTTCATCCTTTTCTCCATGCCCTGGCGCGACATTTCCTCCCAGCCTCTCGTGTGCGACCTGCTCCGGCGTACGCTGAAGAATGGTCGCACGCATCACGGCTACATTCTTTCGGGGGAGGAGACGGAAACGGAGCCGGTTGCCCTGGCTTTCGCCCAGGCGCTCAACTGCGAGAAGGATGACGGAGACGCTTGCGGAAAATGCGAATCGTGCCTTGCCATCGCGGCGGGGCGTCATCCCGACGTGTACGAGACGAAGGCGGAATCGCGTTCGCGCCGCATCGTGATCAAGCAGGTGCGCGAGCTTGAGCGTTCCGTCTTCCTCAAGGCCAGTCATGCACGGACCAAGATCGCGATCATCCACACCGCTGACCGCCTGCAGCCAGAAGCACAGGATGCGTTTTTGAAAACCCTGGAAGAGCCTCCGCCGAAAACCATGTTCCTTCTTCTCACCGAGGAGCCGCAGCAATTGAGGGACACGATCCTTTCCCGTTGCCTGTCTGTCCGATTTCGCCCGGGTCGCGAACGTCGCAAGACGGAAAACGAGCAGAAGGTGGAAGCTTGGCTTGAGGCGTTTGCCGCGCCCGTGCCCGCCGCCGAGTCCGCCGCGATCCGCGCGTATGGCTTCGTCGGCAACGTGCTGGGAATGCTCAAGGAGATGCGCGATGAAAAACTGAAGGCGACGATGGAGTTGCTCGATGATCCGTCCAACGACCACCTTGAAGCCGTGCAGCGCGCACGACTGGAGGAACAGCTCGAGGCGCAGGCGCACGCCGATTATCTCCACGAGCGATCACGCATCCTCCGCCACATGCTGGAGTGGTATCACGCGCGCAGTCCCGGTTCGCGCGCCCCGGATATTTTGGAGCGACTGTCCAGCCGTCTCAATAGGAACGTCAACGAGTCGCTCGCATGGGAAATCGCGATGCTGGAGCTTTCCACGCAGCCCGGGCTGCTGGCTGCTGGCCGCTAGCTGCTGGAGATGGATGGTATTCTTGAACGGAAAAACAAATGAAAGAATCGCGTCACCGTTTGACATGGGAGGACATCAAGGCTTGGGAACGATTCAAGAGATCTCGCGGCTCTCGAAGGGCCTTTTTTTGGATCTGGATTATGATGTGTTTGATCGTGATTGCATTATTCTGCCAGAGTGGATTTGGGATTCCCAACGCAGAACAGTTGATGCCTTTTGTGATTCTCGCGGTCGCTCTTCTTCTCATTCGCATGGCCGACAAGCGTGCGGTGAAAAAAACGGGGCTTTTTAATCACGAGATCGTCGTTCGGCTCGAAGAGCGTGGGGTGCGGGATCTCAGCAATTCTGGTGATACCGTTGTTTACTGGGAATACATCACTCAAATTGCGGATTTCAAGAGTCACTATTTCTTCATCACAAAAGGGAAAACCGTGATCATTGTTCCCAAAGCCGCCTTTGCAGATGAAACAACTGCGAAACAATTTTACGCGGAATCTTTGGAACTGTGGAAAAAGTGGAAGCAGTGAAGCGTCCGTGATGCAGAGGCGCTTCTGTGAAACGCCGCATTTCCGGACTGCGCTTCATAGAAGCCCAACTACATCTGTGGGGCGTTGCTTAGAAAAAACTGGAAAGCTACACAAGCGTCGCGTACTGGGGCTTGTAAACGTGCTTGCGGATGAAGGCTAGCATGTCGGTTGGGCGATCAACCCGGGCCAGTCCAGTATCGAAGACCAGTTTTGCCACCCGCGCGGCGGTCTGGATTTCAACTTCGAGGATGTTGGCCTGGAGCGGGTAGAGCAGGCCCTGTTTCAGTTGATCGGGCGCCACCTGGTCGGCGACGGCCGCCGCAGCTTCGATGAACATCTCATCCGAAACCCGTTTGGCCTGCGTGGCGAAGATTGCCATGCCGACGGCGGGGAAGATGTAGAAGTTGTTGGCCTGGCCCGGCAGGAATGTCTGGCCCTGGTACTGGACCGGTGCGAATGACACGCCTGCGGCGTAGATTGCCTTGCCCTTCGACCAGTTATACGCCTGCTCGGCCGTGCACTCGGCGTGCTCGGTCGGGTTCGACAAGGCCAGGATGACCGGGCGCTTGTTGATCTGCGACATCGCCTCGACAACCTTTTGAGTGAAGGCGCCGCCGATTGTGCTGACACCGATGATCGTGGTCGGCTTGATGCTCTCGATTGCGGCGACAAAATCCCTGGTCGGCTTGTGCGCGTGCGCGTAAGGCATTTGGAAATCCACAAGATCCGTGCGGGTTGACTCGAGCAGGCCGTTGACGTCGAACATGTGCACCTGGGCCTGTGCCTCCTTGAGCGTCATGCCTTGCGCCACAAGCGCCGAGCAGAGCAGGTTGGCAAGTCCGATGCCTGCCGAGCCCGCGCCGAGGAACAAATACTTCTCGTCCTTGAGTTTGGTGCCCTTGAGTTTGGTTGCATTGATCATGCCGGTCAGGGTGATCCCGGCGGTGCCTTGCACGTCGTCGTTGTAGACGCAGTATTTGTCACGATAGCGTTGCAGCAAATGCACGGCGTCCACGCCCGTCCAGTCTTCGAAGTGGACGCAGCACTTGGGAAAAACTTCCTGCACCGCTTCCATGAATTCGTCCACAAACGAAAACAGGTCCGCCGTTGCGGGACGGGCCTTGTGCATGCCCATGTAGAGAGGATCGTTCAGGTACTGTTGATTGTTGGTGCCTGCGTCGAGATACATCGGCAGCAGATACTGGGGAGGCACGCCGGCCGCGGCCGTGTAGAGCTGCAACTTGCCGATGGGAATGCCCATGCCGTTGGCGCCAAGGTCACCAAGGCCCAGGATGCGTCCGCCGTCGGTGACGCAGAGGATGCGAACATCCTTTTGCGGCCAGTTCCTGAGGATCTCCTTCACCTTGCCGCGGCGCTCCATGGAAAGGTACATGCCACGCGGTTGCCGGAAAATATGGCCGAATTTCAGGCAGGCTTCGCCAATGGTGGGATCGTAAACGATCGGCAGAAAACGCGTCGGGTCCGACATGATGGTGCGATAGAAAAGCGTTTCGTCATGGTCGAGAAGGTTGACGAGAAAAATGTAGCGATCCAGGTCCGTGTTTTTGTGGCCGAGTTGTTGCATGACGCGGCGCAGTTGCACATCCTCGGTCTCGGTCACATCGGGGATGAGCCCAACCAGTCCCAGCGCCTGCTTCTCGGCCTCGGTGAAGGCGGTTGATTTGTTCAGTGCGGAGTCCTGCAACAGTTCGATCCCGCGTTTGTTTGTGGTTGGCATGGCGATTCTACCTTTCTTGTGTGTATTCGAGTTCAGACCTGAAATTGCGTCATTTTGCGGTAGCAACGTACGGCTTGACCATCTTGGCCGGATCAACAACCCGGTCAAACTCCTGCTCCGTCACAAAGCCGAGTTTCAATGCGGCGGCCTTCAGCGTCAGGTCATTGTCCATCGCGTAGTGCGCGATCCGCGAAGCCTTGTCGTAGCCGATGACCGGCGCAAGCGCCGTCACGAGCATCAGCGAACGATCCACGTTTTCCTTGATCTTTTTGAGATTCGGTTTTGTGCCCTCGACCAGGAACCTGCGAAAGTTCGTGCAGCCGTCTGTCAGGATGGTGATCGAGTGCGTGATGTTGAAAATGATCAGCGGCTTGTAGACGTTCATCTCCAGGTAACCGCCCGCGCCGCCAAAGCCGACCGCCACATCGTTGGCCATGACCTGCACGGCGATCATCGTGAGGGCCTCGGCCTGGGTTGGGTTCACCTTGCCCGGCATGATGGACGAGCCCGGCTCGTTTTCGGGAATGATCAGCTCCGCAAAACCGGCCCGCGGACCGCACGACATCAGGCGGATGTCGTTGCCGATTTTGTAAAGCGAGACGGCCAGCGTGCGGAGCGTGCCTGAGAGCTGCACCAGGGCGTCGTGGGCTCCCTGCACGGTAAACTTGTTTGGCGCGCTGACGAATGACAATTTCGTCAGGCGCGCGATCTCGGCTGCAGCCGCCTCGGCAAACCCCGGCGCGCAGTTGATGCCGGTGCCGACCGCGGTGCCACCGAGCGCGAGATGATAGACGCCCTTGAGTGCATCCTGGAGGCGTTCGAGATTGTCCGTGAGCATGCCCGCATAACCGGACCATTCCTGTCCGAGCGTCAACGGCGTTGCATCCTGCATGTGGGTGCGGCCGATCTTGACGACATCCTTCCACTCATTGGCTTTTGCTGCGATGGCATCGCGCAGCATGGTCACCGATGGCAGCAATCGCGCCGTTGTGTTCACGCCGGCGGCGATGCACATCGCCGTGGGAAAGGAATCGTTGGAGGACTGCGACATGTTCACGTGGTCGTTGGGATGTACCGGCGCCTTGCTGCCCAGTGCGGTGCCTGCAAGCTGGCAGCAGCGATTTGAGATCACCTCGTTCACGTTCATGTTGAACTGCGTGCCGCTGCCCGTCATCCAGACATGCAGGGGGAACATGTCGAGATGCTGACCATTCAGGATCTCATCGCAGACCTGCACGATTAGCCCGTGGGTGCGGTCGTCCAGCCGTTTTCCCGCATGGTTGGCATTCGCCGCCGCCTTCTTCAGCGTTGCGTAGGCGGAGATCATCTCCCGCGGGATCAGGTCCTTGCCGATGCTGAAATGCTCCAGCGAGCGCTGGGTTTGGGCACCCCAGAGACGATCGGCCGGAACCTCAACCTCGCCGAGGCTGTCCGTTTCCTTGCGAATGTCAGCCATGGTGCACCACGCTGGTATGACAATATGAGTTCGTGCGCATGGGATTCCTCTCGGATTGGATGAGCGCACAACGTCATCTTTGAAGCAAGTTCCGAATGCCAATGAACTTTGATGATGTCCAGTCGAGTTGTATTCTTTCATCCGAGATTCATGAAAAGGATGGAAAAGAACCCACGACACGCTTACGCTGCGTCGTCTCCACCATGGACAACCTCCAATTTTGCCTTCTCATCGGCGTCGGGTCGGTGCTCGCCGGACTTCTTGGCGCGTTGACGGGTCTGGGCGGCGGAACCATCGTCATCCCCATGCTGGTGCTGTTGTTCAAGGTTGACCTGCATTATGCGATTGGTGCGGCTCTCGTGTCCGTGATCGCGACATCGTCGGGTGCGGCGGCCGCTTATGTGCGAGACGGCTACAGCAACACGCGTGTCGGCATGTTTCTCGAAGTGGCCACCACGTTCGGTGCGTTGTGTGGGGCGGCCATTGCGGTTTACGTTTCGGGCAATGCCATCGCCATCATTTTTGGCGTGGTCCTTCTTTATAGCGCATGGCTCTCGCTCCGTCCCCATCGCGAGCAGGCCGGCGCCGATACGTCGGACCCCCTGGCTGTGAAACTGAAGATGGATTCCAGTTATCCGACGCCCGATGGCCCCAAATCATACCATGTTCATCACCTGCCCGGCGGCTTTGGCCTGATGTGGGTGGCCGGCGTGCTTTCGGGTTTGCTCGGAATCGGTTCCGGGGCGATCAAGGTCCTTGCCATGGACACCGTGATGAAGCTGCCATTCAAGGTCTCCACCACGACGAGCAATTTCATGATCGGCGTGACCGCCGCCGCGAGTGCCGGCGTTTATCTCAACCGCGGCTACATTGATCCGGCGCTGGCCATGCCCGTCATGCTCGGCGTGCTTGTGGGTGCGCTTTGGGGCGCGCGCGTTCTCATGCATGCGCAGGTCCGCATCCTGCGCATCGTGTTCAGCGCCGTGATCGTGTTCCTGGCGTTGCAAATGTTGTATCAGGGAATCACCGGAAAATTGTAACATGATCCCGCGCAAGCCATGGAGTGATTACGATTCCGAGCAGATCATCGGTCGTCTGCTGCGTAATGGCGTCATTCTGTCGGCTGTCGTCGCGATCATGGGCGCCGTGTTTTTCATGGTGATGCACGGAAGTGAGGAGCCGCACTATCGCATTTTTGTGGGCGAGCCCACCGATTTGAAAAGCGTCCATGGAGTGCTCAGCGATCTGTTCAAGGGGAAGTCCCGTGCGATCATCCAATTCGGCATCCTGCTGCTGATCGCGACCCCGGTGGCCCGCGTGGCATTTTCCGTTTATGCGTTCATGCGTGAGCGTGACCGCGTCTACGTTTGCGTGACGCTTCTTGTGCTGGCGTTGCTCCTTTTGAGTCTCAGCGGCACCGGGTTAACGGGTTAGCCCTGTAGGAGCCGTTGCCAACGGCGATCCGGGTTCCCTCCCCATCCCGGTCGCCGTTGGCAACGGCTCCTACAGGCGAAAAAACACTTTGCAGAAAATGGACCAACTGTTCCCAAGAGGCACCAACCGATCACCCCATTTTTGTCTTTCAACTTTCAACTTTCGGCCTTCAACTATTCCGCCATGACACTTCAAGAACTCGAGAAGGCCTCCCCGTTTGACGGTTTCTGGAATGTGCGCGACCAGCTCAAATGCCACATCCATACCCGTTCCCATCGCGCCTTCGATGCCGGCGACGCGGCTCGTGATGCCATCACCACGCCCGAGGCTCTCCAGAAGCGTCAACGCGAAGTCCGTGAATTTTTCCCCCGCTGCCTCGGCGGCCTTCCTCCGCTCGATACGCCGCTCAACGCGCGCGTCACGGGTTCCGTCGAAGGTCGCACATTCAAGGTGGAAAAGATCATCTATGAATCGCGTCCGAAACATTATGTCACCGCCAGCCTTTATCTTCCCCATGGGTTGAAGGGTCCGCAGGGCGCGGTGCTCTTTCTCTGCGGACACTGGGGTCTTGGCAGGCTCGCGAACCAATACCAGATGGTGTGCCACACGCTCGCGCAGGCAGGGCTCATCGTTCTCGCCCAGGACCCTGTGGGACAAGGCGAACGCTGGAGCTATTACGAATCGGCGTTCAAGGACAGCACCGTTGAGCAGGGTGTGTATGAGCACGATTACGCGGGCATCCAGGCACGGATGATCGGCGACGGCATCGCGCGCTATTTCCTGCACGACGCCATGCGGAGCATTGATTATCTGCGAAGCCGTCCCGAGGTGGATTCTGAAAAAATCGGCGTGACCGGCAATTCCGGCGGCGGGACGCAGACGGGTTTCCTGATGATGTGCGATCCGCGCATCGCGGCGGCGGCCCCGGGCACATTCCTCATGAACCGCCGGACATACCTCGAAGGCGGCGGTGCGCAGGATTGCGAGCAGATCTGGCGCGGCTTCACGGCTGCGGGATATGACCACGAGGATATTCTCATGGGGATGACACCCCGGCCTGTTCGTGTGCTGGCCACCACGTATGATTTTTTTCCGATCGAAGGGACGCGTTGCACGGTGGAGCGATGCAAGCGCCTTTGGGCGATGTGTGGAAAGCCCGATCTGCTCGACCTGGTTGAGGACCGTTCCACGCACATGTATTCCTCCGCGCTCGCCAAAGCTTCTGCGGAGTTTTTCGTGCATCATCTGCTCGGGCGCAAACCCAATCCGGGCTTCGAGGGGGTGAAGCAATTCGAGCCGTCACAGCTTTGGAGCACCAGGTCGGGACAAGTTCGCGAGGAGTTTTCGGACGCGCGGTTTGTCCACCACGAAAATCGCGATCGCCTGTATGAACTGGAAAAAGCGCGTGCCGCACTTCCACCCGCGCAACGCAAGGAGCGTGTTCTTGACTGGCTGCGGCAGCGCGTGACATCCCATCGCAAGCCGTGTCCGATGAACCTGCGGGTTTATCAGAAGGACGCGTTTCGCGGGCTGGCGGTCGAGATGGGCCTCTGGTGGGCGCAGGAGGGCATCTTCAATCACGCGCAGGTTTTTCGCGATGTGCTTCAGGCCGGCAAGACATTGCCCGTGACGATTGCAGTATGGGATGGAGGAACGACGTCGCTTCATCCGCATATTGCATGGATTCGTTCTGAGTGCGAGGCGGGTCGTGCGGTGATGGTGCTGAACACGAGCGGCGTGGGCGCGATCATGCCAAATCCCATGAGCATGTGGGGCGTGAACGACACGTTTGGCTCGATCTACGTGTGCTGTGACAATCTTGAGTGGCTGGATGACGACCTCGCGGCCATGCGGACCTTCGATGTCACCAGGGCGATGGATGTGCTGGCGGAGTGGCCGGGGCTTGACGTGAAAGGGATCAGTTTATATGCCCATGGGCGTCAGGGCGTGTACGCCCAATTTGCCGGCGTGCTGGATGGGCGTGCAAAGAAAGTGGTGGTGGAAGCGGGCATGGGAAGTTACGCAAACTGGGTGAGCTCGAGGTATTATGACACGCATGATGTG
Organism: Verrucomicrobiota bacterium; assembly: GCA_023269615.1. GTDB lineage: Bacteria > Verrucomicrobiota > Verrucomicrobiia > JABWAM01 > JABWAM01 > JAHFSY01. Next base: position 12,810 of record JAHFSY010000034.1, read on the forward strand.
AAAAGCATCATCATGCACGGGATGTTGAAGAGGTGCGATTTGCCGGATATTGAGAGGTGGACGGAGGAGAGAAAATAAATCAATTCCAAATCACAACATGCCATTCCTCGTCAATCTGTTCGGCTTTTTGGTGTTTTTCTTCCTGCCCGCCTATCTCGTGGGCTCCATTCCCTACGGCTACATCATTGGACGTTTAAAGGGCGTTGATATTCGCAAGCAGGGCAGCGGCAACATCGGGGCCACCAACGTCTGGCGCGTACTGGGCAAGGGGTGGGGCATGACGACCTTTGTCCTCGACTTTCTGAAGGTTCCGCTTGCATCGAAGTGCATCAGCAGGCTGGTGGTTCCGCCCCCGCCTGATTTGCTGGGGTGGGCCCTGATCACCATTTTTCTTGGCGCGGTGATTGGACACAATTTCCCGATCTGGCTGAAATTCAAAGGAGGCAAGGGAATTGCCACCACGGCCGGGGGATTGCTCGGTTTGATGCCGCACGCATTCTTGCTGGTGCTGGCGGTGTGGATTGTGGTGTTCACCGTTTTTCGTTATGTTTCGCTTGCATCCCTTGCTGCCGCCCTGGTCTTGCCTCCGGCAACGTGGTTTTTCGCACGGGGTGACAAGGTGCTGCTGGGTTTTTCCTGCCTTCTCGCCGTCATGGCCATCTGGCGTCACCGCTCGAACATCCAACGGTTGCTGGGTGGAACCGAGCACAAGTGGAGCCGCAGGGCGAAGGATGACGAAACGGAAACGGGAGGCGGCGCTTGAAGATTGCTGTCATTGGCAACGGAGCATGGGGCTCGGCCCTGGCGTCGCTTGCGCGCAGACGGGGTCACCCCGTCTCGGTGTGGGGGCGACATCCGCGTGATGGCGAATGCCCTGGCTTGGAGGAAGCGCTGAAGGACGCCGAGGTGATTTTGCTCGGCGTGGCGTCGCATGCGATGCGGGAGGTTTGTGAGAAATCAAAGGCCCACATCCCGAGCCATGCGGTTTTGGTTTCGCTCGCCAAGGGGATTGAGCAGGACACGGATCTGCGCATGTCGCAGGTGATTGCGGCGGCGACGGGGCGCCGCGAAATTGCGGCGATGTCGGGGCCGACTTTTGCGTCGGAAGTATTGCGGGGTGTGCCGAGCGCGATCGTTTGCGCTGCGGAGGATGAAGGCTGGGCAAAGCGCATACAGGCTGCCTTGAACGGGGACGATTTCCGGGTGTACACGCACACGGACGTGACGGGTGTGGAACTGGGGGGGGCGCTGAAAAACATCATGGCCATCGCCGCCGGCGTCTGTGTCGGGCTTGGGTTGGGAGAGAACACCGTTGCCGCCTTGATTACGCGCGGACTCGCAGAGCTTTCGCGCATCGGCACCGCGCTGGGCGGGCAGCCCCACACATTTTACGGGCTCAGCGGGGTGGGGGATTTGATCCTGACCTGCTCCAGCCGGCAAAGCCGGAACCGCCTTGTGGGCGAGGGGTTGGGGCGTGGCGAGACGCTGCAGCAAGTGCTGTCGTTGTTGAAGGGGACCGCGGAGGGCGTGAAGACGTCACGTTCCGTGTATCAAATATTACAACGCGAAAGGCTGGAGGCGCCGATTCTGCAGGAGATTTATTCGGTGCTGTACGAGGGAAAGCCTGCGAGGGAAGCGGTGCGCGCGTTGATGGGGCGCGAGCCGAAGAGCGAGTTTGCGCCGCGAGTCAGCGGCTGAGGCCTGCGTCACCAACGGGGTCAACGACCCCGTCCACAGCGGAGGTTACTTGACGAGCAACTTTTCCAGCTCCGCGTCCTTGGGCACACCCATTTCAATGGCTGTCTTGTAGTGCTTGCGGGCGAGTTCGACGGAGGGGGGATTCTGCGAGGCATACACCACGGCGAGGTTGAAATGGGCATCACCGTAATCGGGCTTCAACTCGAGCGCCTTGAGGAGTTCCTTCTCCGCAGCTTCCTGATAGCCTTTCTGGCTGTAGGTGATGCCGAGATAATTGTGGGTCTCGAAATTAGTCGGGGCGAGCGAGATGGCGCGGGTCAGTGAACTCACGGCATCGTCAAACTTTCCCTGGCGATATTGGACGATGCCGAGCACCGAGAGTGAAAATGCGTCCTGGGGATCAATGGCCAGTGCTGCCGACAGGTTTGCGGCGGCCTCGTCAATCTTGTCCTGGCGGAAACGAATGACTCCCAGATTGGAAAGGGCGAAAAGATTTTTTGGCTCCGTCTGCAAAATCAACTCGTATTTCGCAGCGGCGCCATTGATGTCGCCCGAAGCGAAAAGGCGCTTGGCATCGGCGGCAAGGACGGTGTTGTCCCCGGAAAGTTTCATCCCTGAATCGCCGCCGCCCGTGCTCGTGTCCGTGGTCTTGTTTGCCGTGACCACGCCGCTGAGTTTGTTGGGGTCATCCGTGGGGCGCAGGGTGGTGGATGGGGTTTTGAGAAGCAGCTTTTCGTCATTCGAGAGCGGAGTCAGGGGTGTTTGCAGGATTTCGATCTGGGCGCGGATGGCCTCGGTGCGGGAGCCGAGTTCCTTGAGTTCCACGGCCAGCGTGTCGCGCGCGGCATTGCGCTTGGCGTCCTCCTGGAACTGGCGGTCCACGATGGAACGCAGGAGGGCATTTTCCTTCGTCAACGTCTGGAGCACCTCGGGTGCAATGGTGGAGGCGGCACTGGAGGTGGCCGTCTTTAGCTGGGTGCGGGTTTCGTCGAGATCCTTCTTGAGCGCATCGTTGTCGGCCTTGAGCTGCTCATTCTCCTTCCGAGTCGCATCCAGGGCGGCCTGGGTTTTGGTGAGTTCATCCTTGAGCGCTTTCACGCGTTCGTCGGTGGGCAGTTTGGAACTGCGGAGGTCGGCCTCGGCCCTGCGCAGGCGCGTCTCGATGTCGCTTTTTTCATTCTGAACTTTCTGCAGATCGGAGCGTGCCTGGCTGAGTTCGTGCTCGAGGTTGGCGATGCGGTCGGCCGGAGTGCTGCCAACGGGCAGGGGTTTGTCATCGGCTGCGGAAGGTGCAGGGGCAGGAGTGACGCCATTGGGCACGGTATTGACTGGCTTGCCAGGCTCGGGGGCTGGTGCAAGGACTGACGGGGTTGGTGTGGGAGCAGGCTCGGGTTCCACCGCGGTATCCTCAGGCTCGATTTTTCCTCCCGCCTTGATGATGTGTTCCGTGCAATACTTGCTGCGGTAGGCGATGATGTTCGGGTTCCAGTCGGGATTCTTGCGCTTGATCGTCCGAAGTATCTTGAGCGCGGCGGTGTATTTCTCGATGGCCTTGGGTGTTTCCCCGCCTTTCTCCGCAGCGTCTCCATCCTGCAACAGGAAGTAAGCCTTCAGGAAATCGTCGGCCGTCTCCGCCCGCAAAGGCAGCACGGCAAAGATCAAGGCCAGGACGCCGATGAGATGGGAGAATTTGCGCATGAGAGTGGGGGGAGTTAAGAATTATCGGACCACATCTCCGCGTCGGAGTGTGCCGGTGAGAGTGTCGGCAGTCGCCATGGAGCCCTTGATGGGGGGCGTGATGCGAATGCTTCCGACAAATTGATTGTCGCGATACACGCCCATTTCGGAGCGAACGGGAGGGACGCCGGTTTGCTGGAAGTCAATGACGACGAAACCCTTCTTCGTGTTCACGCTGGCAATGTGTCCTTCGTAAGAGGGTGTATCGGCAGCAGCAGGAGGAGCCGCTGCGGGGGTTTCGCTGGTTTTGGCTTCTGCCGTCTTGGATTCCGTTCCGGGGGCGGGGACGGGTTCGGCGGGTTTCGAATCTGCTGCAGGAGCGGGAGCAGGTTCAGCAGGTTTTGAATCTGTCGCGGGAGCGGGAGCGGGTTCGGCGGGTTTCGAATCTGCCGCGGGGGCGGAAGCCGGTTCGGTTTCGGGTTCGGCAAGTTTGGAGTCCTCAGCAGGAGCTGTTGTTTTTTCAGGGGCTGGGAGGGGCTTCGACGACGTGGTTGTTGCTTCAGCCTTTGTCGAATTCTTCGCGGGTTGCGATTCGGCAAGCAACATTGCCTCATCCTTTGCTGCTGCCGCATCAGCCGCCGTGTCGGCTGTGTCGGCTGTGTCGGCTGCGCCGGTCGTGTCGGCGGTATCGGCGGTATCGGGCTCTTTGTTCGCTGCCTTGTTTTGCTGCGTGGTTTCGCAGCCGACCAGTGCAAGGACCAAGGCAAAAACACAGAGTGAGGCAAAGGCCGATATTGATTTCATATTCATAAAGAAAGCTTCCCGTGAATGGAAAAATTTATAGCACACTTTCCGGGTTTTGGTCAACCTGCTTTCTTTGGTAACATCTTCTGCAAGGGGCACTTACGACAACGGGGTTTCTTTCGTCATGCTTCACGCACAAAAGGCCAGTTCACGTTCGCGGAGGCTTTTCCACGATTCCCATGAAAGACCACACGTCCTTTTTCAAAGCTCACATGTTTCACGCGATCGAACCCTCTCGGCACACGTGACACGCCCATGATGTAACGGATGGATGTCGGCTTTCGGGCGTCGAACCGCAGGGAAGTCGGCACGCCTCGCCGCGTCCATGTATTGGGTTGAGCCGAGCCTGCCATGCCTTCCCCGTAGAAACAGGTCACGTCTTCGAGGCCAAGGACGTTGAGGTGGCGTCCCTGCCAGGGTTTGGAATAGGTGCCCCCATTTGAAAACCAGATCATCGTCTGGCGGAGCACTCGTGGATCTCGAAGTGCGAAATAGAGCCAGCCTTCCTCGGGGAAGGTGACGGTGTTCCATGCCACTTCCCGTTTCGGATCAGCCAGAATGTGGATCACATCGGTGAAGCCCCTTCGGCTTGGGTAAACGGAGAGATCACTTTTCCCTCCATAGATAAGCGGAACCTTGCCCAGTTTATGGAAGTTGAAGCCTGTCTTGAGACCGCAGTAAAGCTGGTCTTCGGGTTTGCCGAGGAGGTGGGCGCTGGTGGAACCCCGGAGAAACGGGCTCAAGGCGATGTTCCCGCGCGAGTGGCATTCAAGGTTGGGATGGTGGCCTGGACAATTCGGGCCGCTCATGCCCCGGACAATGTGTTCCTGGTAAATCACATTCTCGCCGTCCCGAAGCATGACTCGCTTGGTCACGTGACCGCGACGCACGCGCAACGGCATTTCGAGCGTCAGGCAATGCTCCCCATCGCGGGATTCGGAGGAGGCAAATTTCCATCGTCCGTTGGCTGTCTCGCCGTGCAGGAGATGTTGCTCGCCGCGAAACGGCTTGACGTTTCCGCCAAATGGCAGGCAGAAAAAATCGCCGCGCAACACCTTGAGGATCGGGAGGATCGGGCCGGGCTTGAATTCCGAGGCAAATTGCGAAATGTGAAAGGGTCGGATCGGACGCTTGGTGCGATCAAAAGTGACCGGCGCCAGATGCCCGCCCTGGCGCGTGACCGCAAGTTCGACCAGGTTGGAGCGGAGCACCCAGGAAGGTTCGCCCGCGATGGTGGTGAGTTTGTGGCCCATGCCTCAAAACTAATGACGTCCGACTTTCCGCGCAAGCTCCCTCTTGGATATGCGCTTCTGCTTGCTGATGGTAGGGCGTGCTCGCCGAGCGCGCCATCGTTCCCCATCGGAATCACACATCCACTTTCCACGGGTCATCATTTCGGCGCGTTCGGCGAACGCGCCCTACCTCGGAATTTGCAATTTACGGATACGCCCTTTCAAGGTTAATTCCGCGTCACTACTTTTTTCCACGGGCCTTCGGGGACGTCGCTGGCTTCCACGAAGCGCCAGTCGGAATGGCAGGTCCCGTTAAACTTCAGGTAATCGCGGATGCCGGGGGAGACGTCGAGCCCTGCCATTTCCCGGTTGGTGGCGCGGGGCGCTTCTCCGCCAAAGACGTATTCGTAATCGTCGGTGTACACGGGCCCGACGTCCTGCCATTGGGCGTAACAGGTTTTGCCGCCATGTGTGATCTCGATCCACTGGTTCTTGCACACGGAGTGGATTCGGGCGGGTTTTTTCACACGGAAATACTGCAACAATGGGCAGGTATCAAGGTAGCCAGGGTTGCTGATGTCATTAAAAGGCAGCGCTACATAGAAGGGGTTCTGGCGGGGGCGGAATTTGGCGGGTAGGTAGCCCTTGCGGTTGATGGGGCTGTCGAGCCCCCCAAAGTTTTCCTTCCAGCGGGCATCCCAGGCGCTGTCCAAGTTGTCTGACCAGCCCGAACGAGGCTTTGCGCGTTCGCCAACCCAGAAAACAGTGGTCAAAATATCCCTATGGACCGGGGCTTCTTGAATTGCCATGAGCAGGTGCTCCTCTACATCGGAGACCGACTCCTCCTCATGCCGCGAACGGCTGGCGAACGCTGTTTGAACGCTTAACATAAACAGTATCAACAGGTTGAGAATGGTTTTTGATTTCATAAATTCCCCTTTAAGAGCGTGCAGTCTATGGGCATTACGAGGATTAGCAACTAAAAATTTTGACCTATTTGAATAGATTGAGTTTTTTCACAAGATATGGTTTTCGCATAAATTCTGATGTTTGGTGAGCAGTCACGGCCCGGACGGATGCAACCGCTCGGACGACTCAGATGGGATTGGATGCTTGCGTTTGGCTGGCAATTTCGAAACAGATATCTGCGGAGGGAAGCACTTCCTGGATGGTTGGGTGTGGGGACACACCTCGTTGCAACGCGTCCACGAACTCGACCACCTCCCCATAGGAGCCGCTTGTGACATCCGGGGGTTCGTCCGGTGGCACACCCGCATCCACGACAAGCTTGCCTTGGTGCCAGCATCGAAGCGACGTTTCCATGTGGAATGGCATCGACACACGCGCGATGAATTCATCTCCAATCAATTCGTAGACCTCCTGTCCCATCCCCGCGGTTGGAAGAATGTCCAGCTGGCCATGGCATCCGTCCGAAAATGTGAATGCAATCTCGTGCCAAGTTGCAGACGTTCGTTTGTCGCGGTTGATTCTGAGGGAATAGTCCCGTACTTCTCCTGCGATGTGGCGGAGCGCATCCACCGCATGAATGCCGGTGCCCCAGATAAAATCCTCCTCCGTTCGCGTGCTCCGCATCATGCTTGCTCTCACGTAACGCATGCTTCCCATCTCCCGAGCCCAGGCAATGGCCCGTTTGAGAAGCGGATTGAAACGACGGTTGACCGACACCATGTGTGGCGTGCCACTCGCGCCGGCCACATCGGCCAGACGATGCACTTGCTCGCGCGAAATGCCCGGGGGCTTTTCCAGCACACATGGGATTCCTCGTTTCAGCAAGATCTCGCCCGTCTCGGCGATCTTCGCCACGGGCATCACGCAGACGCAGGCATGGAGCTTCTCCTTTTCCAACATCTCGTTCATGTCAGTGTAAGCCTGCAAAAAACCAAACTCCCTGCAGAAGTGCCGCGCCCGTTCGGGATCCAGGTCGCAGACCGCCGCGAGGGAGATCTCCGCGGGATTTTGAGAAGCATAGCGCTTGAGGGGCAGCGCGTGCTCGCTTTCCGAGTGTCGTCCACATCCGATGAGTGCCAGGCGAAGCATGTGACATTACTCCTTGGGTGATGACGGGAATGTTTCCGGGTCGGCGAATTGCACCCTGTCCAGCCAGCCGCGCTCCGCAAAGGAGACGAAGAAGTGGTTGGATTCGATGCGGAAGGTCAGCTTCGATCTGATGTTCATGGGGATTCATGGATTTCCGAAACCTTCCAGCCAGTGCGTCCCAATGGGCGGTATTTCACGGAGACAGGATGGGTGAAACGATGCCGGTGTCAAGTGAGGTGCTCGCCTCTTGGAGTTGATGACCTCGATGACCGCCGTTCTGAGTGGATGTTTGCAGAAGGTCAGGATGTTCTGCAGATGACGCTCAAACATCTCGACGACCTTGATCATCGGAGTAAGTTTCGCCCGACGCACCCATTTCGCCCATGGCTCGAAGGCCCCTTTCCTTCCCCGGGCGGATACGATCAACTCTGAGGATGAAAACGGACGCCATCAGCGTTCCAGCCTGGTTTTCAACTGATGAATCCCCGGGCCGACCTCGACCGGGTCGCACCATCGGCCCGGCAGGCGGACCGTCGCAGTCGTGTTGCACGGGACGATCACCTCCATCGAAAAGGCCCGCCCCTTGATCCGCCATGACACCTCAATCGTGCCGCTCACCGACTTGTACGAACCCCGCGCCCACGTAATTCCTCGTCCCGGCGTCGGGCGGACATGAAAATGACTGTACCCGGGCCTCGCCTCGTCAAGGTCAAGGCCCAGAATCACACGGTACATCCAATCGCCCACCGCGCCATACGCATAATGATTGAAGCTGTTCATGCCGTCATCCTGGAACCCCTTGTCATGACGCCATCCGTCCCAACGTTCCCACATCGTAGTGGCGCCCTGCTTGATCGGGTATCCCCATGACGGAAAATCCTCGTTGAGCAGCAGCTTGTAGGCGAGATCGAGGTGCCCGAACCGCGTCAGCACGTCCAGCAGATAGGGTGTGCCCACAAACCCGGTCGAGAGGTGATTGTTGCACTCGTGGATGCGCTGGACAAGACGTGCGACCGCCGCAGGACGCAGCGACGACGGCAGCAGATCGAAATGCAACGCCAGAATGTAGGCGGTTTGGGAGTCTCCCACCAGACGGCCGTTTCGCGTGACAAACTCCCTGTGGAACATCGCCCGCATGCGCTTGGATCGCATGCCGAATCGTGCGGAATCCCTTTTCTTCCCGAGAACCCGTGCGATGCGTGACATGAGCCTGGCCACATGCCCGCTGAAAGCCGTGCCGATCAGATCTTTTGGCGTCGGGTCTGCAATATTCAGCCAGTCGCCGAAACCATGACGTTTCTTGCAATCCACCGTCTCCAGATAGTCCATGTACCGGAGCATCGCGCCGTAGCTGCGCTTCAGAATCCGCTGGTCGCCGTAGCAGAGATAGATCGTCCACGGACAAATGATGCCCGCGTCGGCCCACGCCGGGCCGCCGTCCCCCTTCTTCCCTTCAAACATCTCCGGCGCCATCATCGGGAACGCGCCTGTCCGCGACTGCGCATCCTCGAGATCCAACATCCACTTGGTGAAGAAGCCGGCGACGTCGGCGTTGAAACAGGCGGTGCGGCAAAACACCTGCGCATCGCCTGTCCACCCCAGCCGCTCGTCACGCTGCGGGCAATCGGTGGGCACTTCCAGAAAATTTCCCCTCTGCCCCCACCAGATGTTGCTTTGAAGCCGGTTGAGCATCGCGTTTGAGCACTCAAATTTACCCGTCACCGGGATATCCGAATGCAGCACGACACCGGTGACTGCGTCAAGCGTCGGGCGCCCCGGATACCCGGTCACCTCGACGTAACGAAATCCATGGAATGTAAATTTCGGCTCGTAGGTTTCCCGGCCACCGCCTCGGAGCGTGTAGCGATCCGTGCAACGCGCGGCGCGCAGGCTCGCCGTGTAAATCGTGCCGTCCGGATTGAGCATCTCGGCAAAACGCAGCGTAACCGTCGTGCCCGCCGGGCCGTCCACCGCCAGCCGCGCCCAGCCCACCATGTTCTGGCTGAGATCAAACACGAACGCGCCCGGCAAGGGCTCGCTGATGTTCCGGGGCCTGATCTCCCCGGTCCGGCGTACTCGCGGAGACGCGGAGGCGTTGACCGTGATCCGCGGCGGATTGAACTTCCGGGACGTCTCCCAGCCGCGCTCCGCAAAACCCGCTTCGCTCCAGCCATCCATTTTTTTCCGGGCATCGTACGTCTCTCCGTGGTAGAAGTCTGAAGTCAGGATCGGCCCGGTCCGGAGCTTCCACGACTCGTCGCTGACGATCGTCTCCGTGCGTCCGTCACCATGCTCGATGACCAATTGCGCCAGCAGCCGGGGTGGAGAACCGTAGGGCTTGCGCTTGTGCTGCCAGATGATGGACCCGCAGAACCAGCCCTCGCCGAGTATCGCGCCTATGGCGTTGGATCCCTCACGTAAACAACCGGCCACGTCGTAGGTCTGATATTGCGTCCGTTGATGATAGTCCGTCCAGCCCGGGGTGAAGCAATCCTCGCCGATGCGGCAGCCATTGATCCAAAGCTCGTAAACGCCGAGCGCCGTGACATACACACGCGCCCGCTTGATGGATCCACGCAGGGAAAATTCCTTGCGCAGGTGAGGGCACGGATGGCTCCGATCGCCCGGAGCCCTCGCCTGGGTGCCGATCCATTGCGCCTTCCAATCCAACCTGGCCAGCAAACCCATCTCCCACCACGCCGCCTCGCTCCAGTCCGACGTGATGTCATTTTCGTTCCAGACACGCACTCTCCAAACGTATCGAACCCGCGAACGGAGCTTCCTTCCCTCATACGAGACATGGGTCGTCGCACCCGACTTGACCTTCCCGCTGTCCCACACCATCTCTCCGGATCCGCCAGTGACAACGATCTGAAACGCGGTCTGGCGTTGGCCGCGCTCAAGCAGCCAGCCTAACCGCGGCTGCGGTTCATCAATCCCCAGCGGATTTTGAAAGTATTCACAGCGCAGCTGGACCGGCTCCATACGCCTTACAGAACGCGGTATAATCTGGAGATGATGGTATTTCACAGGATCACAGGGGCGGGTTTCAGGTTTACGCATGGCGCATGATGCGCCGCCTGTCAAATCCCGACGATTTTCGCAGCCGCCTAGGATCTGTGATGACGCGTGTGGAAGAACGCCAAGCACTGGACGATTGTGCGGATCTTTCGTATAAACGTGCATGGACTCCCGTCGGCGATGCGAGGTATGGTATGAGTCATGAAACAGCGAACCATGCCTTTCTGTCGAACGGCCTCATTTACGCTCGTCGAACTTCTGGTGGCCTGCCAGCCGAAGTCCCGCTCAGCGGGACGAAGGCCAATTCGAACAGCGTTTACGCTGGTTGAATTGCTTGTGGTGATTGCCATCATCTCCATCCTCACCGCCCTGCTGCTCCCGGCGCTGAAAAACGCGCGTGTTACGGCGAAGCGGGTTGCCTGCATGTCGAACCTCAAGCAGGTCGGCACAGCTCTCGTGATCCTGGCGGATGAGTCGGAGGGTTGGCTGGATGCCAGCCACAACAACGGGCTTTATTGGATTTTTTCGATCCAGCCTTATCTCGGGAACCGCGATCCTGCGGCGACCAATGACCTCTACTTATCCTCGGCGCTGATCCGGGTGCCTTCGGGCAACAAACCCGTGGGCTGTCCGGGCTACGATCCGGCGCAGTGGGGCAACACCTATTTCGGCGTGAACTGCAATTTCTCATATATTTCTAGCGGGGGCATGCACAGCCTCAAGGAAGTGAGGAATTCCACCACAACGTTCCTCGTTTCCGACCAGTATCTGTCCTGGAATCCCTATGACAACAACCTGTTTGATGCCACCTGTCACGGCGCATGGGGCAGTGGTTGGGATACCTATGCGCGGCACAGTCCGTCAAAATTCCAAGGTCGCGGGCTGAACATTGTCTTGGTGGACGGCCATGCGACGTTTGCCACCAGCAAAGGGAATGGAGACACGACAGCATTATGGTGGAGGTCACACCCTACCCCGGACGCGACATGGTACGGCAGCGGCACTTACGAGATGTGGGGGCCGTGAAGTGCGCATTTTTAAAATGGAAGAAAGACGACCACCCATGCCCATCCACAACTCATGGATCGAAATATGGATTCGATGAGAACACATTTCCGCCACGCACGGAGCGAGAGGCAACCAAATCGACTTGTTGCGATCATGATCATGACTTGCATGACCTGCTTTGCATCGGGTGCTGATGTGGTTCTGGTTGATGATGGTCAGGCTCGCGCGGCAATTCATGTGGCTCCGGAAGTGATGGCGCCGGACCAGGGGGAACTGGACGAGTTCACGGTTTCCGTCGCCATGTTGCCGGAGCCGCAGCGCAGGCGCCTGCGCGAATCGGTCAAAGACCTGGCGATGTGCCTCGAAAAGATGTCGGGCGCCAAAGTGCCGATCATCACGGACGCCTCGGCCGGTCTGGCGGAGGGGGCCGTGCCCATCTACATCGGGTCCAAGGCTGTCGAGGTCTTTGGCCCTGTCGGCAAGAGCCATCCTTTCAAACAAGCCTTCCGCGTGGTGGTGTCGAACAAACCGCGCGATTCCGTGGGCCTGATGGGGGAGTCGGACCTCTCGACAAGCTACGCGATCTACGAGCTCCTCGATCGGCTGGGTTGCCGGTGGTTCATGCCGAGCGACATGGGCGAGGTGATCCCGTCCATGAAAACCATCGAGCTGGAAGAAATGGATTTTCGGTCTGCGCCGTCCACTTTGTACCGGGGCCACGGATACCTCGACAACGCCTTTCGTCGGCGCAACCGACACGGCGGACTTTATCTCGCTTCGGGCGATGCACTCGAGTTGTACATCACGCCGGAACAACTCAAGGCACATCCCGAATGGCGGGCCACGGTCGACGGCAAACCGGTTGAGAACCGTCTCAAGTGGAGCAATCCCGCCGTGGGCAACGCCATCGCCGAGGCCATCCTTGCTTCGCAGGCCAGGCATTCGACAAGCCCCACCTGTTCGATCTCCCCGTGCGACGGGCTTGGGTTCGATAACTCGCCCGAGGACAAGGCGCTCGACGCGGGTGATTGGGATGAGGCCAGCGGGGAGGTTTCGATCACGGACCGTCTGATCGCATTCGTCAATCCGATCGTGAAGCGGGTCAACTCCAAATACCCGGATCTGCGGTTCGGTTTGCTTTCCTACGCAAATTATTTGCGTCCTCCCGCGCGCGAAAACCCCGATCCGCACATTGTCCCGCACCTCGCGCCGATCACATATTCCCGCGCGCACCCGATGAGTGACGATCGCGTGCCGGGCAACAAAGAGCTTCGTTACGCCATCGAAGGCTGGGCCAAAATCCGCCCGGAGATGGCGTATTGGTTCTACGCCTGGTTCCTCGCCGAGCCGGTCGCGCCCAACCCGATGCTGACCAAGTGGGGGCATGACGTGCCTTACATACTTGGAAAGGGCAACTGCCAGTTCTGGCAGCCCGAAACGCAGGCCAACTTCGAAACCTCGATGCACGCTCTCTACATGGGCGGCCGCCTGGCATTCAATTCGAAGCTCAAACCGGTAGATGTCTTCCGGGAAACCAACGAAAAGTTTTACGGCAATGCCGCCCGCGAGATGACCGCCTACTGGGAGTACATTGACCATGTGTGGGTGGACCTCAACGAATATTCCGGCTGCGGCTTCGGGCATCTGCGTCGTTGGACGCCTGAAAGGCTCAAGGGCGCGCGGCAATTGCTGAACAAGGCGGTGGCAGCCGCTAAAACGGACAAGGAAAAAGCCCGCATCGGGCTGGCAAGTGATTCCCTGGAGCTCTTCGAGAACTTCATGAAACTGCGTTACGATCAGGCCGAGGGCCGGTTCGAAGGTCTCGTGCAAGGCGCGGACGCGTGGCATGCTCAGGTGAAGGCTCTGGCCGAGAAATACAAACCGCAATTCGCCTTCACATTCATGCCTTACGGCGCCGGGAGGATTTTGAGCGATGAATACTTTGCATGGTTCTACGAACCGACTTACAAAGATGCCACGCGGCTTGCGAAGGAATTCCAAATCCTCACACCGAAGCCTCTCCGCCAGTTCCGCTGGATCAAAGATCCCGAGAAACAAGGGGAGGCGGCCGGTTATGCGAAACCCGATTTCGATGATGGCAAGTGGAAAATCACGGATGTTTGCGTCGAAACCTGGTCCGCCCTCGGATTGCACAACTACTTCAAAAGCGTGTGGTATCGGACCAAGGTGTCGATTCCTTCGGTGCCCGCCGGCAAACGCGTCTGGCTCTGGCTGGCCAACACCGACGGTACGGCGAAGGTTTTCGTCAACGGGAAACACATTCCGTATGTGGCGGAGACCAAGGACAAGGACGGAAAAACCGTGTCCGAGACGAAACCGGAATCCTCGGGATACTGCACGCCTTTTTCCTTCGACATTACGGGCGACGTCAAGCCGGGCGCTGAAAACCAGATCTCAATTCTCTGCAGCCGGGGGGCCATCAATGAACTGGGTACCGGCGGCCTGCTGGGCCCGGTGACGATCTATCGCGAGAAAGACTGAGTCATCTGCGGTCCGTCTTTGCGGGACCGGATCCGTTCCGTTCCCTGACCCCGAACCCGCATCTGCTGGAGCGCCTTCCATGGATCGGGCTTGTCCACCAGCAGCGTCGGCGCATGGGTGTGGGATTCGCTCCGAAACTGACGGGGACTGCGTCCCGTTTTTTGCCGGAACAATCGGGAAAAATAACTCTCCTGTTGGATCCCGACCTGGCTTGCAATCTCCTTGATGGGCAAAGCGGTGTGCTGGAGAAGCTCCCGCGCGTAGTAGATCCGATATCGGTTCATGCATTCGAGCGGCGAAAATCCCAAGTGCTGCTTGAACAACGTGTACAGCATCGTCCGTCCCAGCCCGCTCTTCTCCGCGATCGTCCCCACCGAAGTCGGCTGGTAGAACAATTGCGCGATGTTGCTGACCGCGAGGCGCACGGCCTGCGGCATCGAGCTCGGGACGCCCCCGGAAGGCCGTGTCCCTTCGCGGCGTCTGGAACCGTCCTCAGCCGCCGCCTGCTGGGTGAAGAGGAGAGCCATGATCTGCTGGATGAGCGCGGAGAGTTGGCCTTCGTACCCGGACGGTTTCTCCCGGATCAGGCCCAGGATCCGACGAAACAATTCGCGCATCTCCGTGCGCCGGGCGATCCGCACCACGGGATTGCGGTCGCATCCGAGTGCTTCGAGCCAGCGAAATCCCCGCGCGCTGTCAAAGAACGCCCACTCGCATTTCCAGGGCTGTTCTCCCTTGACGTTCATCTCGTATGGGCGATGACCATCGAGGAAGATCAGGTCGCCGGGGCCCGCGACGAATGCACGGTTCCGGGTAACGACTCGGGCGGATCCGCGCACGGTGTACTGGAGCAGAAACCCGGCGTTGCGATGCTCCATCCCCCACCCGGGCAGGATCTCAGCGTGCCCCGCCATGATCACATAATCCCACATTTGCCGGGTGAACGGGTCCGGATGAGAACTCCATCGCTCCGCGGAAAGGTATTTCTCAATGGAATCGTTGTTGGCCATGGTGCGGGGAAGAGTGCCATACACTGGACGATTTTGCAAGTCTTTCGCATAAACGTGCATGGACTCCGGGCCCCCATCCGCGGTAGGGTGTTGATCATGAAACAGCGAACCGTGCATGCATTCACGCTTGTCGAGCTGCTGGTCGTGCTGGCCATCGTCTCGATCCTGGCCGCCCTGCTGCTGCCGGCGCTGAAGGGCGCCCGTGTCACGGCCAAACGGGTCGCCTGCATGTCAAATATGAAACAGGTCGCCACGGCGCTCCTGATCCAGTCGGATGAGGCGGAAGGGTGGCTTGATGACACGCACAACAACGGCCTCTACTGGGTTTTTTCGATCCAGCCCTATCTTGGGAACCGTAATCCGGCCGCGACAAACGACCAATACGTCTCCTCGCCGCTGATCCGGGTGCCTTCGACCTACAAGCCCGTCGGTTGCCCCGGTTATGATGTCCCAGGTGGCCCAAACTGGGGAAGCACCTACTTCGGGGTGAACTGCAATTTCTCATGGAACGCGACGAAAATGCACAGCCTCCGGGAGGTGAAAAACTCCACCACAACCTTCCTCGTTAGCGATCAGCATCTGTATTGGTACGCTTACGACGTGTGGGCGTATGACGATACCTGTCACGGCAATCTGGGCAGTGGGATGGACTGCTATGCCCGGCACAGTCCTTTGAAATTCCAGGGTCGTGGGCTCAATTTTGTTTTTGTGGACGGCCACGCGACATTCGAAACCAGCAAGGGAAACGGCGACACGACAGCGATCTGGTGGCGGGTCCACCCCAGCCCGGATTCCACATGGTATAACTCGGGCACCTATGAGATGTGGGGACCATGAAACGGTTCCTTCCCATCGCAATCCCCGTTCTGTGTGTCACGATGGTCCTCGTCAATGAGGCTCTCGCCGGATTTGTGGTGACTGAAGATGGGAAGCCCAAAGCAACCATTGTGATTGCCCGGGAAGCCCTTGGGGCGCCGACCGAACCCACAACGGATCAAATCCAGTCGGCGCAGCCTTCCACCAACAAGGTGGCGGCCGCGGCGCTCGACCTGCAGACCTACATCGAGAAAATTTCCGGCGCGAAACTTCCGATCGTTTCCGATGAAAAAGATCCGGGCGGCGCCGTCATCCTGGTCGGCCGCAGTGCGCTGACGAAGGAATTCGATTCAAAGATTCCCACCGGCCTGACTCCCATGCGCAACGAAGAGGGTTATGTCATCATCACGAAAGGTGACCGCCTGCTCCTGGCGGGGAATGACGCGCCGCCCTACCACGGCACCGAATACGCCGTGGCGGCGTTCCTGCATCGTCTTGGCGTTCGCTGGTACATGCCCGGCGAATTTGGCGATTTTGTGCCGAAGAAGGCGACCCTCGAGGTGGACGGGTTGAATATTTCGAGCCGTCCTGATTTCAAGCTGCGCAACTGGTGGGGACCGCAGGCTCCGGAAAACCGGGCGCTCGAATACCGCTGGAAAATCCGCAACGGGATGAATCCCATGCTTCATTTCATCGCGTTGCCATCGGACAGCTCGATCCGGCAGGTGCTGCCGCCGACAGCCGACCTGGAAAAACCGGAGTACGCCCAGGTTTGGGGCGTGAAGGAGAATGGCGGGCCGTTTGAAGGCATGCCCAACCTGACCAGTGAAAAGTCGGTCCAGTTTGCCGCGGAAAAGATCAAGGACTATTTCCGCAAGAATCCGGATGCCACCTCGTACGGGCTTGGCGCGGATGATGGGTATCCCCGCGATTTCAGTCCGGGCACGCTCAAGCGCAATCTCGGCATACCCGACATTGGTGGTCGTCTGGGCATCGCCGGCGAAATGAACTGCACCGAAGAGTGGATGGAGTGGGTGCAGGCCGTGGCCCGGGAAGTCTATAAGGAATTTCCCGATCGCGTCATCACGACCAACGGCTATTCCAACCGCAATGTCCCGCCCATGGGCGTCACGCCGGACCCAAAGATCTGGATCATGTTCGCCGCCATCTGGTCGGACACGATGCACTCCTACGACAACCCGCGCAGCTGGATGATGCTGCGACAGGGCGAGATGCTCCGGCGATGGACGTCCATGTACGAGAACGTGTTCATGTACAATTACATTTACTACATGCTCGCCGGCTGTGGAGCGCCCATCCCCCTTGCGCACAAGCATATGCACGACATGCCGCTTTATAAAAAATGGGGGGTTGTCGGTTTCTCGGATGAAGGGCGGGTCGTGCGTGGCGAGACGGGGGTTTTTCCGACCTGGTTGCGCGCACGCATGATGTGGGAGGCCAATCTCGATGCCAAGGCATCGATGAATGAATTCTTTGCCAACTGGTACGGCCCTGCTCGGGAGCCGTCCCAGGCTTTCTGGGAAGAGCTGGAGAACACGTTTGAAAACACCCCGTGGCTGGGACACGAGGATCGCATCCTGCCTTATGTCTATTCGCAGGAGTTGATCGACAGGTTGGAGAAACATATGCGCAAGGCCGAGGCGCTGGCCACCGATCCGTGGAGCAAACCCCGCGTCCTCGCCGATCGGGTGGTGCTCGAACATCTCAAGGCTTACATGGCCATGAACCGGGCGGAGTTCGACGCGAATTTTGCCGAGGCGACGAAGCAGGCTCAACGCATGGTGGATGTTCGCAAGGATGCGACCGCATTGAGCCGGTTTTACTTCGACCCGGACCCAACCACTGGTGAAACGATGGGGTTTTATTACTGGGGTTCTGTTCAGCGACGCGATTATTACCAGACGATGGCGGATCTCACCACGGGCAAGACGGGCAAAATGATCGCCACGTTGCCGGAGAAAGCCAGATTCAAGAGCGATCCCCGCGATGACGGTCGGTATTTGGGATGGTATGATTCGGAATTCAAAGATGGTGATTGGGAATCCATCCTCACCACCATGCCGTTTTATCGGCAAGGCAAGGGTTGTGTTGATGCGCAGGGTTACCCTTATCTGGGCGCCATCTGGTACCGGATGGATGTGGATGTGCCCGCCTCGGCCAAAGGGCAGAAGGTGAACCTCCACATTCCCACCATCGAGACCGAGGCCTGGGTCTGGGTCAACGGACAGTTCGTCGGTCATCGGCCTTACCATGAGGCCTATGAACGACCCAACCCGCTCGACATGGAGGTGACCCAGGCGCTCAAGCCGGGGCAGAAAAACTCGGTGGCCATCCGCGTGCATACCAGCATGAATGCTTCCGCGATGGCCGACGGCATGGTCTCCCGCGCATTTCTCTACGCGCCCGAGCCCGACGCCAGAAAACCAAAGTGAAACCGGGACCCGCGCTTCACGACAAACAAGATCGTTGATTGCTTCCGTTTTTTAACCCGATTAAAACCACGAGGAGATTTTGATATGCCACTCACCTGGATTGGCGAAGCCTACGACTTCCCTGCGGACCCCGAAACCGGGGTCACCACGGTACGGCTGACCTCGTCGCTGTACCATCACATCAACGTGTACCCCGAGCAGGGGTTTGGCTCGCCGGATGGCCGACGGGTGGCGATTTTGCGTTCGCGGTCTGCCGATCCGCGGCTCCCGCCCTCCGATCTGCTGGTGGCGGACCTCCACACGCTCCAGCTTGCCGTGCTCGAGCGGGATATCACCAGTTCGGGGATCGGCATCGCGACGGCGGCCTGGAGCGGTTGGATTTATTACCTGAACCAACAGAGCGAACTGATGCGCGCGAACCTCACCACGCTGGAGAAGGAGGTGATCTGGACGCGCTGGCCCTTCGATCCTGATTTCCTCTTCCACACCGTGTCGCACGATCACCGCTTCCTGATCGGGCAGCTGATGCAGGCGAGTTACAAGACTGCGCTGGTGCGCGTCGATCTGGTCGAGAAAGACTGGAAGATCATCTACGAGGACTATGAGATCAGCAACCCGCACCCTGTGTACAATCCGATACGAGGTCATGACCTGTATGTGTTCAAGATCGGCGGCTTTGGCGTCAATCATCGCCATGAAGTGAGGGAATTAGGCACTCCGCGGGGGCATAGTCATTTCATTCTGGATGATGAAGGGAAAAATCTGCGCCCCCTGCCGTTCGGCCGGCCCCGGTTCCCGAATTCCGGGCATGCGGGCTGGATCGCTGACACCGGCAAGGTGGCAACGGTCAGCAACGCTCTTTGGGAAGGCAACCGCGCGCGCCATACCCCGGAAAGCCCGGAGGGCAATATCTTTGTCGCCGGCCCCGGCGACCCGGAGCCGGTTGTGTTCCGCACGCCGGAGTATCATTTCAACCATATCGGAGTTTCCCGTTGCGGCCGCTATTTCGTGGCCGAGTCCTACTCAACGTTGCCGGGTCCGATCCCTCTGGTGATCGGTAATTTCCGGACCGGCAAATACCGTCCCTTGCTGACCGACAGCCGGTCGTGCGGGGGCGCGGCCGCCATCGGACATGCGCACGCCTATTTCACCGCCGACAGCAAGCATGTCATCTACAACGCGGACCCGACGTGGATCGGCCACGTCTGGGCCGCCCGGATCCCGTCGGGATTTTTGGAGAGCTTGAATTAACCCATGAGAATCCCAATCCGAGTCGCAGAGACCGAAGGAGTGTCCCGCCGCGGGGAACCTGTCGAGATCGGGGTCCCCTTCGCTGCGGGCCAGGCGGCCACGGACACCCACTGGGTCGTGCTGGATGAGAAGGAGAATGGCCTGCCGTCGCAGTTCAAACCCCTGATTCATCACAAGGACGGCAGCCTCCGGGCGGCGCATGGGATCTTCCTGGTGGACCTTGAACCCGGCCAGACGCGCGCGCTCCACATCGCCCCCGGCAAGCCACCGACGGGGCAACCCCTCCTCGCGGAACGGACTGGCGCATTCCACGTGAAAGCGGGCGCAATGAAGGCCGTGTTCAACTCCCGGGGTGAGCTTGAGAGCCTGCTGTTGGACGGAACCGAATCGCTGGATATCTCCGCGGGTCCATCGCTTCGACTGGAGATCGGACTCGGACCGTTGGGGGAACGCCTGGGCGCCTCGGGCAAGCCCCCGGCTTTCACGACAACCATCAAGGAAGACGGCCCGGTTCGCTCGGTCCTGAACGTCCGGGGAAAATTCGTTCTGCGCGACCGACGCGGTCCGGTCGAGTTCGTGATGGATTGCGATTACGTTTTCTATGCGGGGCATTCGGAGATTCATCTCCGACCGATGTGGATTGGCGCGGTCACCGAGGCAGTGCAGATCAATGCATGGTCGCTCGCACTCCATTTGCGAAACGGAAGGCACGTCCGCTACGGCTCAAATCCCGAGCTCGTCCGTAACGATCCGAATCACGAGAACATGACCTGGCGGGCCCTCGATCATGGGTGGGCGAGCTGGCGGCTGGCGAATCAAATGCGCCTGACCGCATGGTCTCCCGATTTCGAGCGCCATCAAAACGGGTTGATCCGGACCGATCTGGTCGATCCGGAGCGGGACCGCTTGCAAGTGAACTTCGGACGGATCGAACCCTTCTGGGGTTATCATGACGTCAGCAACCCGGCCAAACCGGTCGTAATCAACCGCGGTGGTTGGCGCCGCTGGGAAGCCGTATTCGGGTTTCATGGCGACGGGCAGGAACCGCAAGATTCCGTGAACCGTTGGAAGTCACCGCTCCGGGCGTTTCCGTCGTCGGACCATTACCGCGCCGCCTACCAGCCGTGGCTCGAAGGCGTTTCCGTTCCGGGGGAACTCCGCGAACGGGTTGCCCAAAAATGCGAGGACTTTGTCTGTCACGAACCGGAATACGCGGGAGCTTTGCACGGAGGCCATGACTCGATCAACAAGACCTACCTTGAGCGTGGCGTGGCGCGCGGTGAGTTCGGCGAATATCTGTTTCACGAATTTTTCCGGTCAGGCGAACGGAAGTTCCACCGGATGGCATTCAACTTTGGACGGGTCTATCGCGACATCTTTTGTTTTACAATTCCGGAGGCGGCCACGGGCACCAATGAACTTGGAGCCGCCCGCATGCGTCAGACCGAGTACGACGCCTGCCATATCCGGAGCTACCGCGGAGCGGTGTTGCTCGCCTGCATGTACCAAGAGACTGGCGACGATCGCTACCTCGACGCATTGCGGCAGCGCGCGGAGTTTCATCTCGCGAATTATCCCAACCAGGTCGGGCGTCAGGGAATGAGCGTCCGGGATACCGCCTTCATGGCGGATTATCTCGGACGGCCCGAACTGATGCAACACGCCGTGCGGGTTGGGTTGCATTCGCTGGACAGTCATTTCGATCCCGTGGACGGTTTCTATCAGGATTACCAGCCGTTGCAAAAGGGAGAGACGCGTTCCAAGCCAATGACCTACCCGAACGGTTTCTGGAACGTGGGCGAATTTTTGCGCTCGTCGAATGCAAAGCCCGAAATGACCGTGTACAACATGATCGGCCTGTACGGTCTGTGCCGGCTGCACGATCCCGGACCGGAATTTCTCGGGAAACTGCGACGGGTCTGCGACTGGTTCCGCGCCGCGCAGAACGAGGACGGAAGCTGGTCCTATCCCCAGTATTCGAGCACGACGCGCTGGGGACATGGCTGCCTCCAGGATGCGATGGGGATGCTGATGGCCTGGAAACTGTTTGGAGATCGCTCCTACCTTGATGCGGCCCGGCGCAGCATCGCGTTCGGTGAGGGGTTGTTAAAAAAACACGGGCGCATCCCGCTGATTCTTGGGTTGTCACCATTCGATCAAACCGAGGATTCCCTCGTGTATTACTATGGCATTGAAACGCTCGCCTTGTATGAAGAAGCATTGGCCGCGGAGAAAATAAAATGAAAACACGACTGATTCCCAAACGGATCGAAATTCTCTCGGGCGGGCCATTTACAAAAACGGTTTTTCCGTTCCCGTTCCGGTTCCGGTCCCCATCGGACCGCGCCGCGCTCACTCTGCGAAAACGATATCGGCTCATCGAGGTCGCGGGGGAGGGGACGGATTTTGACCGGGCGCGACGGCTGAAGAGTTGGGTGCGTCGCCAATGGAATCACGGTTACGAGGGCGAAGGGGAACAGGATTCGAAGTCGCAGGATGCCCTCGACATCCTTGACCGTGCCCGACGGGGAAGCGAGTTCTCATGTTGGTATTTTCGTCGGACCCTGGTGCAGGCGTGCCTGGCCATCGGACTTCCCGCCCGTGAACTGGGAGTCTGTCGCAAACGAGCCGATTTTCCCGACGGCATCGGGCTCAACACTTCGCACGCGGTTTCCGAGGTCTACTGTCGTGATCTCCGGAAATGGGTGATGATGGATGCTGACGCCAACGCGTTCTACACCGTGAAGGGTGTTCCAGCGAGCGCGCTGGACGTTCATAGCGCATGGCTTAGGGAGCGGGGACGGACGGTCCGACAGGTGCTCGACAAACCCCTGTTTGTCTATCCCTCCCATTCGCCGTTCTGGGATGACAAAACCATGCGCGGAGTCTGGCGGGATTTTACGCGCCACCGAACGGTTGATTATTATGATCATGTCTTCACGCACTTGCTGAACGGGTTTCCGGAACCGCATGGGAAGATCGGACAAAAATTCCTTTGGTACGTGGGGAAGCGCCCGCCACTGCTCTGCATGAATTACCATGGCAACGACCTCGACCGGTTTCTCTTCGTGGAAGAGGAATCCCATTTCAATTGGCCACTGCAACAGACGTTTCTCATCGCGGCCATGAAGCCGGGTACGCCCTCGGACCAGGTTGAACTGCGATTCGACCATACGATGCCCTTTTTCGACCGCTTCGAGTTCAGCCTTGGACGCCAGCCGTTTTGTCGTGTGCGCGGGGATCGACTTCGCTTCACATGCCCGGCGGGAAGGACCCGTGTTCGGGCACGGTGCGTTGATTGTTTTGGCCGGCCTGGTCATGAGGCCGTGCTCAATCTCGAATTGAAACCGCTGCCATCCCACAGAAAAGCATGAGAGAAGCCACGGATGAAACACGGATTGACACGGATGACGCTGTTTTGGCGCCGCCAAAACAGCGTGGTTTGCCCTGCATCATGATGAGCCCCACCAGTGTTCGCCGTGGCGAACACTGGTTTGTCTGTGTTCCATCCGTGTTTCATCTGTGGCCAAAATTCTTGATCTCATGAAGCCCACACAGCCAACTCCCATCGGAGTCCGCGATCGTGAGCTATGGGAACGCGCCATGCGGGTGATTCCATGGGGCACCCAGACGAATGCGAAACGGCGTCCCGACGAGTTGGCGGATGTGATGCCGTCATTTCTTTGTCGTGGCGAAGGTTGCCGGGTGTGGGATGCCGATGGCCGCGTTTATCTGGATTACGGATGCTCCCTTGGCCCGATTATTTTGGGCCATGGCCATCCCGCGGTCATTCAGGCAGTCAACCGGCAACTGAAAGATGGCGTTCTATTTTCAATGGCCAGTCCGCTGGAAGTCGAGGTGGCCGAAATGATTCAGAAAATGGTCCCATGCGCGGAGCGCGTTCGATTTCTGAAAACGGGGGCGGATGCGAATGCAGCCTGTGTGCGGCTGGCTCGTGCGGTGACCGGACGGGATCTGATTATTGCCACCGGTTATCATGGTTGGCCTGATTCTTTCATGACCGATCAGCCCGGCGTACCGGAAGCGGTCCGCGCCCTGACCGTGCGATGTCCTTTTGGAGACGCCGATTCGGTGGCGCAGGCATTCGAGAAATTCCCGGGCCGGATTGCCGCCGTGCTCACGGTTCCCTATCATTGGATGGGAGAGCCTTCCAAAGATTATCTGAAGACCCTTCGTGAACTGACCCGTCAACAGGGCGCTTTGTTGATTTTTGATGAAGTCCTGACAGGGTTTCGGTTGGCACAGGGGGGCGCACAGGAATACTTTGGCGTGACACCGGATCTTGCCTCCGTCGCAAAGGCCTTTGCCAACGGTTTTCCCCTGTCGGCTTTCGTCGGAGTCAAGGAGGTGATGGAAGAGGGATTGCGAAAAACGATTGTGACCACAACCTATGCGGGAGAAACACTTTCATTGGCCGCGGCCCGCGCGACTCTCGAGACGATGCGGTTCGAGCCGGTTCATTCGCATTTGTGGAGAATGGGAGAAAAGCTGATGAAGGGTCTCGCCGCGATTCTTCGCGAGAAGAAAGTGCCCGCCACGGTGAAAGGGTTGCCTCCGCATTTCCATGTGGTTTTCGAAAGCGGCGATCCCGGGAAGGACCGCCTGTTGGAACTGCGGTTGATCCGGGAACTCATGCAACGCGGCATCTTTTGCGTCAATCGCTGGATGCTGTCCTACAGCCATCGCGATCAAGAGATCGAGGAAACGCTTGCGGTCGCGGAGGAGGCAGTCGATAAACTATGAGCAACTGGGCGCGTCATCCGATTCTTTGTCTGTACCGCGGTCCTGAGACGCCCTGGTGCCGCTTCTTTGATGAATTGCTCATTCAGGAGGGCTATCTGAGCTTCGATTCCTTTGAACTGGATTCCCTGGTGGATCTGGAGCAAGCGCTCGACGGTCGCGCCTTGTTGGTTCTCGGCGCAAGTGAGCTTCATGCCCGGGAAATTGAGTTGATACGGAAATTTATCCGCGGTGGCGGCAAAGCGATCCTGCTCAGGCCGATCGCCCAACTTGTCGAAGCGCTCGACCTTCCGGTGGAAGAAAAACCGGGTGGATCTTACGGCGTGGGCAATTGCTACAGCGTCGCTCCGCCGGGATATCTTGAATTGGGCGAACATCCCTGGGCCGGGCATCACGCCGGCGTCTGGCTTCAATGTCACGCCCACACCTCCCTGTGGAAAATTCGCGGAGCAAGTTCTATTGCCCAATATGGATCCCAAAGAGGCGCTCCTTCCACTTACTCCGCCATCATTGAACAGGAATGTGGTGAAGGGCATCTCACCATCTTTTGGTTCGACCCTGGCACCACGCTCGTCTTGATGCGGCAGGGCGATCCGCGCCTGGCTTCGACGGGACACTCCCCCGATGCCGATGCGGATGGGATGCACAAGAGTCCCGGGTTGTTCTACGGCCATCTGGATTATCAACTCCGTTTGATTCCCCAAGCGGACATTCTTGCGGACCTGGTTGTCGGAATCATTCGTGGGATGACGGATTCCAGCCTACCGTTGGCTCGTCTCTGGCATCTGCCTCAAAACGCGACGGCTCTGACCCTGGTTGACGGGGACTCGGATGGTTTTCACTGGAATTACTATGATGCCCTTGTCGCGCCGCTCCAGGAAGCGGGTATTCCATTTTCGTTGAACCTTCACCCTGATGATTTCAGCAAGATGGATCGTGCCGCATCCCGTCGCATCTTTGACGCTGGCAACGATCTTGAGCTGCATTACTGGGTTGGAACTCAGTTGGGCACGATCGAGGATGCCGCAAAAAACATCCCGGTGCAGCATCGGGTCTTCAAGGAAATCACCGGGGGAATCGGCTCCGTCGGTTCCCGCGGGCATTCGTTCGTCTGGCCGGGTTACACCGAGGTGGCCGAGATTCTGTCGAAGGAAGGATTTCGACTCGAGACCAGTTTCGCATCCTTTCGCGGTTACCAGTCCGGTTACGTTAATGGATCGGGAAGAGCAGCGCGGTTCATGACGTTGGAGGGTCGTTTTTTGGAAATCTCGCAACAATCGACGATCTTCATGGATGACATCGTCTTCTCTTCGAAGAGCCTTTTGCCCCCCTTGACGCCCGACGCGGCCTACAAGCAGTTGGTTCGCTTTTATGATGATGCGGCAACCCGGTATCATGGAGTCATCACCACCTCACTGCATCCCGGGCAGTACACGCCGAAAAGTTATGGCGACGGCATGACCGCGATCCGCCAGGCCATTCTGGATTCCACCAAAAAACATCGGTTGCCCGCGCTGACCGTAAGGGCTTGGGCGGGCTTTCAGGAGGCGAGGAGGCTTGTGGATTTGTCCTGGAACGGAAAAGCGTGGCGTGTGCAAACAAAGTCGCCCATCCCAGGCCTGACGTGTCACCTGCCATCGGAAAGTGGCGAAACCCAGCGGCAGGGGCTTTCATGGAAAGCGGTGACGAAGGATTACGCATGCGGGGAATCATCAGCGCCATTTGCGTAAAACCGGTTTTGAAAGCGCCCTCCTGCCATTCAAGATGAAAACCAAGTTGTACGTTTGTTTTACCATGGACGTGGAGCGGATCAAGCCGTTGTGCCCGCCCGGGGGACCACCCACGTGGGAATGGGCCGAGCTTTGCGTCCGATCCTACTGCGAGTCCCTGCTCGCCCTCGGGTTCCCGGCGACGCTGTTCATCGTGCCCGACACCGCCGAGAAACAGGCGCACATCTTCCAGCAGCTGCGCGGGGAAGGCCACGAATGTGGGTTGCACATTCATCCCCAGGGTTGGGGCGACAACTACAAGAACCCCGATTCCCACGATTACCTTGGCGGCTATACCGGCGAGCAGCAGTTTGAAATGCTCGGGCGCGCCAAAAATCAATGGGCCAGCGCGATGGGGGTCGCCCCAAAAACGTTTCGCGCGGGAAATTTCTCCGCCAACGACGAGACGTTCCGTGTCCTCGATGCACTTCAATTTCAATCAAGCAGCACCAGCCAGCCGGGACGCGTTGTGCCGGGATTCAAGGCGGTCTGGCAGGGTGCCACGCGGGGCGTCCATCGCGCGCACCGGAGTTTCCGCCTGATCGAGGGTGATCTGGACCTGGTCG
Source organism: Verrucomicrobiota bacterium (assembly GCA_023269615.1). Classification (GTDB taxonomy): domain Bacteria; phylum Verrucomicrobiota; class Verrucomicrobiia; order JABWAM01; family JABWAM01; genus JAHFSY01. The sequence continues at coordinate 39,436 of JAHFSY010000034.1, forward strand.
AGGTCCCTGCGACCGTGGATGCCACACGGACCGATCATTGGACTGGCGTGGGAGATGCCCGTCTCGAGGACTGGGAAGCGCCGGATATCCTCCACGCCATCAAAAATTCCCTGGAATGGCAGGTCGCGAATCATGCCACGATCCATCATCTCTGCCTCTTCACCCACAACTACGCGCAATTCGAACCGAAGGACCACGACGGTCCTTTCGGACGGAGCCGGTTGGCGGTCTTGAAAGCCGTCATCGAAGCGATCCCGGATCTGGCGGCCCGGCATGGATGGTCCGTGGAAGGATGCACCCTGTCGGCCCTGCGGCAGCATTATCTCGACCTGCAAAAACCGCTGCGGACATCCTGATTTTGGAACGGGAATCTGTCCCGGGTGGGGTGGCTACAATACCGCCCCGTTTTATGGTGCAGAGCCCTACCCGACATGGATTCGAACCATGACTAAAGGCTCCAAAGGCCTCTGTGCTACCGTTACACCATCGGGTATGGACGTAAGCGCGATGACTATACGCAGCTTCTGGTCGGATGCCAATGAGAAGAATTTCGGGGAAGACGTGCCATTCCGTCCGTAGCCGGAGTCGCAAGAATTTGGAGTGCGAGGAGAGGCCAAATTCTTGCGAATTCGGCTACGAATTTAGAGCCTCGAGATCAGCAGCTCCCGCTGGAAGATCAGTTCCTTGGGTAGGTAGGGGTAGAGCTTGATGAAGAGTTCGTCCTGCAGGATCACTTCCTTTTTCCATTCATTCATGTCGATGGACTGCACCTGCTCGAACATGTCGTGGGTGTAATTCTTCATGCCGGTGAGGTCGAAATTTTCCGCGCGCGGCACCCATCCGAGCGGGGTTTCCTGCGCGCCGATCCGGCCGTGACAGCGGTCCACGATCCATTTCAGGACGCGCATGTTTTCTCCAAAACCGGGCCACATGAAGTTGCCCTGCTCGTTCTTGCGAAACCAGTTTACGCTGAAAATTTTCGGCGGATACTTGATGTGCTTCCGCATTTTCAGCCAGTGCGTGAAGTAATCCCCCATGTTGTAGCCGCAGAATGGAAGCATTGCCATGGGGTCGCGTCGCACCTGGCCCACAGTGCCCGCGGCGGCGGCTGTTGTCTCCGACCCCATGGTTGCGCCTATGTAGACGCCATGGATCCAGTAGAAGGTCTGGTACACGAGGGGAACGGCACTGGCGCGACGCCCGCCAAAAATGATCCCGCTGATGGGCACCCCGCTCGGATCGTCGGCTTCGGGGGCAAGCGCCGGGTTGTTGCGCATCGGCGCGGTGAACCGGCTGTTGGGATGGGCCGCTTTTTCCTTGGAAGCGGGTGTCCATGGGTTACCCTTCCAGTCGAGCGCCTCCTTGGGCGGTTCGCCATCCTTTCCTTCCCACCAGACATCGCCATCGGGCGTGAGCGCCACGTTGGTGTAGATCGTGTCCCGGCTCATCGCCTCCATCGCGTTGGGATTCGATTTGCGGTTGGTGCCGGGGACCACCCCGAAGTAGCCGGCCTCGGGATTGATCGCGTAAAGGCGTCCATCGGCTCCGGGCCTCATCCACGCAATGTCGTCGCCCACCGTCCAGATTTTCCATCCCTTGAAGTGCTCGGGCGGGATGAGCATGGCGAAGTTGGTTTTGCCGCACGAGCTGGGAAAGGCGGCGGCCACAAATGTTTTTTCGCCGGCAGGGGATTCGACGCCAAGGATGAGCATGTGCTCGGCGAGCCAGCCTTCCTTCTCGCCCAGACACGAGCCGATGCGGAGGGCGAGGCATTTTTTCCCAAGCAGCACGTTTCCGCCGTAGGCCGAGCCGACGGAAATGATGGTGTTGTCCTGCGGAAAATGGGCGATGTACCGGCGTTCGGGATTTACATCCAGCATGCAATGCAGGCCACGGTTGAAATCATTGCTGTCACCCAGATGCTCGAGGGCGACGTTGCCCATGCGCGTCATGATGCGCATGTTGAGGACGACGTAGATGGAATCCGTGAGTTCGATGCCCACCTTCGACATGGGTGAATTGGCCGGGCCCATGAGGTAGGGGACCACGTACATGGTGCGGCCCTTCATCGCCCCGTCGCAGAGGCCGTAAAGTTTGCGATACATTTCGGCCGGGGCGGCCCAGTTGTTCGTGGGGCCGGCATCTTCCTCAGAAGTTGAGCAGATGTAGGTGCATGCCTCGACTCGTGCGACGTCGTTGGGATTGGAGCGATGATAATAGCAGCCGGGAAGTTTTTCCTGGTTGAGCTTGATGAGGATGCCGCGCTCAACGGCTTCCTGGGTCAGGATGTTTTTTTCCATTTCAGACCCACAGCACCAGAAAACGCGGTCCGGCTTGCAAAGCCTGGTCATTTCCCCGACCCATGCGAGGAGAGACGGGTTGTGGGTGTTGGGCTGGCCAGGCGGGGATGGGGTCATGGCGACAGTTTAATTGGCCGCGTGCGAACGCTGCAAGCCGGGATGTAGCTGCGTTCGCAAGAACGCGGCCCCCGGGCCAAACTCTGGCGAGTTCGGCTACATTCAAGAAGAGACCAAAAAATCCTGTTCATCCTGTTCAATTATCCGTCATGATCCGGAGCCGAACATGATTGATTATAACAAGGAATTGAACGAGCAGCAGCTCGCCGCTGTGAAGGCGGATCCGGGCCCCATTCTCGTGATCGCAGGCGCGGGCAGCGGCAAGACGCGAACGCTCACCTATCGCGTCGCCTACCTCATCGAAAACGGGCTGCCTCCCGACCGCCTCCTTCTCCTCACATTTACCAACAAGGCGGCGAAGGAAATGCTCCACCGCGTCAGCGGGCTCATGCCGCTCGACGCCTCGAAAATCTGGGGAGGCACCTTTCACTCCGTTGCCAACCGGATCCTGCGACGCCATGCGAAGGCCATCGGCTACGATTCCAGCTACGCCATCCTCGATCGCGAGGATTCCAAGGACATGATCGCCACATGCATTCCCGAGGCGGGCATCGACGTGAAGGACAAGCGCTTTCCCAAGGCCGACGTGCTCGTCGAAATCTTCAGCCTTTCCGTGAACACCGAGCGCACCGTGGCACAAATCGTCGAGCAACAATACAGCCACCTGGGCGACGTGGCGGAACAGGCGTCAGCGGTGAAAAAGTTTTTCACGATGCGCAAGCGGGCCGCCAATGCGATGGACTACGACGATCTTCTCTTCAACCTGCTGCGCCTCCTGCGTGAGCATCCGGATGCCGCGGAAATTTACGGGCGTCAGTTTCTTTCGATCCTCGTGGACGAATACCAGGACACCAACCGCATCCAGTCCGACATCGTGGACCTGCTTGCGGCGCGTCACAAGAATGTGATGGTGGTGGGCGACGACGCCCAGAGCATCTACAGCTGGCGGGGCGCAAATTTCCGCAACATCATGGAATTCCCGAAGCGCTATCCGGGAGCCCGCGTTTTCAAGATCGAGCAGAACTACCGCAGCACTCCGCAGATCCTCGGGCTGGCCAACGAGGCGATTGCGGCCAATGTGAACCAGTTCGTTAAAAATCTGCAGGCCGTACGGCAGGACGGGCTCAAGCCGCAGGTGGTTCCCGTGATGAATGCGTCGGAGCAGGCGACGTTTGTGGCGACCGAGATGCTTGAATTGCGCGACCAGGGAATTTCACTCAACGACATGGCCGTGCTCTACCGCTCGCATTTTCACTCGATGGAATTGCAGATGGAGCTGACTCGCCGAAACATTCCGTTCCACATCACCAGCGGCCTCAGATTTTTTGAGCAGGCGCACATCAAGGATGTCTGCGCGTACCTGAAGCTTGCCGTGAATCCATGCGATGAACTGGCCTTCAAGCGCATCGCCCTGATGATGCCGAAAGTGGGGGGCGTCACCGTCGCCAAACTCTGGCGAAAAATCCAACCTGTAAGCCATACCCCTGCTCCCGAAAACCCTGTAGGAGCCGCTGTTAGCGGCGATCTTCGGTTTGGTGACACCGTGCCTCAAAATCCTGTGGAAAGCGCCCCCGCCCCGCCAGCCCCCGACTATCTGGCCATTCTCGACCAGGTTCCCAAACCCGCTCAAAAGGAATGGAAACAATTCGCCGAGACAATCAAACAACTCCGCGCCCCCGCCGCGACGGATCATCCGTCGGAAATGATCCGCATGGTGCTTGAAGCCGGCTACGAGGCTTATCTGAAAACCAAATTCGAAAATTACACCGCGCGGCGGGAGGACCTCGAACAGCTCGCATCATTCGCGGCACGCTTTGACAAGACCGATGAATTTCTCGGCGAACTGGCGTTGATGACGAACGTGGAGAAGGAATCGTCGCAAGAGGTGGCCGGCGACGACAGGGAGGTGGTGCGTCTCAGCACCGTGCACCAGGCGAAGGGGCAGGAATTCGCTGCTGTGTTCGTGATCTGGCTGACCGACGGATCGTTCCCGAACACCCGCGCGATGGAAAGCGTTGAGGGAGAGGAAGAGGAGCGCCGTCTTTTCTACGTGGCGGTGACACGTGCGAAGGACGAGCTGTATTTGATCCATCCCCAACTGCGATTGAGCTTCGGCTTTGGCGATTCATTCCAGAAGCCCTCGCGGTTCCTGCTGGAGATTTCGAAGAAGATGTACGAGAAGCGGGAAGTGGATTACGCGTGAAGAATCGCGGAAATTCAGGGCGCGGCAAGGCTGGAGAGCGGCGTGCGCTCCCTGAAGCGGGGTTCTCTTTCAGACGACAGGTTGTGGTTGGTTGACCTGGGCGGAGACTTTTTTAACGGCGTCGCGAAGTGCCACGAGATGTCCGGGAGCTTGCTCCATGTTTCCACTGGTGGCCAGTTTCTCCAGGCTCCGGCAGATTACGGCAATGGAGGTCATCCCGCAAGTCAGGCTCGAGCCGGTGCAACCGTGGGCCAGCGAATATAATTCTGATGCGGAGCCCGAACGGATGGCTTCGCTCATGCTTTCCATCCTGGCCTTCGTCTGATCAAGGTAGAGGTCAAGCACTTCGTGAACGACGGATGAATCGCCGTCGGAGATTTCATTGAGGAACTGAAGGTTCAAGGGATCATTGTCTTTTGATGAAGGTGCCTGGGGAGACGCAGGGCCCGGGGGGCGATGAAGGACGGCCCGCAGCGCTTCCAGTTTCACGGGTTTGCTGAGGTAATCGTCCATCCCCGCAGCCAGGCATTTTTCGCGGTCGCCTTCAAGGGCATGGGCAGTCATGGCAACGATCCGGGTATGGCGATTCACCCCCTCACGACAGCGGATTTCCCTGGTCGCTTCATAACCATCCAGGTAGGGCATCTGGCAGTCCATGAGTACGAGGTCATAGTCCTGTTGAGAGAGGGCGTGGAGGGCCGCTCTTCCGTCGGAAACGACGAACGGTTCGCAGTCTAATTTGAGAAGCTGGGTGAGGATGACCTTTTGGTTCACCGCGTTATCCTCGGCCATGAGTACGCGGAGTTTGCCGTTGGAAGGCGAGTGATGGAGATCCAGCCCCTCGGTCGATGAAATTGGGGGCAGTTGCTGGGAGGATGCGAAAATGGAAATGAGGCAGTCGAAAAGTTGCGACTGCTTAACCGGTTTCGTAAGGCAGGCTTCGATGCCCGTTGCGAAGGCGCTTTCCATGTTCCCCCACCTTCCAAGCGAGGTCAGGAGGATCAGCCGCGTGGAGGAAAGGGCTGGGTCCGCCTTGATGGCCCGGGCCACCTCCAGACCGTCCATGCCGGGCATCTGCATGTCGAGGATCGCGAGGTGACAGGGATCGCGCTGCTGGATTGAGAGACGGAGCGATTTAAGCGCTTCCGCACCACACGAAACGCTGGAGCTGCGCATGCCCCAGGACCTGACCTGGTGCTCGACAATTTTCCGGTTGGTTGCGTTGTCATCCACCACCAGCACTCGCAGGTTTTCAAGCTGGGGGCGGTGCAGGGGCTTGGGGGAGACGGCGGCTGGTTGTTTTTCGAACCGGGCAGTGAACCAGAAGATGGATCCTCGTCCTTCCATGCTCTCCGCACCGATCGTGCCTCCCATGCGTTCCACGAGTTTTTTCGAGATTGTCAGGCCCAGGCCCGTGCCCCCGAAGCGGCGAGTGGTAGAACCGTCTGCCTGCACAAAGGGTTGGAAAATCTGGCGTCGTGCCTCTTCTCCGATCCCTATCCCCGTGTCGCTGACCTGGAAACGAATGCGGGCGTGGGTGGCGTCCTGATCTTCACACGTGACACGCAGGACAACCTCGCCTTGCTCCGTGAACTTGATCGCGTTGCCCGCGAGGTTGGTCAGGATCTGGCGCACGCGCCCCGCGTCGCCGCGCAGCAGAGTCGGAACCTCGCTGCAAACGAGGGAGGCCATTTCGATCCCCTTGCGCTGAGCCTGTTCTGCCAAAATTTCCACCGTGCCTTCCACCGTCGTGCGAAGGTCGAAATCAAGTATTTCAAGGCTCAACCTGCCAGCCTCCATCTTGGAAAAGTCCAGGATGTCGTTGATGATTGTAAGCAACGCGTCGCCGGACGAGCTGATGGTCTGGACAAAATCCCGCTGTTGTGGATTGAGTGGGGTGTCCAATAAAAGGCCCGCCATGCCAATGACTCCGTTCATGGGGGTGCGGATCTCGTGGCTCATATTGGCCAGAAACTCAGCCTTGGCCCTCGCCGCCCCCAGTGCCTCGTCGCGCGTTTTGATCACGTCCGCCTCCAGCCGCTTGCGTTCAGCATTCTCAGCCTGCAACACCTTGTTGGTTTCTGCGAGTTCTGCCGTGCGTTGCTGGACGCGCTGCTCCAACTCGCCGTGCGCGCGCCTCAGGGCTTGTTCAGCCAGAGTGCGTTCACCCACGGATCGCTCCAGCGCGACGCGCCAGCGCTGCAAGCTGCGCACCGCGGACACCCAGGCCAGAAAGGAGGTTCCGCCGACCACAAGAACGGCGATGATCGAGATCCAATCAACGCGTTGATCCTGATGCAGCATTTCATCAACATCCAGTCTGATTTGAGAAATGAAGAAAGCCATCCCTTCGGCATAAATATTTTTTTGGAAATCATATTCGGGACTGGATAACACGGTTTGCGCCTCGTTTTTGCGGCCCGCACGAACCATGGCGAAGGCTTGGTTTTCCATGCCGACCAGCTTGGTGTTGGCCGCATCGGTCCTGGCCGTGGCGGCCATCGTGGGGGCGGTGGTTCCGAGCCGGCTGATTTCCTTGATCGCGGCATCCAGCTGTGGCTCGAACTTTCGGTACCGCGCTTCCCATTGCGCATCCCCCGTTGCCGCGGCCATCCGCGCGGACATCGTCAACACCTCGTCGAGGCGAACGATGTCGCTTCGGAGTTGTTCGATGCGCGACAGTCGCTTTGCAAACACCTGGCTGCTGCGTCCCGACTCGGAGATCATCCATCCGAACCATGCGAAAGCCACAATCGTCAGCACGAAAGTGATCGTGAGAAACGCGATCGGAAAGCGGACAGTGGCTGTTGCCGGGGCTTCACCGAAGTCGGAGATCGGATCCTTGACGTTCATGATCCGGCTCCGTCATGGAAATCCGCCGTTTCATCGCTTGTGTTTCTCAGAGCGTTTCGAATGGCCAGCACCATGTTTTCCGGTGGCACAGCTTTGCTCACGAATCCGCTCGCGCCTTCTCGAAGGGCGACCTGCATTTTTGCTTCGTCGTAGCCAAGCCCTGTCAGAATGATGACAGGAATCTGCGGGTGAAACGCTTTGAACTTGGGTAGAAATTCCAGACCGCATTCATCCGGAAGTTCGATGTCCAGCAACAGGACGTCGGCTTGCTGCAGTGCCATTTTTGCCATGGCCTCCGCGCAGGTGTTTGCCCGGGCTGCTTCAAACCCGGCTGATGCCAGTACCTCGGACGACATTTCACCCACGTCAGGGTCATCGTCCACGATCAGGATTCTTTTTTTCAAGGTTTGGATCATTGTGGTTTTGTTGGTCCGGGTCGTCAGCAGGCCTGCATCTCAAGCCGATCAAGTTCCCGTGTGATTTCCTCGGCAAGGCAGCGGGGTTCGCCAAATACGAGATCGTCCACGGTGTTTGTCAGGGTTTCGATGTCGAAAGGTTTTTTCAGGAAAGACCGGCTCCCGATGAAGTCGAGCATCGGGCGAATTTTCTCCTCACTGGTCAGTCCGCTCATCAGCAGCAGGTGCGGCAGTCCCGCGGAACGTGATGGATTTTTACGGAAACTGTTTTGCAGGCGACGGAACAGCGTGTCGCCATTGAGCCCGGGCATCTGCCAGTCCGAGATGATCAGGTCGAAGGTCTCCGATTGTGCCCGACGCAACGCATGAAGCGGATCATTGGTGGCTTCAACCCGGTAGTCCCCGGTGGCGGCAAGGATTTCGGCCATCAGGATGGTGATGGTGGGCTCATCGTCAACGATCAGTATTTTTTTCATAAAAGTATAAGCGAATGATTTGTGATGGATACCCGAGAGTCAGCATGGGTCGTGCCAAGTAGCGGAGGGTGAAAACCAGGGAAACTTTGATGGGCCTTGCCTTTCATCGAAGGCTTTGTGCCGCAAAAATTTCATACCCCGCAATTTTTTCACCCGGAATTCTGTAACTTCTTGCAATTGCAGGTGGTAAAGTAACACGGCTTGAAGCTTGACATCTCAGATGATTTAGCTCGACTTTTCCAAAAATAGCGCTTAAGAATCATAAGCGACTTGGAGGATGGCGGAGGCACTCGGCTAATGCCATCATCCACCTGATTCATGAAGGCTTCCAAAAAGGCGGGACGTAAACCGGGGCTGCAGCCGCGGGTGGCGGAAGTGCAGACAACGTGCCCGCTTGATCAGCATGCTTTGGATGCCATGGAACATGGGATATTTGTCTTCGACAAGGATTTGCATTGCGTGACGTGGAACCGCTCCATGGAGCGAATGACGGGTGTCGGGATCAAAGCCGTATTGGGTCAGTCCGCCTCCGATGTTTTTTTGCGTCCTGAGCTTGCTGGATTTCGTGATCTGATTCTGAAAGCGCTTGCTGGCGGGAAGGCCACGAGTCCGGATCTGTGTCTTGAGGGGACGGATGGGCCGTTGCGGATTTCCGCAA
>JAHFSY010000122.1 GCA_023269615.1 Verrucomicrobiota bacterium
CGGGCCAGGGCTTCAGTCCCGCGCATGCGGCGAGTGCTTCCTGCATGTGCTCAAAGTACGGGGCGTCGTCTGTCTTGAGGGCAAGCCAGCCGCCGGGTCCCAGCGCGCGGGCGCATTGCTCGAGGAAGGGGGTTTGGACGAGACGATTTTTGTGGTGACGGCGTTTGGGCCAGGGGTCGGGAAAAAGAATGGTGATGGAGGAGACGGAGCCAGGCGGGAAGAGATGTTCCACGGCATAAGTCGCCTCGATGCGGAGCGCCCGCATATTCGGGAGGCTGTCGCGCCACGCGCCACGCGCAATCTTTCTCGCGCGACCGAGCAGCCGCTCCACGCCGAGAAATGCGACGTCCGGATGATTCCTTGCGCGTGCGCGAATGAACCCGCCATCACCGGCGCCCAGATCCACGTGGATTGGAAACGCGGAACGCGGAACGCGGAACGCGGAATGAGCCGACAGCTGGTTGCCGGGAGAAACCGGGGCAAACACCTCCTCCCATTTCAGTGTCTCAATCCATGAAGGGGGCTTGTGCAGGAAGATTTCCCACTCTGGTGCTTTGTCGGGCATGTTTCTCGTCGTTGTTTCCACGCTGGATTTTGTCTCACACCGACACGGGCTAAGAAAGGATGAAAGTCCTGCCGCTCCCATGGTTTACGCATTTGGAATCGGCTCGTCATTCTTGTGCCTCTTGCGCCTTTTTGTGGCCATTTTCCGCGTGCCGAACAGACGGATTGGCCGCAAAGAGGCACAAAACGCACAGGCAAACCACGCCGCATCCAGATTTGCAAGAACCTCCGAGTCCAAATGCGTAAGCCCTGCTGCCACTCCGTCGCGGCATTGACAAATCACTTGTCTCGTTTTAGAAGGGGCGCATGAGCACATCCACATCATCAGTCAAAGAATTTCTCTCGGCGGACGTGCATCGCATGTTCATCGGCGGCGCCTGGGTTGAGGCAAAGGGAGGAAAGGCATTCGAGGTTCGCGATCCCGGCGAGGGCAAGGTCATCGCCAGGGTCTCGGAAGGCGGCGCGGTGGATGTGGATCGGGCCGTTGAGGCGGCGCGCAAGGCGTTTCGCACCAGCGGTTGGGCCACCATGCCGGCCAATGACCGCGCGGTGATCATCCACCGGCTCGCCGATCTCATTGACAAAAACGCCGCAACCATTGCCCAGCTCGAATCACTCGACGTGGGCAAGCCCGTTCCGCAGGCAGCGGCATTTGATGTCCCCCACGCGGCGAAGACTCTTCGCTATTACGCCGACCTTTCGGTGCATACGCGGCGGCGTGAGCCGATCGCGGTGTCGGGTTTCGACGCCCGCACGGTGCGTTTTCCGTACGGCGTGTGCGCGTTCATCTTCCCGTGGAATTTTCCCTTCCTGCTCGTTGGGTGGGGCGTTGCTCCTGCTCTTGCAGCAGGCAACACGGTGGTGATCAAGCCGGCTGAGGACACGCCGCTTTCAACCCTCTATTTTGCCAAACTCGCCGAAGAGGCCGGGGTGCCGAAGGGCGTCATCAATGTGGTGACGGGATTTGGCGAAGCGGCGGGCGCGGCGTTGTCAGGCCACAAGGGCGTCAACCGCATGTCGTTTACCGGCTCGCCCGAGGTGGGCAAGATGGTGGCCGAGGCATGCGGACGCAATCTCGTCCCGGTAAAACTGGAGCTCGGCGGCAAGGGCGCGGCAGTGTTGTTCGAGGACATTGATGTGGACGCCGCAGCGACGGCGCTCGCGGGAGCGATTACACTCAACAGCGGCCAGGTTTGCTGCACGGCCACGCGATGGTTCGTGCATGAGAAAATCATGGACCGGCTCGTCAACAAGGCGACGTCCGTGCTGAAAGGCATCCAGATCGGGCACGGTTCGGACGCCGCGACCCAGATGGGGCCTGTCGTGAGCGAGAAGCAGCGCAAGCGCATCCTCAATTATCTGGAGAAGGGCGAAAAGGAAGGTGCAAAGTTCCTGCTCGAGGGCGGGAAGGCGTCGGTGAAGGGACACGAGGGAGGTTTCTACGTGAAGCCCGCGCTGCTGGCCGGATCGCCCGACAACGTTTGCGCGCGCGACGAAATTTTCGGACCCGTGGCGTTCGTGATGCCGTTCAAGAAGGAGGACGAGGCGGTGGAGCTGGTGAACCGTTCGAGTTACGGCCTGGCGAACAGCGTGTGGAGCGCGGACCTGGACCGCGCGAACCGCGTGGCCGAGGCGATGGTGGCGGGCAACAGCTGGATCAACGCGCACAATCTGTTCGCACATGGAATTCCGTACGGCGGTTGCAACCTGAGCGGTTGCGGCGGTGGCGTGCTCGGGCCGGACACGCTGAACGATTATTTCCGTCCACAATCCATCGTCCGTCCGCTCTGAAGGAGGGCAGAATGAGTCTCACGCAAAGACGCAAAGACGCGAAGCTCCCCTTCTCCCCACGGAGCAACGGTCGGTTCACGCATCGCGGTGTGCCGCGATGCGTGAACCGACCGATCTGGCCTTCTGGTTGCCGAACCTTTGCGTCTTCGTGTCTTTGCGTGAGGCCTTCCGGGATTCTGTTCATTCTGTCAAAAACACGAGGAAAAACATGAGCTCTCAACGTTTGAAAAATCAAGTGGCATGGATCTCGGGCGCAGGGCAGGGCATTGGCGAGGGGATCGCCGAGCTTTTCGCGAAGGAAGGCGCGAAGGTCGCCGTGGTGGAACATGAGGAAAAAACGGGCAAAGCGGTTGCCGACGCGATCAACAAGGCGGGCGGTAGCGCGATCTTCATCCGGTGCGATGTCACCAAGGAGAAGGATGTGAAGGCATCCATTGACCAGACGGTGAAAAAGTTCGGCGGACTCAACAGCATCGTCAACAACGCGGGCATCGCCCACGTGAAACTCCTGCACGAGTACACCGAGGAGGAATGGGATGTGCTCTTTGGTGTGAATGTAAAATCCATTTTTTTCTCCACCAAACACGGTGTCGCGCACCTGAAGAAGAACCCGCAGAGTTACATCGTCAACATCGGCTCGATCAGTTCATTCGTGGGGCAGGGCGGCACGCCGGCCTACACCACATCGAAAGGCGCGGTGCTGATGCTGACCAAATCCATCGCGCTCGACTACTCGAAGGAGCAGGTGCGCTGCAACTGCATCTGTCCTGGAATCACCGACACCCCGATGTTCCGCTATCACGTGAACAAGACGCCCGATCCCGCTGCCACGCTCAAGAAGCGACTCGCGCGCGTCCCGCTGGGACGTCCACTCACGCCGAACGACATTGCGAAGGCCGCATTGTATTTCTCATGCGAGGATTCCGCCGGCATCACCGGCACGTCGCTGGTGGTGGATGCGGGATATCTGACGGCTGCGGAGTGGGGATGAGATAATTTCGGATTGCGGAATGAAATCGGGATGGGGGCGGGCTGCTGGTTCTGAAACGGAGGGACACGCTCCGGAGGCTGTCTCAGAACTGGACATCATTGGGTATGGAATGATTAATGAGGGATGCGAAAGATCATCGAATCGGATTATCAACAAGTGATGCTGTTACCCGCG
>JAHFSY010000035.1 GCA_023269615.1 Verrucomicrobiota bacterium
CGGGAGCGATTGCCGCGTGGACCGTCAGCCACGCCTCCAAACGTTTCAGCGGTTTTGGAAACTTCGCGCGAAAGATGCCCTACGTTTCTTCGGCCATTCTGGTCTGCATCGGTCTCTTCATGGCATTGCAAGGCTGGCGGCATCTTGGCTGATCAGGTGGCGATCGAGAGACCGCGGTGTCTTTTCACTTACGATTGTGTGCAACTCCGGGAGCGTGATGAATGAATGTAACGGAGGGCTTGAAACACTCTCAGACCAAACGTAGATTGTCCTCATGAGCAAAGCTGAAATCCTTGCCAAATTGGAAGGCGATGACTGGATGGATGAAGGAGCGTTGACTAGCGCCGAAAAGTCTCTCATCGAACAACGCGTCACGGATTTTGAAAAACAACCCGAAACATCCATCCCTTGGTCCGAAGCGGAGACTCGTCTCAAAGCCCGCTATGGCGAGTGAAAAAAACTTCGCCAATCCACTGCGCCGCAACCTGCAACGGCTTTTGCGCAGCATGGATTATGTGTCGCGTCATCCGGTATTGAGGCGGGATGGAGCGGCTGCTCGTCAGATGGTGGAGGTTTATCAGCATCTCGGCCTGGCTTGGGAATTCCTCGCGCTCCAATGCCGTCATGACGGCGGCTGGCGACGGGTGGGAGAGGGGAAGCTCGCTTGCAAGATTTGCGGTTCAATCCGCGGCATGAAAGAGCACTGGCTCCTGCTTCCACGCACGGGACCGAAAATTGTCGGTCGGCAGTCACGACCGACTTCGAAGCGGACATTTGCCAGCCGCAAGGCTGCAACCGTCGTGAACGATTCCATCAACTTTCACGGAGTGAAGTTGAATGTTGAGGTGCTGAATCCCCACCGGTCACGCCTTTTCCGCCGCCTCGATATCACCGTGGCCCCGGATCGCCTTGTGAAGTTGCAGGAGGGTGCGGTGGAATGCAGTCTCAGCACTCACCGGGTGGATCTTCGACTGGAACCGCGAAAACCAAAGGAACGCCCGCCTTACAGCGCCTTTGCATCGGAGCTTCCCAGAAAAATGCTCAAGCGTTTTCCCATCATGGTGAACTATGACCAACGCGGCCGCTTTGTGGGGCTCACGATTCTGAAGTCGCTTTGATCTGCCGTGTGTGGCGTTTGCCTTGACAGTGCTGGCGTGGTATCTTGACAACATGAAAACCGAGCGAGTCAGCCCTTCCAAAGTTATCTGGATGATGGAACTGAATAAGATCATTCGTACGGCAATTCTCCTGATCTTGGGTGCCTGTCCATACCTGTTCGTGGTATGCTATGGCTTGGCCCTTTACCCGCAGACCTTTAATCATGGGTCACCCCCTTTGACTTACCTTGATCTGATGCGAGGTGCACGGCAAAGCTCAGAGGGATTGCTGTCACCGCGGCTGGCTCTGGAGTTGGTCGGAATATGGGTATTATTCTTGGCTCTTGCGGTTCATTTTAACAATAGAGACAAAGCCATTCAATCTCAGTTGAATAAACTGAATGACAGGTCCATGAGTGAAATGAGGGGCGTCCTGCGGGGCATGGACACGAAGGTCGAACGTGATGAGGATCGTGTGTAAACATGAAGACATCCGATTTGGATTCTGTCTTCTCGTGCCTCTTGCGCCTTTTTGCGGCCAATCTCCGCAGTCGGGCATGAGCGGTATGGCCGCAAAGAGGCGCAAACGGCACAATCTGACGCTCCGAACTAACGCGCTGGGTCGAAAAAGTATGGATGCAGCCTGCATGGGACTGATAGGCTGACGTCATGCCCCCCAAACAACGAGTTGTCGTCGGCATGAGCGGTGGAGTGGATTCCTCCGTCGCCGCCGCGCTTTTGTTGCGCGAAGGCTTCGACGTCATCGGCATCACGCTCAAGATGTGGCCGCAGGATTGCGCCTCGCTCATCGAGGACAAATGCTGCGGGCCGCAGGCGATGGAGGACGCCCGCACGGTCGCGGCCCGACTCGGCATCCCACATTACGTCGTGGATGAGACGCAGGACTTTCAGAAGGAGGTGATCAATTATTTTGCCGGCGAATACCAGGCGGGGCGGACTCCCAACCCCTGCGTGATGTGCAACGAGAAATTAAAGTTCGGCAACCTGCTCGTCCGCGCGCGCGCGCTGGGTGCGGACTTCGTCGCCACGGGACATTACGCGCGCGTCGAGCAATCGGAAGGCGGTTACATCCTCCGCCGCTCGCTCAATCTTCGCAAGGACCAGAGTTATTTCCTTTTCAGCCTCAGCCAGGACCAGCTCGCCCACATCAAGATGCCCATTGGCGGGATGACCAAGGAGGAGACGCGCGCCGTCGCACGCGAGGCGGGATTGAAGATCCATGACAAGGAGGAAAGCCAGGACATCTGCTTCGTTCCAGAAAATGATTATGCCGCATTCCTCAAGTCGCACCTCGGCGAAACGGAATTTCACCCCGGCGAAATCGTCCACCGCGATGGGCGCGTGCTGGGACGTCACGAAGGGATCGAACTTTTTACCATCGGCCAGCGCAAGGGGATCAACGTCGGCTCGCCCGTGCCGCTTTATGTGCTTGGGATTGACGCGGCGCAACGCCGCGTGATCGTGGGAGACGATGACGCCTTGTGGCACGATGAGTTTGCAGTGGATCGTTGCTCGTGGGGAATTCATGGCGTGCCCAAGGAAGGCACCCGTGTCGTGGCAAAGATTCGGTCGAGTCACGAAGGCGCGGCGGCGACCTTGCATCCGCGCGAAGACGGAAGCGTGCAAGTGAAGCTGGACGAGCCGCAGCGTGCGATCACCCCCGGGCAGGCGTGCGTGTTCTATGCGGAGGACGTGGTGAGGGGCGGGGGATGGATCGGGAGCAAGGGGCAAACGCGGAACGCGGAACGCGAAACGCGGCTCGCCGTCGCGACGGAGCGCTTTGGCGTAGTTGGAAATTCAACACTCGGAGTGGGTACTTCATGAATGCGTTGATTGTGTTCAGCACGGCGCCCAATGTTGCCATGGCACGCAAGATCGTCGGTGTGATTTTGAAGAAGCGGCTGGCTGCCTGCGCGCATCTGGCCCCCGTGGGCGAGTCGCATTACTGGTGGAAAGGGAGGCTGGAGAAGGCCCGCGAGGTGGCCATGACCTTCAAGACGACGAAAAAATCCTTGCCGTCCCTCATGCGAACGCTTAAACAATCCCACCCTTACGAGACGCCTGAGATCGTGGCCGTTCGCATCCAAGCAGGACATCCCGCGTATCTGAAATGGCTCGTCAAGGAAACCAGATTTTAGCATTCTTAATTTTTCATTCTTCATTTCCTATGTCCCGTCATCGCTCTCTCCGTGGCGCGTCCACATTGGCCGCCAAACGCAACGTGTTGAAACGCCTGGAACGCGTCGAGCTTCTCAAGAAGCGCGGCAAGTGGAAGGAAGGCGACCGCGCCCTCGGCCTTCCGAAAACAAAGCCCGAAGGCTGATTCGGGGGCGGATTTCGTAGCTGCGTTCGCAAGAACGCGGCCCCCGGTGCCAAATTCTTGCGAATTCGGCTACACATGGAAACTCAGCCCTCAGCCCTCAGCCCTCAGCCCTCAACGGTTCGCATCAACGCCTTCCTCGCTTCCGCCGGCCTCGGCTCGCGCCGCGCCGTGGAACGCCTCGTGCTCGAGGGCCGTGTCCAGGTCAATGGCAGCATCATCCGCGAACTCTCTCATCGCGTGGATCCGTCGCATGACCAGGTGACGTGCGACGGCAAGCCCGCGCTCCCCGCATCCCTGCGCTACGTGATGTTGAACAAGCCCCGCGGCTACGCCTGCACGCGAAGTGATCCGCATGGCGGAAAGACAATCTACGATCTTCTGCCGGTCGAGCTGCGCCACCTTGCGCACGCGGGACGGCTCGACGTGGATTCCGAGGGCTTGCTGCTGCTGAGCAACGATGGCGATTGGATTTTCAAGCTCACGCATCCAAGCAACGAGGTGGCCAAGACCTACGTGGTGGAAGTGGAGGGTGAGCCGGATCGGCAGACTTTGGAAAAAGCACAACTCGGAATTCAAAGCCAGGGCGAGCGGCTCAAGGTGGAATCCGTCACGAAACTGGAACGGACGGGACGTGTCACGCGCCTGAAGCTCATTCTCCGCGAGGGAAAGAATCGCGAGATCCGCCGTATTTTCGGCGCCCTGCATCACCCCGTCATCAGTCTGCGACGCGAGGCGGTGGGGAAGTTAAAGCTGGGCGCCTTGAAATCCGGCGCATGGCGGGAATTGGAGAAGGGGGAGCTGCTGGCTGCTGGCTGCTAGCTTCTGGGTTTCGATCTTTCCCGCTGTTTCCGAGGTAGGGCGCGATCGCCGAGCGCGCCGAAGGGGTTCGCATGGGTGAGTATGTTTGAAATCGGATTCAACGTTGCGGCGCGCTCGGCGAGCACGCCCTACCTCGGACTCGAACTTTTCTGCTTCACCTTCTCCGCATTTTCACCCGCACTTGTTGGCTTCGTATCTCCCCAATGGATTTTCCCCGCAAGCCACGCGGCGATGGCCTGTCCCGCCGCTTCCTGCCCATGCACGTTGTAATGACTGTCGCGCGGCCAGAAAATCGGACCATCGGCGGCAGCCTTCTTGAGCGCGGGACGCAAATCAAGAATGTCTCCCCGCTTCGCAAGCTCCGGCATGAACTCATTCACGCGTTTGAACGGACGATCAAAATCCATGGGAATGTTTTTGAGTCCGGGAAGTTGCTTCACGCGCTCGGGCCAGCGTTCCGGCCAGATGTTTTCCTCGGCCGGCAAAAGCACGATAAAGAATCGGCCGCCGTTCTGACGGACTTCCTCATCCAATTGCTTCAGCAGAAGCCGCGTCAGTTCATTGGCCTCGACAACCACCGGGTCCGTTCCATCACCGGCGTAGTAGCGGTAGTTCTTGTAAAGGTCCTCTTTCCAAAGCAGGCCAGGGGATGTCTTGGACGCGAAATCTGATGCGGCTTCTGATCGGCGCCGCGAGCGCTGCCGAATTGCCCACTGCAACTGCTTTTGTGCGTTGTAGAGGTGCAGTTGATGATACCAACGGACGGCAAGACGCTTGGAAGCTTGGCTTTCATTTTCCCGGAGCTTTGCAGTGTCGGCTGGAACGAATCGCAGCTCATGGTTGACGAGCTTGAAATAAGGGCGGCCCGATCCCTCCTCCTGTAAATAGAAGGCGTTGCCGAGAAGGTCGTTGTGCACGTACATCGCCAGCACCACGATGTCGGGTTTGTATTTGCGGACAAAATTCTCGTAGCACAGCAACTCCTGCTGCGTGTCGTACCCGCCCACGCCGAAGTTCATGCATTCGATTTTCAAGGATCCTGCGTCGTGGGAGAATTCTACCCAGTCCGGCCGGTAGAGTCCCAAACACAGAGGGGTTAAGTCTTGAGATCGCCGAACAAACGTTTGCGATTCCTCCCCCTGTTCCGCAAACGTGAATGAATCTCCGAGGAAAGCGATGCGGACTGTATTCGTTTGTTTCTCCAAGGGATGATCCGTGTCGCGAAACCCCTCATGATTTGTCCGGATTTCCGTGTCGTACTCTCCGAACATGTTCGAGGCGCGCGCGTGCTGGTTGGGCTTCGGCAGCCAGCCGGTGCGCTCATCGGGGATCATGAAGTCCGGATAACGCGGATGCGGATCGAATTTGCGGACGGCGAATTCGGCAAGAACCAACGCCACGGCGAGACTAAAGAGAGCGAGCGCGATTTTGGCGGGCCAGAGACGACGCGGAGGGCGGGGAGGCAGATTGATTGCGCGATCCGGTTGCCTGCCGACAGATAAAGCCTGGTTTTCCACGATGAGTGGTCAAGCTGCTGCCGGCAATTTCCGGCAGCGGGCACAGATGCCAAAAAATTCAAGGGCGTGGGTCACCTGCGTATACCCCTTGTCGCGCACGAGTCGCTCCAGTCCCTCGACGAGACAGATATCGAGCGTCTCCACCTTGCGGCACAACTTGCAGACGATGTGATGATGATGATGCTCGCGTCCGCCAAATTCATAGCGGCTGCTTCCGTCTCCAAACTCGCAGCGTCGCACAAGCCCGACATCCTCGAGGGTGGCGAGGCAGCGGTAAACCGTGACGAGGTCGCAGGCCCCTTTCTTCATCCGACGGTGCAACTCTTCCATGGTGAAAGGCCCATGTTCCTCGATCAGGATTTTTAAAATGGCCTGTCGCGGCTGCGTGATTTTGAGGCGCGATTTGCGGAGGACACCCAGCGCATGATCGAAATCAGCCGGGTGATGATGGTGTGCGCTCATGTCCCGCGATTATAGTGGACCGTAGCTGCGTTCGCAAGAACGCGGCCTCCGAATTTTTCGGAAGGCGGAGGGGATTTTTGACAGGATTTACAGGATTTGCAGGATTTAAGCAGGATTCTTTTCTGAAATGGGCACCCACCACGCGCACGGGAAGGCGGGACGATTTCGTCCCGCCTTCCCGTGCGCGTGGTTGTTCGACTTCCGTTCCCCAATCCTGTAAGTCCTGTAAATCCTGTCAAAAAATCAGATGCTGTTCAGAAATCTGCGTCCATCTGCGAAATCTGCGGAGAAATCGGGACCAAGGGTGAGCTGCCGATTTCATCTACGCCTGCGACGGACCAGCCAGATGGCAAGGGTTGCGACTCCCACGGCAATCAGCCACGGGAAGAGATAAGCGAGCGCCACGCCGATCATTCGCACGCTCCACATCAATGCTCCCATGCCTTCGCCCAATGTTTTGCGGATCGTCGCGAAAAACCCGGTGTCGTCCGCCACGATGTTCCCCTTGCTGAAAAGTTGCATCGTGATTTCCGCCGGGGCATCCGCGCCACCGGTCGCACCAGGCAGATCCTGGCGATGAACGGCAAAATCCTTCACCTGTCCGAGTCCCTTCAAGTATTCCACAAAGCCGGCGTATTTGTTCATCGGCACGCGGAAGGAAAAGACCGCCACTTCTCGACCGTCGGGCGCGTGCTCGAACGTGGAGCTTTGGACCTCCGCGCCCTTCGATGCCGCGGATGTTTTGATGTCTACCGATTTGGTTTCCACCCCGTCGGTCAACACATTGAGAGTGGTCTGCTGCAGCGCCGGCTCCTGGTCGGTGAGCCCCAGCGAAAGCAGCACGGGCGCGTCCTCGGATTCTTTTGCCTGGGCGCTCTGGTCGTTCCTCTGGATCGTGAACTGTGACACACGTCCGAGCGCCTTGAGCGAATTCAAAAACGCGTTGTACGATTTTGCCGGCACGCGCGCATTGAACTGCGCGGCGGCATGTCCATCCGGCGTCCTTTCGAGGCTCGATGCAAGCACCTCGGCTTTCTGTGCCGCAGCTTCCGCCTTCGCTTTGTCGAGTGCGTCCTCGACGGATTTGGTCACCACCGCGAGGGTGACCTGCTTGCGTGATTCGTCGTCGTGGACGATCGCCAGGTTGATCTCCACCTTGTCCTTCTCAACACGCGCCGTGTCGGAAGTGCCGCTGCCATCCTGCGCCACGCGCTCGTTCTGCCAGGTGAGGCTCTGGACGCGCCCCATTTTCTTGAGCGTGGCGAGGAGGGCATCGGAATTTTCGGGCGCGACGAGGACGCGCAACGTGGCGCTGGCGTTGCCCTCGTTATCACGCGTCATGTTGGATTGAATGACCTGGCCCTTGGCTGATTCGGTTTCGCTTTTCGCGTCGCGGAAGGTTTTCTCAACGTCCGGCGAGAAGAGCCCGAGGTTGGCGTGCTCCTTGAGAAGGAACGCGGCGGGCTGGTTCATGTCCTTCTCGTACATCGTGATGGTGACGGTGGCGTAAGCGACAAGCGCGTCATACACCTTGATCTGTCCCTGCATCTCCTCGATGTCCTGGCGGACGCGCGCCAGTTCCTTTTCGACGACGAGGAGATCGGTGACCTTGCCCTTGGCTTCATCGAGCATCTTGAGAAGGCGATCCTCCATGCGCTTGGAATTGCGCATGCGAGCCTCGGTGTCGAAATAAGCCTTGGTGACATCCTGGGTGGCGATGGACTGGTTCTTGAGATCGCCGAGAGCGCGGAGTTTCAACAGCAGGCGGTCGAGATGATCCGGCAAAACTTTCACAATGATCTGTCCACGAACCTTCCCATTGGAGAGCCGCGCCGAATTGCTGGTGGCGATGTACCCCGATTCCTCGCCCGCGATCACACGGATGCGATCCTGGGCGGATTCGAAGTTCTGGATTTCAAATTCGAGTGAAGCGTTGCGGATGAGCTTTTGAGAGGCGGTGGGTTCGGCGGCGACGGATTCGGATGCGGCCTTGCCTTCTTGAGGCGCGCCTTTCTCGAGTTTGTTCGCTGCAAAAAGTTCCCCGAGACCCGGAATATCTCCGAGGAATGGAATCTTTGAATATTTGGGGCCGTTTGGCCCAGCCTCTTTGTAATCGAAGTGATCGATCACGAAGCTTCCGGTTTGTTCGTTGAACTTGAAATGAGGGACCGGCTCCACCGAACTCGCGTTGCTTGTGGGCGGTTGTTTGTTTCCTGCATCTTCGGACGAGATAAGCGGCGAGGTGACACTTCCGCCTGGCAGGGAGAATGCGCGGCCATTCGAGGCTTTGGTCGAAACCTGAGAATCCTTTTCGATGGTCAACGGGATCTTGGCGTCATCGGGCTTCAGGGCTTTGCTATTATCTCTGTCTGCAAGATTCACAGTGTACGAGGTGTCAACATAGCCGCTGATTTTGATTCCAGAGCCTTTAACGCCGGTGTAACCAGTATCCTTGAGTTTGCGCTCCGTTTCGTTGATTCTTTTTTCGAGCGTCCCATTCTTGCCGTCACCCCCATTATCAAAGATTAATGGTTGATCACTCGATTGGGCCTCCTTGACCCCCGTGGTTCCAGCGTAGCTCATGTCGCCGTCATTCTTGCGTGCGCTTTCGCGAACATGACTGGTTGCGGGTGAGAGAAGATTTCCGAGGACAATGAGGACGGCAAGCATGGCTGCTGTGGCAACCACGGAAATCCCCGGCATTCTGCAGAATCGCGAGAAGGCGGTGTAAATTCTCTCGAATCCATTCACGTTCTGTTTCAGCAAATCCCGTCGGAAGCGTCGCACCATGCGTTCCTCAAAATCCATGGGTGGGCGGTCGGGGGACAGGGTTTGATCGAGCAGGGAGGCGGTCATTTTTTCCTCCTGGTAGAGTTTTCGGCAGTCGGGGCATTCAGCGAGATGTTGGTCGAAGGATTGTTGTTCCTCCGCGGAGAGGCCGCCCGTGATGGCGGCGGCCATCATGTCTTCGATGTGATCGTGGATGGAGTTCATGCCGATCCTTTCAATTCTGAAGGTAGGGCGCGCTCGCCGAGCGCGCCGTCGGTTGCAGTCGGACGTACAGATTCATTTTTCCACGGGCCACCGCTGCGGCGCGCTCGGCGAGCACGCCCTACCTCGGACTCTGAATTGTTCGAAATTCCGCAATCCGCAATCTGCAATCCGCAATGGGTTGGGTTCATGGGCATGTGGGTTTCAGGGTTTGCCGCAGGGTTTGGAGGGCCCGTCCCAGGATTCCCCGCAATGCGCCGTTGGTGAGGCCCATGTTTGTCTCGATGCTTTTGTGGTCCATGCCTTCGAGGTATCTCAGTGTGATCGCAAGACGGTGGTCGTCCGGCAGATCGGCGAGCGCGCCGTGGACTTTTTGCCGTAACTCAACACCTTCCATCTGGCGGTCGGGCTTTTCGGCGTCATGGTCCTGGATGGACTCGACGTTGTCGGGCAGGGGAACGGTGCGGCGTTTTCGCAGGAGGTCGAGCGAGCGGTTGCGGGCGATGGTGAAAATCCATTGCGTGAATTTTTCCGGGTCGTGCACGCGCCAGCGGGTGTTCCATGCCTTGAGAAAACTTTCCTGCACGACGTCCTCGGCCTCCTCGGGCTGGCGGAGGATGTTGTAGGCGTGGGCGAAGAGCGGTCGGCTGTGCGTGCGTATGATCATTTCAAAAGCCTCCTGGTCACCCGCAAGGGCGTTCTTCACCGTCTCTCGCTCGCTGGGAGTCAGGGGCATTGGGCGGTCAGTTCGGGGGTTTCCAGACGATAAGACGCACGAGGGGATGAAACCGCGCGAAAAAAGTTAAAATAAAATATGTGGCTGCGTTCGCAAGAACGCGGCATTCGGATCTTCTCCGCAGATTTCACAGATTACGCAAATTTTTCAGAGAGCCTCTCGCGAAGCCGCAAAGGCGCAAAGTTCACCCTGGATCCCGGTGTTCTCCGCAGATTTCGCCGATGGACGCAGATTTCAGAACGGCATTCAACCCCGCCATTCCAGTTGAAAGCCATGCTTTCAACTGGAATGGCGGGGTTGGGATCAAGGGCCTTTGCGCCTTTGCGTCTTTGCGAGAGGCTATCCGGAAAATCCTTCACGGTTCCAATCCCTTCAGATACGCGAAAATCAGGTCGGGGAGGTCGTTGCTGTATGCTCCCTCGGATGATCCGGCTTGAAGGGATCACATTGGATTTACCATACCCGGCAGAGGTCGATCACAGGTTCAAGCGGCGACGGCGGTTTTGTGTTTCGGGGCGGGAGCCGGAGCGCCGCGCAACATCCCCTCGGTGCTCAGATGCTCGTCCACGAGCGGCCAGTGGATGCCATAGCCCGCGCCGCAGATTTTCCAGCGTGCGCGCTGCGACGGTGTAGCTTTGAGCAGGCGCGGATACCACGCCAGCGGAACGCCGAGCACGCGCCCGTCCATGAGCGTCACGGTGAGCGTGTCGGCGGTGAGCCGCACGCCCTTGACGCGCTCGTCACTGGTCGAAGTATTCATTCCATTTTTCAAGCAGCTGGGTTTGATGCGCCTCGGCGATGCGGTGGATTTGTCGAAGCTCAACTGCAGTGTAGCCCATGTTTTTCGCCAAGGCAACGGGCATCAACCAAAATTTTGCCGATGCGCCGCCCTTGTCCACGTGGACATGGGGCGGCTCGTTGGGCTCGTGGCTGTAAAAATAAAACTGGTATCCGTGGCTGCGCAGAACCGTGGGCATGATGTTTTGCTTGTGCCCCTTTCACTCCCGTTTCGCAACGTCCTTTTCCATCGGATGGCACTTGCGATGCGCCTCTTCGCGGCCATGTTCCCATGCAGCCAACGCAGAATTGGCCGCAAAGAGGCGCAAAAGACACAAGGCAGCCAACAGCAGCTCCATACCCACTCCAAATGCGTAAGCCCCGTGGGCGAAGGGGAGTGATCTTGACTTGAGGAACCGATTGATGGATGGTGGGGGTGTTGTCATCCACCGGCTCGCATCATGCGCCAATCCGCCTCAACCCTTATTTTGGTGATATGCGGCTCAATCGAGACCCATATCACGGAAGTTGAACCAAAAACCAAAGTGATATGCGGCTGTAGATGGGGTCGTTGACCCCGTCTCCCCCCTGCCCCGCAAAACTTACGCAGTCTTGCTCTTCAACCGGGCCAGCGGAGATTGCAGCGAGATGTGGACCTCGTAATCCTTCGGGTTCTCGAGCACGCGAACCTGCGGACGGCCATCTTCAAACTCGTAATGGATTTTTACCCTGCCGTGCTGCCCGTCCTCCACGAAAACCTGGAAATGCCGCGTCACCACGTAACCACACACATTCATCATGCCCGTGTGAGGCAGCGACAGATCGGGGACCTCCGCGTGAATGTCCGCCGCGATGATTTCATCTGCCTGCGCCAGCATGGGATGATCGGTGCGATATCCATGCAACCAACGCACCTTGTCGCCAGGACGACTCGCGTGCATTGTCGCCGGCTTGCAACCCGCCGCGTGCTGCGCCTCCAGAAATTTCTTGTTGAGGATGGGCGGACATGCCGTCTCTTCGTCGTCGCAAAAGAGATGAATCTTGGTGACCTTGTTATTGCACGCGGCAAGGCAGGCGTTGCGCGCGAGATACACCTCGGGAATTTCCGAAGGCGTCCCACCCAGGACTTTTTGCATGATCTCGTTGGCATACACACTCCCCTTGTTCTCGAAAAAAAGCGCGTAATCGCTGACGCCGAAAAACGACGCGCCGACGTGAAACAGATCGGGAAAGCGCGTGACCGCCGCAAGCACGTTGCCGCCACCGCCGCTATAACCGATGATATTGATGTTCGATGTGTTGATCTCGGACGGAAACTGGCGGATCGCATCGAGCAACGCGTCCACGATGTCATGCACATCCAACCCGCCGCCATCCCAGCGTCCAGCCGATTTCCCTTGTCCGCGCATGTCGGGCGCAACGCAAACAAGCCCGAGCTTGGCGAGATCACGAATTTCTTGAGACACGTCCTTGCTGCTCCCGTTGTATCCATGCATGACCGCGACCAGCGGCTTCAACTTGCCATCCTCGCGGAACGCCACATCGGCAAAAAGCGGATGCGTCCCATCCACCGAACTGTCGTACTTGAGCTCGTCAACAATCACACAGGTACGGCTAGCGGTCTGAAACAGGGATGTAAACGGGAATTTCCCAGATGAGGCAGGCCTGACAGGGGATGATGGAGAAGACGACCATCCACGCGACGAGAGGGTGTTTCGCCAGCCATGCGAGGGGGGATTTCATCGTGTGGGTTGGACTCTACCCTGATGGCCTCCCACTGCAAGCCATAGAGGGGTGCGGGGCCAGATTCCGCTACCCCTCCAATCCCTTCAAATAGGCGAAGATCAATTCGGGCAGGTCGTTGCTGTATCCTCCCTCCAGCACCGAGAAGTGCGGGATGCCCAGTTTGCGGACGCTCTCCCCCAGCCAGTGATAATCCTCGGCCTCCAGCGTTTCCTCGCTCAATGGGTCGCGTGCGTAGGCGTCGAAACCCGCCGAGATTCCTACGATGTCGGGTTTGAAGGCTTTCAGATCGTCGAATGCCCGTTGAAGGATGGCGCGGTATTCCTTGCGCGGGGTGTGGGGCGGGACGGGATAATTTTGGGAGTTGCCCACGTTGCAGCGTCCCGTGCCGGGGTAGCAGGGGAATTGATGAATGGAAAAGAATGCGGTGCCGGGGTGGTGTTGGAGAATTTCCTCGGTGCCGTTTCCGTGGTGGACATCAAAATCATAGACGGCCACGCGTTTGTAACCGGCGGCCTGGGCTTCGAGCGCGGCGATGGCGATCTGGTTGAGGTAGCAGAAGCCCATCGCGCGTTCGCGTTCCGCGTGGTGACCCGGCGGACGCATCAGGCTGAACGCGGTCTTGCCGTTGCGCGCGGCAGCGAGGGCCTGCAAGGCGCCGCCGACGGAGCGGCGCGCGTGGTCGGCGATGCCCGGATGCCACGCGGTGTCACCATCGAAATCCGCTTTTTCATTGAGGCGGGCGAGATGGCGCGCCGTGTGGGCGCGGAGGATGGATTCATCCTTCACGGGGAGCGGCTTGCGCCATTCGATCACCAGCTCCTTCTGCTGTTTCAGTTTGTCGAGAGTCGCAGCCACGCGTTGCGGACGCTCGGGGTGGCCGGGAGTGGAGTAGTCGAGGCAGGCAGGGTCGTTGATGAGGATCATGGAGGAAACGCGGAACGTGGAACGCGGAGCGCGGAATGGGGTGAAAATTTAGGTTTTGAATTTACGGTCAAATTCTTGATGGGTGCCGATCCAAACCCACATCCAAATGTCATCGCGCCGATTGGCAACCGCACGGTAGTTGCTCGAAATTCTGACAGACCATGCACGAGGATCTGACCTTAATCTTTCCACGTGCAGGCTTGGGTGGGATTGATCCTGGCGGAATTTCTGGAAAGCCTGTCGTGCTGCAATGCGTGCATCAGGCGAAAGGTTGTAGTACATCTTCCAGAAGGAAGGCGTGGTCTGCGAAGTCATTGTTTCGCGTCAAAGTCACTATCCTTCATTTCAGGAAAGCTGTTGGGGTTCTTCTGATATTCCGCATCCACCTCGTTTAACAGCGCGGTCAGCGCGGGCCGCGGGGTGGGATCTTCGATGATTTGCTTCCAGAGGACATCACCATCCAATTCGGGAATCAGGGACGGCAGATCCTGGATCAACGTCTTCCGATCCTGCTCGGAGAGCGTTCGAATGGCGTTCTCGATCTCATGAAGCCGGGTCATGCAAATCAATCTACGTGGTTTTTGACCAAAGTAAAATTGAATTTCATTTTGCACCAATCACAGCCTTCTGGACTGTCAACTTTCGCAATCGCTCGGGGTTTGGAGCCGCGCCGACGCCGGGTTTGTCGCCCAGCGTGAATTTCCATGGCGTGGAAAATGTGAGCGGCGGCTCCGACATGTCTTCGACGTAAAACTTCGATGACGGAAAAATGTCGGCGGCGTATTTGAAATTGGGGAGCGTCGCCAGCGCGGCGCAATGGAGTCCACCGACTGCGCTTTCCAGCATCCCGCCGACCCAGCATGGGATGTTGGCCGCTTCGCAGAGGTTGTGAATTTTTACGGCGTTCGTCAATCCGCCGCAGCGTCCCGGCTTGATGTTCACCCAGCGGCACGACTTCAGGGTGATCGCGGAACGCATGCGCTCGACGGAGTTGATGCTTTCATCGAGGCAGACGGGCGTCTTCACGTTGCGCTGCAATTCGGCGTGGTCCACAAGATCGTCGAAGGTGAGGGGCTGCTCGAACATCGCGAGATTGAACGCGTCGAGCTTCTGGAACATCGCGAGGTCCTTGAGCGTGTAGCCGCTGTTGCAGTCAATGTGGATGACCGCATTCGGAAACTCGCGGCGGACGCGCTCGATGATGGGGACGTCCCAGCCCGGTGCGAATTTGAGCTTGGTGCGCGGGGTCCTGGATCGGACGGCTTCGCCGACGAGCTCGACGAGTTCATCCACGGAGTCACGCATGCCGAAGTCGGCGCCGGCTTCCACAGTGGAACGTTTTCCTCCGAGCACTTGATAGAGCGGTTTCTTGAGGGCATGCGCGTGCATGTCCCACCACGCGGTGTCGAGCGCAGCCTTGGCGAAATGGTTTCCCTTGAAGATGCGGAGGCGTTCCTGCAACTCGTCGCCCGAGCGGATGTCCTGTCCGACGAGACGCGGTGAAAGCCAGTCGCGCAACACGGCGAAAAGTCCGCCGGCGTATTCGGGACTGTAGCACGGCGCGGCAAGGGGGCTGCTTTCGCCCCAGCCTTCGATGCCATCTCCGCGCATACGGACGAGGACGGCCTCGATGGCGGGATCACTTCCGTAGGCGGTGCGCCACGGATAGATGAGTGTCATCCGGACGTGAAACAATTCGATCTGTTCAATTTTCATGATGAGAGAGGGGGGATTTTGCCACAGATGGACACGGATGAAACACGGATGGAAAAAAACGGGATCAAGGGGATTATCCGTGTTTCATCCGTGTTAATCCGTGGCTCATTCCGTTTGCTTTTCCTATTCCCGAAAACTGTCGGCGAGGGCCACGGCTTTCACGAGGGCTTTCGCCTTGTTCACCGTTTCCTGGTATTCGCCTTCGGGCGTGGAATCGTCCACCACGCCTCCGCCGGCCTGCACGTAGGCTTGTCCATCCTTCACGACGAGCGTGCGGATCGTGATGCAGGTGTCCACGTTGCCGTTGAAGCTGAAGTAACCGAGCGCGCCTCCATACGGTCCGCGGCAACGTTTTTCCAGCTCGGAGATGATCTGCATCGCGCGGATCTTTGGCGCGCCGCTCAGGGTTCCGGCGGGGAAGGTTGCGCGCATGAGGTCAAACGCCGATTTGCCCTTGTGAATTTTCCCCGTCACCTGTGAGACGATGTGCATCACGTGCGAATATTTTTCCACGGTCATGAATTGTGGAACGGTCACGGTCTTGAAATCGCAGACGCGTCCAAGGTCATTGCGTGCGAGGTCCACAAGCATCAGGTGCTCGGCCCGCTCCTTGGCGTCGGCGAGCAATTCCTTCTCAAGTCGATCATCCTCCTCCGGGGTTTTTCCGCGCGGGCGCGTGCCGGCGATGGGGCGGATTTCCGCGAGGCCGTCTTCGCAGCGCACATGGATCTCGGGCGACGAACCCACGAGCGCAAAATCCTTGAACTGCATCAGGAACATGTAGGGCGAAGGATTGACGGTTCGCAGCGCGCGATAAATTTGCATCGGATGGGACTTCACAGGTGCAGAGAAACGCTGTGATGGAACGAATTGGAAAATATCGCCCTGCTTGATGTATTTTTTTCCCGTCACGACCATGTCCAGGTATTCGTCCTTCGGCATATTCGATTCGAATTTCAACTCGGGCACCTGGGATGGGAGCACGACCGGGGGCGAAGTGATGGATTGCGAGAGGGCGTTCTTGACGGCGTTGATGCGTTCGACTGCTTCGTCGTAAGCCTTGGAGGGATCGCCCGCGATGTGCGCGTTGGCGACGATCTGGATGATCTGGCGGACGCGGTCAAAAATCACGAGCGTGTCCGCGAGCATGAAATGGAGGAGCGGCAGGCCGAGGTCATCGCGCGCGGGGCGGGGCACGGGCTCGATGCAATTGATGTACTCGAAGCTGAGATAGCCGACCATGCCGCCGGTGAAGCGTGGCAGACCGGGCACGGTGACGGGCTTGTAGCGGGACAGTTCCTCCTCGACGGCGCGGAGCGGATCGGCGGGAGACTTGGTCTGCTCGCGGGCGGAGCCGCGTTCGATCGTCATGCGGTCGCCCGTCACGGAAATCACCATGCGGGGTTTGAGGCCGATGAACGAGTAACGCCCGAGATGTTCGCCGCCCTCGACGCTTTCGAGGATGAATGAATTCTCCGCGTTGTCGCGTGTCAGCTTCTGGTAGGCGGACAGCGGCGTCTCGGTGTCGGCCAGCAATTCGAGGCGGACCGGCACGACGTTCCCCTGGCGGGCGAGCGCCGCGAAATCGTTTTTATTTGGGAAAAACATGATTTGGTGTGTAGCTGCGTTCGTAAGAACGCGGCCTCCGGTGCCAAACTCTTGCGAGTTCGGCTACGGTTTGTACACTTTTTCCGGGTCCACGAGTCGCATTGCGTTCTCGCTGACGTCGCCCTTTTCGGAGACGTCCCGGAAGAAGCAGCTCTTGAAGCCCTCGTGGCAGGCCGCGCCGATCTGCTCGGCTTCGATGAGGATCGTGTCGCCGTCGCAATCAAATGAGATGTTGTGGACCTTCTGGACATGGCCGCTGGACTCGCCCTTCATCCAGAATTTCTGGCGCGAGCGGCTCCAGAAATGGGTGCGCTTGGTCTCGATGGTCTTGAGCAGCGAGTCGCGGTTCATCCAGGCCATCATGAGCACCTTGCCTGTGCCGCGTTCCTGGATGATGGCGGGGATGAGCCCGTCCGAGTTGAATTTCAGTTTTGAGAGAAAAGCTTCGTTCATAAAAAACTCCGTGAGGGGCGTTTGTAGCAGGAGAACCGCCGTGAGTCCATGCTGCTTGTAGCTGCGTTCGCAAGAACGCGGCCCCCGGAGCCAAACTCTTGCGAGTTCGGCTACATCAGATCCGGACACAAATATCCTTCGACTGCAGGAATCGTTTCACGTCGGCAACCGTGTATTCGCCGAAATGGAAAATGGATGCGGCGAGGACGGCGTCGGCTTTTCCCTCGGTGAGCACGGCGCTCAGGTGCTCGAGCTTCCCCGCACCGCCGCTGGCGATGACGGGGATCTGGAGGGCTTCACTTACGGCGCGCGTCAGTTCCAGGTCGTAACCCGCCTTCGTGCCGTCAGCATCCATGCTGGTGAGAAGAATTTCGCCCGCACCTAGACTCTCGACTTTGCGTGCCCATTCGATGACGTCGAGGCCGGTGGGTGTGCGTCCGCCATGCGTGAAAACCTCCCAGCGGGGAGGATTTGAGATTTGAGATTTGAGATTTGAGATCTGAACGCGCTTGGCGTCGATGGCGACGACCATGCATTGGCTGCCGAATTTTTCGGAAGATTCGTGGACGAGATCTGGATTGGCGACGGCGGCGGTGTTGAGCGAGACCTTGTCCGCGCCGGCGCGCAGCATGACGCGCACATCGTCCACGGTGCGGATGCCGCCGCCGACGGTGAGCGGCATGAAGCAGCGATCGGCGGTGCGTTCTACGACATTGACGATGGTGGCGCGATTATCGGCGGAGGCCTTGATGTCGAGGAAGACCAGTTCGTCGGCGCCCTGTTGGTCGTAGGCGGCGGCGCATTCGACGGGATCACCGGCATCGCGCAGGTTGAGGAACTTGGTTCCCTTCACCACGCGTCCGTTGTCCACGTCAAGGCAGGGGATGATTCGTTTTGCGAGCATGAGCGAAAAAGGTATGGCCGCAAAAGAGCACAACAGGGTCGAAAGAAGAAGCCGGAGTTTTTGACAGGATTAACAGGATCTACAGGATTGAAAAACAGGAACAGATCAAGCGCGTAACTGAGATGTCGGGACAACTTTGTCCCGACATCTCAGTTACGCGCTTGTGCTTCATTTCTGAAAATCCTGTCCATCCTGTTAATCCTGTCAAAAATTCCCCTCTTGCGAGTTTGGCTACACGTACCATTGTTCGCGCGAGGGGACAGGGGTGCCTTTCGCGTACGTCTTCGCGTGATACTCGATGTAGCCGTACAACGTACGGAGTTCGCCCTTCTGTTTCCGAATGCGGTGGGGATCGATGTGGGTCCCGCCCACCGCTTCCTTCAGGCGATCATAGCGTTTCGCGAGCTTCTCGCAGTTTTCGATGTGACGCCAGAGCTTGCGCAGCGTTTCCCTGAGGAGACGAGTCCCCGTGGCGTTGGGGAGACGGTGCGGGTGAAGGCGGTCGGCGCTTTCCCGGATGAAATTCAAGGTCTCGATCCGCTCATGCATCACGTCGAACAAATCCAGCGGCAGGTCTAGGAATTCGAAGTAATGCTTCCGTCGCTTCGCGGCGCGCATGATGTCGCGAATGATGGGGCGCGACGCCTTGATGCGTGGCGCCAGTTTTTGGAAGGCGAGCCGCGCGCGTCCTTTTCCGAACATGTGATAGAAAAGATAGGCTGATTCCGTCTTGCCGAATTGACGGCGGAAATTTGGGGTCACAAAATCGGGATGCAGTTTCGCGAGGGCCTTTTCGTTGAAGAATGTTTTCAAGCGCAATTGGTCGCAGCGTTCGGTGCCGAAAAAGCGTTTGCAAAACTTTCCGCTGAAATTTTGCAGGGAATCCCCCTCGAATGCGGCGATAGCCCCTGCGACGCGTTCCCAGTGGGTGTCGAGATTGGCGCCGCGGATCATTTCCCAGCCGGTCATGCACATGCCCATGCAGTGGTGCTGGCGGGCCTCGCGCATGAAGGGCTCGATGCAGTTGCGGTTCTGGTCGAATGGATAAAAGTTGCGCCAGTATTCGTTGGTGGAGGTCGTCGCCAGGATTTCAAACCCGTGCTTCTGGAAAAGGCGGAGCGATTCCTCGGAGCCCGAGTCGTAGTGCCAGTCCAGGATGATCGTGTCCTTGTCGATTTCGTGAATGATGTGCGGGTGCTTGAGCAGCATATCGCCGGGGATGCACGGGCGTTTGCCGAGACGTTTCGTTTCGCGGATCACCCACTTCATGTGGTCGAGGTAAAGTTCCGCGTCACTGAGCCCGCGCTTGCGGCAACGCTCGCAGCGGTTGAGCGCGCGCGCCTCGTCGCCGCCGATGAAAAGCATTTCGGGGCGGTTCAATTCCGCAAATTCGCGCAGCATCGTTCGGAGGAAGGGACGCGTTTCCGGATGCGAGGGGCAAAGCTGTTCGCCTTCGCCAATGTCCTCGGCCAGGTGGCGGAAAGCCTCGTTGGCGAGGAGGCCGTCGCAATGACCGAACGAGTTGGTGAACCAGTAGGGCTTGAGCCCGAATTTTTTGCAAAGGCGCACGGCTTCCTCGCCCTGTCGCGGCGTGATGCCGAGCCAAGGGCGGTGCTGGGGAATGGTGCGGAAGTGGTAGCGTTGTTCCACGTAAAGGGCGAACTCGGTGTAGCCGAGGTCGCGGAGATCCGGAAGTACACGATTCCAATAGGAGGAGACCCACGATTGCTCGCGCGCAAAATCGTGCAGGTACATTTTGATTTGTTTCATGGGGGAGGAGAATTTTTGACAGGATTAACATGATTTACAGGATTGAAAACAGGAACAGATCAAGCACGCAACGGAGATGTCGGGACAACTTTGTCCCGACATCTCCGTTGCGTGCTTGTGCTTCATTTCTGAAAATCCTGTCCATCCTGTTAATCCTGTCAAAAACTCCGTGGTCACTTTCGTGGCAGCATCGTGAGAATTGATTTGCAGGCTTCGATTCTGTCGAAAGCTGCCACGGTTTCTTCCAGCCGCTCGGTCCAGTTGCTGTCGCTCGAGGGGCCGGGGACGTTGAAGCGCTGGGTTCTTGCGAAGAGGTCGGTGATCATGAAGAGTGCGAGCCATGAGGGACACGCAAGAAGTTTGAGCGCGATGGCGGTGTGGAGTTCCTTCGTGAATTTCTGGGGCGGATTTGCAGGATCCCAGTCGATCCATCGCAGCAGGTGGCTTTTTTCGGATGGTCCGTGCGGGGCGGTCTGCCATTGGTGCCAGAGCGAGGCGATGGGTTCGTGATCGTGCGTTGCCAGCGTGGCAATGGAGAGCGGCTGGTATTCGTCCGAGTTTTTGTAGGATCCATCCTGGTTGCGTTCGAAGAGCGGAATCTTGAAGCCGGGAATTCCCATCTGTGTGAGCGATGGACGCACATAAGTGGGAACCATGCCGAGGTCCTCGGCGATGACGCCTGTGTTGCCCGCAGCGTCCAGCACCATGCGCAAAAGTTCCTCGCCTTGTTGATGGTTGAGCGGCCGGTATTTCGGATCATCGTCATGTCCTTGCCAAAAACGGGGCAGGTCTCCCGATTTTGCGCGCGCCTCGTCGTATGAGAGATTCGTATAGAGATGGTTGTCCTCTGGTTTCCACGGGAAGGCGTAGATGCGGTAGAAGCCGAGGACGTGATCAATGCGGAAAAGGTGGAAGATTTCGGATGTGCCGCGGATGCGCGCTTTCCACCAGTCGAAGTTGCGATCGCGCATGAGATTCCAGCGGTAGAGCGGGATGCCCCAATTTTGCCCCCAGCGCTCCGTAAAAAGATCGGGTTTGAAAAAAGTTTCCGGCGGCGCGCCGCACGACCAGTACAGATCGAAGAGATCGCGGTTGGCCCAGACGTCGGCGCTGCAACGCCCGATGCCGAAAGGAATGTCGCCCATGAGCTGGACGCCTTTTGCCGTCGCGTGGGTTTTGAGTGCTCGCCATTGCTCGCGCGCGATCCATTGGATATAGCAGAAGAAACCCATGTTCGCTTCGATCGAGGAGCGAGTGGAAGCGTCGCATGACCCCAGCCATTTTCGCGTCTCGATGGGTGAGGCGTGTTCCGCCGGCCAATCCTCCCAGACCGGACGGTTGCCGTGGTGTTTCATCAGCGCGCGGAAGTGAGAGTAGGCATCGAGCCAGTGCGCCTCCGTTTCTAAAAACTCCTCGTACCGTCGAAAGTCGGAGGACTTTTTCCTGGACGCCGATTTTTTGAAATGAGCGTAAGCTTCAAGGAGGAGGGTGGACTTGAGCGCCTTCACCTTGCGGTACTGAACGGGTCCGCGTCGCAGTTCCGTGAGCAATGACGGCGTGGCATGGCGTTCGAACGCCGCGCGCGTGAGGCCGGGAATGGAATCAGGAAAGACGGCAATGGTGGTTGGGTCGAGTGCCATCGAGCTGATTGCATTGTAAGGGCTGTTGTCATCCCCCGTCTCATTGACGGGCAGCACCTGGAGGACAGAGATGCTGTGGCGCGCGCACCAATCCACCATCTGGCGGACACATTCAACATCGCCGATGCCGAGATCGTTTTCCGAGCGGAGGGCGAAGACGGGGACGAGGACACCGGTGAGTTTGCGTGAGAGATCGAGAGGCACGCCCTTCTTCGGAGCAGGTTCTGCAACCGGGTGCAAGCAAGCTGTTCATTTCTGTTTCTGGAATGTAGCCACGTTCGCAAGAACGTGCATTCCGCAGGGCTTACGCATTTGGAGTGGGTACGGAGTTCCGTTGGCAGCCTTGTGCCTTTTGCGCCTCATTGCGGCCAAACTCCGCGTTCGGTGCAGGGGAATATGGCCGCGAGGAGGCGCAAGAGGCACAAGAATGAGATGCCGAGGTGAAAACTTTTTAGCCGCAAAAGATCGCAAGGAACACAAAGGGGTGCAGGAGTCTGTTTTTCTTTGTGCTCTCTGCGTTCTTTTGCGGCTAAATTTCAACGGGTGCCCACGGACACGACGGAGAGGCCGTCTCAGAACTCCGGTTTCAAAAAAAGCGAAGCTTGTATTTACGTTATGACGCATTTTAATTTTTTACGAGGCATTTGGGATGGTCGATTTCGCCCTGTCTCAGAACTTTTTGCGAGTTCTGAGACAGCCTCCGGAGCGTGTCCCTCCGTTGCCTGAGCCCCACACAAAACCGGGGAGAGCTGATTTTTTATGGTCAAAGCAGGGCTTTTCGGTGCACTATACGAGGCATGTCCAACGAACAAAAAACCCAGCAGGTGAAGGAAGAACCCGTTCATGTCCATGGCCCGAATTGCAATCACGGGCATGAACACGATCACCATCATCATGATGAGGGACGCGTAAAAATTGCGCGCAATGATCCCTGTCCTTGCGGCAGCGGGAAGAAGTACAAGAAATGTTGCGGGGCGGTGGGATGAAGAAGAAGTTGCCGCTCCTGATGCCGGGGTGCGAAAAGTTCCAGTCGTATCGTTTTCCCAAGACCAACCAGCAGGCGCGCTGGGATTATCCTCTGCGCATGTGCCGCTGGCTGGCCGAGGAATCGGCGCGACGCGTGAAGGATTCGCGGAGGCATTTTCGCTGGAAATTCCTTCGCGGCGATTGTCATTCGCACACGCATCACAGCGATGGAATCGGGACGGTGGCCGAGACGGCGGCGATGGTGAAATCGGCGGGGCTCGATTTCCAGTTTGTCACGGATCACTGGGGCGTGACGCAGGCGCCCGAGTGCAAGAGGCATGGGGTGTGGTTTGGACAGGAGCCGGTGACGAAGCTGCATCACATGGGGATCCTGGGACTCAACCATGCGTTCGCGCCGAAGATGGATTTTCTCGTCGATGTTGCGGAGGCGAAGCGATTGGGCGCCACGGTTTTTGTGCCGCATCCGACCGGCTGGTGGCCGGTGACGGCGTACAATGCGGAGCAGAAAAAAATTCTCGAAAAACTACCCGATCCGTTCCTGATGGAGATTTGCAATGGGGCGAACAACATCGTGACGGCGTGGGATTACACCGATGACTCGGCGGTGAAACTTTGGGATCATCTGCTTTCGATGGGCCGCGTGGTGCATGCGATGGGGAACACGGACGCACACGCGCCGCATGCGATCGGGATTGTGTGGAACGGCGTGTTTGCGCCGCGCTGCGAGCAAAAAACCATTTTGGCCGTTCTCTCGAAGGGACGGAGTTTCGTTTCAAACGGTCCGCTGATTCATATCGCGATGGGGCGTGCGCAGATGGGAGAGAGGGCGGGGGAGTCAGATCGGCGCAATCCTTTGAAGATGACGGTGGTGGATTCTAGGGGGCTGACGCGCGTGCGCGTGGTGGCGGATGGCCGCGTGGTGGGTACGTGGCATCTGGAGGATGCGGCGAAATTTGAACGCGCGTTGCGAATCCCGAAGTCAGCGCGTCGGTATGTGCGCGTGGAGGTGCGGAGCCGGGACGGGGCGCGCGGGTATTCGAACCCGGTTTATTTTTGAAAGTGTTATGAAAGGCTGGCTGCTCGACATGGACGGGGTGCTTTATTGCGGCGGGAGGCCGATTCCTGCGGCTTTGGCATTTCTCCGGCGGCTCCAAGGCGGGGGGATTCCTTATCTTCTGCTCACGAACCATGGGTGTCTTACTCCCACGATGCTTTCGCGAAAGCTTGCGCGTTTGGGGATTCGTGTGCCGGCCTCGCAGATTTATACCTCGGCGGAGGCGACGGCGGAATGGCTGGCGCATCGGAAAGTCCGGCGTGTGTTCATGATCGGCGAACGCGGGCTTGTCCAGGCGTTGCGGCGGCGCGGGATCCGCATGTCGGAAAAATCGGTGAAGCATGTGGTGGTGGGCCTGGATCGTCGGATCACGTATGATCATCTGAGGACGGCCTGCCGTCTCATCACGCAGGGCGCGGAATTCATCGGGACGAATCCTGATCCATCTTATCCGGTGGAGGATGGGCTGGCTCCCGAATGCGGAGCGTTGCTGGCGGCGATCCAGAGCGCGACGGGCCGGGAGCCGCGCATCATCGGGAAACCGGAGCCAGCGATTTTCCAGCAGGCGGCGCGACGGCTGGGCGTGCCGATCCGCCAGATCACGATGGTGGGGGATCGCCTTGACACGGACATTCTTGGAGCGAAGCGGGCCGGTGCGCGGAGTGTTCTGGTGTTGACCGGCCACACGACCCGCGCTTTGCTCCGGCGATCACCGATTCATCCGGATGTGATTGTAAGCGGGTTGGACCAGCTGGAAATTTCATGAATTCAAAACCTGTGAGATTTGCGATTGTCGGCCTCGGCATGGGGCATGTTCGCGCCCAGACCATTCACAAAACGCCGGGCCTTGCGCTGACGGCCGTCTGTGATTTGAACAAGGAGCGGCTTGCGAAGGCGGCGGAGGAATTCAAGTGCGCGACGCATGAGAATTACGACGAGATGTTGAAGCGCGATGACGTGGACGTGGTGATGGTGATGACGCCGTCGGGCACGCACATGGATTTTGCGGTGAAGGCGGCGCAGGCGGGAAAGCATATTCTGGTGACGAAGCCCATGGAGGTGGCGCCGGACCGGTGCATGACGATGATTGACGCGGCGGCGAAGGCGGGCGTGAAGCTGGCGGTGGATTACGAGTCACGATTTTTTCCCGACTATGTGCAGATGAAAAGCTGGGCGGACCGCGGATTATTTGGTGAGCCCATTTTGTGCGAAGCGCGCTGCAAGTGGTGGAGGACGCAGGCGTATTACGACGCGGGTGGGTGGCGCGGGACGTGGAAGATGGATGGCGGGGGAGCGCTGGCGAACCAGGGCGTTCACATGCTCGACCTGATGCTTTGGTTCATGGGCAAGCCCGTGCAGGTGTACGCGCAGACGGCGATGGCGGCACACAAGATCGAAACGGAGGATGTTGGCCTGGCGATTGTGAATTTTGAAAGCGGTGCGCGAGGCGTGGTCGTGGGCACGACGACTTATGCGGCGGGCGACCAGTACGGGTTGGATTTCAATGGCAAGCTTGGGAGCTTCAACACGATGAACGGTTCACCCGTAAAATATAAATTTGTGGATGAGAGCCAGCCCACCATGGGCGGTGCTTCCGTTCCGTCAAACGCGATGGAGGATTTTGCGGCGGCCATGCGTGAGGGAAGGAAGCCGGCGGTGGATGGGTTGGAGGGTAAACGCGCCGTTGATTTTCTTGCCGCGATCTATCGTTCCGCGCGCGAAGGAAAGACCGTCCAGATGTGATGGGCAAAGTTACTTCAACTCCAAGGGAACTTCCTCGGTATTCTCGGCGGTGATGCTGAATTTTCTCACGCGCTTGTTGCCGGGAGGGCCGTCCACGTTGGGCAATCCGTCTTCTGTCACCCAGAGCTCCAGGTGATCGGGTGATTGCGCGACGGCGGATGGGTTGAGAAATTCGACCTTGTCCGCCGCCTTTCCCGGCCCGCCGAAGCGATCGAAGAAGACGATGTCCCCGCCGGTGTCCCAAAAAAGCAACAGGTCGTTGTCGCCGCCGCTGTCCCAGAACGGACCTGCGGGGCCGTGATCCACGACCCAGATCAATCCGCCCGAAGCGGAGGGGCCGCGGGGAAGATACATTTTCTCCGCGGAACTCGATGAGTATGTTTCCTTCAAGGCCTTGCCGTCGTCCTCCACTTTTTGGAAAGCATGATCCGGCGTGAGATAATAAATCGAGCCTTGCTGGTCCGATGCGACCGCGCGGGGAAGTGCGCCTACACGCGTGATCACCATGCTGTAGAGGACGCCATCAAATGCATTTTTCAGCCGGTCATAGGCGCGCAGCGTTCCATACGCAGCTGCAGTGAGGAGATAGATTTTCTTGCCGGGACCGATCGCAACGTTGTCCAGCCATGTGGTGCATTTTGGCCCCATGGGATCACCGTCGTATCCGCCGATCCTCTGGTTCATGGGCTCTCCCGATGGGCCGACCACCATGGAGTCATGGCCTCCCGACGGGATATAGATCAGCCCCTCGCTGTCCACGGCCATGCTGTCGATGGCGTACGGCTTGTCGAAGATGGTCGCCCGCCCGCGATCCCCGAAAGTGGCATCGGGTTTTCCGTCGCGGGAAAATTTATAAACATAAAACTCGCCGATGCCCGGCACCTCATCCGTCATCGTGCCATCCTCCTTTTTCTCGGGCGGCTTCGCGGGAATGCCGGGGTCCATCACGTAAACCCCCTTGTCGCAGATGGCGATGTCCTTGGGATTGTTCCACCTCTCCTTTTTTTGGAGCGTGATGTCGAGGTTCGTCGCCACGCCGATTCCGTCGCGGTAGCGCACGCGCCATGAACCGGCCTTGAGGCCCGGGTTTTTTCCAAGAGTGAATGTCTGTCCGCTGGCAAACGTGCCGGCGTACAATGTTTTCACGCAGGACCCCGACTTGCCATCGAGCAATTCAAGTATGCCGCGGGTGTTCTCCTTGGCGGGGAAGACCTGGATGCGCGCATTCTTCCCATCGGCGGACGGCTCGACTTTCACGAGATGTTGGGCCTGCATGAACCCGCCCGCGCCGAGCCAGAAAAGAAGCGGGAGGAAACGGGGGAATCGCATGACGATTGAAATATGCATCCGACCGGGTGGTTTCGCCAGTAGATCCCTCAATAAGGCGAAGCTGATGTTTTTCCGTCAGCTGGCTTGCCCCCTGCGGGAGATCCCTTGATCAATTCCCGCGCGTCCGTCGCAGCCTTCTTTGAACCGGCGGCGAGAAATGGAACGTCTCCACCCGCCACGATCATCGGATAGCCGAGGGAGTTGCACAGCTTGAACATCTCGGCGCTCATTCCGACCCCGACGCCGACCTTGCGATGTTTGCGGCATGCGTTCATGACGGTTTCAAGGTCCTTCGCGAGCGATTCCGCCCAGCGCGGCTCGGTCATGGAAAACCCGCGCCGCAACATCACATCGTCCGGCCCGAGAAACAGCGCATCCACGCCCGGGAGCGCGGCGATTTTTTCGGCGTTTTTGATGGCCTCGGGCGACTCGATTTGCAGGATCAGCAGCACCTCCTCATTTGCCGAATTGGAATAAGTCCGCCCATGGCGGTCAATCGCCCGTCGTCCGCCAAAGGATCGCCCGCCAAGCGGGGGAAACTTCGCGGCTTGGATCACCGCTTTCGCCTGCTCGACGGTGTCCACCAGGGGGACGATGACGCCCGCAGCACCCGTGTCGAGCGCGTGCCCGATTCCCCCGAATTCATGCGAGGGCACGCGCACAAACGCGGGGCGCTGGACGAGATCGCAGGCGCGCACGAGCGCCATCACATCCTGGTAAGCGAGCTCGCCATGCTGTCCATCAATCCACATCCAGTCCCATTCGGGGCCGATGCGTTCGATGACGCCGGGGGAGGGATACATGATGCACAGCCCGAGCTGGGGAGTGCCGGATTGGAGTGCTTCGCGGAAAGATGGCATGAAGGAAACGTATCCGATGGGGCGCAATTGTCACGCGGCAATAAGGCGGCTTTTCATGTTTCCCGGGTGTTTGGTGGACGGGAAAGTTTTGGCACGGGAAATTCGCAAAATCTGGACAAAGGATGTAAAACTCTGGAAACCTATCTTTCACCATGCGAAACCTGAACAGAGCGATGATCGGCTGCAAGTGAATGACGCGACGCCATCGCCGGATTCACCGGATGCCGCGCATGCGGCCATGTCCTCATCGGAAGTAGATGAGAAACTGGTGGCGCGTGTGCAGGGCGGCGATTCAGGCGCGTTCGACCTGCTTGTCGAAAAATACAAGAAGCGCTTGTACAGCGTGATCTACAACATGCTCGCCAACCGGGATGACGCAGCCGATCTCTCCCAGGAAGTTTTTGTCAAGGCTTTCAAATCCATCACCACGTTTCGCGGCAAATCGTCCTTTTATGTCTGGCTTCATCAGATCGGGGTTAACACTGCGTTAAACTTTATCAAGCAGCGAAAGGATAACACCTTGAGCCTCAACGTGTTACAGGATGAATATTCGCAAAATACTGAGACTGAAGAGCTTATGACGAAGCAGGATGTCCGCCAGGATGTGGATCGAGAGGAACTTCAGGAAAAATTGAACGAAGCGCTGCAAAAGTTGTCAGAAGAACATAGAGCAGTAGTTGTATTGCACGATATCGAAGGCATGAAGCACCAGGAGCTCGCGAAGGTTTTAGGATGTTCGGAGGCGACGGCGCGGTCGAGATTGTTTTACGCCCACCAGGAACTTCAAGGTTTGCTTGCAAAATATTTATAAACCCTACAGACTCCAAACAACATGAAGTGCGACAAGATCCAAATCCATCTTCCTTTGTACGCGGCCGGCCATCTTGAATCGGGCGAAGCTCCCGCAGTCCGCTCGCATCTGGATGGATGCCCCGATTGTCGTGCGAGCCTTGCCAAGACCATGCGGCTTCGGTCCCTGCTGGCGTTCAAGCGACACGAACAGCCCGACGAATTTTTCTTTCGCACGTATCTCACCGAGTTTCATCGACGCCTGATTTCAGACATGTCGAAGCAGACCACGTTCTGGTCGCGCGCGCGAGAGGCGTTTGCACGGTGGGAATTCGGCGACTCGCTGCCACGTCTGGCTTATGGCGCCGCGTTTGCCGTGTTCGTGCTGAGCCTGTACCTCGCCCATGTTGCGATGCAAAGCGGCACTGCTGTCACGGTCGCCCAACAGCACGATTCCGGAAAATCCGCAGTGGTGGCTTCCGCCGGGCCATCCGTGGTTGAAATTGATTCCAATTTCAACCACCTGGTCCTTGCGGAAAACCACCCTGGGAAAAATTCTGTGTACGTGCTCGATCGCGTCGCCTATAAACCGTCGAACCATGGGTCGGATGTCATCGAATTCTAAATTTACGGCCTTGTGGTGCGCCGTTGCCTTTCTGGCCATTGGCGTTTCTTTGCCGCGTGCCGCCGATCAGGGCGTCATGCTGCAGGGGTTTGAGAAGGAGGTGCAGGGAATTTTCGACCGCACCAAGGACGCCGTTGTGCAGATCAAGACGATCGTGCCCGTGAGCGATGCCAAGAGCGGCGCGGTGATCACGGAAGGCCTTGCATGCGGCACCGGATTTTTTGTGGACAACAAGGGCCACATCCTCACGGCGGCCAGCGTGGTGCATGGGGTGCCCACCGCGATGGTGTATTGGCGCGGCAAGTCGTATGAGGCGCAGACCATCGGCGTGGATTCCCGCAGCAACCTTGCCCTCCTCAAGATCGAGGCCGAAACCCCCTGCCTCGCTGTCGGCGATCCCGATGCCTTGAAAGTCGGGTCCATGGCCCTGGCCGTGGGCTATCCCATGGACCAGCCGCTCTCGGTGGAGTATGGCAACATTTCGAATCTTGATTCAGGACAGATGCCCCGGGTCTTTGCGACCACACACATTCGCAGCAACGTTCATGTGCAGCCCGGTCAGAGTGGAAGCCCGTTCCTCAACATCAAGGGACAGGTCGTCGGCATGGTGGTTTATGCCATGGACGATGGCAGTTCCACGTTTGCCATTCCCATCACAGCCGCCAAAAAAGTGCAGAAGGATCTCATGGCATTTGGTGTGGCTCGATATGGTTGGACGGGCCTGACCATCGCGGTGCTTGATCATCCCAAAGCCGATGGCAAAGGAATCGCCGTTCGTGACGTTTTTCAGGGATATCCGGGACACCAGGCCGGCGTCCAGTCGGGTGATCTCATCCTCAGGATTGGCGGCAGGGAGATCCGCGCGCCGTCGGATGTCATGAATGCGACCTTTATCATGAGCGTTGGTGAAACCGTGGAATTCACCATCGAGCACGATGGCGAAACCAAGGTGGTTCCGATCAAGGTGGTGGAGCGGCCCACGGAAAAGGAGATGGGCGCGCTCAAGCCGGTGTCCACGTCGTCGCCGGTGCATTGATTGGTCTCTGCCTCTTTTGCAGGAGCGGCTGTCAGCCGCGACCTTGCTGGCTCACGCGGATCGCGGCTGACAGCCGCTCCTGCAAAACCCTGCTACAAATGCGCCATCAGGCTTCCGAGGTTCGCGCTGTTGCGCTCCAGGAAGTGAGCGAGGTTTCGCCCGGCCACCTTGGCGTCGTGATTCAGCAGGGCCATCTCCAGGATGGAACGGGGCCGCTTCGCGATATCGAGGAAAATTTTTGGATATCGCCAGAGCGAATTTGACGCGAGGAATGGGTTGATGATTTCCAGCGCCGGGATGTCTTCCTCCGCCGTGTCGGTGATCGCGTGGATGCCCGCGAAGGGGATGCCGCGTTTCCGCGCCTCGGCATACACGGAGTATGATTCCATGTCCACGATCTGCGCCTTTGTCCGCTCGTAGATCTGCTTCTTTTCCTCGTGGCGGGCCACGATCTTGTCGGCCGTGAAGAGCTGGCTCACGTACACGTGGTGTTCATGCGATTCATCGGCCACGTTTCGCAGGCGTTCGCCCAGGGCGAGATCGGCTGGCTGCGGCTCGATCGCCTCATCGTTGCACGACCAGGAGGAGAGCACGATGTCGCCGCGCTTCAGCTCGGGACTGAGCGCGCCGGCGAAACCGATCGTCACCAACGCCGAGAGCTTGTGCTCGGCGGAAAGCCTGGAGGCCGCCCGGCGCGCGTTCTCCTTCCCCACGCCGCCGAGAATCACTGCGATCGGCAGCCGCCCGAAGCGCCCTGTGAAATGCCGCCGTCCGTCCAGGTGATGCTGCGCATGGATGTTGAACGCCCTGCGGAAATATCCCCACTCGGTGGGAAGCGCGATGATGATGCCAACGGACATGATTGAATTTTGGATTTCGGATTCTTGCCTCGCCGAAGCCCCCGGCGTAGTGCGGGTCGGAATGCGGAACGGGCGGGAGAGCTTGTAAACGGATTATCGCGAAGTTGGAAGCCGAAAGCTCGTGATCGGTACCATCAAGCGGGCTTGCAGAAATCCTCCGTCTGACGGATGCTGTCGCCATGGATTCAGAACCCACATGCAGTGCCATCATTTTCTCGGACAGCGTGATCCGTGAACATGGCACGGGAAAGCTGAGCTTTATTGGCAGCTTTCAAGGGTTCAACGTGCCCGGATTCCCGTTTGTCACGCCGCGATTTTTTATCACGGTTTTCATCAGCAACCTTCGTCCAACGACCAAGGAGCTCAACGTGACGGTGGATCTTCGCCAGGTCAAGGCGGGTGTCGTTGCCAGTTGCAACGCACATTTGGGATCGTTGGAAAATGCCTCCGGTTTCAATCCCAAAATGGTGGTGGAAATTCCAATCCCTTTTCCAAGTGTCCAATTTCCCGCAAAGGGTGAATACGAGGTGGAAGTGCGTGTTGACGGTGAAATCGTCGGCCACAGGCCCATTTTTGTGAACCAGATCACTGCACCGGGTTCTTAGAGAAGAGGTTCGGGACCACAGGGTCGCCCGCCGCCGGCCAAAATGCGGTGTGCATCGGACACTCAAGGGTTTGACAAGTTTTGTGCGTCGGATACTTTGATGGGCGATCATCATGGCACTCAATTTCAACAAAATGACGGTGAAGGCGCAGGAAGCCCTGCAGGAGGCGCAGCAGGATGCGGAGGGGCGCGGCCATACGGAGCTTACCCCCGAACATCTTCTTGCGGCTCTCATCCGGCAGGAGGAAAGCCTCGTCCGTCCGCTTCTCGAAAAGCTGGGCGTCAACATCCAGCGGCTCGGCACGCTTCTCGAAACCGCCCTTGCCCGAAAGGCGCAGGTGAGCGGAGGGGTCACGCAAACCTCGGTTTCGTCCGAGCTGAACCAGGTCTTCGCCTCGGCCCAAAAAGAGGCGGATCGGCTGAAGGACCAGTACGTCAGCACGGATCATCTCCTTCTCGGACTCATCGAACACGGGAAATCGGATGCGGCAGGCCTGCTCAAGGGCATGGGGGTTGGAAAGGATTCCCTGCTCAAGGCGTTGCAGGAGTTGCGGGGCAGCCACCAGGTGACGGACCAGAATCCCGAGGCGAAATTTCAAACGCTTGAAAAATACGGCCGCGACCTCACCGAGGCGGCGCGGC
Source organism: Verrucomicrobiota bacterium (assembly GCA_023269615.1). Classification (GTDB taxonomy): domain Bacteria; phylum Verrucomicrobiota; class Verrucomicrobiia; order JABWAM01; family JABWAM01; genus JAHFSY01. The sequence continues at coordinate 32,034 of JAHFSY010000035.1, forward strand.
AGGGGAAGATTGATCCCGTCATCGGGCGCGACACCGAGATCCGTCGCGTGATGCAGGTTCTTTCGCGGCGCACGAAAAACAACCCCGTCCTCATTGGGGAGCCGGGCGTGGGCAAGACGGCGATTGTCGAGGGGCTCGCTCGCCGCATCGTGGCGGGTGACGTGCCTGAAAGCCTCAAGGACAAGAAGCTCGTTTCCATGGATCTCGGCGGAATGATTGCGGGTGCTAAATACCGCGGAGAATTTGAGGATCGCTTGAAGGCGTTCCTCAAGGAAGTCACGGCCTCGGCAGGACAGATCATTCTTTTCATCGACGAGTTGCACACGCTCGTGGGCGCGGGCAAGGCGGAGGGGGCGGTGGACGCGGCGAACCTTCTCAAGCCGCAGCTCGCACGTGGCGAGCTCCGTTGCATTGGCGCGACGACGCTTGACGAGTATCGCAAGCACATCGAAAAGGACGCGGCGCTGGAGCGGCGATTCCAGCCGATTTTTGTGAACGAGCCGAGCGTGGAGGACACAATTGCGATTTTGCGTGGATTGAAGGAGCGATACGAGGTGCATCATCATGTAAGGATCAACGATGCGGCGCTCGTGGCGGCGGCCACCCTTTCGCACCGCTACATCAGCGACCGTTTTCTGCCCGACAAGGCGGTGGATCTCATGGACGAGGCGGCGTCGCGTTTGCGCATCGAGATTGACAGCCTGCCCACGGAGATTGACGAGATTGAGCGTCGCATCATGCAATTACAGATCGAGCAGCAGGCGCTCAAGAAGGAAAAGGACGCGGCGGGCATCGAGCGGCTGAAAAAAATTGAATCCGAGCTTTCCAACCTCAAGGAGAAGTCCATTCGGCTCAAGGCCCAATGGCAGAATGAAAAAAACATCCTTGCGGAATCGGGGGCGTTGAACGAGCAGGTTGAGAGGGCGCGGGAGGAGATGGACCAGGTGAAGCGCCGGGGCGACCTTTCCCGTGCTGCGGAAATCCAGTACGGAACGATTCCCGACCTCGAGAAAAAGCTGACAAAGTCGAAAAAGAAACTGGCCGAGATCCAGAAGGACGGCGGCATGCTCCAGGAGGAGGTGCGGGAGGAGGATATCGCCAAGGTGGTTGCCGCGTGGACTGGTATTCCCGTTTCACGCATGCTGGAGGGGGAACGCCAGAAGCTTGTGAAAATGGATGAGCGGCTTCACCAGCGCGTGATCGGACAGGAGCACGCGGTGAAGGCCGTGTGCAATGCCGTGCGACGGTCGCGTTCCGGATTGCAGGAGCCCAACCGCCCGATGGGATCCTTCATTTTTCTGGGCCCGACGGGCGTGGGAAAAACCGAGCTGGCCCGCGCAACCGCGGAATTTCTTTTTGACGATGAGAATGCGATGGTGCGGATTGACATGTCGGAGTACGGCGAGAAGCATTCCGTGGCGCGGTTGATCGGCGCGCCGCCGGGCTACGTGGGTTACGAGGAGGGCGGGCAACTCACCGAGGCTGTGCGTCGCCGCCCGTATGCAGTGATCCTTTTTGACGAAATTGAGAAGGCGCATCCCGAGGTATTCAACGCCCTGCTGCAATTACTCGACGACGGGCGGCTCACCGACGGGCAGGGGAGAACGGTGGATTTTCGGAACACGCTGGTGGTGATGACATCCAACATCGGCAGCCCGATCATCCAGGAATTTTTCACCGAACAGACTGACTCGAAGGTGGCAGTGGACATCGAGGGCAAGGGGTACAAGCAGATGGAGGAGCGGGTGATGAACGAGCTGCGGCAGCATTTTCGTCCGGAATTTTTGAACCGCGTTGACGAGATCATCGTGTTCCGCTCGTTGCACCAGGCGGAGATTTCGAAGATCGTGGAGATCCAGCTGGCGCGCGTGCAGAAGCGGCTGCAGGAGCAGCGCATCAAGCTGGAATTCAACGATGCGGCGAAAGAGTTTATCGCGCGCGAGGGTTACGACCCGGTTTTTGGGGCGCGCCCGCTCAAGCGCGTGATCCAGCGCGAGGTGCTGGACAAGCTGTCGCTCGACATCCTCGACGGGAAATTTCACGAGGGCGATTTGGTTGTGGCGAAGGCATCCAGGCAGGGCGGCCTGGAATTCGCGAAGTGAGGCTGGCTTTATTGCGGGGGTGTGAGCCCCATGGCTTCGTTGACCTTGGCGAGCAACTCGCTTGCCGTAAAAGGCTTGCTCAGAAAATGTTTCACCTGGAGGTTTTCGCGGGGCTGCGCGACTGCCTCGGAACCTTTGCCGCTCATGCAAATGACATTCACCTCGGGTTTCATCTTGCGCAGCACCCGAAGGGCGGCATCGCCATTCATGAAAGGCATCGAGAGATCCATTACAACAAGGCTGATGGACTCCTCATGTTTTGCAAACAGGGCGACCGCATCGGCGCCGTCCGCAGCTGTCAGGACATTGAATTCAAAACTTTGCAGGGTCATCTTCATGATTTCAAGAATGGCAACTTCATCGTCCACCACCAGGATCCATTCGCCGTGGCCCTGGGGCAGCTCCTGATTGCCCGATATCGTGGGGGCGGCTGTTCCAGTGCTTTCGGCGGGCAGGAAAATGCGAAAGGTGGTCCCCTTACCACCGCTGCTTTCCAAGGTGAAAAACCCGCCGTGCTTTTTGACAATCTGGAATACGATGGGGAGACCGAGCCCCGCCCCCTTGCCCGACTGCGTGGCGGTGAAGAATGGATCATGAATGTTGTCCATGGCCTCGGATGTCATGCCCTTGCCTGTGTCATGCACGGTGATGGCAACGTACATCCCCGCCTTGAAATTGGGCTGGTTCTGCCCTTTGACATAGTTCTCATCTGCAACCAGGTTTTCGGCGGTAAGCGTCAGGGTTCCCTTGTCGGGCATCGCGTCGCGGGCGTTCAGGCAGAGATTCAAAACCGCCTGGTAAAGCTGGGTGGAGTCGCCCGAAACCGGCCACAACTCAGCAGGAATGCTGATGTTCAATTCGATGTTCTTGGAAAAAGTCTCCTGCAGCATGTTCCGCACGTCGATCAGCAGCAACCGTGTTTGGATCGTCGTGTGCTCCCGGGTGATGCCCTTGGCAAAGGAGACAAGCTGCTTGACCATGTCCATCCCACGCTGTGCGGACGTGTTGAGGACATCGATCAAGGATTTTGTCCTTTCGTCGGCATTGTCCGCCTGCTGGAGCAGCGACCCGATCATCAGGATGGGGGCGAAGACGTTGTTGAGATCGTGGGCGATGCCGCTGGTCATCATGCCGATGTCCTCCAGTCGTTGCGCCTGTAAAAGCTGTGCCTCCAGCTGCTTCTTTTCCGTGATATCGTGGTTCGTTCCGCGGTAGCCGATGACTTCCCCATTCGGGTTCAGCATGACTCTTCCGCTGCTATCGAAATAGCGGGCGCTTCCATCCTTGTGCCGCCATCGTAGAACCAGGCGACTCCAGCCTCTCTTTTCCCGGGCAGCCGCGGAGAGCACCCGCTCGGCTTTTTTAAGATCCTCCTCGTCAACGAATTCCCAGAAGTGCTTTCCCACGACCTCCGCCGGGGTGTATCCGATCAGGGAGGTCGTGATGGGATTGCTGTAGGTGTACTGGTCCTGGGCATTGATCGCCCAGATCCATTCACTGGAGGTCTCGACGAATGCGCGGAATTTTTTTTCGCTCTCCTGCAATTCCCACACTGCCATTTGTCGTTTGGTCCGCTCCTCGGATTCTCCCAGGGCGCGCTTCACGCAACCGTGCAGGCGATGGAGCTTGTTCTTCATGACACAATCGGTGGCCCCCAGCTCCATCATTTCAACCGCCAGCGCCTCGCTCATGTTGGCTGACACAAAGATGAATGGCGTTTCGGGACAGCTTTCCAGCACCACCTTCAAGGCTGTGAGGCCATCAAACGATCCCTTGGGGTAGTCAGCGAGAATCAGGTCGAAATCCTCGTTTCTGAGATGGCTTTCCAACTCCTGACGGCTCTCGATGGTTGTGATTTCGAGACGCCAGGCATCATCTTCCAGCATGGACTGGACGGTTCCGGCGTCGTGGGGATTCTCTTCCAGGTGAAGAATTCGAATCGTTGTCTTCATTGTGAATTCTCCACCAGCTCCTGGGGTCCCTTCGGGCAACAGGTCGGCCCCAGGGACGCCTGCATTGTTCGGATTGTTTCCATCGCTTCTGGGCGGAAGAATGCTCCTCCTGTGAGCGCACGGCAAGCCGGATTCCTCATTCGGAAAGTCCATCGTTTTTCATGGAAAACGGACTTTGTGAAAAATTTCACAAACAGGTTGACGCTTCCGGAAAGCGGTGATATTTTTTAAACATATTCTCAACAGTATTTCACTTAATACACTTCAACATGAGCACAAAAACGTTTCTTTCGATCGCTTCCGCAACCCTGCTTTTTGCCGCCCCGGTTTTTGCCGCAGGCGGAGGCATTGCCGGCAAGGTGACACTCAGTGGCAAGCCGCCCGCTGAAAAACCAATCAAATTCCTGCCGGAGTGCAAGGCTCATGGGGATGCAACCACGACCCATTATGTTGTCGATGCAAGCGGTGGATTGGCAAACGTGCTGGTTTATGTGAAGAGCGGATTAGCCCAGAAGGCTGCTGCGCCCACGGAAGCGGCAGTGATCGACCAATCCTGCTGCCTGTATCATCCTTACGTCCTGGGTGTGCAGGTCGGCCAGAAGCTGGTCATCCAGAACAGCGATGACACCATGCATAACGTGAATGCGACGCCTTCGAAGAACGAGGGGTTTAATATTCCCCAGGCAACAAAGGGTACGAAGAACGAAAAGACATTCGCCAAGCCTGAAGTTTTCGTCAAGCTGAGCTGCAATGTTCATCCCTGGATGTTCGCGTATGTTGGCGTGGTGGAAAATCCCTATTTTGCGGTCACGGGCGCCGATGGCAGTTTCAAGATACCCGGGTTGCCGGATGGAGAATACGTTCTGGCAGCCGCTCATCCCAAGATCCAGCCGGAGCAGACCGCGAAGGTCAAGGTGGCCGGTGGTGAAGTAAAACAGGACTTCACCTTCAAGGCTCCGGGCAATTGAGAGTATTCCAAGGGACGGCTGCCGAAGATTTGCAGCTTGTCTGTCATGTCGGGCACGGGAATCGTGCTTGAGAAAAGAGGATTGAGACAACCAGCTAAATTGGAAGAAAGAAAAACGACCATGGAAGCAACTGTTCACGATCAACACGGGCATGCGACGGACCATGCCCATGACGCCCATCACGAGGAACATAAGGAGCTGAGTTTCTTTTGGAAGTATATTTTTGCCACGGATCACAAGGTGATCGGAATGCAGTATCTCTTTACGGGCCTGATTTTCCTCCTTTTTGGATTTTGCCTGATGATGATGATGCGCTGGCAGCTGGCCTATCCAGGAAAGCCGATGCCCGTGGTTGGGAATCTGGTTTGTTCGGCGTTGAACATGGCCTGCAAAGGGCTTGGGGATGAGAGCATGCAGGGTGGCGTGATGAGTCCAGCGTTCTACAATTCCCTCGGGGCCATGCATGGCACCATCATGATCTTTCTCGGGGTGGTGCCTCTCGCCTTCGGAGCGTTCGGCAATTTCGTGGTCCCGCTCCAGATCGGGGCGGTGGACATGGCGTTCCCGAGGATCAACGCGGCCAGTTATTGGAGCCTGTTCGTGGGCGGCATCGTCATGTTCGTCAGCTTCTTCGTGCCCGGAGGCGCGGCAAGTTCGGGGTGGACATCCTACTCGCCTCTGGCCGGGATCGCCACGACGGGCCAGACGTTATGGCTTGTGGGCATGATTTTCCTGATCACGTCGTCGCTGCTCGGCGCGGTGAACTTCATCACGACGATCATCCAGCTGCGGGCGCCGGGGATGACATGGATGCGCCTTCCATTTTTTGTATGGGCCCAGTTCGTCACAGGCTTTCTCCTCCTGCTGGCGTTCCCTCCGCTCGAGGCGGCGGGCGTGATGCAATTGATGGATCGCCTGGCGGGCACGAGTTTTTTCCTTCCAAGCGGCCTGGTCGTGACTGGCATGCCGTCGGTGGTGAGCGGTGGCGGCAGTCCGCTCCTGTGGCAGCACCTGTTCTGGTTTCTCGGGCATCCCGAGGTGTACGTGCTGATTTTGCCGGCGATGGGGATCGTGTGCGAGGTCATCGCCTGCAACACCCGCAAACCGATCTGGGGTTACAGGTCGCTGGTATTCTCCGTGCTCTTCCTCGGTTTTCTTTCCTTCGTTGTATGGGCGCATCACATGTACATGACTGGCATGGGTCAAAAGATCAGCACCTTCTTCCAGACGACGACGGTCATCATTTCAGTTCCATCGGTCATCATCCTCTCCGCGCTCTTCATATCGCTTTGGGGAGGCTCGATCCGCTTCAACACGCCGATGCTGTTTGCGCTTGGGTTTCTCCCGATGTTTGGAATTGGGGGGCTGACGGGACTGCCGCTGGCGTTCAATGCGATTGACCTGTACCTGCACGACTCGTACTACGTGATCGCCCATTTCCACTACGTCGTGGCGCCGGGAACCCTGTTTGGCCTGTTTGCGGGGATCTACCACTGGTATCCGAAGGCCACCGGACGGATGATGAACGAGTGCTGGGGCAAGGTGCATTTCTGGGGTTCGTTCGTATGCATGAATGGTATTTTCATGCCGATGTTTTTGCAGGGCATGGCCGGGGTGGGGCGTCGCTGGTATGACGGCGGGCAGACGTACGAATTTGCGCAGGGGGTGATTCATTCCAACGTCGGCATCTCCATGTCCGCATGGGCGCTCGCGCTGTTTCAGATTCCATTCATCATCAACTTCTTCTGGAGCATCAGGCATGGGAAGAAGGTTTCCGACAATCCCTGGGAAGCCACGACGATCGAATGGGCGGCGCCATCGCCTCCACCGCACGGAAATTTCGTCGAGACGCCCGAGGCGTATCGTGGGCCGTACGAATACAGCGTGCCAGGCCACCCGAAGGATTTCACGCCTCAGAGCCAGACCGCCTAATCATTTCGAATCATGGATATTCCCTACACAGTTTTGCCTCGTAAGGACACCGGCCTCTGGAACGCCAAGGTTGGCATCTGGCTGTTTCTGGCTTCGGAAGTGATGTTGTTCGGCGCCCTGTTTTCCACCTACATCCTGCTGCGCGTGAATTCGCCTGAAACCGGGGCGCTCAAGTGGCCGCATCACCTTCTCAACGTCCCCATCGGAACATTCAACACAGGTGTGCTCATTTTCTCCAGCATCACGGTCATTCTCGCGTGGGCGTCGCTGGTTTTGAAGAATTTGAAGGCGTTCAAGTGGTGGATGGGAATCACCATCCTATGCGGGCTCGCCTTTCTGGGGATCAAGAGCCGCGAGTATTACCAGAAGTTCACGCACTACGGGGTGTTTCTGAGGGACGGGACGGTCATCACCGGGCACATGAAAAATGAGGATGTCAAACTGAAGGAGGGAGAGGTGACACGGTACATCAGCAATCTGCAGGTGGTGAACGGCGTGGTGAATGCGGGTCCGATGAAGGGGAGCGAAATTGAGCATGTGATGATTGCCCCCGATGCGCCTGCCGGGCATGGACATGAGGCGGCAGAACACAAGGCGGAGAAGATTGAAGGCAAGGACATCGCGCGGATCGCCAGTTACGGGCCGTGGTATAGTCCTTATTTTGCAATCTATTTCACGCTGACCGGCCTGCACGCCATCCACGTCTTTGGTGGCATGGTGGTGAACACGTTCATGTGGGGGCCCGGCACGAAGATGTATTTCACCAATCCCCAGCGTTTTACCAACCGCGTCGAGGTGGCCGGCCTGTTCTGGCACTTCGTGGACTTGGTCTGGATCTTCCTCTTTCCCGTCCTTTACCTGCTCTAGGAGAAATTATGTCCGACACACACGACCTCGAACACTTCAAGAAAAACGTCAAGGCCTGCATCGTTGTCTTCGCCCTGCTGATGGTGTTGACTTTGGTCACCGTCCTGATCTCGTTTCATGACTTCGGCCATCCGCACTATAACATCGCCATCGCGCTGGTCATTGCCACGGTGAAGGCGTTGATGGTGGCCGCCTACTTCATGCATTTAAATGCCGAGAAGCGGACGATTTTTCGGATCCTGTATTTCACCGGCGCGTTTGCCGCAGTCCTGATATTCGTCACCCTCTGGTGTTTTGCCGATCCCATCCGTTTCATCCATTGACCATGTCTCTCAAGGCTTTCCATCTCGTTTTTATCACGCTCTCCACATTGCTGGCCTGGATGTTTGGCGCATGGTGTCTATGGTCTCATACCCAGTCGCCAAGCCCCGGACTGGTCGCAGCCGGATTCGTTTCCTTTGCTGCCGGGGTGGGATTGATGGTGTACGAGCGATGGTTCATCCGGAAGATGAAGCAGTCAAAATTCCTGTGAAAACGTCATTCCCCAAACTCTTTTTTCTCGCCCTGGTGGGCCTTTGCTTCCGGCCCGCGGGCGTCCTTGCCTGCGGGGCATGCTATGGCGCGGCGAATTCGACGACGACCCAGGCGATGAACTGGGCGATTCTGGTGATGATCGGGGTCACCGGCAGCGTTTTTGCCGGCATCGGCGCCGTGGTGTACACCATCTGGAAGCGGACCAAGATGCTTTCCGAGATGTCAGTGAACCTGGATCTTCCGGAGAACGACGCACAGGCGGTTTCGGGAATGGGAGATCACGGAGGACATGGCACTCGCCTGGCCTGAGTTTTTCCAAGAAAGGATTGAAGCGATGATCAACAAATATCTGGGAATAATTGAAAATGCCTCCAAGCATGGGCCCGCCATCGATGGCATGCTCGAAGCTGTTCATTGGTTCATGCTGGCGTTGTTTATTGGTTGGACGGCCTTTTTCATCTACACCCTCCTTCGTTTCCGCAGGTCGAAGAGCCCAAAGGCGGATTATGTCGGCGTGACCAGCCACAATTCGACCTATGCGGAGATCCTTGTTGGGATCATCGAGGCGATCCTCCTGATCTGTTTTGCATTTCCACTGTGGGGCAAGCAGGTGAATGAGTTTCCCCAGGAGAAGGACGCCACGGTGGTGCGCATCATTGCCGAGCAGTTCGCCTGGAACATCCGTTATCCGGGGGCGGATGCCGAGTTCGGAAAGCAGGACATCAATCTTGTCAGCAGCGAAAATCCGCTGGGGTGCGATCCGAATGATGCAAAGGGGAAGGATGATATTGCTGTCCTGAATGAGATGCATGTGCCCTTGGGCAAGCCGGTGATCATCTTTCTTTCATCCAAGGACGTGATCCATAGTTTTTGTGTCCGTCAGATGCGCATGACGCAGGACGCGATCCCTGGCATGGTCATCCCGCTGTGGTTTGAACCGATCAAGACCGGTAAATTTGAAATCGCCTGTGCCCAGCTTTGTGGCATGGGGCATTACAAAATGCGCGGACTCCTGATTGTGGATTCGCCGGCTGATTACGACAAATGGCTCAAGGCGCAGGCCCCCGCCGGAAGCGGTGGCGGTGGTTACGATTAGAGGTCGTCGAAACTCCAGGGGAGTTGCTGATATGTCCCAAAGCGCAGATCATGCGGACGGCTGGGGGCTGCATGCCATCGCGGTTCTTACCGCGGCATTCACCCTGCCCTTGATTTTTATCGGCGGCTTGGTGACGAGTCACGATGCCGCGCTCTCGGTGCCGGATTGGCCCACAAGTTTTGGCTACAACATGTTCCTGTTTCCTTGGAATAAGATGGTGGGCGGGATTTTTCTGGAGCATAGCCATCGGCTGTTTGGGTCAACACTTGGTTTCCTCGCGATCGCTCTCACCGCGTGGCTCCTGATGAAGGAAAAAAAACGCCGCTGGTTGAGGACCCTGATGCTGCTCTCGCTGGCGTTGATTGTGCTCCAAGGTTGCCTGGGCGGCTACCGCGTCATCCTGTTGATGAAACCCATCGCCATTGTTCACGCCTGCCTGGCCCAGGTTGTTTTCTGCATGCTTGTCTCCATTGCCCTTTTTACCTCCCCGTGGTGGAGGAAGCGGGAAGGGATGGCCGCTTCGCTCAAGGACTGGGGAATTCGAAAACTTGCGGTGTGGACCACGGCATTGATCTTCATCCAGCTCATCCTCGGCGCCTCGATGCGCCACACGGACTCGGGGCTTGCTGTAACCGACTTCCCGTTGATGTATGGCAAATGGATGCCACCCATGGATGCTGCTGCGCTTGAGCGCGCCAACGCCCAGCGATGGCATATGGGGCTTGACCCGGTTTCCTTGAATCAAATCGCAATCCACATGGCGCATCGTGTCGGGGCGGTTGTGGTGAGCGTGGCAGTTCTCGCGATGGTCTGGATGGTGCGACGCCGCTACTCGAATTGCACGGAACTCAGACGGCTCGGATGGATCCTGATCGGCCTGCTGGTGATCCAGCTCGGCCTTGGCATGTCGGTGATCTGGACGCAGAAGGCGGCGGACATCGCCACGGCGCATGTTGCCGTCGGAGCTTTGACTCTGATGGTGAGTTTTCTCATGACGCTGGTGTCATTCAAGCTGGTGGCCGCAAATGAAGCGCGGGAGTCGGTGCCGGTGACGGAAGGAGTCGTGGCATGAAGAACGGCATGGAGATCAAGGAGGCTGATGGCCCCGCAGTGGCCTTGACGACAGAGAGGCTCATGGCTGAGAATTCGCGCATGACGGATTACTGGGAGATGACGAAGCCGCGCCTGACATTTTTGGTGCTTGTCACCACGCTCGTGGGATTCTGCATGGGATCGAGCGCCCCGATCAACTGGATGCTCTTGTTGAATGCGATGCTGGGCACGGCCCTTGTGGCGGGTGGTGCAGCGGTGTTGAACCAGTATCTGGAGAAGGATTTCGATGCCAGGATGAAGAGGACCGAGGATCGGCCGCTGCCATCGGGGCGGTTGGCTGCGGACGATGCACTGCTTTTTGGAGCGTCCTTGAGCGTTCTTGGCTTGTTGTACCTCGCATGGCGGGTGAACCTGCTCACTGCATTTCTCGCCGCCTTCACGTTGAGCAGTTATCTGTTTGCGTACACCCCCCTGAAACGGAAGAGCCCGTTGTGCACGCTGGTTGGGGCGATTCCCGGGGCGATCCCGCCGATGATGGGCTGGAGTGCTGCGAAAGATTCGCTTGGCACGGGGGCGTGGATTTTATTTGCGATATTGTTTCTCTGGCAGATGCCGCACTTTTACGCGCTGGCCCAGGTTTATCGCGAGGATTATGCCCGGGGTGGCTTTCCGATGCTCAGCGTGCTTGATCCGGACGGACGCCGCACTGGGTTGGAGATCATGGTGTACACGCTGGCGCTCCTGCCCGTGAGCCTGGCGCCGAGTTACGTTGGCATGACCGGGCGCCTTTATTTTTGGTGCGCCCTCCTGTTGAGTCTTGGATTTCTCGCGTTTGGGCTTGCCGCCGCCACCCGGCGCACAATCCCAAGCTCGCGGAAGCTTTTTCTGGCTTCCATTTTTTATCTCCCATTCATCCTGATCCTGATGGTGGCCAACAAATCCCCGTTGTGAAACGGGACACGCCATCAAATTCTCCAGTCGTTGTCCAGGACGTGTCGCACTCCTACGGGGATCGGCTGGCACTGGATGCGATTTCTCTGGGCGTGGAAGCGGGGGAAATCTTCGGCTTGCTCGGGCCGAATGGCGGGGGCAAGACCACGCTTTTCCGGATTCTTTCCACCCTGATCCCCCTGGCGCGTGGAAGCGTTTCCGTGTTTGGCCATGATCTGAAAACCGATGCGCAATCCGTCCGCCGCGAAATGGGCGTGATTTTTCAATCGCCAAGCCTCGATAAAAAACTGACCGTCCTTGAAAATCTGCGTCACCAGGGGCGCCTGTATGGATTGTCCGGAAAACCCCTGATGGATCGGATCCGGGAAATGCTGGATCGCGTGCGGTTGTCGGATCGCGCGAATGATTTCGTGGAAAAGTTGTCTGGCGGATTGCAGCGGCGCGTGGAAGTCGCCAAGTCCCTCCTCCATCGCCCCAGGTTGCTGTTGCTGGATGAGCCCACGACCGGGCTCGATCCCGGTGCGCGCAAGGATTTGTGGGACTACATCGGTGAATTGAAGCGCAATGAGGGCACGACGGTGCTGGTCACCACGCACCTGATGGATGAGGCGGAGAAGTGCGATCGCCTGGGCGTGCTTGATCGCGGGCATCTTGTTGCCATCGACACGCCCGACGCGTTGCGCAGGAAGATCGGCGGTGAGGTGATCATCGCCCGCACCCGTGACCCGCAAAGGTTGTGTGAGGGAATTGCGCAGAAATTTGGGGGCGAGCCAAAAGTTCTCGATGACACCGTGCGGATTGAGCGCGCGGGCGGACACACATGGGTCGCTCAACTGATGGAGGCGTTTCCGGGGCAGATCGACACGGTCACCATAGGACGCCCCACGCTTGAGGATGTGTTCATCCAGTTGACCGGACATCGTTTCTGGGTGAGGGACGGCGATGGGGGAGGTAAACCATGAATGCACCCTGGATGCTGGCGTCATGGACCCTGTTGGTCCGCGAGTTGACACGATTCTTCCGCCAGCGCAACCGCGTGATGGGCGCGTTCGGGTCGCCCCTGATTTTCTGGGTTTTGATTGGCGCAGGGTTTTCGTCATCGTTCCGTCCCCCCGGCGGCTCTGTGAACATGTCATCCATGGAGTATTTGTTTCCGGGGACGATGACGCTGATCATTTTGTTCACCTCGATCTTTTCCACCATCTCGATCATTGAGGACCGGCGTGAAGGATTTTTGCAATCGGTGTTGGTGGCGCCGATTTCACCGGCTGCGATTGTTCTCGGCAAGATCCTGGGAGGCTCTGCCGTGGCGGTGATGCAGGCCGTGGTGTTTCTGCTGCTCGCGCCCCTCGCGGGAATACACATGACACTTTCATCGGCGCTGGCGTCCATCGGGGTGGCGGTGCTGCTATCGTTTGCCCTGACTGGACTTGGGTTCGTGATTGCCTGGCGCATGGATTCCACCCAGGGCTTTCATGCGATCATGAACCTGTTCCTTATCCCGATGTGGTTGCTTTCGGGCTCATTTTTCCCTTCCGCCGGCGCGCCGTCATGGCTGGGCTGGCTGATGCGGCTCAATCCCCTGACCTACGGAGTGGCGGCGTTGAGGCGTACGCTGTACGCACCAGATGCGTTTGGAACCTGGAACCTGCCTCCCTTGCCCATGTCGCTTGGAATCACGGTATTGTTCGGAGTGGTGTTTTTTCTGTTGTCACTTTTCATGGTCGAGAGGCACCATGCGCCTCACTCGACATGAACCAGGAAACTTCCACATCCGGCGGGCAGGGCGAACCGATCCGCAATCGGGTTGTATGGGCGATATTGCTGGTGGTGCTCCTGGGGATCACCGCGGCGTTTGCAGTGAAATCATTTCGTGAAGTGCAGCGTGAAATCAGCAAGCCCCTGCCGGTGCTGGGACAGTTGCCCGAGTTTGAGTTGACCGAGCGTTCCGGAAAACCATTTGGGAGCAGGGACTTGAAGGGGAAGGCTTGGGTTGCGGATTTTGTGTTCACGAGCTGCGCGGGCCCCTGCCCTGAGATGTCGGCGAAGATGGCGAAGTTGCAGGAGACATTTGCGGGCACGTCGGGCCTGAAATGCGTTTCATTTTCCGTGGACCCGGAGCATGACACGCCCGAGGTGTTGCGCGAGTACGCCGGCCGGTTTCACGCGAACGAGGGGCAATGGTTTTTTCTCACGGGGAAGACAGATGCAATTTACAAGCTGGCGCGTGAGAGCTTCAAGGTCAGCGTGGAGAGGGGGGACAAGGGGCAGACCGATCCTGGAAACGCAATCATGCACAGCGTGTATTTCATGCTGGTGGATGGGCGCGGGCGGATTCGCGGCTATTACAACAGCACGGACCCCGAGGCGGGCAACCGGCTGCTGCGCGAAGCGCCGGCCTTGCTGAGGGAAAAATGAAGGAAAGAAATTACACAACCTGGATTGTGATGATTTCGGTGGTTGTGCCAGCCCTGGTCGCCGTCCTGTATATTCTTCCGAAGAGGCAGATCAATCCTGGATTCAACATCTCCATTCTGCCGGCGTTACATGCAACGCTCAACTTTGTGACGACGCTGCTGTTGCTCGCAGGATGGTTTTTCATCCGGAAGCGACGAATCGTCCAGCACAAGGCATGTATGATTTCAGCATTTGTGCTTTCGGGCATTTTCCTGGTTTCCTACGTGGTTTACCACAGTCTCGCGCAGCCGACGCATTTCGGAGGCGTCGGGATCATCCGCCCCGTGTATTTTTTCCTGCTGATCACCCACATCATCCTGGCGGCGGCGATTCTGCCTTTTATCCTGGTGACGTTGTCCCGGGCGTTGAGCGAACGGTTCGACAAGCACCGGAAGATCGCACGGATCACACTTCCACTGTGGCTGTACGTCACGATCACGGGCGTCGTGGTGTACCTGATGCTTTCGCCGTATTACTGAAGCGTGTGGCCGGTCCAGACCCAGACCGAATTCCCAAATCGCTGGAGGATGGCGTCACGCAACGAGTCCGATTCCCGCTCGGATTGAAGGATGGCCATCATGGTCGAGCCACTGCCGCACATCATGGCACCGGTCACGCTTGGATGCGTGGAAAGAAAATCCTTTGCCAGCTTGAGGATTGGGAATTTTCGGAAAACGGGGGTTTCCAGATCGTTGTGAAGGGGGAGGGCGGATTTGAGATTTGAGATTTGAGATTTGAGATTCGGAAGAGAGGAGAGGAAGGTTGAGATTCGGGCGTTGGATTCCCGGGCTTTTGCCGCGTCAAGCTTCAGGTTTTTGTAGGCCCAGGCGGTGGCGCTGCCGAAACCGAAGTTCATGAGGAGCAGCGGGAGTGAGGCGGGAAAGGGGACGGGGGTGATGATTTCGCCGCGTCCCTCGCTCAGCGCCGGTTTGTTTCGGATGAAGAAGGCGGTGTCGGATCCAAATTCTGCGGCGAGTTTTTCGAGGGCGTCATCGGGAAGGTTGAGATTCCAAAGCTGGTTCAA
>JAHFSY010000123.1 GCA_023269615.1 Verrucomicrobiota bacterium
GTTCTCAACCCGGGAAACGAAAGTTGATTTTGCACCGATGGCGACGATCCACACGCCGTGCCGCCTGTACGTGGCGAATCATGTGAACGCGGCCTTCAGCCTGGATTCACGCTGGCTTCTCTACAACGACACCGTGGATGGGAAGCTGCAGGTTTGTGCGGTGCGGGTGGAGGAGTGATGGGGATGGTAGGGCGCGCCGTTGCGCAGCGGACGGCCCGGCGGTCCGTCCCTACCTCCAGAAAAGAATGATGGAAGCAGCTTTACATTGTTTGCGGAGGTTTCTAGATGTCAGCCTATTCACCGCAAACCAAGTTTCAAACCATTATGAGTTCCTCCATCTTTGATCTGACTGGAAAAATCGCCTTCATCTCCGGTGGCGCCGGGCATCTGGGATCGGCCATGTCTGAAATCATGGCGGCGCATGGTGCGACGGTCATCATCGCCTCCCGCCATCTCGACAAGTGCCGCGAGTTCGCCGCGAAGCTGGGGCCGAAGCACGAGGGGGTGGAGTTGGATCTGAACGATGAGAAGGCGATACGCACGGTGATTGACGGCGTGGTGAAACGTCATGGCGCGTTGCACATCCTGGTGAACAATGGTTATTCGGGGCCTTTGCCCACGCTCGACAACGCGACCGCGGAGGATTTCCAGAAAACGTTCCAGCTCGGGCTGACGTCCTATTTTGTGGCGAGCCAGCAGGCTTCGAAGCACATGCGGACGATGGGCGGCGGGAGCATCATCAACATCGCGAGCATGTATGGCCTGGTGGCCAGCTATCCGGATGTTTACGAAAATCTGCCCGGGCCCTCGGTCAACAGCCCGCCGAATTATCATGCGTTAAAGGGCGGGTTGATTCATTTCACGCGTCATCTTGCGGTCTATTATGCAAAGCACGGGATTCGCGTGAATGCATTGAGCCCCGGACCATTTCCTCCTTCGCGCGTGAGCGACACGGTGGGTGGCGCGGAACTGGTGCGGCGGTTGTGCGAGAAGGTTCCGCTGAAGCGCATGGGGCAGCCGAAGGAGGTGCAGGGGGCATTGATGCTTCTCGCGTCCGATGCCGGCAGCTTTATTACCGGGCAGAACATTGTGGTGGATGGAGGATGGACGGCGTGGTGAGGGGAAGAGAAGGATGAAGGCGGAAGGATGAGGGATGAAGGGTTGCGGGAACTTCCAACGTCGAACATCAAACGTTGAACGTCCAACAAGAGGTCTGAAAAACCACGGAGCAACGGAGAACACGGAGTGAGAGGAAGTTGCAGAAAACTTTTTTAGAAGGAGTAATGTTCGATGAGTGAGACATCATTTTTGATCATCGGTGGCGGGGGAATTGGGGAGCGTCATTTGCGGTGTGTCCAGAAGGCCGGGGTTGCGCGGGTGGGATTGGTGGAGCCGCGCGCGGAGCGGCGGGCGGAATTGCAATCACGGTATGGTGTGAAGGACGCCTGGGCGGAGCCGGGGCAGGTCGATTTTTCCAAATTCACCCACGCGGTGGTGGCCACGCCGCCTTCACAACATTTCGAGCATACGAAGCTGTTGGCGTCGCGCGGAATTCATGTGTTGTGCGAGAAGCCACTGTGCGCAGGCAACGAGGAGGCGGTGGAATTTGTGAAGATGGAGAAATCCATGAAGGGAATGATCCGCATCGCGTACACGTATCGCTCGATCGAGCTTTTCCGCATGGCGAAGGCGAAGCTGGACCAGGGCGCGATCGGTTCCGTGAAAGCGCTGCATGTGTGTGTCGGCCAGCATTTCCCGACGTTCCGCCCTGATTACATGAAGATCTATTGGGCCGACCCAAAGCAGGGGGGATGCTCCCTGGATGCGACGAGCCACCTGGTGGACGCGGCGGTTTGGAACATGGGGGCATTGGAGTGGGTTGGCGGTTTCGCGTCGAACCTGGGCTTGAAGGAAGCGCCGGTGGAGGACACGACCTCGCTCATATTGAAAGGCACGAAGGGCGAGCATGTCAGCATCATGATGAACCAGTTCCAGGCGCCGAATGAATCGTTGTTTCTATGGGTGGGCGACCATGGCTCGATGAAGGCGGAGACCGCGTTGGGCCGGTTGAGCATTTATCGCCGCGGCGACTCGGAGTGGAAGTCGGAGACGATCACGAGCGAGCGGGACGACGGGTACGTGCGGCAGGTGAAATTATTTGTCGAGGAGGTGGAAGGGAAGAAGCATGAATTGTGCACGGTGTCCGAGGCCGCGAAGGTTCTGGAGATTTGTCTGAGGTTGCGGTCCACGTTTCAGAGGTGAAACACAGAAGCAGACCCACAGTGGCTGGGCAGGCGGCGGAGAAGCTTGATGCTACTCCACCCTGTGTCCCTGGAATAAAATCCGGCTCGTAGCAGGGGCTTCTCCGCCGCCTGTCCAGCCGCTGTCCCCTGCAATCCCAAATCCGAACCTTGGACTCGGCGCGTTCGGCGAACACGCCATACCTCGGACCCTGAGTCCCGTGGACACGACGGAGCGTGTCCCTCCGTTTAGGCCCTTGATCCCGGTCGGCCCCGACCAGTCGGGGCTCCGACAGGCTGGCAAGGGGAGCGTCCAAAAAAAATGAAAAAAGGGTGTTGACGGGTCTTGGTTAATTTGGTTTGATTTGGGGTGCTTTGGAGCAAATTGGAGAATTGTCTTCCGAGCACTAAAAACCATGACCACCGCAGCGCGATATTTTACGGGGGAATTTGACCATACGATTGACTCGGTCAATCGGCTCATCATTCCGTCCAAATGGCGTCTTGGTCAGAGCGAGGAATTATTTCTTTTTGCCCGGGACGTTGGGCGGGTTGCGGTGCTGCCGCGGGCGGAGATGGACAAATTGCTGCAGGACATTCATTCGGCGCCCGGGACGAGCGCCAATGAGAAGCGCGACCGGAGCCGGGCCCTTTTTTCCCAGGCCGTGCAGGTGACCTGCGACAAGCAGGGGCGCGTGACATTGGAGGCGAAGTTGCTGAAGCACGCGGGGCTGAAGAACTCGGTGTTGCTGGTGGGCATCGGGTACCGCTTCGAAATTTGGAATTCCAAGGCTTACCAGAGCCAGACTGCCGCCAAGGCCGCGCAGGTATCGGATGAGTTGGGAATCTAACCCTTGAGAACCGTGAGACTTACCATGAGCGGCAAAATTGATTTCGGATTTTTACTGAGCATCAACAACAGCGTGGTGCGTGCGCGCGACCGCGACGGCGGGGCGGGCGGGGGTTTTTTGCAGATGCATTCATTTCGCGCGCGGCTGAAGGCCGGGGCAGGTGCCTCGGCGGCTTCGACCTCTGTGGTGCGCGCGACGGATTCGGTGGAGCGGATCGCGCCGGAGGGCAGCGTGATGACGGTGGAGAACGCGAAGCGGATTCGCGCGATGAGCGGCGGGCATCTGCCTTCGATCTGGAGGCGGTTGGGAGTGCGGACGGGGGAGTGAGGGTGATCTTTGAAACCGGGATGCGTGGATGAGTGGTTATCACCAGAGC
>JAHFSY010000097.1 GCA_023269615.1 Verrucomicrobiota bacterium
TTTCGAGGAAGGCAATCACGTCATGGTTCGTGCGCTTCTCGATTTCGCGGCAGCGTGCAAGCGAGAATCTGGCGCGCCTGCGGATCGTGGCCAGGTCGCGGGCGGGGATTTCGCGGAGGATCTTGTGGCGTCCCTCGCACGCGAGGACTTCGATGCGGAGCCAGATGGCGAGCTTGTTGTGCTCGGACCAGATGGCGGACATGTCGGGGCGGGAATAGCGGGGGATCATATGTGTAAATGCAAAATGAAGAATGAAAAATGAAGAATGGGGGAATGAAATTTGAAATTTGAGATTTGAGATGGAAATGGGGCGCGGAAATCAGAAATCGCGTCCCGTGAATTTGAAATGATAAATGCCGTGGGCACAATGCTAAATGATCCATGATAAATGCCAAATGCCAAATGTCACCGTTGAAATCCCCGGGCCAATCGCAGAACATTGCGTCATGAACGGGCTTCCTCCAATTTTGTTTGAAGATGAGTGCTTGATCGCGTTCGACAAGCCGAGCGGGCTTCTCACGGTGCCGGATCGTTGGGACAAGGACCTCGTGAGCCTGATAAAGCTCATTCACGAGAAGCGGTCGCCCGACATCTTCAATGCGCACCGCCTGGATCGCGAGACGAGCGGGGTGTTGCTTTGTGCGAAGACCAAGCCGGCTCTCGACGAGCTTGCCCGACAATTTGAGAAGCAGGAGGTTGGAAAGCGTTACGTGGCGATCACCCTGGGGACGCTTCCCGAGGAGGAGATGGTGATCGAAAAGCCGATTGAGGAGGATCGTTACACTCCCGGTAAAATGCGTACGTCTCACAAGTATGGGAAGGCGAGCGAGACGCATGTCCGGATGCTGGTCCGTTGGAGGGGCTATTCGCTCGTGGAGGCGTTTCCGAAAACGGGGCGCACGCACCAGGTCCGCGTGCACCTGGCGTCATGCGGCTGTCCCGTGCTGGTTGACTCGATGTATGGCGATGCGAAAGGCTTGATGCTGTCGGATATCAAGCGCGCGTACAAACAGAAGGATGAGGAACCCGAGCGTCCGCTGATTGGACGGCTGGCACTCCACGCCGAGAGCCTCACCGTGAAACATCCCGCGACGCGGGAGATGCTGACGATTCACTCGCCGATGCCGAAGGCGTTTGAGGTGGCGGTGAAGTATTTAAAACGGTTTGCGGGCCCTTGAGGAATTTCGGATTGCGGAATGCGGATTGCGGAATTGGGAGAAAGGATGAAGGCGTTTGCTCAGTCGAACGTGGCCCACGCCTTGTCGTTCTTGTAGTGGATCGTGATCTTTGCAACTTCGAGAAGGTTGATGTCCTCCCACTTCACTGCGTCGCCATGCGTGTCAACCACCTTCAGGTCCCAATGCTTGGCTTTTTCCTTGCGGTGAAATTTGATGTCAACGGATTCGCCGTCGGCGAGGGTATCGCGTCCAAGGATGTCATCGCCCCAATCATCCGAGTCGGCTGGTGTGATGTACACCTGGTCAACGGTGAAACCGGTATCATTGACGAGCGTAAAGTCCTGGTCTCCCGCATGGAGGCACGGAATGAAAAACAAAAGGCTGAGAACAGAGGCAAGGATCGATTTATTCATGGGATCTCACCCATAAACATTGATGGGGCGATTGGCAACGGCCAAATTCTTGCGAATTCGGCTACGGATTAGCGACCGATGGAACGATAGAGGAAACCGTGGGAGGACATTTTGGCGGGGTCGAAGATGTTTCTTCCGTCGAAGACTGTGGGATGCGCCAGGGCGGACTTTAATCGATTGAGATCGAGTTTGCGGAATTCATCCCATTCGGTGGCGACGACGAGGGCGTCGCATCCCATGGCGGTTTCGTAGGCGTCTTTGCAAAGTGTTACCCCCTTCAGCATGTCTCTGGCCTTGTCCATGGCTTGGGGGTCGTAGGCGCGGACCTGGGCGCCTTCGGACTGCATTTTTTTGACGAGGTCAATGGCGGGGGAGCTTCGCACGTCGTCGGTGTTGGGTTTGAAGGCGAGTCCGAGGACTCCGATGGTCTTGTCCTTGAGCACCCAGAGTTCGGCGCGCAATTTTTTCAGGAAGCGCTCGGAGGCGTCGCTGTTGATGCGCTGGACTTCCTTGAGCAGGCGGAAGTCGTGTCCGAGCTGTTCGGCGATCTTGATGAAGGCGGCAAGGTCCTTGGGGAAACAGGAGCCGCCGTAGCCGATGCCGGCGTTGAGGAAGGGGCGGCCGATCCGCTTGTCGAAGCCCATGCCGTTGACGACCTCCTCGATGTTGGCGCCGGACGATTCGCAGATGGCTGCGACGGCGTTGGCGTAGGAGATTTTCAGGGCGAGGAAGGAATTGGACGCGTGCTTGATCAGCTCGGCGGAGTTGATGTCGGTGACGATGAAGTTGGGGCAGGCGAAGGGCGCGTAGAGTTCGCGCAGGAGCGGGACGGGGCGCTGGCCCATGACGCCGACGATGATGCGGTCGGGATTCATGAGGTCCTCGATGGCGGAGCCTTCACGCAGGAATTCGGGATTGGAGACCACGTCGAAATCGGAGTTGAGCTTGTTGTATCGGCGGATGGTCTCGGTGACTTTTTCGCCGGTTTTGACGGGCACGGTGCTTTTGTCCACGATGACGGTGTATTTCTTGAGCGCGCCGGCGATCGTGCGGGCGACGGACTCGATGAAGCTCATGTCCACGGAGCCATCATCCTGGGGGGGGGTGGGGACGGCGATGAAGACGATCTGTCCATGGTCCACGCCCTCCTCGGTGCTGGCGGTGAAGCGAAGGCGGCCGGCGGCGACATTGCGTTTGACCATGTCATCGAGTCCGGGCTCGTAGATGGGGATATGGCCAGACTGGAGGATCTGGATTTTTTTCGGGTCGTTGTCCACGCAGACCACGTGATGCCCTTTTTCTGCGAAACACGCGCCGGTGACGAGACCGACATAGCCGGAGCCAACAAGAGTCACTTTCATAAAATCACAAGGGTCGGAGGAGAGGCTGGCGCAGCCTGATTATTTGCCGCCACCGAGGCCGCTGGAATCCACGGCGACCTCGGGAAAAGCCTTGAGGGTGAACGTGAGCCAGACGCGAAGGTCGGGGTCGCGATTGATCGGGCAGAGCTGGCTGACGCTGAGCGAGGCGATCCACGAGTGGAGATCACGGTCGAGGGTGTAGGACTGTTCAAAGAGCGAGCCGCTGGTCGGGTCGAGGCGGTGGTTGGTTCGGAGGGTCCAGTTTTCGTTGATCGCCCAGGCATAGTTGATTCCGAGCTGGTTGCCGACGCTGCGGAAGTAATTGTCGCTGAGAGAGAGTTTCCATGACTTTCCCTTGTACACGGTGAAATCAAAGTTGGATTCGCGAAGCTGGTTTTTATTTTCGTCGTAACGCCCGGTCCATCCGAGGTTCAACCAGCGTGTGGGCTTGGTTGAGAATTCCACGAAAAGGTCGGAAAGGGTCTTCTGGCCGTCAACCTTGCTGACGCGGAAGTCCTGGTACACGAGGAACTCGGCGAGATCCCAGGTCTGCCCGTCGCGCTTGGTCTGCAGGCGCTGGCGGATGGCGGGGCGGAAGACGTTCATCTTGTTGATGGAGTCAATGCCGGTGTACTGCGGGAAATCAATCGGGGTCAGGTTTCTGTTGATGCCAGAGCTGGAGCGGTCCACGTCAAACTGGTAGATCTGGCCCGGTCCCGCGGTGGGGCGGGCGACGAAGGCGTAGTTGACGCTGGGCTCGATGACATGGCGAAGGCCGTCAATCTCCCATTTTTTGTTCTTCACGTCGCTCCATGTGCGCGTGGTCTTGAAGCCGGTCTCGAAGCCGGTGTTGAAGACGCCACGCAGGAGCGAAGCCTGGTTGGCGGTTGGTGTCCGGTCGTAGAAGGTGGCGCGGCCTCCGATGCGCGGGGTGAAATTCAGCCATTCAAAATATTGTTTGGGGTAGAGGAACTGGTGGAAGGTGTCCACGCGCTTTGCGTTGTAATCCGGGACACCCGAGAGGAAGTCCGCATTTTTCTTGGCGAGGGAACTGACGGAGGTTTCGCTTTCGTAGAAGAAAGGGCTGCCGAGGATTGACTGGCGCTTGAAATCGTAATGCAGTTCGGGCAGGCGCTCCGTGGTGGTGTAGAACTTGTTGACCTGGGGACGCGTGAGGAGGCTCAGCGTGGTGTTGGGTGACCACTTGGTGATTTCGAGGAAATTGTCCGGCTGCGGATCCTTCTGAAATTCCTTTTCATAGTAAACCTCGAGGAAATTGGCATCGCTCAGCTTGTTGAGCTTCAGCTTGCTGTAAATTTCATCGGTGAGATCGGCCCGCTGGGTCACGCGCACCTGGTAGCGCTCCGGCTGGATTTTCTGGCTTTGAAAGACGCCCGTGGGGGTGATCAGCTGTTGTGAGTTCTGGCCCTTCCGCACCTTGGCATCGTCGGCGTAATAGGTGCGGATTTTCCCGGACACGCGTGGCTGCCATTCATCGGGAGCCTTGTCGGGGTCGCGCTTCTCGCCCGCCCTGTAGCGCAAATCCATGCCGCCCGCGAGGCCGCGATCCGAACGGTAATCGAGGCGGAACGTGGGGCGCAAATCCTCCGAAAGTCGCGTGGTGTACGAATTCAGGACGAAAAAGCCCCAATTGCTCTTGCTGCCCACCTGCACATTGGTGCCGGTGTTGAAACCATCGGTGTCATTGTCGTCGAGCGGAAATACGAAGTAGGGGAAATAGAAGACGGGAACGCTGCCCGCGTACACCACCAGATTATGAAGCGCGATGCGATCGTTGGGGTAAAGGATGATGCTGCTGGCCTTCATGCGAAAGCCCGGCTGGGAGTAATCGCTCGTGGTGAAATAGGAGTCCTTGAGGATGTAACGCTTGTTGTCGGCGCTCTCCATGGATTTGGCCTGGACAAAAATGCCGTTGCCCATGTCGGCGCGAGCCATGCCTGCTTTCATCGCGCCGGTTTCAAAATTGTAGTCCAATGACTCGGAAATCCATTCCTTGTATCCCTTGCGGAGGCGCACGTGTCCCTCGGCGTGAGCCTGACGTGTCTGGGTGTTCACCTGCGCCTGGTCGGCGAGCAGGTGCTCGTCGCCATGGGTCAGCACCACATGGCCGCGCAGGACGATCTCGCCTGTGTTTTTGTCCATGTCCATGCTGTCGGCCGACGTCTGGATCGGCTTCCTGCTGTCGGCCTTGGACGTGACCGTTTCTTCCACGATGGCAGGCGCGGGAGCAGTTTCCACGGCCGGTTCCTGTGCGAGAAGGGCAGGGGAAAATGGGTCAAACCACGCCATCAAAGCAGCGCATGCAAACAGGCGCAAGATGTTGTGGATGTGTGATTTGGACATAGCCTGTAAATAAACGTGGAAACATAGCAAAAGACCACTCCGCTGCATAGGATAAAGCATCGGTAAGCCGCAAATCTTCCAAGGGGTAGTCGCAGGGCTTACGCATTTGGAGTGATTATGGAGCTGCTTGTTGGCCACCTTGTGCTTTTTGTGCCTCTTTGCGGCCAATTTCTGCATTCGGTGCATGGGAATATGGCCGCGAAGAGGCACAAGAAGCGCAAGAATGACGAGTCGTTCTGCATTGCCAAACCCAAATGCGTAAGCCCTGGGTTCATTTGCTGGTTTTCTTATTCTGAATTCTGGATTCTGACTCCTGACTCCTGAACTATTTTCAAATCATGTGGCAAAACATTGCGTCGCGAAGCTTTGGCTCGAACCATGTGCTCTTTGGGGGCATGATGCCGCCTTGATCGGCGATTTGCATGAGATCCTCGATCTGTGTGGGAAACAATGAGAAGGCGACCGCCCATTCGCCACTGCGGACCAGTTGCTCCAGCTCGCCGGTGCCGCGGATGCCGCCCACGAATTGAATCCGTTTTGAAGTCCGCGGGTCGTCAATGCCCAGCAATGGCGCGAGGACGTGCTGCTGGAGGAGTGACACGTCCAGTTGTGCGGTGGGGTCATCCTTCGGAATCAGGTCTTTCCTCCACCGGAACACATTCCATACGCCATCGAGAAACACACAGATTTCATGTTTGCCCGTGGGGCTTGGCTGGGCGTGGATTTCGAAATGTCCAAGCTGGCGCATCCGTTGCGCAAAGCCGTCAAGGCCCAGTCTGTTGAGGTCTTTTACCACCCGGTTGTAAGGGAGGATCTGCATCTGGTTGTGCGGAAAAATAACGGCGAGAAAAAACGCGGAGGAGGGCGACGTGGCCTGGCGTTTTTTCCACACGCGCACGGCCGCCGCGCTGCGATGATGCCCGTCGGCGACGTAGAGGCTGGGGATTTGTTCAAATTCCCGTCTCAACATCGCAATGTCGGATTCATCGCGAATCGCCCACGCCATGTGGCGGACCCCATCCTTTCCGGTGAAGTCCACATCGGGAGTCTCCTGCGTTTTTTTTGCCACAAAGGCGTCCACGCGTGGCACGGCACGATAAGTGAGGAAGACGGGGCCAGTTTGCGAATCCAGGGTTTCGATGTGTCGCACGCGGTCATCCTCCTTGTCGGGACGGGTGAGCTCATGTTTCTTGATGATGTCCTTGGTGTAGTCCTCGCAGCTCGCCGCGGCAACGATTCCGACTTGGGAATGTTCACCCATGACCTGCCGGTAAAGATAGAGGCAGGATGCCTTGTCTTGGGAGAGCGAGCCATCTCGGATAAGGCGCTGAAAATTCTCGCGTCCCTTTGCATAGACGCGCGGATCGTAAAGGTCGGTGCTGGGTTCGAGGTCAATCTCGGGCTTGGAGACGTGGAGGAAGCTGAGAGGATTGTCGTGGGCCATTGCGCGCGCCTCGTCCGACGACATCACGTCATAAGGCAGCTCGCAAATGCGCGAGGCGAAACCGGGTTTTGGTCTGAGCGCCGGAAAAGGATGGATGGTTGCCATGGGGAGGATATAAGGATTATATCAGAAACTAGGGGTTGTAAAGAGAGGGACTACGGGGGATATTATCATGAGTGGTGATCATGCAAACCATCGGCAAATCAACATGAGGACCAAGCAAAAGCGCGGCATGGCATTCACGCTGATCGAGCTTTTGGTGGTGATCGCCATCATTTCAATCCTGGCCGCCCTGCTTTTCCCGGCCTTGAAGAATGCAAGAGAGTCGGCGAAGCGTATTACCTGCCTGAATAATGAGAGGCAGGTGGCTATTGCCACGGTCATGATGGCTGACGACAATGGTGGCTGGATCAACGGCACGAATGATCCAAACATCATTCCCACCGGTGCACTGGCATGGGACATTGCGATCCCCAAATATCTTCGTGGAGATGCGCTGACCAAGGGAGGCGCCGGTGTCGCCCGCGGCTGCCCGAGCCTCGATCCGAGGGACATCAATCCGCCTTTTGGAGCCAACGCGGCATTTGTATATACCGTGTACACCACCCGGATGTTTTCGCTGAACGAAGTCCACATTCCCGCCCGCGTTTTTCTGGTGGCCGAATGTTATTTTTACTTTCCGCACCTTCCCACTAATTTCGACACCACTTGTATAACGGGAAACAGTGTCAATTGCTTTCCCCGTCATCAGGGAAAGGGGCTCAACTTCGTTTTTTGTGACGGACATGGAGAATTTGTAAAGCCTGACACATGGGTCACCACTCCCAGTGATACAACAAAATGGACCGCTTATCCTTCGTATGCCCCTTGGTGGGGGCTCTATGGTGAGTGAGTTTGTTCCCGGTCGGGCAGGTCATGGGATTGCAAATTGCGGAAATCAATGCTACAAGCTCGCACTGCTTGTTGGGCGAGTGGCGGAACTGGCAGACGCGCCAGACTTAGGATCTGGTGGGGAAACCCGTGCAGGTTCAAATCCTGTCTCGCCCACCACAAGCCGATGTTTTTTAGCCACCCTGTGCCTTTTTGCGCCTCTTTGCGGCCAATCTCTGCGTTCGGTGCTTCGGAATATGGCCGCGAAGACGCACAAGAAGCGCAAGAATGACGAGCCGCTCTGCATTGCTTGTTGCGAGGGATGTGATAGTTTCGGGTGATGGATCGGAATCAAAAGAGCAAGTGGCTGCTGGCCGTGTCGGTGGTCGTGATGCTTTCGATTTACGGGTATCGTTTTTTTCCGCATCGCGAAAAGCCACCCGCGGCTCCTCCTCCCACGGAGAGGCAGCTCGCGCGGTTCAAGCAATTCAAGGAACAGTCGGAGCATGGGGACGTGGATTCGCAGCTGCGCCTGGCCTGGATGTATGAACATGGGCGCGGTGTGAAAGCTGACGCCTCGGAGGCTGCGCGGTTATACGGGATCGCGGTGACGCGCCTTCGGGCATCGGCTGATCGCGGTGTTCCCGAAGCCCAGATGAAGCTCGGGGAGATGTACCAGGAGGGCTATGGCGTGGGGCGGGACCTCTCCGAGGCGGGCGATCTGTATCGCAAGGCGGCCAATGGAGGGAACGCCGATGCGCAAAACAACCTGGCGCTAATGTACAACGCCGGGGTGGGGGTGCCGATGGATTACGTGGAGGCGTACAAGTGGTACACGCTGGCTGCGGCGAATGGGAATCCGGAAGCGGCGGGAAGCCGCTCGATGATGGCAAGGCACATGAAACCCGAGCAGATTTCGCTGGGCCAGAAACGGGCGGATGAATTCACGGCAAAAGAAGCGTCGCGGAAGAATCAGTAGGAGAACATGACTCCGAGATGGCCTCGGGAGTTGAAGCGGGTGCTGAGGGCGGTGTCGTAGAGTTGCCAGCCGTAGTCGAAGCGGACGCTGAACCATGGATTGATGGAGTAACGAAGGCCGGGCCCCACGCTTGAAAGCTGCACATGAGGATCCTCGCCTGGCAGGAGCGCGTAGTTTTCGGCCACGCCGTAATCCCAGAAACCCAGGAGTTGCAACTGGTCCACGGCATTCGGAATCCCGACGGTTGTTCCGAGGCTGACCGGCGGCGTCCGGATTTCCATCGAGACCAGATATCCGGAATCCCCGTTGGCCTCGCGCTCCTCGTATCCGCGCACTGTGTTCGCGCCACCGAGGCCGAGTTGTTCGCTCCCGAGCAAATTGGCCTCCGATAATTGGTACACGCCGCGGACGAGCCATGAGAAATCGCCGGGCAGGCGCGTCACGCGTTCGCCTGAGAAACGGCCATAGGCGTATTCGGCCTTTGCAAAAGCCCGGGTCGCCGTGAACAGGGAATCGCGATTCCTTGTCGTGATTCCGCCGGGACTGTAAAAACCTGTGAGGCTGATTCGCGTGCTGCCCCAGGGGTCCTGCAACTCGCCGGTGTAATCGAGACTCCACTGGTCCACGTCGGTCGTGGTGTTAAAGACCTGCGCGCCGCCGAACTCGAGGTTGTTGTTGCTCTGTTTAAAGTCAAAGCCGGCCGTCAGTGTCTCTGTAAATTTCGTCGTGCGGGGGAGGGGAACCGCGTAACGGCCGCTCACCTGCCAGCTCCTGCCACTGAGGTTGAAGAGCGGGTTGGCGATGTCGGCTTTTGTCGTCGCATAACTCCCGAAAAACGTCATCGTGTGCCGCCACGGGAGCGGCATCACGTAACTGCCGGAATGTGCGACCAGCTTGACGAGGTCGCTCGCCGTGGTGAATTGGTAATTCAACTGGTGATCGAGGAGGAAGGCATTGCCCCAGTTGACGCCCGTGTACCATCGTTCGTCGCCCGTGAGGTCCGTTCCCGTGTCCTCATATCCCGCATAAACGCGCACGGGGAAACGGTCCTTTACCTGTAACAGCAGATCCGTTTCGGCGAGCTCGGTGCCGCGGCTCAGCACAGGTTCGACCTGGCGGAATGGGTTGTTGTTGATCCATGCCAGGTCCTCAATGAGCTGGTCTTCCTCGAACAGAGAGCCGCGCTTCATTGTGATCTCATCCGGCATGTTTGCTGTCGAGAACCATCGCGCCCCCTCCGCCGTGACCTTCCCCAGATGCCCTTCCACCACGAGCACCTGGACCACGCCATCGGTGATGTCTTGATCGGCGGGCACGATCACATCCACCACCGGGAAGCCCAGCCTCCGGTAACAGAGCACGACCTCGCGGGTCATCTCATTGAGCCGCTTGAGCGTGACGGGCTGGCCGAGGAAAGGCTGCATCTGGTTTCGAAACTCGAGGCCTTGAAGACGGTCGAGTCCCTCCGTCTTGACCCCCTCGAATGCCGCAACGCCACCCTTTAGAACTTGTTCCTGTTTCTGCACAAACACGAGGCCTTTTAACTCCGTGACAAGAACACGTTCATCGTTTTCCTCCGCCGGAGTTTTGGAAGGCAGTTCGACTGTATTTTGATTTTTTTGGGGCATCTTTGGCGCAATTCGCTCAAAGTCCTGGCTCCATACGGTCTGCTGGTCTGCGCCGAGGATGAGGAGGCATGCGCCAATCACTTTCCAGGTCATTCCCTTCAGAGGGTGGAGGACCCGTTGAAAAAATGGTGATTCGGTGAAGCTTCTCACGGCGACAGCGATATAGACGGCGATGCGGCTAAAAGCAATCCGACCCGCCATTTTTTATGGACAAACAAAACGCCTTCTCACCGCAGCAAGAACTTCCGCTTCATGAGCAACAATGGATCATTGCCAAATACCTCATAGCTGCTTGAGTGGATGGTCTGGAGGCCATCTTGTCCCACTCCGGTTTCGTCTGTAACCAGGAGAAAATCGCTATGTTGGGGCAGGTAGCTCAGAACAATCGGGCTGTTGAAATCACTTCGTTCCAATTTTTGGTAGCGGGAGTAGAGGTCGTCCTTTTCCTTGAATTGAGCAAGGAGGGCGTTGACCGTGGATTGGGTGGTATCGGGGATGATGGGTGCCGCGCTGCTGTAGAGGAAACCGTTGCCGGTGTTGCCAGCGGAGGGGGCGGCTGGAAAAATTGTTGAAAACTGCTGGAAAGTGAAAGGCAATCCACCCGTAGTGTCCAAACCCGGGGCCGTCGAATAGACAAGATAACGCGCGCCACCCGCCGCCGAAATTGCCCCGGCCCCGGCGGTGTTGATGAAATTCTTGTCCGTCGCGAGAATAACCTGGTTGCCGGCTCCCGTGTTCGAAATGTTCGCGCTCAACGTAAGGTCTCCACCCAGAGTGGCAATTGTCACATTGTTGTTGATCGTTCCCGCCGTGATCGTGCCGCCGATGGTCAGTCCGCCCGCGCTGTCGCGAATATCCAGATCGCCTCCACGCGAAATCGCTCCGAGCGACGTGATGAGGTTGGCCGCGTTGTTCAGCGTGATCGCGCCACCCGAGGTAATCGTGAGTTGATTCACAGTCATCCCTCCATTCTGGGTGATCGCACCGCCGGCTCCCGTGGTGAGAGTGAGGGTGTTAGCGGCGTTGGCCATGGAAATGGTGCCGAGGCTGAGCGCGTTGGCATCGGTCACGGCAAGGTTAAACGCGCCCACGTTGGTCAGAGAGACGGCTCCGCGGAAATCATTGTTATTGGAAAGAGTGATCGCGGCGCCCACGGCGCCCGAGTTGAAGGAGACGGCGCCCGTGCCGGAGGTGATGGTGAGGACTCCGCTCTGGGTGATGGCACCCGTGGAGTTGACGGTGAGCGTACTGGCCGCATTGGCCATGGCGATCGTACCGAGCACGAGCG
>JAHFSY010000124.1 GCA_023269615.1 Verrucomicrobiota bacterium
TGCGCGCATCGTGCTGAGCCGGGGTGAGGGCTACCTTGGATTTTCGCCGCATGGGTGCACCACCCCGCACGTGGTCATTTGTGCGCGCGAACGCCAGGTCGCGTTCCGGAGCAAGGAGACGTGGCGCCTCACTTTTCACAAGCGCGCCGTTGCCCCGCTGCCACTCAAGTCACTCAGCTATCTCCCCCACATCCTGGCAAAAAAACAGGCCGAGGATGACGGTTTCGATGACGCCATTGTGTTTGACGCTGCAGGCACGGCGATCGAGTGCACGGGAAGCAACCTGTTTCTCTGGAAGGACGGGCGCCTGATCACCCCCCCGCTCTCGACCGGCTGCCTGCCGGGGATCACCCGCGCGGAAATCATCAAGGTCGCGCGCAAGGAGAAGATCCACGTGGTGGAAAAGAAATTCGGCGCAAAGGAATGCAGGAAGGCCGATGGGATCTTCATCACCAACAGCCTGATGGAGGTCGTCCCGTGCCACCTCGGAAAAAAAATCAACACAGACATCCTCGCCCAAACCAACGAACTCGCGGCCTCATTTGCGTATTACAGGTCCGAAGCCGTCCTTTGAGAGGAGGAGTGGAGCCCATGCCGCGTTTTAATCATCCCTCATCCTTCTCGCCTCGCCGAAGCCTGTGGCGTAGCGCGGGCATCCTTCATCCTTTTTTCAAATGAGCCGCCCCGTCACCCTCTTCACCGGCCAGTGGGCCGACCTGTCCTTTGAGGCGATCTGCCTGAAGGCCAAGAATTTTGGTTATGAGGGCCTCGAGCTGGCCTGCTGGGGCGATCACTTCGATGTCACGCGCGCATGCAACGACAAGGCGTATTGCGACAGGCGCCGCGAAATTCTCTCCCGCAACAGCCTCAGCACCTGGGCCATCTCCAACCACCTCGTCGGCCAGGCCGTGTGCGACCGCATTGATGAGCGCCACAAATCCATCCTCCCCGCGCATGTCTGGGGCAACGGGACTCCCGAGAACGTCCGCAAGCGCGCGGCCGAGGAGATGATGAAAACCGCGCTGGCCGCAAAGAATCTCGGAGTGAAGATCGTGAACGGCTTCACGGGCTCATCCATCTGGCATTTGCTCTATGGATTCCCTCATGTCTCCGCCGCACAGATTGACGACGGCTTCGCCGACTTCGCGAATCGTTGGAATCCCATCCTTGACGAATTCAAGCGCTGCGGCGTGCAGTTCGCCATGGAGGTTCATCCCACTGAAATCGCGTTCGACATCGTCACGGCGCAGCGCGCGATCGAGGCGTTGGGCGGGCGCAAGGAATTCGGATTCAACTACGATCCTTCCCATTTCGGCTACCAGGGCGTGGATTACGTGGAATTCATCCGCATTTTTCGACATCGCATATTACACGCCCACATGAAGGACGTGTATTGGAGCACGACTCCACGCATGTCGGGAGTGTTTGGCGGCCATTTGAGCTTCGGCGATTCACGCCGTTTCTGGGATTTCCGTTCGCCCGGCCGCGGCTCCATCCAGTTCGAGCCCATCATTCGCGCGTTCAACGAAATCGGCTACGAAGGGCCTCTCTCCGTGGAATGGGAGGATAGCGGCATGGACCGTGAGCACGGCGCAACGGAGGCTTGCAAATTCGTCAAGAAACTGGATTTCCGCCCAAGCACAATGGCGTTTGACGCTTCGTTCGACAAGAAGGGGCAGAAGAAAAAATAGGGCAAGTCGACAAGTCCACCCGGTCTGTAGCCGAACTCGCAAGAGTTTGGCCTCCGGGGCCGCGTTCTTGCGAACGCAGCTACATCAAGCCCGGGGTGTTGATTCTTCGCCGCGTCGAAATGAATCCACAAGATAGAGCCCCACGCCGATGCAGATTGAGCTGTCGGCGACGTTGAAGGCAGGCCATGGATACGAGCCGATGTAGAAGCTCAGGAAATCAATCACGTGCCCGTGGACAATGCGATCCGTGAGGTTGCCGGCGATTCCCCCCAGCAACAATCCCAACGCAATCCGGGGCACCATTCCCATGTGGGTGAAATGACGGCGCACGATGCAGAGAAAAATCAACGCGCCAAGCGCCAGCATCATGAGCCAGAACCCGTGGTCACGCAAGATACCCCACGCAGCACCGGTGTTGTGGACTTGCGTGAGATAGAAAAATCCGTGAATCACTTCCACGGTTCTACCTGATTCCAGCTTCTCAAGGACAAGCTGCTTGGACGCCTGGTCAAGCGCCAGCACCGACACCCCCAGGGCGAATGCCGGCAGGGAACGGTTCAATCTTGAAACAGCTTTAAGCCATAAGCCTTAAGCTGCAAGTTTGGGACTCGGATGGATCTAGCGCATTTCATAATTCATCCAAGATACAGGTGAGTGCCATTGCAAAGGGATAATGAGTCCAAGCCCGCCACCTTAAAGCTTATGGCTTGTGGCTTACGGCTTCTTCAGTTCAAACTTCTTCGTCTTTATCCACCACTTCCTCTTCGGAATTGCCGAAGTCGGAAAGCGCGAAGGTCTGCGGATGGCGCTTCTGGTGGGTTCGTTCCATCTCCGTCTGGCATTCCACCGTGTAACGTGCCCAGGGAATGGCGTCGAGACGCGCCTTCGGAATGGGCTTGCCGGAAATTTCGCAGATCCCAAAAACGTTGTTCTCGAGCCGCTTGAGGGCGTCGTTGATCTCATTCAGCAACTCCTGCTCGTTGGAAACCATGCTCAGCGCAAACTCCCGGTCGAAGTTGTCCGTCCCCGCATCCGCCATGTGAAAGCTGTAGGCGGAGCGGTCGCTTGACGCCTCTTTTTGTGTTCGGCGAAGATTGTCGCTTGCATGAAACTCGATCTCGTCCAGAAACCGGTCGCGGATGTTCAGAAGAAGCTGGACATACCGCCCATTCGGCCCCCTCGCCGCTTTCTTCAGAAGAAGCACACGCCGCTCGTCCAGCGCATGCGCCTTCTCGGCGTCGCTGGGTGGCGGAGCCACTTTGACCCGCGTCCGCGCCGATGACTTGGCGACGCGGGATTTCACTGTCGGACGGCTTTTCGCTGCGGATTTCTTTGCTTTGATGCTCATGTCAATGCTCCCCTAGTGGTTGAAAAGGCGGAAAGAAAGGCGTATTGGCCGGCAACAGTCAACAAAGAAACTTTGTTCTGATCATGAGTGCCGCGGCCTTCTATTTCTTCGATAAAAACACACGCACCGCGGCCGCATCCCGTGCGCATAAATCCGGAAACTCTGCATTGCTTCCCACGGTCTCATCCCAGCGCCACGAGCGCGCGCACTTTTTTCCGCGTGGCGAAACCACCCCGGCACGCAATTCAGCCCCCGCGAGCAGCTCGATTTGTGACACGATGAAAAACTCGGCAAGATGCTCCTCCGCTCCGCGCCACGCAGCCAGTTCCTTTTCGGCAACATGCAATACCACGCCCGCCTCGATGCTTTTGCCGATGG
>JAHFSY010000125.1 GCA_023269615.1 Verrucomicrobiota bacterium
ATGAACCGGGCCAGGCTCGGGGGTGGCCTGACGACGGGACGGTATTCCCGCAGGAGCGTCCGCACCCGCTTGTAGTAGTGCTTGGGCGAGTAGATGTGGCGCATGATCTCCTTGTATCCCTCGAGCAGAAGATCGGAATTCATCCGGAAGAGCACATTCGTTGTCCCGTCCACGTTGTCACCCGAAATGTCGCCGGTCAGCCGCCCCTCGCTTTCCAGGCGCTTGTACAACCGGGTCCCCGGCGGGGCCTGCAGCATGCCCACCATCGCCGTCACAATCCCGCTCCGCTGGATGAAATCAATCTGCCGCTTGAAGATGGAGGGCGTGTCACTGTCAAAACCCACGATGAACCCCGCCTGCACCTGGAGCCCCGCGCGCTGCATCCGTTTCACGCTTTCCACAAGATCCCGATTGCAGTTCTGCTTCTTGTTGCACTCCGCCAGTCCGGCCTCGTCCGGCGTCTCAATCCCGACAAATACGGTGTCAAAGCCGGCCCGCGCCATCTGCCCCATCAGCTCCGCGTCATCGGCGAGATTGACGGACGCCTCGGTATAGAAGGTCACCCTGCCGTTTCGCTTGCGCCAGTCAGCCAGGGATGGAAGCAGGTCCTTTTTCAGCCGTGTTTTGTTTCCGATGAAATTGTCGTCCAC
This sequence comes from Verrucomicrobiota bacterium, assembly GCA_023269615.1. GTDB lineage: Bacteria > Verrucomicrobiota > Verrucomicrobiia > JABWAM01 > JABWAM01 > JAHFSY01. The sequence goes on from JAHFSY010000125.1 coordinate 651, forward strand.
GAAGAAAATCTGTTCGCGCCAGCCCAGCCGGCAAAGCCCATCCAGTTCACGGACAATCTGCCCGGGCGTCTTGGTCCGGGGCTGATGGCCGAAGAGCGCGGTGACGTTGCAAAACTCGCAGTTGAAGGGACACCCCCGCGAGTACTGGATGCTCATCGAGGCATAACGCCGCAGGTCGGCAAGCTCCCACATCGGCGCGGGCGAGCTCTGGATGTCGGCATAGCCGGGATTGCTGTATAGCTTTCTTGGACACCCGCTTTCGAGATCGGCGAGAAACGGTGGAAGCGTCAGTTCCGCCTCGTTCAGCACCAGGTGGTCCACCTCGGGAAATTTTCCGGGCTCCGAGGTGAAGAGCGGCCCGCCCGCCACCACCTTCACTCCGGCCTCGCGGCACCGGCCCAGTATCTCGCGCACCGACGCCTGCTGCACCGTCATCGCCCCGATGAAAACATAATCCGCCCACTCAAGGTCCTCCGGCTTGAGAGGCTGGATGTTGACGTCCACAAGGCGCTTGGCCCAGAAATGCGGCAGGAGCGACGCCACCGTGAGAAGGCCCAGTGGAGGAAGCACCGCCTTTTTCCGCACAAACTTCAGCGCGTATTTGAAACTCCAGAACGTGTCTGGAAAACGCGGGTGGACGAGCAGGATGTTCATGAGAATTTAGTCGCTCCGAGCGCACGGCGGGGTGAAGTGGATTGAATCCCCTCAGGCTAACACCACGGTCCCGCCACAACCTTGATGCAGGTCAATGTTTTCAGCAACCCGATCCATTACAGTTTTGCATGGCACGAGTTCATTTTCGCAAGGATTACGCTCTCGGAGGACTCCATCGGAAGTCCCTGCACGCGGATCCCATCAGCCAGTTCGATCGCTGGTTTCGCAAGGCTCTCCAGACGCAAAAGGACGAGGCGTATGCCATGACGCTCGCGACGGCGGACCTTCGGGGACGCCCGAGCCTGCGCATCATGCTGCTGCGTGCTTACGAACGGAGTGGGTTCACATTTTACACCAACTACGGGAGCAGGAAATCCGCCGACCTCGAGCTGAATCCTTACGCGGCGCTCTGCTTCTTCTGGCCGGCCCTTGAACGCCAGGTTCGCATCACGGGAAGGGTGGTGAAAACTTCGCGCGCCGATTCCGAGGCGTATTTCCACACGCGTCCCCTCGGCAACCAGCTCGCCGCATGGGTCTCCCAGCAGAGCAGGATCATCCCCTCGCACGACTCGCTGGACCAACGGCTGGTCATGATGAATGAAAAATTTCATGGATGTGAGGTGCCCTTGCCATCCTGGTGGGGAGGTTATCTCCTGAAACCCGACACCATCGAGTTCTGGCAGGGACGGCCCGACCGCCTCCATGACCGGTTTTGTTATTCCAGGAAGCGCAACGGGCGATGGAAAATCGAGCGACTTTCCCCATGAAGTTTACTTTCTGGGCTAAGGGATTCCCCTAGGCACGCTAATTGTTCGGGTCAATGCACGATCAGGGCGGTGCCCGATTGTGTGGCCCATGGGCATCACTTAATATGCAGCCATGAACACAACCCTCTTCACTTCTCCCAGCAGGATCGGTCACGACGCGGCGGGAAGCCGCTTCAATACTGATATTTTTCTCACAAGTGCTTCCAAGCCAGCAAGTCTGCCGGACAGTTCACGAAAGGGCGATGGCTTGATCGAGGCACTTGCCGGGTCCAGTCTCTATCAGGATTACGAGCGGGCTTTTGGGGAGGCCACGGGCCTGCCGATCTCGTTCCAGCCCGTGTCATCGTGGCATCTGTCCCATCGTCATAGAAAGAACGAAAGCCCGTTTTGCGCGATGATGGCCCAGCAGAACGCTTCCTGCGCCTCCTGCCTGCGGATGAATCAAAAGTTGGCCGACGCCGCAATCAACCAGCCCAAGACCATGACCTGTCCATCGGGCTTGCGTGAAACCGCCGTGCCCGTGCGGACGGGCGAGCGGTTGATTGGTTTCCTTCGGACAGGCCAGGTTTTCCATAAAAGACCGACGGCAGCGCAGTTCGATCGCGCAGCGGAACGGTTCTCCGGGGATGGACTGGATATGCACGGTCTCAAGAATGCCTATCTGTCCACCCGGGTGGTTGCGTCCGCCAGGTACGATGCCATGGTGAAGATGCTCTCCATCTTCGCGCAGCAGCTTTCCGCCATGAGCAACCAGATTGTGGTCCAGAATGAAAACCAGGAGCCGCCCATGATCGGGCGGGCGAAGGAATACATCCGGCAAAAGCAGGGTGACAAGCTTTCGCTGGCCGAGGTGGCGAAGGTGGTCAACACCAGCACGTACTATTTCTGCAAGATGTTCAAGAGGGCGACCCACCTGACCTTCACGAACTATGTTTCGCGGGTCCGGATCGAGAAGGCGAAAAACTTCCTGCTCAACCGCAACCTGCGGGTGAGCGAGATCGCGTACGAAACCGGCTTTCAGTCGCTGACGCATTTCAACCGCATCTTCAAGAAGATCGTCGGACGCTCACCGACGGAATACCGCCTTCAACTTCCCCTTTCCCAATAATGGCAGCGGTTTCCCACCCCTCGCAGCGCAGCGGAACCGGTCCGACGCATTTGTCTCGTTTTCAAATGCCATCTCGTCCTAAATCCAGACGGATGGCTGACTATTCGCAGATGAGCAAGGACGAGATGATGAGAAAACTTCAGTCCCTTGAGCTGGGGGATGTTTCTTCCGGATCCAGGCCCTGGCGGGAAGGCGTGACGCT
>JAHFSY010000036.1 GCA_023269615.1 Verrucomicrobiota bacterium
GAGCGCCTCGCGGATGCGTTTGGGTGCGCGGTACGGGTAATGTTTGCGTGTGAACTTCTGGTATTCTTTCGCGCCCGCGTACCAGTCGCCGGTGTGCGGCATGAGGGTGAAGGTGGGGCTTTCCCATGTTTCGCCCGGCTCGATGTACGGGTAATGCATCCAACGGATGTTCGCCCGCTCGGCCTTGCGATCGGGACGCTCGACGAGCAGGCCCTGCGTCTTGTAGGTCGGGTCGTGCGAGAACAGGGTGAAGCCGCCTTGTTCGTTCCCATAGTCGAACCATTTCATGTTGAAGCCGGCGGGCAGGTGCAGCCCGTAGGGAAGATAACGATAAAGGGGCATCTCGAAAAAATTCGAGTCGTCCGGCCTCAGCGTGAGTTCCTTGAAAACAAAAATACGGTTCCAGCCGAGCTGAAGGCGTGTTTCGTCCGTGGTGCCCACCGAGCCAAGCCCGAAGATCTGCGGGAAAATGACCTGCGGGATCGGCTGCTCCCATCCGTTGTGGACGCGGGCTTTCAGTTGAAACCCACCGCCTGCAGGAACGATGTCCACCTCGACGCGGATGGGCAGGGAGGCATGAGGGGAAGACAGTTTTGCGTAATGCAACCGCAGCCCATCTCCCAGCGGCTCGATGTTCGCGTCGCCATGCGTGCCCGCTTCCAGAAAGTTCCCGGTGATTTTTGGCAGGGGAGCGGCCAGGCGCAGGAGTCCCGCCAGCGATTTGCCCGTGATGAAATCCGACCTTGATCCACGAAGCCGCAGCGAAGCGAGTGCGCCGGTGTGGGAATCAATGCCGATCCGTCCTTGTGGAATATTTAAAGTTTTCATGGTGTAAGGTGGAGATCAGGCCGCGCGCTTTTGCACGGCCTCACGCCACGTGGCGTACTCCGGGGTGTCCACAAAATCCACGAGCGTGGCGCGGCGGCGGTAGGGGACGTAACACCCGAGATGCCAGAGGCAGTTGCGGTAGAGGGCAAAGTCGCCGGGCTCGAGATGGAGGCGTTGGGCTCCGGGCATGCCATGACAATAAGCGGCGCAGATGCGCTCCGCTTCCTCGGAGGTTTTTCCCGTGGTGACTGGCGCCCGTTCCCGACCCCGGAACCATTCCGCTTCACCGGCGAGATCTTTGCGAAGGTGGCTGCCTGGGACGACCCAGGTGGATGAATCCTCGTAGAGCGGGCAGTTGACCTGGTTAAAGTACGCATGGTCGAGCTGGTGGGACTCCCAGTCCGCGCGAAACCAGTTCTGTTTTGAAGCGGGGCCCCCATTGTCCCTCCAGTCCCGGTGCCACGCGGTGCAATAGGGCGACTCCACAGGCTCGAAGAGGATGCCCAGGCCATCCGTGGTTCCAAATTGGTGGCGGGGACTCAGCACCCTCGTGAGCGCATCGCGTAACCCGGGCAGTTCGCCAAACTCCTGGAATGGCTTCCAGTCCAGAGCGTCGTACTTGTGCAGAGGCTGAAGCCTTTGCGCCTGGTGCCCCGATTCCCGATGAGCGATTTGACGCGCCTTTTCGGCCTCGGCCCGCAGACGGGTCAGAAGGGCGTCGGGGATGATTCCTTTGAACACGGTGTAGCCGTGAGTGAAAAACGATTCAATGTGGGAGTCGGAAAAGTGGAATGCCATGGTTTGTTCGTGGTGTGTTGATTGAATTGTGCGCGCGGTGGCAGAAATCCTCAAAAACTCCCCATGGGATTGTAGCGCCCGAGCTTCATTCCCTGGATGCGGGTGTAGCGATGGATCACGGGCGACGGGGTGCTTCCCTGCAGCACGCCCTCCACAAATTCGCGTGTGCCGCCTTTGCGGAGGACGTGCCAGTTGTACGGGTTTTCGGCGTTCGTCTCCGTGTCCCACAGAAAACCGCCGGTGAAACCGGAATCGAGGATGCATTCCTTCAGATACTTCGCCGTTTCCTTGTGGTCGTAGGAGCCGCCCCAGGCGTAGGGGTAGATTTTAGTCTTTCCAGAATCGCGCAGCTTTTTCCATGCGGACGACTTGTGGCACTGGGACTCCGCAACATGAACCCCGCCGTTGAGCACGCAGATGGATTCGAACATTCCGCGCTCCACCAGCGCGGCCATGTCGAGGCCCCAAACACGGGCGGATTCAAGATCACCGTTGGCGATGCACGAAAGGGGAAGGTTGCGCCGCTTCAACATCGCATGAACTTTTTCAAGGTAACCGGTGAGAATCGTTGTCCGCGCCTCGATCATGCCGGGCGAGTCCACCTCCTCGGGAAGTTTTGGACGCCGTCCCTGACGGCGCTCAAACTCGGCGAGGACGGGCTCCTCGCAGATGAGCATGGGCATGCTGCGGGTGAATGCCAGGCAGAGTCCGTCGGGCTTGTACTGAAGCAACTCCTCCATGTACTCGATCATGTGATCCTGCACCTGGGGGAAGGCGTAGCTCATGCGCATGATCTCGTCGCCGAATTCATCGCGGCAACGCCATTCGGGATGGTCGGTGAAAAATTTCGATGTGAACATGTGCTCCCATGGGAAACCGCCGCGGAAAGCCTCCACGCGGATGTAGAAATGAATTTCCATGCCGATCGCCCGGGCGTTCTCCACGGCAGCCTTGAGGATGTCGCCGCCTCCCGCGATGAATTTGGAAAAGCTGGCGATGTGGTTCCGATCGTCGTTGCGGTTCGCGTGGAGCGGCGTAACCGGGGCGATGGTTCCGACCTTGGTACGATGGCACGAGCTGAAGTCCGCGCCGCCCGGGCACCACAGCATGCGAAAATAGTCGCTGTCACGCAGCGCGGTGAAATAACGCGACACGTCGTTCTCGGAGTTGACGCCGTCCATGGCGATCCACGACCAGCCGTCATTCGAAGCGATCATGTTGCGCGCGCTGCGGTGCGGAATGGCGCACGGCACGGCGCGGATGTAGCCGATGAAGGCCTCCCTCGTGCGAAAGCCTTCCCTCAGCGCGATGTGCAGGCTCTTGCCGGTGAGGTCGGAGGCATGGAGGCAGCATTCCTGCAGGGCGCCTCCGCCGTGCCCCGCGATGAATTCCCGCTGGCCATCGCCGTCGAGCCACGCGGTGAGCGCACTGTAGGTGCCCAATGCGAGGTGCAGCGTGTGCATGCCTTTCAAGTCGAGACGCAGGGTCAACTCCTCGGCCCCGCTGCGGCAACCGGCAGCGAGACCGGTCCCCTTGTTCGCGGCGGTTTCAAACTCAACAGGGATCCAGCCTTCGCCAACCCCGCGGGCGGGCTTGAATCCGCCGATGACGCGGGAGGGGAGGTCGGTGATGAAGATGTCCTGGTTCATGGCGATGAAGGCTGGAAATTCAACGGAGGGACGCGCTCTGTCGCGGCCGCGGGGTCAAGGGTTGGGTTTTTTGGTTTCAATTTGTTCGATCAACAGCCCCGAGTCATTCAGGTCCTGCGCCGTGGATTTGACGCGAACATAGGATGGTCCCCCGCTTGCGCGCAACAGCGGAAGGAACGCGGCGCGTTTTCCGCCCGCCGACACCACGCACTGCTGGCGGGCGCAGTTCCATTTGAATTCAAGGTCGTGCCATTTTCCGGTCGTGAGCTTCAGAGCGTGTCCGGAAAGTAAGTTGCCTTGCTGATGGTAGGGCGCGACCGCCGGGCGCGCCGCTGCGCAGCGGACGGCCCGGCGGTCCGTCCCTACCTCGGAATTCAGACTTTCCGGAGACGCTCCCAGGTGATCGTCCAGCTCCAGGTTGAACAGGCTGTGGAACCAATCCTCGGAATCATACGGGACGGAGAAATGATCGGTGAGGCTGATGCGCGCGCCGCGAAAACCTCTCTTCACCAGGATGCGCATCCGCAGCGATCCCTTCGCGGTGCAGGGAAAATTCCAGACGGCCGCAGCGGGCCACTCCCTGTGCGTTTTTCGCATGGATAACACGCGGCGACTTTTTTTCTGCGGATGATTTTGCAGTTCCACGCCTCTGGTTCCGAACGTGGACCACATTTTCAGCCCTTCGGAAAAATCCTCCTTCTGGTTTGTCTCGTAAAGCCACGAAGGATCCACCAGCAGCGCAGCGTCACGGCTCGCGCCCTGGCCGGTGGACAGGATGATCTTGTTGTCGGTCGTCACGGAGGCAAAGGGATATCCCATGCCGTGATCGCCCCAGGGCGGGGGAGGCTTGTCGCGCTCGGGATCCAAAGCCACTTCGCGATGGCCTTTCCATGTCCGTCCGTCATCGTCTGAAATCGCCGCGTGCATGATGTGTCTTCCGCCAAATGCGTAGGGGAAACGCAGGCAGTTGTTCCAGAATATCACGAGACGTCCGTCATCGAGGCTGACAATTGCGGGAGGGGAGTCAGACGAGAGAAGATGTGTTGGCGTCGGAGGTGTCCATGTCGCGCCATCCTCGGAAAATGATTCGTAGAAGCGCCCCATCTGCGTGCGGATCATCATCCACGCGCGTCCATCCTTCAATTGCGACACGACGGGCTCGACGGCGCCATAGGCCGAGACGATGTCGGGCACCGGCACATTGACCGGGGTGGGAGATTCTTTCCATGTCGCGCCGCGGTCATCCGAATAGAGCACCGTGCAATCGTACTGTCCCTTGAAAGTAAACTGGTCCGGCCCCGGCCCGCGGTTGTCCCTCCATTTGCGCGAGGTGAGAAAGGAGAAGGGGAGCACGATCCGGCCGGAGCGGAGCTGCAGCACGGAGTTGATCGCGCCCGAGTAGCCTGTCCAGAGACGGCGGGGCTGCGGCCAGCGTGTGCGTCCATGGGTGGAGCGCGTGTGCCAGATGTCGAGACGCTTCTCCCGCAGTTGCCCGGCCTGCGGGCGCTGCTCTTCGCCGGATGGGAGCTCTTTTCCCTTGGGAGCCGGCACAACACCCGTGTGGGCGTCATTGAGGAAGAAGAGATGCACTTCGCCCTCGTCGTCCACGAGGGCGTCAAAGCCATCCTGGCGGAACCACCCGCCGTGCTCGAGCGGCAGGGTGAGGACGTGCTGCTCATCGGTCCAGGTGAGCCCGTGGTCACGGGAGAAACGCGCGGCGATGTGCTGGCCGGAATAGCGGGCGACACTTTCTTCGGCGCCATCGAGAGGCTTGAAAAAAAATGCCCCGAGCCGTTGATCCGGCAGGCGGACGATATACGGCTTGTCGGCGAATTTCGCGAGCGGGGTTGGCCTCATGACGCAATGATCCGGCGTGTGAATGGGGAAACGCAAACTCAGGGATCAGAATAGGCCTTGCTGCCGCCGGCGCTGGCCGAAGTGAAACTGATGTCCCCGTCGGCGGGAATGAAATTCCATCGAAGGGATTGGCAGTGGCCGTCTACAAAAACGGCATTGATCCGCTTGAGGCCCTTGTGCCGCGGTGAAAGGTCCTGCTCCTTCCATGTGAAGCGCGAAACGAGAAAGGTGTCAGCTATCAGCATGGTGGAGCCTGGGTTTGGGATCTCGCCGCGGGTACAACCGGGGAAGACCACATCATTCTCCTGCCCGGCTATGGCGCCGCAGATGCCGTAATCGGTAAACACGCCGCCAACCCCCGTGCTGGCGGTTACGTCAACCGAATACGTTCCCCGGGCGGATGGACAGAAGAACAGGTTTCCATAAAAAGCCTTGGTGCGGTAATACCCGAGCGTGGTGATCGGAGCTCCCAGATATCGAATTTCGTTGGCCATCGGAAATGGATTGAGGGCGCCGTCATCCAGGGCTTTTTGCTCGACGGTGCCCTTGACGCCCGCCACGTAGTGACGGACATAAGTCGGCCAGGTGCCGTAATAAACTCCCCCCATCGCGGCATTGGTGACATAGGCCATGGGGAAGCGGTCCCTGTATTCGTCCGCGTACATGTGGGCGGCGAGTGCCAGTTGCTTGAGATTGTTGGCGCAATAGGCGGAGCTTGCGCTCTCCTTGGCATTTCGCAACGAGGGAAGGAGGAGCGCCAAGAGCAGGCTGATGATGGCCATCACCACCAACAGTTCCACGAGCGTGAAAGCCTTGCGGTGTTTCATGAGGGGCGCGGGATTGGTTTTCATGACGCTTTGATTTTGGGTGACTTCCGACCAGCGGGCATCGGGGGCGGGGCGGAGGTTTCCCCCTCGGTGATGGACGGGGGGATCAGCGTGCGGCAGGGGCGGCCCTGGTTTTCCGAGCCGATGAGTCGCAGCAGCAACTCCATTCCGAGCCGCCCGGATTCCTCCGTGCAGGGGTCCACGAAGGTGACCTTTTGACTCCCTGAGATATTGACGATTCCAAACGCGAGCATGCTGAAATCCCGTGGAAGCTTCATCCCCAGTTTCCGCGAATGTGCGAGGACAGGTTTTGTGACTGCGAATTCCATTGCCAGGACCGCTGTGGGGCGGGTTTTCGGATCACCCATGGTTTTTTCAAACTGGGGGATGGCCGAGCTGACGTTCTCCGTCACGAGGCAGATGGGGGCCCGGGCGCCATTTTCCCTGAGTCTCTCGATGGAAGCGCGGCGGATTTCATCCTGGTACTGGTATTGCCCCGGGCTTGAGATGAAAAGAAAACGGCGGTGTCCCAGCTGCCATAAATGGTCCACCATGAGACGGCCGACGGCGGGGTAATCCATGTTGATGTTCCAGACAGGCTGGCGGCACTCATGGTCGCCGATGACGAGCAGGGGCGCGTTTTCCGTGCCGAACGCGTTCACCACCGAATCGTCCACGCGGCCGATGAGGATCCTTCCGTCAATTCCATATCGGTTGATCCAGGGGAGCTGGGATTCGAAGCCTTTCTGAACCGGCTGGTGGAGCAGCATCTTGCGGTTTCTCGTGGCGAGCTGGGTGATCGCGCCCAGGACCTCCGGATAATGGGCCGTCGCTTCCGAGTGATCCACCGGGCTGAAGGCAATGAGGTCGGTGGTCACGCGCCCACCTGCGCCTCGGCAATTTCGCGAGAGGGATCGCGCCGAGGGGGAAGGCGTATAGCCAAGTGTGCGACAGGTGTTCAGCACCCGCTGGCGGGTTTTCGGACTGACCCCTGCCTTGTCATTCAGCGCAAAGGACACCGCCGCAATCGACACCTTGGCGGCTTGAGCGACATCGTAGATGTTGGGAGCACGACCAGGCGATGAGCTTGTGTTTTTCATTTACATTAAACTCTTAACTTAAGAGCTTAATTAAAAATCAAAAAAAAGCAACATCATTTTACGATGCTCGGATGACACTTCAGGCGGAACGATTCCACCACGCCAGCGCCTATGCATTTGGGTTTGGCAATGCAGAGCGGCTCGTCATTTTTGCGCTTCTTGTGCCTCTTCGCGGCCATATTGCGAAGCACCGAACGCAGAGATTGGCCGCGAAGATGCACAAAAGGTACAAGGCGGCCAACAAGCAGCTCCAGACCCACTCCAAATGCGTAAGCCATGCCAACACGCAGGGTCGCGTTCTCTCAGATGGAGCTTTTGCGGTATCCCGGCGCTCCAGGTTTGAACACGTCGGGATTGATGCGCGTGCCCAGGCCTGGGCCGCGTGGGACTGCGATGCATCCATCCTGGATCCGGACCTCGAGGTCAATCAGGTCCTTGTATGTATTCTGGATCTGGGCGCGCATCGTTTCCTGGTAGAGCGCGTTCGGCGCGGCGGCGAGGACGTGGAGGCCGGCGATCAGCGTAAGCGGCCCCGTTGCGTCGTGCATGCTCACAGGCAGGTTGTACGCGCCCGCCATGTGCGCCACGCGATGGCTTGGCGAAATCCCGCCGATCCAGGTCGGATCAATCATGATGTAGTCGGCGGCGCGCTTTTCGAGCACGGCCGCGTAATCGGGCGCGCTCAGCAACATCTCGCTGGCCGAAATCGGCATGCGGCTCTGACGACGAAAATCGGCCAGCGTGTCGAGGTTGTCCAGCTTCACAATATCCTCCAGCCACAACGGTCGCAGAGGTCGCAGAGCCTCCGCAATTCGCAGCGCCGCGGGGAGTTGGTAATGGGCGTGGCCATCAATCATCACCTCGATGTCCATGCCCACGGCCTCCCGGATTTTTTCAAGCGGGCGCAGCGCCTGCCGCAGGTCCGCGTCGCTGATATGCATCGGGCCGTGGGTGACGGCGGGAAAGTCCAGGGGCCAGACTTTCATGGCGGTATAACCCAGCCCGATCAATTCCTTCGCCAGCTCGACCGGGTGATGAAAATAATTGTAGGAATCGGACAACGGCCCGGGCCGTCCGATCGACCCCATGCCCGGCCATGTGCCGCCCGGTCGCTCGCCGGACTTGGACTGGATGCCGTAGGAGGGATTTCCACAGCTGTTGTAAACGGGCACGCGATCGCGGACAGGCCCGCCCAGCAGCCGGTACACGGGTTGTTTGCACGCCTGGCCGAGGATGTCCCACAGGGCCAGGTCGACCGCCGAGAGCGCCCGGAGCTCCGTGCCCCGCGCGCCGATGTTTGCCAGCCGCTCATAGAGGAAGCGCCATTGCGACTCGATGGCAAGCGCGTCGGCGCCGAGAAGACGATGCGCCATGAAATCATGGATCATGGCGGTCATGGCGTGGCCGCAGAAGAAGGATTCGCCGTGGCCGACCAGCCCGGCGTCGGTGTGGATGCGAAGCATCATCAGGTGGGGGGCGAACGATGCGGGGATGGCCGTTTCGATCGCGGTGATCCGCACCGCGCTGTCTTCGAGTGGACAGGAGGGCAGGTGGCGGCGGGCCGGAATATTGGGCACGCCCGGGGTTTCATCGCCCGCCATGTTGAACGTTTGTCGAGGCATGATCGTTTTTTCAGTCAGTGCTTCTGGATGCTTGAACAATCCTCATTTTGTTTGCAATCCAAACCAATGGACTTCTTATTTGATGCATGAAAGAAATCTGCGATTTCGCCAATTCCCACCTCACCTTTGAACTCGCCAACGTCAATTCCGCCCGCATCAACCTCGACGCGCGCTGCACGTGGATCGAGGGTGGGGAGGAGGAGCAATTCCTGCTGGTCTGCCCCTGCCAGGGCGAAAACATGTATGTCCCCAGAAACCTGGTCAAGGACCCTCCCTATAACTTTTTTGGCGTGTTCTCCGGCACCCAGTCCCACCTCATCCGGGATCTTGCCGACGCCGACACGGTCATGGACACCGTGGAAAACCACAAGGGGCGCTTCGACGACATCCGCATCCATCTCGCTCCATTCAAGAATGCCGTCGAGCTCACGACCGACCAGGCGATCGTGGACGCCACGCTCCGCAACCTCCCGCTCATTGGCCGGACGGAGATCAAGTCCGACGACGGGAAAATCAGCGCGCTCATGGAATACCCGATTACGACGATGAACGTGGAGCCAGGGAAAAAAATCTGGCAGATCGATACCGGCCCCATTCTCTTCGCGGATTTCAAGTGCAACGCCGCGCAACGCATTGAAAAACTCGTGCCCGCCTTCATCGTTTGCAACACCAGGGAGTACGCCGAACTGGCCATCCGCACGGTCGTGAAACTTCCCAAGGGCGGGTCCACACATCACTACGCCGATCCTCGCGGTGTCAAAACCAGCACAAGCCTCTACTCGGGCATGCCGCTGTGAGAATGGACGGCAGGACATCAGCGTTGGTGTTCGAAAGCCTTGAGATGGCCCAGCTCGGCCAAAGGCTTGAGGTAATTGATGTAGGTGCGATAGACCATCGCGTAAATCTTGCCCTCGACGGTCAGGGTCGCGGAATGAAAATAGGCTGAATCCAGCAGGTGTTCCATGGAGCGCAGCCCCGCCTCGATGTAGCGCTTGTCGCCCGTCATCTCGTGGGCAAAGGCCAGCGCGTCGGGCGCCATCGAGGTCTCGTACAGGACGCCGCTGCGCGACGTGTCGCGTCGAAGGCTTTCGATTGTGACGTCTACGAAATCCAGGTACCATTTCCGGATCGGGCGGGTGTGGGCCTCGCCCTCGTGGGTCACGAGGTATTGGCGCGTTCCGAACAGGATCGAGGCGTGGTGGAATCCGAAACCGGGAACATCCTTCGGTGGGCCGGGACGCACTTCCATTTCGATGAGTTTGCGCGCGTACGCATCGAAGCGCTTCAGCCCGGTGGCCTCGTACGCACAGGCGAGGGTGAGGATGCTCCACCCAATCTCGCGATCGATGCCACCGCAGATTTTCTGCATCGTCGGGTCCTCCATGTTTTCAATCGTCTTGTCCCCAAGCCCGATGATCACGTCCAGCGCGTCGGGATCGCCCGTGAGCATGTAATATTGCGCGAGCCCCTGCGTCCAGAAATGCGAGGGGTAGGCGCCCGTGGTGGTGTGACGCTCGCTGTGGGCCGGCTGCGCCCGGTGATGCCAGCGATGGTCCGAGTAATGCATGAAGTCCACATCCACGGTGTGACGCGCCCACCAGCGAAGCCGCTGAAAGAAGGAGGGGGCGCCCGTGCGCAGATACTCGGTGCCAAGGACATAAATCACGTCGTACTCGTTGTTGAGCCACACGGGCTCAAAATCGTCCAGGTTGTTCAAGGCGTGGGCCTGATTGTGCGGACCGGTCGAAAAGTAACGCGCGCCACCATCTTCGGAACGCACGCGGCGGATCCGGTTGCCGATGGAGATGTAAGATTTCTGATAACCGTGCTGTGGAATGTCGCCCAGGTCGAAGAAGGTGGCGATGGAATGGACGCAGTTGCCCATGCTCTCCAGCCAGTTCTCGAAACGGGGATGGAGCCCGGGTTGATGGGGAAGAACGCGGCCCTGGTCGAAAAAATTTGCGCGTGCATACGAGGTCTGGGGAATCGTCGCCCGCCAGACATCTCGCAGTTGGGCGATGGCCGCGTTGTCGGATGGAACGCCCCGGTCGGAGAGCGCCACGCGGACGGTGACTTCCCGGCTGCGACCTTGTTGCAGGCTCAGCGTCTTCGCCCACGACGGCCAGATGCCGAACCGCGCCGTGGCACCTTCGAGCGCGAGGGATTTCGGACGCATCAGGTTGAAGTCATCCATCTCCACCTGCATGCAGCGTCTGCCATCGGAAATCGCCGCCCAGTTGTCCACGCGGTCGCATGGGGGATTCAGATAGAACGGATATTCGTGGGAGTCTCCCAGCGCCTCGTAATTGCGCACGTAGGCCGCGGCGCGCGTGTCATCCACCGCCACGTCGAAGGATTGGGACGTGGTGACCACCCGTCCGAGCGTGGAGTACAGGCCGTAGCTCAACTGGTAGAGCGAGTGTTGCGGCTTGTTCGCCGAAGCAAGATGAAGTTCAAAGTCGAGCGATTGCACGTCATGAAAATCCGCGCCGCGCTCCATGTTGTGAAAGGCATAAGCGAGCGAGAATCCCTCGACGCCCGCGAGGAACTCAAATCGGAGACGAAAATTGAGAAAGGATTTTTTTTCGAGCGCGCATCTCCCTTTCAGCGCGATCACGGTGCGCAATGGCCCCGCGACCTCCACGTGCGTGGTCACGCGATCGAATGCGGTTGCGGTGTAAGCAATGCCCTTTCCATCTACCACGCGGACTTCGATGCCCTTGGGCCCGATCATTTCCTCCCTGCCGAGCCGGATGGATTCGACCAGTCCCCGACCGCCGATCTTCGCGACGAGCCGTCCGGTGGTGACGAGAATCCTGCCGCCTGTGGATTTGGAAATCCGGATGGCTTCCTTCGCTCGCGGTGTTTTGTTGGGGCCTCCAACCGTCGCCACATGCTCGCCGCCGGTGGAGGGGAAGGTCAGGTGAAGCATCCGGGCCGAGCCATCATGCCAGCGGGTGAGCGGCTCGACTTGCGAAGGCACGGGGCGGCCGCGGGCATTGTGGACGCTGACGGACGGGACCTTCTTGAACATGCCCCGGGGGAGTGGAAGCGAGATGCGCGCGTACTGGATTTTCCGCGTGTCTGCGGCTGGCGTCACTGAAATCGGAATCTGGAGGGGCATGGGCGTTCGGGGGTTGGGCTGGCCTGCTGGTGGTAGGGCGCGACCGCCGGGCGCGCCGCTGCGGAGCGGACGGCCCGGCGGTCCGTCCCTACCTCAAATTGGAAATTTCTTGGGCACTTTTATTGGTGTTTTACGGTCACGATGCGGCTTGCAACGTAACGCAGGGGAACCAACCAGAAACCGATGTCGTACACAACCAGCAACCGTCCCTTCGCAATCTCCCGCACCGTGGTGTAATAAGTGGAAATCGGATCGGCATATGGCTCGAATGGAAATGACGTCAGGTCGCTCCACGTCTCGCCATGGTCTTTGCTGAACACGATGTAGTTGCAGGCGCGGGGGGGAAGTTTGCCCTTGTATTGATCGGCATGACCCCAGCCTTTGCAACGCCAGCCCGACGCGCAGACCAGGGTGCCATCGGACATCTCGAGAAGGTCAGGGTCCACGCCACAAAACTCCAGCTTGCGGGGTGGCGACCACGTTTTTCCCTCGTCGTCGCTCACGCATTGGTACAACGGGCATTCAATGCTTCCGGTGCGCATGATGCAGAGAAGTCGTCCGGCCTTCGGGCCCTTTGTGAGACGGATCATCACCGGCTCGTCAAAGCCTTCCTCTCCGATGGACGGACCCACGGCGACCGTGGACACGTACTTCCAATTCCTTCCCGAGTCGGATGATCGGATCAAAACGGTCCGGAATTTGCACATTTTTGTCTGGTACGGACAGGGCGTGTCGTCGCCCTTGAACCAGCAGTAGATCACCGCGAGGAGATCGCCCGAAGGCAGTTGCAGGACGGAACGGTGGAATGTCAGCCCGGAGTAGGGAGCCCCTGCATCATCAAACCCGCCGCGTGCCTCGGGCAGGTGGATGTTGAAATCCATCGGGCCATCAAATGTCTCGCAGTCATCGCCCGATTCCCACAAGCGGCCGGTGAAGTTTCCTTCGGGCGTTGGGCCATCCGCGATCCAGTCGAACATGAGGATGCGCCCGTCCTTTAATTCCACCGTCGCGCCCTCGATGGTCGGGCCTTCACCCTGCTCCGGCTTGGGTTTCCAAAGTTTCCATGTGGCGCCGCGGTCGCGCGAGATCACGTTGCCGGGCAGGCCGGGAAAACGGTTCCTGGCAGGACTCACATAGCCCGGCGGAAAACTGAGTTGCGACTGGTTGAAAAGCGTTCCCTTCGAGGACTGAAACATGAAGGGCTGGATCGCATCGGTGTGGACAATCCGCTCGGGGCCGACTTTGACGCGGAGAGCGGATGCCCCTGGCTTTCGCGATGTCTTTTTCATTGTGGTTTGTCCGAGGTAGGGCGCGATCGCCGAGCGCGCCGTAGGGATGGAATTCATCATGAACCCTCCTCCCTGCCCGCAACCACCCGCGGCGCGCTCGGCGAGCACGCCCTACCAGGAAGGGCGGATGAGAAGATAATCAATATCGTGGAATCAAATCAAAGTTCTTTGTGCCGGGATGCGCCAGCTTTTTATGCAGCCGCGCAAAACGCAACAGGGCCCAGCTCGCCCACGCGTTCGCGCCGAACCAGTTTTCGTCGAAGGGCGGTGGCTTGAGAATCCGGTCCGGCGCCATCGTATGATACCGTCCATCCTCCGCCTGAAATTCCGTGATCGCATCCGCCGCTGCCAGCGCGCGCTGCCAGTACGCCTTCCTGCCCGTCACCTGGTAAAGGGGAATCAGCGCGTCCATCCAGTTTGCCGTATGCGGCTCCATGGGATGCGGGCATGCGAATTGCTCGAACACCGAGGGCAGGGGAGGGTTGTTGTGAAGAGAATCGTCCTGCCCATACACCACGAACTGGTCCTCCACCCAGTCATGCACGCGTTCTGCGGTTCGCACGAAGGTGGAGTCCTCGGGAGCATGACGGCAGAGATACCGGATGGTCTGCAACGCCTCGATGTTGGAAAGATTGGCGAAGGCGCTCTTTGCCATGACGTCCTCGAAGGAGCCATCCCACTGGTGCGTCCGCACGGGGTTTTCAAGCATCCAGGCGATGGCGCGATGGCGGCCCCGTGCGAACTGCGCCCGTTGCTTTCCTGACACAACCAGCTCGATGGCGTCGAACAAGGTGGCGATGATGATCGCGCCAGTGCAGAATCCCGCCGTCGCCTTGCCCGTTTTTGGATCCACGCGCATGGGCATGCTTCCGTCGCGCCGCTGGAATTTCAAGAGGGTGGTCGCGATATGCAGCGCGTGATCCCGAAACGCGCGGCTGCCGGTCGCCCGGGCGAGGTCGAGCAGTGCCAATGCCGAGTACGCCGAGCGGATGATGGTGTAATTGCGGCCCTCGGTGCTCGCCCCAAATTTCCCGAGCCCGATGCTGGAACAGGGCATGGAGGCGCATGCGTACGAGGCGGGCCAGGAGAATTTTTTCAGAAGTTTTCCAAAGAGAACCGCCTGCCGCATCGCCTCACGCTTCATCCGGGGGTCGCGGCCATGACGCGCGTATTCCAGAAAAAGAAAAATGAAGAACGGGTAATGTCCTGCGGGAAACTGGGCCTCCTTCAGGAATTTTCCATTCATGTAACAGCAGTGCCACGCGTAGACAGGGAGTTTTGGATCGTAGTTGGACGCAACGGCCCAGCGGGGAACGGTTTCGCCGGGTGCAAGCGGAAGCTTCGGCGGCCTTGCATTGAAGAGAAAGCGCACATTGCGCTCGCCGCTTTCCCTCCAGTTGGCGTGCCTGGTGTGCGGACGGAAGCGGGCGTCCGCCTTTGCAAATTTGCGGGGAAACGTGCAGTCAAGCGAGCGCCCGCGGGCGTCCAGGGCCGTCACCATCCATCGGATCTCGTCGAGGGGAAGGCGTCCCCAGCAAAATGAGAAATCAGCGCGCGGGTTGCGCGAATCAAGCGCGTACCTGGATTCGGAGTGGCGCGGGGAAACCACCACGCGGTAACGGCTGGCACGGGGAACGGGTTTCCATTCGAAGAGGGGGGCATTTTGGAAGCGCGGTGAGTTCTGGTTCCAGCTGGTGAGTGTGATCATGAGGCTTGGGGGGCAGGGTGTGCAGGAAACCGATCATGGGTAGCCGGCCAGGATTGCGGCGGTGGATGGATTCAATTGGGCAGCGCGTACGCTTTGAAGCCGGGATACAAAGACTCGCTGGACCAATTGACTTCCTGCACGCCGTTGTTCGTCTGGCCGTAATAACCCGTTGGCCAAGGGTACTTGCATGCGGCCACATGGCCATCCACGAACGCCACGTTGGTCTTGGCTCGATGTCGCCCGGTAATTTGCCATTGGGAAACGTATCCAATGACAGGCCAATTGCACGCATCCGCAATCAGAATGACTTTTTCAGCATTCAGAACGCCTCCTCGCTTCAATCCAGGCACCGCCGGAGGTCCCCATCCTGAAGAGTTGAAGATATTCAGGTTTGCGCCGTAATCGGTCCAGACCCCGGCGCTCTGGTACGCAGGTCCGCCCGGCTCTGTGTAAAGCCCCCTTGTGGTCGGGCAGATGAAGGGGTTCTGGTAGATCGAGGTGTCTCGGTCGCCGGTAGCCATCCATTGGTCATATTTCCGAACCTGACTGAAGCCAAAATTTCGGATTTCGCATTGGAAAGGAAGCGGGTTCAACACGTCGAATGCCGCGTCTGTTGAAAGACGGTTTTGTTCAATGGAACCCTTTACCTTGGCCATGTAATGAACCAGGTACATGGACCAGGTGTTGTAATAACCACTGGTTGAGACATCTGCGGAAGGCGGAAACATGTCATTGTATTCGTTGGCATAAATATGCGCCGCCAGGGAGAGTTGCTTCAGGTTGTTGATGCAGACGACTGAATTGGCGGACTCCCGCGCACTGCGGATGGCTGGCAGCAGGAGGGCGGCCAGAATGCTGATGATGGCAACAACAACCAGAAGCTCGACCAGCGTGAATGCCCACCCTGATCGACGGGAGCGGCATGCGCGAAAGCGTTTTCCGAAAAACGAATTCATTGGCTGAATATTAGCCTGAAAACCATCCCGGGGGAATAAAGAACCTTGCTGTGAAATATGTCTTTTCTCAACCAGTGAATTTCGTACACTGTTTTTATCATGACAAAGCCCCTGGAGCCACCTGTCGAGACGCCGTTTTTCGAGACCGGCCTCAAGCTTGACATCCGGATGCAAAATTGCGGGCGTTATCCCTGCGCGCCTTCCTGGGCCATTCCCCCCATGCGCGTACAGGCTGGGATGGTGAGTTTTTTCTTTGTTGAAAAAAATGGATGCTGGGTGGTGGTCAACGGCCGCCGCGAGGTGTTGAAAGCGGGCGACCTGCTGGTGGTGCGCAGCCGGGATGAACTGGAGATGGGGCATGATGCCGCCCTCCCGCTCACGGCGCTCAACATGATGATTTCGGTGGGGCAGCCCGGCGTCTCCAACGTGCTTCTCGACCGGAAATTTCCGCGCCGCCACCGGGTCAGGTCCCCGAGGGAACTGGTGGCGCGGTTCGAGGCGATTTTTGCGGCGATCCAGAGGCCGGTGGAGACCCGGGGCTGGGCGATTGCCGGCTCGCTTCTGCAGTGCCTCGCCTACCTGGTGGAGGAGACACGGGCGCCGCTGGGCCCGCACCATGCGATTGAGGACACGGCGGTGGACAAGATCCTCGCCGCCCAGCATTGGGCACTCCAGCGGTTGAACTCGCGGATCGTGCTCGCGGAGTGGGCGCGCGTGGTGAAACTGCACCCCGTTTATTTCGAGCGCATCTTCAAGCGCGCCACCGGCCTGACGCCGAAACTCTGGCTCCAGGAGCACCGCCTGGACACGGCGCGCCAGTATCTGTGCGGAACCGGCAAAAGCATCTCGGAAATTTCAGACCTGCTCGGCTACACCAACCAGTTTTATTTCTCTCGCGTCTTCCGCAAGCATTTCAAGAAATCCCCCTCGCAGTACCGCCGGTCGGGGATGGTGTTTTGAGATTTTTCCGTCTGGGGATCTCTCGGAACTCCGTGTCCTCCGTGCCTCCGTGGTTTAATTTTCGCGCTTCCCCAGAACTGGTGGGAGCAGACAGCGGGAACGTCCAACATCGAACGTCCAACGTCGAAGGCGACGGAAGGGGAAAACCACGGAGGCACGGAGAACGCGGAGGAGGAGCAGGAATAGACGGGCTGGATTAATTGTTGGAAGCTATGGGCTTGACTTCAAAGCTCATCTCTTGCAATTGCACGATCTTACCTGGAGGACTTCATCATGAAAGACATCGCCGTGGGCGGAGGGTTTCAACTTGGAATCGGGCCCGAGCAGATCATTTTCACCGACGGCATCCAGCCGTTTCTTTTCCGCACCCGCACGGGGGCGCTCTGGGTCCAGGGACAGATCAACTATCCCGCCGGCTACCGGGCTCCGACCGGCAAATCGCCGATGAACCCGCTCGGCCGCGTGATTTCACGTGACGGCGGGAAAACCTGGCAGCGCTGGTGGTATCGTGGCGACCCGATCAAGGCCATCGGCGTCACCAACGCGCTCTGGGAAGGCACCGCAGAGCCCAACCTGTCATGGGGCGGCGTGGGCATGGAATATGATGACGGCCTCATCCAGCTCTATCACGAATACACCTTCGTCGGAAAGGAGCCCGGCGTTTTCAACGGGTTTGTTTATGAATCCCGCGACGACCTCGCCACGCTCTCCGACGCGATCCCGATCCGTATCGAGATTCCGCAAGGTCGCAGCGGTTTCGATGACAGCGGTTTTTCCTTTCCGGGCTTCTGTCTTCATCGCTCCGCGCTGGCCCTCCCCGGATCGGGCGACCTGCTCACCACCGCCTACGGATGGTTTCATGGGGATGACCAGCCCGGGGCGTACGAACCCAAGCAGACCAAGATGCGGGTCATCGTCCTGCGCTCGGCGGATCGCGGCCGCTCGTGGCGGTATGTCAGCACGGTGGCCGCGCCGAAGACCGACGGCAGCGATGACACAGAGGAGGGTTTTGACGAAGCCACGATGGCGAGGGTTTCACGCGGACCAAGGGCCGGGCGGTTGGTGGTGATCATGCGCACCGGCAGCAACAGCCGTCCTCTGTGCGAGAGTCACAGTGACGACGAGGGACTCACGTGGTCGCAGCCGCGAAAGCTGGAATTATGCGGGGTGGACCCAGCGTTGATCGAGATGAAGGATGGCACCCTCGCGTTATTGGTGGGCCGGCGGGTGTGGCGCGGAAAGGATTGCTTTGGCGGAGATGGAGTGACCGATGGCTATTACATCGGGCTGAGCTCCGACGGCGGAGAATCCTGGACGCACACCCGCTGCTGGTCAACGGAACCCCACGCCGGCCCCGGCGCCTGCATGACCAGTTACAGCGGTGTGTGCGAGGTAGAGCCGGGCGTGTTGCTGGCCGTGTACGATGTGGGGCGCTGGGGCGCTGCGGTTCGTTACATCGCCGCCCGTCGCGTGCGCGTGACGCGAACCTCCTAGAGCATGTCCAGAAGTTCCAAATTTGAGGTAGGGACGGACCGCCGGGCCGTCCGCTACGCAACGGCGCGCCCGGCGGTCGCGCCCTACCACAGGCAAGGCAACTTATTTCCCGGACACGCTCGTAGCCCATGAAAACATTTACACTGAGTAATCGCCACGTCTCGCTCACTGCGGATGCTCTCGGGCGGATCGTCAGCCTGCGCAACCGTGTCACCCGCACGGAACTCATCGCCCGTCGCGATGTCTGCGAAGCATGGCGGATCGTCGTCCCCACCGGACCGCACACGCTCGGTTTTCTCCTCGGCACGCAGCAAAGGCCGCCCCGCATCGAACGATCCGCGGATGGTTTGACACTCACGATCCGTCACGCGTCTCTCCGCCTCGGACGCCGTGTCCTGAAGATTCGCGCCACGTTTACGATCACGCTGTCACCCGATTCGAGCGTGATCACCTGCTCGGCCGGGATCGAAAACCGCGATCGGGTCGCCGTGGACGAAGTCGAGTTTCCCGTCATCGGCGGTCTCGGCGGATTCCCCACGCGGCAGGGACGACGCGAGTTGAACCTGACCGGATTTGGCCTCTACAGGCTGGAGCCATTGGGACGCCACTACGGAGACGTGCTTCACCGCGCGTTGCCCGAGACGGGGAGCGAAAGCCATCACTTCGTCCGTGAACACGAGACGGCGATGTTTCCCGTCACGCTTGCGCCCACGACCGGCGCGGAGATTGCGCACCACGGATTGTGGCTCGATCTTCATCATGCGCGGCAGGGCTTGTACGCCGGCCTGCACGACCGGAAATCCAACTTTGCCTTCAAGCTTGAAAAATATCCGAAGGAATTTTTTCATGGAGGACGCAGCACCTGGCCAAGGAACACGCGACGATGGCTGCGGCTCTACGGCCTGCACATGCCGCAGGTGGCGCCGGGCAGCAATTGGAAATCCCCGCCCGTCACGCTGCTTCCGCACGCGGGCGACTGGCACGCGGGCGCAGATCTCTACCGCGCATGGCGCATGCGGGGCGTGACATTCTGCAGGACGCCGTCATGGATGCGTGATTTCACGGGCTGGACGGAGGTCAGTTGTAATTTTTACACGGGTGAGGTGTTTCACACGTACCGCCGTGTTGCGGAGCGGGTGATTGCGGATTCGAAGGTGACGGGATCGAAGTTCGTCTACCTGTATGGCTCCTCGCGGCTTGGGGCGGAGGGCGCTGATTTCGACAACGGGCCAAGCGAGGAGCTGGGCGGGGAGCGGGACTTCCGCCGGATGATTGCTGCGTTTCACCGTCACGGCATCCGAGTGATGCTGCTGGACCAGATTCATCGCTGGGTCAATCATGGTTTGCCGGAATACCGACGTCTTGGGCTGGAGCGATACGCCGTGCGGCAGCGCAACGGATCGTTGGTCACGAGCCGCTGGTGGAAGGAGACGGGGCTCTCGTGTCTCTACCAGCGCGGGCCCACTCCCGAATGGGTGGAGATGTGCCCGTCGTGTCCCGGCTGGCGCGCGCATTACTTCCGCCACATCGAGCAGATGATTCGTCTCGGCGCGGACGCGGTGGAACTTGATGTCTTCCTGACATCGCCTTGCTTCAGCAAAGATCATCCCCACAAGCCGGGCGCGGACATGGACCAGACCAAGCTTGATTTCATTCGTGAGGCGCGTGTCCGCGCGAAGCGCCTTAATCCTGAGTTTGCGTTTTTTGGGGAAACGATGCTTCCCGAGGCTCGCACGGTGCTGGACGGGTTTTACACGTACCGTCATCTGGACGAGCATGGGAGCATTCATCGTTACCTGTTCCCCGAGATCAGGGAGCAGACGGCGCTGGCGGGGAATCATTGCTACGACCAGGTGAACAAGGCGCTGCAATACGGGATTGGGAACGACACGGAGATCTGGGGGCTGCGCACGACGACGCTGGATGGATGTCCCGAGCTGGCCCGGTATCTCGGACGAGTGAACCGCTTCCGCCGGAAATTTTCATCCGTGATGATGCACGGAACATTTCGCGACACCGTGGGTGGCACGGTGAAGGGAAACGTGGCGTGGTCAGTGATCGAGGGTGCGAACGGCGGGCGGGCGCTGGTGCTGCGGAACAACACCGATCAAGCCCAGAAAGTGCGCGCGAAGCTGGATGGATCGCGTCCGGGAAAACTCAGTCTTTGGACGCCGCGCGGTGGAGAGCGAAAACTTGCCAGGTTGCCCGCAAGCCTCAAGCTCGGCATTGCGAGTGTGGCGGTGGTTGTGGCGGATGCTTGAGTCGAGTGTAGGAGCCGTTGCCAACGGCGATCCCCGGGTTTCCTCCCCTTCCCGGTCGCCGCTGACAGCGGCTCCTACCAGCAGGAAAACGCGACGGAAACATCTCTCACATCCGCCGCTTGGCGCGGAGCTGGACTTCCTTGAGCATGTCGGCGGTGGACATGTTGGGGTCGAGGTCCCGTGGTTTTTTCCCCGTGCCTTCAAACACGTCCTTCACGTTCCACTTTGAATAGAGTTTCGGAGGGAGGGATGGGTCCTTTTTCTCATGCAGCCGAGCCGGGATATCCGACCATTCGGAAACCCTGGGCTCACCCGCGCGTGAAAAATAGACGTGCACCGTCCGCCGCTGGCGAGAGTTTGCCTTGAGCCTTCCCGTGTGGAGGCAGCGTGTGTGAAAAAGCAGGGCGGTTCCCGCAGGCCCCTTGATGTCGAACTCGGTTCCCGCAGCAACCTCCTCGGGTTTCATGTCCACCAGGCGGTTGTGAGTGCCCGGGATGATGCTGAAGCAATGGTCGCTTTCGCCGACATCGGTGAGATAGTACACGGCGGAGATCGCCTTGATCTCCATGCGGCGGTTGTAATCGCGCGTGGTGTCGCGATGCCATCCCTTGATGTCCTCGGATTTCTGCGACGGGTTGCGGATCATGAGGGAAAGCTCCTCAAAGGTGAGGTCATCGCCGATCAAGCCTCGCAGCAGGTCGAGGACCATGGGATTCTCGATCGTGCAATCGAAGTCGGTGACGCGGGGCAGGACATTGATCGTCTGGATCAACGCCTCGTCGAACCGGACCCAGTCTTGAGGAAAATCAGACTCGTAGCGGTCCAGGGCCCGGTTCAATGTCGCGAGTTGCGGGGTGGAAAGCGCGCCGGGGATGATCAGGAACCCGCGCTCATCAAATTCCTGGAGAAGTGCCTGGCGATCCGTCGGGGTCTGTTTCATGGGGCGTTGAGGTTGTGAAGTCCAACCGTAATTTTTTTCCGGTGGGAAAGGAATGGACGTTGAGCCCGGGAAAAATACACTAATTCAACAATGACGGGAGGCAGTACGGCCGAGGTGGAAAACGTTTCCTGAGCGATCAGGGTTTCTTGATCTCCAGCGGGGCTTCCTCGGTGCGGGTGCTGGTGATTTTGAATTTGCGGATGCGCGCGTTGCCCGGGGGGCCGTCTTCATTGGGGAGCCCATCCTCCACCACCCATAAGCCGAGATGGTCGGGGGTTTGCGCGGTGGAGCAGGGGTTGATGAACTCCAGCTTGTCTTTCGCTTTGCCCGGAGTGCCGTAACGTCCGACCAGAGCAAGCTCGCGTCCATTGTCCCAAAAGAGGAGAACCTCGCCGCCGCCGCCACTGTCCCAAAATGGCCCGGCGCCGGGACCATGGTCCGCCACCCAGACAAGGTCGCCATTTGCCGACGGGCCCATCGGCAGGTACATTTTGTCCTCCGGCTTGGTCGTGTAGGTTTCCTTGAGCTCTTTTCCCGAATCGGTGATTTTTTGAAGCAGGTGGCCGGTCACCGTCGTCACGTAAATGGCCCCTTGGCGGTCCGATGAGATGGAGCGGCATGTGGTGCCGCCGCGCGTGGTCTTGAAGCCGTGGCTGAATCCATCGAAGCCATTTTTCGCACGGTCGTAGACGGACATGGCACAAAGTCCGCCGGAAAAAATGTAGATCAGACGGTTTGGGCCGAGCGTGAGGGCGCCGGCCCACTGGGTGTTCCGCGCGCCGGCATCCGCCCCGCCGATTCTATGGCTGGAAGGAGTTCCTGATGGATCGAGGACCAGCACGTCGTTCTCCAAGGTGGGAATGTAGACATTTCCAGAGTCGTCGGCGACGACGCTCACCAGGATGGAGTTGCATGGCTTTTCGGAAATGGTGGCGCGTCCCCGGTCCCCGAAGGATGGATCCGGTTTGCCGTCGTTTGTAAATTTGTGCACACACGTCGCGCCCTGTTCCACCGCAGCGGCTGCATTCTCGCTTTTTGCGGGGATGTCTCCGGGAACCATTCCGCGGTCGAGAACATAAACGCCTTTCGATGTCAGGGCGATATCCATGGGGTTCACCCACCGCTCTTTTTTCGGGAGGAGCAATTCCGTGTCAAATGCGAGGTTCAGGCCTTCGCGGTACCGTACGCGATAAGAGCCGGGAGCCAGCATGTCCGGGGTCATGGTAAATGTGCGGGTCTTTGAGAAGTCCCCGGCGTGCAGTGTTTTTACGCAGGCGCCGGAAGCGTCCAGGATCTCGAGCAGGCCCTGCGCCCCGGGCGATGGGGTGACTTCGATGCGCGCGCCCTCAACCTTGAGGGCGTCCTGGGCGGGCAGGGAGGCAAGGATGAAACAATGAAACGGGATGCAAAAAATCCATGAACGGATCAGTCCTAATCCGAGGTAGGGCGCGCTCGCCGAGCGCGCCGAAGCGGTGGCCCGCGGAAAGTGAACGTGAGATTTCGATGGAGAACGACGGCGCGCTCGGCGAGCACGCCCTACCAACCGCAGGAAGCGACCCCTCCACCATGACAATGAATCTTGCATTTCGAATTTGATCTCAATAATCCCGGAGCGCAGTGGCCGGCTGCAGGCGGGCGGCGCGCCATGCGGGGAAAAGCCCCGCCAGCGTGCAGATCAGGAAAGCCGAGCCGCAGATGATTGCAATGTCGCCGGCGCTGGTCTGTGCGGGAAGCATGTTAAACTGGTAGATCTCGCTCGGGAAAAGCTCGAAGCCTGTGCGAACGCGCAGGAAATTCAGGAAGTCGTTCCGGTAATGCAGGATGGCCAGCCCCGAGACAAGCCCCATCACCGTGCCGATCACCCCCACCGCGATCCCCTGGATGAGAAACACGGAGAGGATGTTTCCCGGCGTGGCGCCCAACGCCTTGAGAATCCCGATTTCGCGGCGTTTCTGGACCGTGACGGTGATCAGGTTGCTCGTGATGCCGAACGCGGCCACGATGATGATGAAGATGAGGAGAAAGAACATGAGGTTTTTTTCGACGGCCACCGCGGAGAAATGCGTGCGGTTCATTTCCATCCACGTGCGCGCATGCAGGGGGGGAATGAGCGTCGCGTTCAAGTCCTTCTGCGCTTCCGTCACGCCCTCCAGGTTGTCGGTCATCACGCCGAGACCCTGGACGAGTTTCCCGATCCCCAGGAGATCCTGGGCGGTTTCGAGGGACGTGAAGATCAACTGGTTGTCATACTCGAACATTCCGCTGTCGAAGATGCCGGTGACGGTGAGTTCCGTGGGGAGGTAGGCGACCTTGCGGTCCTCAAGATTTTTCGGCGAATAGATGAGCAGCCTGTCACCAATCACGATCCCGTTGCGGCGGGCCATTTCCACGCCCAGCACCGCGCTCTCACCCTCGAGGCAGACTGTCCCCGCGCCCTTGCTGCCCTCGATGATGAAGCGCCCGAGATTGATGGTTTGCTTTTCCCGCTGGGGATCCACGCCCCAGAGGGAAGGCGCGAAGGGGCGGCCCGAAATTTTGGCAAGGACCGGGCTCGACACGAACGGGGACACCCCGATGATGTGCGGGCGCTTTTCAATGATCGCCGCCTTCTCCTCCCACGCGCGCATCGGCCCGATGGATGTCACGGTGATATGCGGGTTGAGGCCAAGGATTTTTTCGCGCAGGTCGTGGTCGAAGCCGGTCATCACCGAGATGACAATGATGAGCACCATGACGCCGAGCATCACGCCGAGCACGGAAATCACGGTGATCACCGAGACAAACGTCCGCCGTGGGCGCAGGTAGCGCAGGGCGAGGAAAAGGGTGGGGGGCAGTGAGTTCATCGGAAGCGTTGGAGCAGGATGGAGAGTCCGCGGGTGGGCATGCCCACAAAGATTTCATAGACCATGAAGGTGGCTGATAGCGACCTCGATTCGTGGAGGCGGGCAAGCATGATTCCGATGGCGAGCACCATGGCCCCTTCGCATGCGAAGAAGACGGTGAAACGGTTGATCTCCATGCTGGCAAAGGTGGTGTTCCAGTTGCGGAGTCCGTCGAGCAGCATGCCCCACAGGACGGGCACCACGCCGACGACGAGGCTTACCGCGACGCCGTACACCGCGAAGTAGCGCGCCTTGCCCGGCTTGTCGCCCACGGTGTTGAGGAGCAGGCGCATGAGTGAAAGCTCGTAGATCGAGCTGAAGAACCCGTTCACCAGCATCAGGGAAATGGCCAGGAGGCGGAGATGTTCCATCGCGTGCATGGTGGCGAGGAACCATAGACCGATGTGGGCAAGGCACCAGAGCCAGGCCAGGCCGAGGTAAGGTTTGCTGCCGTGGCGGTCCATCCATCCGCCGAGAAAACTCAGCGCGGCCATTCCCAGCAGCGCGGAACCCGCACTCAGCCAGATGATCGTCCTGTCGCTGAAATTGATCTGCTCATGAAGAAAAATGATGAGGAATGTTCCGTTGGCGGACAAGGCCAGCTGCATGCTGAAGCTGAACATCAGGAGGCGTCGGAACGGGACGTCATGAAAAATCTCCGACCAGGTGATTGCGGCATTTGCAATCACGACATGCGGGGCGCTGGACGGCGGCTCGGGGATACGGTTCAAAAAATAAAGACTCGCCGCCCCTGCGGCAAAGCTCATGAAAAACATAAAGGCGTAGGAACCCATGCCGCTGTTCCTGCTGACGACGGCACCCGAGAGCAGCAGGGCCATGACGCAGGCGCTGTTGATGAATGCGCGCTCCCGTCCCAGGTAGGTTCCGCGAAGGGATGCGGGAACGATCGAGCTGTTCCATGGAAGCCATGCGCAGGTCGAGAGCCCCCGGAGCATGGTGAAGAAAAACATGATTGCCAGCAGGAGATTGACGAGCGTGGCATCGGGAAGGAAAGCGTGGCCGAAAGGCAGCAGCGTGAGAAAGACGAGCATGCACACACGCGCGGACCAGCCCGTGAGCATCAGCTTGCGGTAGCCGATGTCCTCGGCGTAGCGGGAGACGGGCAGCTGCAGGATGGACATCATCGGCGCGAGGCCGGCCAGCAACCCGAGGGTGGTGGCCGATGCGCCCATCCTCTGCGCAAAGAGGATGATGGGGGTGCCCAGGGCGATCTGCCACGAGACGGCATTGAACGCCTGAAACCAGTAGGCGTTGCGGATTTCGCGGGGCAGCGATTCGCTCACTGCGTCTTCGGCACGAGCTTCACCTCGCCGGTCTGCGCATTGTAATCGAACTGCTGGTTCACCGGAGGCCGGGGGATCACGTTCAAATATTTTTTCTCGTGCAGCTCGTCGATGGATGCGGGAAAGCCGTTTTCCTGCTCGTGGTACGAATCAATCGCCTTGCGGATTGCCATCAGATCCACCGTGCCCCGGGTTTTTTCGCCCGCGCTGATCACCTCCGCAACATAATCCACGGGGGCTGTCACAATCGAGCCGCTGCCATTGGTGCTGGCCGGCGCTGCTGCCGCCGGCTTGGGAGCGACGGCTGCGGGTTTCGAGACCGTGGGAGGTTTGGCTGGCGTGTCCGAACTGGAGCCACACCCCGAGAGCGCGAGGGCGAGCGAGGTGGAGATCGAAAGCAGGCGGATGGAAAATGAAGTTTTCATGGCCAAACCATAGCCCCATCTGAACTCGGAATCCATCCCAAAAACAGGACGGTCGCCGTCATGTTTTCCAAGAGCGTGTCCGGAAATTCAGCATTCGAGGTAGGGACGGACCGCCGGGCCGTCCGCTACGCAGCGGCGCGCCCGGCGGTCGCGCCCTACCATGAAGCAAGCAACTTACTTTCCGGACACACTCTAAATTCTCGGGCCAGGGCGTATGAGCGATGAAGTCCACACACCCCGCTGATTGACTATCCGCATGGCATACCAGGTGCACAAGTTTTTCCGGCCGCGGAGTTCCACCATTTCACAACGGCTGGTCGGTTCCATGCCTTTCACCGCATCCCGCCATGCAAGGTTGCAATGGGTGTCATTTCCGCCCACGTAGGAGAATGCCTCGGCTTGAAGCTGGGAGATCGTTTTCCATTGGACGAATTTGAGGTCCTCATCCGTGGGCGAGTCTGCATTGAGTTCCTGGTTGGTTGGCATTGGATCGGGCTCGGGAACAATAAATTCAGCGGGATATGGCGTAGAAGATGGGGCTTGCGAGACCGTGGCGGGTGCTTGTTGCATCAACGAACCGCGGCTGTTGAGACCGAGATCCTGCAGTTTACACCAGGCAGAGATTTTTTTGCCGTCGCCATCCTGGTAGGTCACCAGGGTCATTTGTGATTTTTCATCGATTCTTCCAATGACCAGACGGGAGTTTTCCTTGAAAGAGCCGATCTGCCTGGATTGCATGGCGGGATCATAGGCAGCGACCTGGCGCGAACAGACAACTGAAGAAACACGCGGAGCCGTTTCCGTCGGTTGCTTTCGCACATCTGCGGACGGAGCGGTTGATCCAGATTTCTGCGAAGGCTGGGAGTTTGACGCCCTCCAATGCAATACCCGCCTCTGCACGAGTTCCTGAAAATCATCCGGGCTGACCACCCAGAACAAACCAAAACCAAGCACTTGCAACAGAAAAGGGACCTTCGCCTTGTCAAAATGACGCACGAGAAACAGCAATGAGACCAGGGGGATCAAGAGGCATCCAAGGCCCCACAGCGCCCCTTCGGAAAAGGCCTCGATGAGAAACCATATGGTACCCACAAAAATCAAGGCACCCGCAGCGATGAAGAACACGCCTGTCATGGTGGATTCACGTTACTTAAAACAATTTTCCTTTTCAAGCACGGTTGACCCGGCGGGTTGTGCGCTTTAGGCTTTTGGCCGAACCATTCAACCAGATCGACGCCTCCATGACACCGTTGACCGTTGTTGCGCAAATTGGAAATCCACCAGATGCCAATCGGGTTGCCGAGAATATCGGCACATATACTTTTTATGTTTTAGTGGGAATTGTCATCATTTGGGCCGTCTCCAGCTTGTTTAAGAAAAAGCAAAATCTGCTCTGGCTGGTTGTGTTCGGCATCGTGGCCTACCTGTTTGCGGTGGGCGCAGGCGCCGTGAAGAAGAAGCACGAATGGCGGGAGTTTTCCTGTGCCGATGGCGGCTACACCATCATGTTTCCGGGGGTTCCGACAAAAATCGAATACCCCGTGAGCACAACCATGGGCACGCTCACCTCCCACCGGCAGCAGCTTGCAATGTCCTCCCGCGCCGCGTTGGTGACTTTTTCGGCATCGGGGGAAGTTGTCTTTTTGGTGTGTTATATCGAGTACCCCCTGACTGGCCCGGCGAATCATGAGCGCATGCTTGAAGCTGCCCGGGATGGAATGGTCGGCGCTTCAAAGGAGTGCCGGGTTCTTGCGGAGCGCAACATTGATGTGCAAGGGAATCCGGGCAGGGAGCTTGACATATTGGATTCCGAAGGAGGCACTGAGGACTTGCTGTCTGTCCGGATGTTCATGGTGGGACCCCGCCTGTACCAGGCCATTTTTGTGCGCGACAAGCGCAGTGGACTGCCAGAAGTCAAAAAGAAGTTTTTCGACTCATTCAAGTTGTTGGGAACAACTCAATCGCCGGGTGCGAACCCGAAAAAGGCTCCCATACCGGACACATCTGCAACCCAGACGGTCTCCGCCATCCCATCCTCGCCAACCGGGGGCATGAACACGGCGTCTGCCAGGGCACCCGCCCTGTTCACCTGTTCCAGCGACATCGGCGCGTTCAACCCCAGCAATCCAGCGGAGCAAATCGGAATTTTTAAGAAAGACAGCGTGTTGACCATCGGTGATCAGGACGCGAAGTCAGGCATGTTCCGGGTCACCTACAAGGAGTCCAACGGGAATGCGATTCGAGCGTTGTGCCGTGCGCAGGACCTGGGACGCTGATCCGGTGTCAGGACCACGCAGCACGGGCTAAGGCTTCACCACTGAAATCACGGATGGCTGGCCCAGATATTTTTTGGCGGCGGCCTGGACCTGGGCTGCGGTGACCTTGTTGTATTCGGCGATCATCTTGTCGGCGTTGTCGTAACCAAGGCCGTACAACTCGTCCAGGGCGGCGGCCATCGCAAGGCCGCCCAGGTCCTGCTTCTGCATGGTGCGCTCGCCGATGAGGCCGTTGCGGGCGCGCTCCAGCTCCTCGGCGGTGATGCCGGCGTCACGGATCTTCGCGATCTCGCTTTGGATTTCCTTTTCCGCCTCGGCAACCTTGTCGGGGGCGGTGCCGATGTAGAAGTAAATGAAGCCGGGGTCGAGGCCGATCAATTCGTTCACACCCACGTAATAACAAAGCGCAAGCTGGTCGCGCAGGCGCAGGAAAAGTCGCGAGCCCATTCCTGACAGCGCGGCGTTCATCAGCTCGATGCTCGCGCGGTCGGGATTTTTCAGGTCAATGCCAGGATAGGCAATGACGACAACGCCCTGTTCCTTGTCCTGCTTGTCCATCACGCGGTCGGCCTTGCCGAAATCAGCGGCGGGATTTTTCGGTTGCTGGACGGTCTGTGACGGCAATGCGCCCAGGCTTTTCTCGACGAGTTCCTTCACCTTGTCTGGCTGGATGTCGCCATAGATGGCGAGCACCATGTTGGAGGGGGCGGCGACTTTTTTCCAGAACTCCTGCACATCCTCCGACTTCAGCGCCTTCACGGTCTGCTCGGTGCCAAGGCCGGGCATGCTGTAGGGGTGGGCGCCGAAGAGTTTGGCGCGAGCGTTCTGCATCGCAATCTTTACCGGCTGTTCATGCTCCTGCTGGATTTCGGCGACCTGTGCCTCCTGCTCGCGCTCGAGTGCGAATTTTTCGAACGTGGAGGACTTGACGATGTCCTGCAGGATGTCGAGGGCGAGCGGGATGTCGGAATGCATCACCTCAATGGAGAGGCCCATGCTGTTGGATCCGCTGTAGGTGGAGATGCCGCCGCCGACGGACTCGATCTCACGCGCGATCTGCGCGGCGGTGCGGTTTTTCGTGCCCTTCAAGAGCAGCTTGGACGTGAGCTGGCTGATGCCGTTGTTTTTTGGTTTTTCAAAGAGCAACCCCGATTTCATCACCAGCCGCAATTCCACGAAGGGCAGGTGATGGTCTTCGCGCGTGAGCAGTGTGAGGCCGTTGGGGAGGACGGTTTTCTTGACGGCGTTCTCCTTGCTTGCCGGTGCTGCGACCACCTGCTTTTTCATGCTCCCCTTGGGCTGCAGGATGGCGACTGTGAGCAGGTTGGGAAGAAAGTATTTTTTTGCCACGCGCTGGACGTCCTCGGGCGTGACTTTTTCGAGGTCGGCGAGATATTTGTCGGAGAATTCGAGATCACCGGTGAGCAGCTCATTCGAGGCGATGTCGCCGGCCTGGCCGCCCATGGTTTTGCGCGAACCGAGGTGCGAGCTGCGCGCCAGCTTGATGGCCTTTTCGAGCTCGGCGACGGAAATGGGCGTCGTCTTGAACTTGGAGAGCTCGTTCAGGATGCCATCGCGCGCCGCGTCGGCTTTGTCGGGATCAACGACTGCGCTTGAACCGAAGACTCCGCGCCATGCGGGCGTGTAGGACCATGCGTCCACTTCATGCACGAGATGTTTCTCCTCGCGTAACACCTGGTAAAGGCGCGAGCTGAGTCCGCTCCCGGCAATGATGCCGAGGATTTCGAGCGGTGCGGCGTCGGGATCACGGAAGTCGCAAGTCTGGTAGCCCAGGTGAATGCGCGTTTGCTGGGCGGCGGTGCGGCTTTCGCTGGTGGCGATACGCGCGCTGATCTGCTGCGGCTCCTCGGGAACATAAAACGGAGGCAGGGGCTTGCGCGGCCATTCACCTGCCAGTTTTGTGATTTGCTCACGCACCCTGGCCGTGTTGATGTCGCCCACGACGACAAACATGAGGTTGTTCGGGACGTAGCGTTCCTTGTAGTAGCCCATCACGTCCTCGCGCTTGAGGGCGAGATAAACCTCCTCGTAACCGATCACGGGATGACGCGAGGGGTGCGTGGAATAGGCTGTGGCGAAAAAAAGTTCCGTGGCCTGGCGATCGGGATTGTCGCGGTTCATCGCCATTTCGCGCAGGATGACTTTTTGCTCGAGCAGATATTCCTTGGGTGGGAGCGTGGAATTCATCATCGCATCGGCGAGGATCTCGATGGCCATCTCGGTGCCAAGAGAGGTGCCGGGCTTTCCGCCGTCCGACGGGATGTCAATGTGGTACACCGTGCGGTCCCACGAGGTGTAGGCGTTGATATAGCCGCCGTGGGCCTCGACCTGGCGCGCGACATCGGCGACGCCGCGTTTTTCGGTTCCCTTGAAGAGCATGTGCTCGAGAATGTGCGAGAGGCCCGCGCCCATCTGGCTCGATTCGTGGATGGAGCCCGTGCGCGCCCAGGCCTGGACGGAGACGACGGGGGCACTGTGGTCTTCGAGTGTGACGATGGTGAGGCCGTTGGGCAGGGTCAATCTTTCCGGTTTCACGCCGGGCGAGCCTGGCTTGGAACCCTGATTGATGGGGGAGGTGGAGCGAGTTTGCATGGAAGTGGGGTCAGGTGAACAGTTGGTCACGACGAGGAGCGCGCCGGCAAAAATCATTCCCAGGCATCGCGGGTGGGTCATGAGGGCCGGCGGCCTCATGAGGTGCTTTTCGGATTGAGCCTGGTTTTGGCGGAAGAGCGTCGCGCGGGCTTCTGGCTCGGCTCAAACGGGCGGAGAAAGGTTTCATCGAAGTCGTAGCCATTTTTAAAATCTTCGCGCGTATCTTTTTCCGTGATCTTGAGGATGCGCATGGAAACCATGTTGAAGACCACTTCGCCGAAATCTTCGCAGACGCGAATGTTCCAGTAGTTGAGGACCGTGAGGGCGAGCGGGCCGAATTGCTGGAGCGCGTATTCACGGATGCCTTGCAGGAGTTCGGCAACCGAGATGTGCTGCTGCTGGATCGCGCCCCCCTTTTTCTGCTGTTTCACCGTGAAGTCGAGCGCCTCGCGGACAAACTGGTAGGCGTCGGTGTGATATCTCCCGTCCTTCTTCACAATCTGCTCGATGGCCTCTTCGATGGAAATTTTCTGCATGACAAAATGGGTTCAGGGAGTGGACGAAGTGCTGGCAGAAGCGCGGGTGGGCGGGTGGGCGTGGTGATAGATTCTCACAATCCCCCCCACAATCAAGGCCAACATGATCAGCGCGACCATGAATTGTTCCTGTCGGGTAAGCTGCGGCATGTCTCCACCTAACCAAAGTGAAGGCTGCCGCGCACGCTTTTTTGCTTCACGTTGTCCGTCGCAAGGGATAGACCTCCGAGGTGACCGTGCGCCTTCAAACCAAAATGCCCGCAAGCCGCAAATTGTCGTGAACACCCCGTCCATTTACGATTCACCGGTCTTCAAGATGGCGTGCGACCAGTACGACCACATTGCCGAATGGCTTGGCATTGGTCAGGCCGAGCGCGAACGCACGCGGCTGCCCAAGCGGGCGCTCATCGTGCAAATTCCCGTGCGGATGGATGACGGCACGGTGCAGACATTCCAAGGCTACCGCGTGCAGCATCACCTCACCTTTGGCCCGACCAAGGGCGGAATCCGGTATCATCCCGACGTGACCTTGGGCGAGGTCGCGGCGCTTGCGATGTGGATGAGCTGGAAATGTGCGCTCGTGGGACTGCCTTATGGCGGTGCGAAGGGTGGAGTGACCTGCAATCCACACAAGATGTCCATCGGTGAAAACGAACGTCTCACCCGCAGATTCACCCAGGAGCTCATCCCGATCATCGGCCCGCAGGTGGACATTCCCGCGCCGGACATGGGCACGAACGAGCAGACGATGGCATGGATGATGGATACGTACAGCACGCACGCCGGGCACGCCGTGCCGAGCATTGTGACGGGCAAACCGGTTTCCATTGGCGGAAGCCTTGGGCGCAAGGAAGCGACTGGGCGCGGAGTGGCGTACCTCGTAAACCGTGCCATGGATGTGTTGAAAATCGAGGCGCAGGGAGCGACGGTGGTGATCCAGGGATTCGGCAACGTGGGATTTCATGCGGCGTTTGCGCTGTCACGCCATGGGACAAAAATCATTGCCGTCGGCGACCACACCGGCGCGGTGCATGATCCGGCAGGACTGCACCTGGACCAGCTTGCGGAGCATGTGGCGCTGACCAAGGGGGTTGTGGGATTTTCCGGCGCAAAAAATATTTCCAACGAGGAACTGCTCGAACTTCAGTGCGATGTGCTGATTCCCGCGGCGGTGGAGCGCCAGGTCACCGGGAAGAATGTGCGCCAGTTGAAGTGTCGGATTCTCGCCGAGGCGGCCAACGGGCCGACCACGGTGGAGGCCGACAAGGTGTTGCGCGACTCGGACATTTTCGTCATCCCCGACGTCCTGTGCAACTCCGGGGGTGTGATTGTCTCGTACTTTGAATGGGTCCAGGACTTGCAGAACTTTTTCTGGACGGAAGCCGAGGTGAACGACCGCCTGTACCGCATCCTGGAGCAGACCTTCAGCCAGGTGCTGCAGTTTTCCAAGCGCGAGAAGCTTTATCATCGGGACGCGGCACTGGCCATTGGCGTCAGGAAGGTGGCGGAAGCGAAGAAGGTGCGCGGCCTTTTTCCGTGAAGAAGTTGAATTTCGGAATGGTTCGCGCAAAGGCGCAAAGCCCTTGGTCCCAACCCCGCATTCGGCTCGTCACCGAGGTGACGAACCGAATGCGGGGTTTGATTGCCAATCAGAAATCTGCGTAAAACTTTTGGGGATCAAGGGACACTTTGCACCCTGGCGTCTTTGCGTGAAACTCTTCTGAAATCCCGTCAAGGCAGGGTTGGGAGCCAGTCGCGGATTTTGGCGACCACTTCGGTCGGCGTGAGGTCGGTCACAAACCGTCCTTTCTGCACGCAGGCGAACGGGACGCCGTAGGGGCGCCAGATCTGCGGGTCGGTTGCGCTGAAAAGGACAAACACCGGCACGCCGACCGCCGCGCCCACGTGCATCGGGCCGCCGTCACCGCACACGAGAAATCGCGAGCGCGCAGCGAGGGCGGCAAAATGATGGATCGAAGGCGGCTCCACGGCCCGACGGATCGCGCCCGCCGAGATTCGCTGGGCCTCCTTCAGCGCCTCGCGGTCGCGCGCGAGGCCGCACACCACCATGGGAAGCTGGAATTCCTTTTCCAATTGCTGCGCCGTTTGCGCAATCGCCACGGAGTTCCAGCGCGATTCGCCGCGTTCCGATGAAATGTTGAAAAGGACAACCTTCCCGGCATTGACACCCGCCGCCTTCAACTCCTCGTCGGCAAACTGTACGTGCGCGGGATCGAGATGAATGCTGAGATCACAGGAGGTTTGCGGAATGCCGAGCGGCTTCAGAAAGCGGAGGCAGCTCTCCACCTGGTGCTCGCGTTCCACGGGCAGCTCGACCTTGAGATTGAAACAAAAATCCATGGGGTGCCCGCGGCTGGGAACGTAACCAAGACGCCACGGGATGCGCGTGGCAAAGGCAACCGTGCCGAGAAGCGGTGAGAACCCGCCCTTCACCGCGATCATCAGATCATGACTCTGCTCGTGGATCGGGCGCAGCACGTGAGGCAGGTTGAAGTAATGATTTCGCAAAAGCCCCTTGCCCCGGCGATAAAGAAAAATGTGATCCACCAGCTTGAGATTTTCGAGAACGCAGGCATTCGATTCGCTCGCCAGCACATCAATCTGAACCTTCGGCCACGCCGCGCGGATGTTACGGATGAGCGGCAGAGTGCAGATCATGTCCCCGATGCCATTGCGGCGGATCAAAAGCAACTTGCGGACCTGCTCGGAGCGGAATGCTCCATCGGCCTTCCGTGGCGAGCCATAGGCCACAGTCAGGAGTAGGCGTTGAAGGGTGGGAAGCATGGCGCCGAATGGTTTATTTGTTTAGCAGCCGCCCGACCGCTTGTTGGGCTTCTTCCAGCGTGATTGCGCTCATGCAGGCGCGCGTCTTTGTCCAATCGCAATGAGGTTTGCGGTCGCGGGAGCATGGGCAGTCGTGGACCAGGACGGCGTTGGGCACGGCCCAGGGTTGCCAGTTATGGAAGCCGGTCGGGCCGAAGAATGCGACGGACGGGATGCCTTGGGACGCGGCGATGTGCATCGGGGCGGAATCTACTCCGACGAATAGTTTTGAACGTTTCACCAGAGCCGCCCATTGGGTGAGGCTCAATTTTCCGAGGATGGTGCGGGGGTTGCTTTTGCACAGCGCCAGCACCTTGTTCACTCGCTCCAGCTCCTTTGCGTCGGGGCCGCAGGTGACGATCACTGGAGTATTATTTGTTGTTTGCAGCCAGTCAATCAATGCCGCGAACCGATCGTCCTCCCAGCATTTGAAAAGCCAGCGCGAGGTGGGATGTGCCACTGCGAAGGTTCCATCCGTCACTCCGAGCGTTTGCAATGTTTCGCGGATGGACTGCTCGTCTTCTTTGGAAAAGTGCATCTCCATTTTAGGCGATGACGTGGTGATGCCGAAGGGCTCGATGACGCCCAGATTTTTTTTGACCTCGTGCAAATCTGGGTCGGTCGGGTAGGGGGTGGGGTGGGTGTACATCCAGCGTTTGCCGATGAATCCTTTTCGCAGATCGTAGGCCAGGCGGTAGCGCGCGCCGCTGAACCACGCGAGCCACGCGGGGCGGTCGGCGGAGGTGAGGTCCACTGTCATGTCGAAACCGCGCTGCCGCAGTCCCATTGCAAATTCACATTCGCGCGCGATTCGTCCGAGTGAAGGCCCCTTCATGCGACGGCGCGGAAAGAGAATGACTTCCTCGAGCAGGGGGTGGTGTTCCACGACGGATTGGGTGCCTTCATCCACGAGGATGGAGATGCGTGCCTCGGGGAAGGTTTCATGCAGGGCACGAATGCAGGGGGTGGTGAGAAGCACATCGCCGATGTGCTTGAGTTTCATCAGCAAAATCTTTCTAATGCCAGTGAAGGCTTTGGATGGCGGCAGTGGATCCATGGATTAAGGCTGAATCGTGTCACAACCTCATCGAAAACTCAAAATTGTTCATACGGAAGCTTCCCTGGGATGGGGCGGGCAGGAAATCCGCGTGATGGTGGAATTGCGCGAGATGGCCAAACGCGGCCATCACACGGCCATCGTGGCCCCGCCCGATAGCGACATCTTTCGTCGAGGCCTCGATTTCCAGATCCAGACGCTGCCGCTCTCGATGCGACGCTCGGATTTTTTTCAGAACCTGCGATGGCTCAGCGATTTTTTCCGGGCGGAGAAGATTGACGTGGTCAACACGCACAGTTCACGCGACAGCTGGCTGGCTGGCTTCGCGGCGAGGCAGGCGAAAGTGCCCCTCGTCATCAAGACCCGTCATATTTCCGCGCGTGTGTCGCGTGGATGGCTGACCCGTCTGGTGTACCAGCATTTGCACGACTACATCATCACCACAAGCAACGGGATTGCGGAGGACCTCGTGCAGTTCAACGGCTTCGTGCCCGACCACATTGGCGCGGTGCCCACGGGGGTGGATCTGAAGCGTTTTGACGTGGAGCGACCGAAGGCCAACCTGCGTGCGGAACTGGGCCTGCCTCCGGATTCGCTGTTGATCGGGATGGTGTCGGTGTTGCGCAGCTGGAAGGGACACCCGGATTTTTTGCGAGCGGCACGCCAGGTGAAGGATCGTTGTCCCAACGCGTTTTTTGTGATTGTCGGGGAAGGCCCCCGTCGAAATCCGATCGAGGAGGACATCCTGGAAATGGAACTCGAGGATTTTGTGTTTCTCATCGGTCATCGCGACGAAATCCCACAGATCATGCGCGACCTCGATGTGTTTGTGCTTCCTTCGTATGCCAATGAGGGCGTTCCGCAGGCGTTGCTCCAGGCGCTTGCAATGGAATGTCCGGTTGTCGCCACGGCGGTGGGAGGGATTCCCGAGGTTATTACGTCGGGCGTTCACGGCCTGCTTTGCACACCGCAAAATCCCGATGAATTGGCGGCCAGCCTGTTGCAACTCGTTGAAAATCCAGAAAA
The DNA here is from genome assembly GCA_023269615.1 of Verrucomicrobiota bacterium. Lineage (GTDB taxonomy): Bacteria > Verrucomicrobiota > Verrucomicrobiia > JABWAM01 > JABWAM01 > JAHFSY01. The sequence goes on from JAHFSY010000036.1 coordinate 36,377, forward strand.
GGCACGCATGATGGGATGCGCCGGGCGCCAGCGCATCATCGAACACTATTCTCTCCAAAACATGGTTGAAAAACTGGAAGACATTTATTACCGCATGCTCGTTCGCAAGGGCGTTCTGGGTATGGAAAATGGGGTGGGCACGGTTGGTTTTCAGAATCGTCGCAATGGAGTTCAGGAAGAGGATCTCGTTGAGGTTTCAAATGCGAAAAGCTGAGCTTGTCGTGAAAAGCAGGCGGGGCGTCCGGTGAAAATCTGGCTTTTAAGACGCCGCTACACGGCGACAGGCGGGGCGGAGCGGTTCACTCAAAGGCTTGCGGCGATGCTGCACCAGCGGGGTCACGAAGTATGGATCGCCGCGGAAAAATGGCCGGAGCCCACGGATGGTTCGTACCGTACGCTGAAAATCTCGAGCAGCGGCCCACCCGCGTACGACAAGGCGGTTTTTCCCCGCATCGTCGGGCGCAACGACGGGTTGATTTTCAGCCTCGAACGCACGCGGCGCCAGCACATCTTTCGCGCAGGTGACGGCGTCCATGCCGCATGGCTTGACCGCCGCGGGCGTTTTCAATCCGGCATGCAACGCCTCTGGGCTTCATGGAGCCGGAAACACCAGGCGCTTCTCGATCTGGAGAAGAAAACATTCCAGGCGCAGGCGACGGAATGGGTGGTCGCGAACTCGCCCATGGTGAAACGCGAAATTCTGGATCGCTTCCCATATCCCGAGGATCGCATTCGCGTGATTCATCCCGGCGTGGACCTCGAAACTTTCCGCCCCTGCACCGACGCAAACCATCGGTTGGAATTACGCCGTGCGCTCGGGATCCCCCACGACGCCGTGACCTGGTGTTTTGTTGGTTCAGGTTTTGAGCGGAAGGGATTGCTGTGGGCCATCCAGATCGCCGCAGCTCAACGAAAGCCCCAGGTCCGGCTTGTCGTGCTGGGGAAGGGGAAACGAAATCCATTCGTCCACGCCGCCGAGAAACTCGGCCTGGGAGATCGTTTTCTTTTTGCCATGGAGGGAACACCCGCCCTTGATGTGTACCATGCATCCGACGCATTCATCCTGCCGACGATTTATGACCCGTGCTCCAACGCCACGCTGGAAGCGGCGGCATGCGGGCTCCCGGTGATCACCACCACCGGAAACGGAGCGGCCGAGTGGGCCCACGGCCTCGTGATCGCCGACCCCTCGAGCACGGATGAGTGCGCCGAACTCTGCAGCGTCTACGCCCGGCCGTTGGATGTCTCGACTTGCGATATGAAATCGAGGGCGGAACTGGACGAGCGCCCGTGCTGGGAAGCGATGATGGGAGTGATTGGGGACGCGGCGAAGAATATTTGATCGTTTGTTTCCGATCCTGCTCCTCATTGCACGACGGCTCGGATGCTCTCTCGCAGGACATGGATGCTTTCCTCGAGGGCTTCCTGGTTGATCGTGAGCGGCGGGGCAATTTTCACCGACGCGCCGCCGAAGCCGACCGGCGCGAACATCAGCACGCCCCGCTCGTACATTTGCTGGACGATGGCGAAGGCGGTGTCGCCATCGGGTTCCTCTCCGCCAGGCTTGACCATCTGCACTGCGGCCACGAGTCCCTTGCCGTGGACTGCACCGATGTTCTTTGGAAATTCCTTTTGAATTTTTCCGAGTTCACGATGAAGGATGTCGCCCATGCGCGCCGCGTTCTCGACGAGTTTCTCACGGTCAATGAGTTCGAGGTTGGCGATTGCCGCGGCGCAGCAGATCGGATTCGCGGAATGGGTCGAGGTCATGGAGCCCGGCGGATAAAGATCCATCACCTCGCGGCTTGCAAAGATGGCGGAAAGCGGGAGCGAGCCTGAGATGCCCTTGCCACAGCAGATCATGTCGGCCTTCACGCCGTAATGCTCGAAGCCGAAATATTTTCCAGTGCGCCCGAAGCCCGCCTGCACTTCATCAAACACCAGCAGCACGTTGTTTTCATCGCACCACACACGGAGTTTCTGGATGTACGCCTTGTCGGCAAAACTCGCCGTGCCGCCCTGGTACGTCTCGAGCAGCACGCCGCAGACGTCCGTGGAGTTCACCTTCGCGTCGGCGAGGCTTTTCACAAACAGGTCGAAACTCACGTCCTTGCAGCGGAAGCCATCAGGGAAGGGGACCTGGACCATCTGCGGGTCGAGGTTGCCGATCCATGACTTGAGTGCGGGGATGCCTCCGACCATCTGGGAGCCGAGCGTGCGACCGTGGAATCCGTTGACGAAGCTGACCATCACACGCTTGGAAGCGGAGATTTTTTGCCCGCGCGTGCGGCAGAGCTTGATGGCGCATTCGATGGTTTCCGAGCCGGTTGAAAGAGGGAAGACCTTGTCGAGATGTTTGGGCGCGCGTTCCACGAGCATGCGCGCGAGCGTGCCGCGCAGCTTGTGAGGGAAGAGATAGTTCGTGAGTAGCCCGCTCTGCGCCTGGGCCACGACGGCGTCAATGATCTCCTTGCGTCCGTGTCCCGCGTTGGTGACGAGCACGCCGCTCGACCAATCAATCCAGCGGTTGCCCCAGAAATCGTTGACGAGAAAGTTTTCGCCATTTTTCCAGATGATGGGAGGCATGCCGCCCATGGACTGCGGCTCGTACTTGCGGATTTCCTCGAGGATGGGAAGGGACTCGGGAACCGGAAGCGCGGTCTTGATCGTCCGGTATTTCGTCTGAACGGGCGGAAGATTTCTCGGAGTCGAGGGGAAGGTGGGCATGGGCTCGGAGAATTAACGGATTTATACCGGGTGTTCCAGAGGAAACTCGTGCTGCAAGCCGGGGCGTGACTGTAGGGGAGGTGTGAACAACCTCATATTCAGGCTTCCAAAATGGGAAACATTTTTTCGTCGAAGCGGACGAAGCGGCTGCCGTTTTGGACGCTCAGGCGGAAGGCTTCATTCACTGCGGTTCCGATCAAGGCCTGCGTGGGCAAGGGACGGGTTTTTTCCAGTTGCTCGAGCATCGCGGGACGCGCAGATGGACCGGCGGCGTGGAGTTTTCGAATGTCTTCGAGCGGTTGCAGGATGCTTTCGCCTCCGTAACCGACCCATGAAGTTTTCGCTGGATCATCCCAGTCGTTGTACGGCTTGAAGAAGTGCGGGTTGTAACGCTGCACGCCGCCGCTCTGCGTGACGAAGTTGGAATTGCGGTCGGCATGGTCCGCGCGATATTCGCCTTCCGTGCCAGTGAGCTGCAGCCCCTGGTTGGTGAGATTCGGGTTGGACTCGGGAAGGACCCAGGATGTCTGCACATAGAGCACAGATCCATCCTCCCATTCAACGATCGCCTGGCCGGCGTCCTTCGCCTTCTTGCCGAGCTTGGGAAGAAGCTTGGCCTGCGCGAAGCCCGCCACGCGTTTTGGCGTGAGGCCCGTGATGAAATGGTAGGCGTCCACGTAATGGCAACCGATGTATTCAAACGATGAACTTTCGGCGGCCCAAAGCGCAAAATATTTAAGGGGCATCTCGCGACGCTCCTCGATCCAGGCATGGCCGCAGAGCATCTCGCCGAGCTCGCCCTTGCTGAATTTATATTTTGCGGCACGCACCGCCTTGTCGTGGCGCTTGTGATAGTCGGTGTACACGTAGAGATTTTTCTGCCTTGCGAGGCGCGCGATCTCGTGGGCATCCGACACCTTCAGGCAGAGCGGCTTCTGGACAATCACATCGTGGCCCGAGGCCAGCGCCTCGAGGATCACGGGAGTGTGCAGATGATCGGGTGTTGCAACCAGGACAGCGGCGGGCCCCTTCAGTTTGCGGATGGCCTCCTTGTAGCAATCGGCATCGGAATGTTCGGGATCCTTTGCGTCGGGCAGCCCGTCCCATTTCTCGTCGGGAAATTGTTTTCGCAGTTCGTGGATGGTTTTGGCGCGTCGCGATGCCAGTGTGACATCCCCGATCCACCCCTCCTTGCGCGCCTGGAGCAGGGTGGGGAGGATCACTTCCGCCGTGATCATGCCGCCACCGACAACAACCACGTTGAGCGCCGGGAGGTTTTTTAGACTCATGAGGCCATGCTACTAGGTAACAGCAGCGCTGTCAATGCCTTGGGGGCGCTACGATTTCAGAAACGAGCAGATGTATTCGCAGATGCCTTTTTCGACCTCGATGTCGAAACCGGAATTGGCGGCGACATCGAAAGATTGGCCGGCGGCAAATTCCTTCCCCTGGCTCTGCCCATCCAGCTTGACGCGGCAATTTCCGGCGATGATCTCCATGCGCTCGGCAAGCTGCGTGCCGAAATGGAAGGAGCCGGGATAAATCATCCCGAGGGTCTTCTTGCTGCCGTCGGGAAAGAGGATGGAATGGCTGACGACCTTGCCGTCGAAATAGATATTGGCCTTGGCAACGGCGGTCACGTTCGAAAATTGTTCGGGGATTTTTGACATGAGGATTAGGTAGTCGGACATGGTGCGGGATGCAAGGGAGAATGGAAGTCGAAATCCGGAACACCAACTTGTTTGCCTTTTGAGACGGGGTTTGCTCCATTGAACTCATGATGACCGGCTTTGGTAGGTACAACCTGCTTTGCAAGCTGGGCGAGGGAGGGATGGGGGAGCTCCACCTGGCCCGGCAAAAAACGCTCAAGCGCTTTTGTGCCATCAAGCTGATTCTGAACCAGCCCGCGGTCAACGAGGAGATGTCCTCACGCTTCCTGCAGGAGGCGAGGGCCGCCGCCCTCCTGTCGCATCCCTGCCTTGTCCATGTCATTGATTGCGACAAGCAGAACGGGCAGATGTTCATCGCGATGGAATTTGTGGAGGGGATGACCCTGACGGAAGTGATGCAGCAACACGGACGGCTTCCGCTTCCACTGGTGTTGTATTGGATTCACCAGACGGCGGCGGGGCTTGAGTACATTCATGGGAAGAAGGTTGTTCATCGTGATATCAAGTCACAAAATGTGATGGTGGATTCCGAGGGTGCGGTGAAAATCGTGGACCTTGGGCTGGCCAAGCTTCACGGCGAGGGAGACAGCGGCATGACGATGACCGGAGCGTGCATGGGATCGCCGCATTACATGAGCCCGGAGCAGATCGAGGATTCCAAGAGCGTGGATCACCGGACCGATTTGTATTCCCTGGGGATTGTCATGTACGAGTTGCTGGTTGGAAAGCCGCCTTTTTCGGGCAAGACTTCCGCCTCGGCGGTGATGATGGCCCACATCAAAGACCCCATTCCATCCGTCAAGGAATCCTGCCCGGAATTTGCCGGGGCACTGGATGCCCTGATTGCGAGGCTGACGGCCAAACGGCCGGCCGATCGCATGCCTTCGGCCGGGGAACTGGTTCAGGAACTTCAGCCCTTGCTGGCGCGCCATCCCCTCGACCAGGACTCGAACCGTCTATGGTCCCGCCTGGATTTCCTGAGTCGCAAGGTCCAAAGCATCCTGATAAAAAATCGTGTTGATATTCGTCGGGTGGACGATGACCTCGATGCTCCGCGGCCCGAGCCCGAAGCGGTCCGCCTGGCCGGGCCTCGTCGGGAACGTGTGGTTCCCGCACGTGTGGTTGCCGCGGCACCCGCCCCCCGGAAGCGTTCCCGCTGGCGGGTCTCGCCAACCTTCGTTATTTTTCTCCTGCTTCTTGGCGGGGGATGGTATTTTTTCCACACGCATCCCAATGAGGCGAGGGATGTTGGCAACAAGTTCAGTCTCTTCATCGAGGACGCGAAAGACCTGCTTCCAAAGCAGACCCTCATTCCGAAGGAGGATCTCAAGCCGTTGTTCTCCCAGCCCAAGTTCGATCCCCTTGGGAAAACGATCTCGGAAATCGTTGCGGAATGGGGGGAACCTGCAAGCACTGCCGAAATGGGCGATGAAACCGTACTCACCTTTGGCAGCGGCATGGTTACAATGAAGGATGGGAAGGCGACTGACTTCAAACCAAAGACATGGTTTCCGGGAAACTCCGGTGGATCGGGTTCAGCGGCGAGTCCACCAAACAGCAACCTGGCGCAAAAAGAGGAACAGCAGATGCGGCTTAAACGCACGGAGAGTGAGTTGAGGGGGCTTCAAGGTGAGTTGAGCAAGGTCAGCCAGGAATATCCGCCAACCAATGTGACCGACGACGGCCGGGATATGTTTTTCGCGGAGAAATCCAGGAAGATGAAGGACCTGGAGGAGAAAATCCGCCAGGTTGAGGCGGACATCGTGGCCATGAAGGATCGCATCTCAAAATTTTGATGATCCGCATTTCGTGGGACAGCGCGCCGCCCACATCTCTCGCGCTTGCGTAATCACGGAAACTCGGCTAGCGTTCCAGACTCACTTTTCCCGCATGCTTGAATACTTTCGGGAATCAACCTCAATCAGCCACACCCATGCCTACAGCCACTGCAGAGTCAAAAAAGACGACACGAAACGGTTCCAACGCCAGAGCCGGCAAGACCGGGGCCAACGATTTCAAGGTCGCCGACATCAAGCTGGCGGAGTGGGGACGCAAGGAAATCACCATTGCCGAGTCCGAGATGCCCGGCCTCATGGCCCTCCGCGCCGAGTACAAGGGCAAGAAACCGCTCAAAGACGCGCGCATTGCGGGCTGCCTCCACATGACGATCCAGACGGCCGTGCTCATCGAAACACTCACCGACCTGGGCGCTGAGGTGCGCTGGAGCTCCTGCAATATTTTTTCCACGCAGGACCACGCTGCCGCCGCCATCGCCGCGACAGGTGTTCCTGTCTTCGCATGGAAGGGCATGAATGCCGAGGAATTCGACTGGTGCATCGAGCAGTCTCTCTTCTGGCCGGATGGACGCGGGCTCAACATGATCCTCGATGACGGCGGCGACCTCACCTCCATGGTCCATAACAAATATCCAAAGCTCCTCGCCGACATCCACGGCCTCAGCGAGGAAACGACCACGGGCGTCCATCGCCTCTACCAGATGATGCAGAAGGGCGAGCTCAAGATCCCCGCCATCAACGTCAATGACTCGTGCACGAAATCCAAATTCGACAACCTGTACGGATGCCGTGAGTCGCTGCTCGACGGCATCAAGCGCGCGACGAGCGTGATGGTCGCCGGCAAGGTTGCCGTCGTATGCGGCTATGGCGATGTGGGCAAGGGCTGCGCGCAATCTCTGCGGGGTCAGGGCGCGCGGGTGATCGTCACGGAAATTGATCCGATCAACGCGTTGCAGGCCTCCATGGAAGGGTTTCAGGTCACGACCATGGATGAAGCCGCGCCCCAGGCGGACATCCTGGTGACGGCGACCGGTTGTCGCGACGTGGTGACGCGCAAGCATCTCGACGCGTTGCGCGACCAGGCGATCGTTTGCAACATCGGGCACTTCGATCTGGAGATTGATGTCGCCAGCGTGTTCAACGACCCGAAGCTCAAGCGCCACAACATCAAGCCGCAGGTGGACCAGGTGGAATGGCCAAACGGCAAGCGCGTGACCATCCTCGCGGAGGGCCGTCTCGTGAATCTCGGCTGCGCCACGGGGCATCCGAGCTTCGTGATGAGTGCCTCCTTCACCAACCAGGTGATGGCACAGATCGAGATCTGGGAAAATCGCGGCAAGGGCAAGTACAAGAACGAGGTCTACGTTCTGCCCAAGGCTCTCGACGAAAAGGTGGCGTCGCTGCATCTCGGCAAGCTGGGAGTGAAGCTGACCAAGCTCACGGCGTCGCAAGCCGAATATCTTGGCATCTCTCCGAGCGGCCCCTTCAAGCCGGACCACTACCGCTACTGAAATCATGTTCAGCGGAATCGTTGCCGGACAAGGCGAACTGCTTCAGATCAAGCCTCACTCCGGCAGCACACGCCTCCGCATCCGTCATGGCAGATTAGGACGCGGTGCGCGCGTGGGTGACTCGGTCGCCGTCAACGGCTGCTGCCTCACCGCCGTCTCGAACCGCAACGGTGTGTTCGAATTCGATGTGCTCCAGGAGACGTGGAAGCGCACTGCGCTCCACCGCGCGCGTGTTCCCCAGAAAATGAACCTGGAGCTGTCGTTGCGCATCGGTGATCCGGTGGGCGGGCATTTCGTCACGGGACACATTGACGGCACGGGGCGCATCACGAAGCGTGAGGCCTCTGGCCCGGATATCCTGGTTGAAATCGAGCCCCCGAAAAATTTCATGCAATGGGTCGTGCCAAAGGGTTCCGTGGCGCTGGACGGCGTGAGTCTCACGGTGGGGAAGGTCGGGCGCCGCAGTTTTTCGCTCTGGCTGATTCCGCACACGCTGA
>JAHFSY010000037.1 GCA_023269615.1 Verrucomicrobiota bacterium
ACCATTTTTTCTTCCGCATCCGACGTCGCCAAAAAAATGGAATCCAACGCCCAGCCTTTGAAAATCGGCGCCGTGATTTTTCCGGGTTTCGAGCTTCTCGATATCTACGGGCCCCTGGAGATGTTGGGGCTATTGGGCGACCGCGTTTCCATCACGATGCTCGCGGAAAATGCCGGCGGGGTGAAAAGCAACCAGGGTCCGAAAGGCGTTGCCGATGTGGGCCTGGCAGGCGCGACTGGCTTGGATGTTCTCCTTGTTCCCGGCGGACGGGGAACCCGAACAGAAGTTCAGAATCCGGTTTTTCTCAAGCTGCTCAGGGCAAGGGCGGACGAAGCCCGGTTTGTTGCCAGCATCTGCACGGGAAGCGCGTTGCTCGCGAAAGCCGGCGTCCTGGACGGGAGGAAGGCAACTTCGAACAAGCTGGCTTTCGACTGGGTGACGGCTCAGGGCCCGGATGTTCAGTGGATCAGGGCGGCACGCTGGGTTGAAGATGGGCGTTTCTTCACTTCATCCGGGGTGTCGGCCGGCATGGACATGACCCTGGGGCTTATTCAGCGGATTTTTGGCCGGGAGAGCGCTCTCCAGGTCGCCCGCTTCGCGGAGTACACGTGGCACGAGGACAAATCCATTGATCCGTTTGCCCTACAAGATTCTTCAGGTCAAATCTGAGAAACCACACTAGGTGTACTTGATGACTTCCTCGACGGTGGTTTCGCCATCGAAGATGCAGCGGAGGCCGTCCTCGCGCAGGGTGACCATGCCGAGCTCGATGGCTTTCTGGCGGAGGACGATGGTGGGGGCGCACTGGTTGACCAGTTCGCGGAGCGGGTCGGTGAGGTGGAGCAATTCGTAGATGCCTTTTCGACCTTTGTAGCCTTTGCCGTCGCACTGGGGGCAGCCCCGTCCGTAGTAGAAGGTGCGGTCCGCGACGTCCTGCTGGGTGAGGCCGAGCATTTCGAGGGCGTCCTCGGTGGGTTCGTAGGGGGTGCGGCAATTTTTACAGATGGTGCGGATCAGGCGCTGGCCGAGGACGGCCTGGAGGGTGGAGCTGATGAGGAAGGGCTCCACGCCCATGTCGATGAGGCGTGTGACGGCGCCCGGGGCGTCGTTGGTGTGGAGGGTGGAGAAGACGAAGTGGCCGGTGAGCGAGGCCTGGATGGCGATGGTGGCAGTCTCGAGGTCACGCGTTTCACCCACCATGATCTTGTCGGGGTCCTGGCGCAGGAAGGCGCGGAGGACGCGGGCGAAGGTGACGCCGATGGCTTCGTTGACGTTGACCTGCATGATGCCCTCGATGTCGTATTCCACGGGCTCCTCGGCGGTAAGGATTTTCATGTCAACGCTGTTGACCTTGCGCAGGCAGGAGTAGAGCGTCGTGGTTTTGCCGGAGCCGGTGGGGCCGGTGACAAAGAAGATGCCGTTGGGCTTGATGATGGTTTCGCAGATATAGTCGTAGATGCGCTTGGGCATGCCGAGGACTTCGAGGTCGAGGGAGACGACACTGCGGTCGAGGACACGGAGCACGAGACTTTCGCCATGCTGGGTTGGAAGGGTGGAGACGCGGAGGTCCACCGGGCGCCCGGCGATGGTGAGCATGATGCGGCCGTCCTGGGGCAGACGCCGCTCGGCGATGTTCATGTTGGCCATGACCTTGATGCGCGAGATGACGGGGAGTGCCATCTGCTTCGGTGGTGGGCTCATTTCGTAGAGACCGCCGTCCACCCGGTAACGAATTTTGAATTCGTGCTCGAATGGCTCGAAGTGAATGTCGCTGGATTTGTCCATGATGGCCTGATAGAGGACAAGATTCACGAACTTGACGATGGGCTGCGAGCTGGCTTCCGCTTCGAGGTCAAAGGCCGTGGGGGCGGATGAAGGTCCCTTGGCTTCCACGGCTCCCGTCTCGAAATCCGCCCCGAGGGTCTTGAGCATTTCCGCGACAGATGAACTTTCCTCGCCATAGTTGGCTTCGACGAACTTGTCAATTTTTTCGGGATCGGCCACGAGGATTTCGACGTCCTTGTTGAGGACAAAGCTGATTTCCTGGCCGACGTTGTTGTTGAACGGGTCGCGCACGGCGAGCTTGATCAGGTTGCCAAGGACGGCAATGGGGACGATTCCGTGGAGGCGGGCGGAGCTGGCGGGGATCATCTTCACCACCTCGGGCGGGATTTCATCCGAGACGATGTAGACGTAATCGGTGCCGAGGTGATCGGCGATCATCTGGAGGACCCGGTCGCGGTCAGCGAAGCCGAAATTAATGACGATATCGGTGATGGCCTTGCCGGTCCGCGAACTTTCCTCCTCGACCTCGGAGAGCTGCTCCTGGGTCAGGAGGTTCCGGTCCCTGAAAATCTGCATGATGGTCTGTGAATGTTCCTCGAACATGGCGTGATGCGCGGTTATCCCTTTTTGTTGGCGAGGCCCTCGTCCTGGAGTTTTTGGGCGACGGCGTTCGGGTCCTGAGCCTTGGTGATGAGTTCGCCGTACGGAATCAGGCCGCGCTCGTAGAGAGACATGAGGTGGGAGTCCATGGTGTTCATCCCGAACTTTGCGCCGGTCTGGATGTCGGAGGTGATACGGAAGGTTTTGTTGTCGCGGATCAGCGCGGCGATGGACGGGGTGGTGATCATGATCTCGAAGGCGGCGATGCGTCCCTTGCCGTCGGCGCGCGGGAGAAGGAGCTGGGAGATGACGGCTTGCATGGTGCCGGCGAGCTGGGTCCGGATCTGCTCCTGCTGGTTGGCGGGAAACTGGTCCACGATGCGGTCCACGGTCCGCGCAGCCCCGGTGGTGTGCAGGGTGCCAAAAACGAGGTGGCCGGTTTCGGCGGCGGAGATGGCGGCCTCGGTGGTCTCGAGGTCCCGCATTTCACCGACGAGGACGATGTCGGGATCCTGGCGGAGGGCGCGACGCAGGGCTTCGGCGAACGAAGGGACGTCCACGCCGACCTCGCGCTGGACGACCACGCTTTTCTTGTGAGAGTGAAAATACTCGATGGGATCCTCGATGGTGATGATGTGGACGTCCCGCTCCTCGTTGATGACGTTGATCATGCTGGCGAGGGTGGTGCTTTTGCCGGAGCCGGTGGGGCCGGTGACGAGGATGAGTCCACGCGGCTTGTAGAGCAGTTCCTTGATGACGGGCGGAAGTCCGATCTGGTCGAGTGTGAGGAGGGTTTTGGGGATCTGGCGCAGCACCATGCCGAAGTAGCCCTTCTGGCGAAATACGCTGACGCGGAAGCGAGCCATTTCACCGTACGCGAAACCGAAATCAGCCCCGCCTTTTGCCCGCGTTTGCTGGATGTAATCCTCGCTGGTGATGGATTTCATCAAGGCCTCGGTGTCCTCGGGTGTCAGCGGCGGGGCGTCAATCGGGTGCATGCCGCCGTGGAGACGGAGGACGGGGGGCACACCCACTTCGATGTGGAGATCGGACGCACCCTCGTCAATGACGAGTTGAAGCAGATCGGACATGGCTACGGACATAAGTGGATGCGGAGTTGAGGTTAAGATTAGTGCGAATCGCCCATGGTGGTGAGGATGACTTCCTGGGGGGTGGTCATGCCGGCGAGCACCTTGCGGATGCCGTCTTCGCGCAGGGTGCGCATGCCGAGCTCGCGGGCTTTAATGCGGAGGACGTTGGCGGTCACTTTTTCAGTTACGAGTTTGCGCACCTGGTCGTCGAGCACGAAGATTTCGAAGATGCCGGCCCGGCCCCGGTATCCTGTCTTGTTGCAGTTTTCGCAACCTTCCCCCTTGTAGAAGGAGCCGGTGCGGACGGATTCCTCGCTCAGTTCAAGGGAGCTGATTTCGTATTCGGAGGGCTTGTAATCCGTCCTGCACTTGGGGCAGATTTTGCGGACGAGGCGTTGGGCCATGATCGCGCGCACGGAGGAGGCGACGAGGAACGGCTTGACGCCCATGTCAACCATGCGGGTGACGGCGCTGGGTGCGTCGTTGGTGTGCAGGGTGCTGAAGACGAGGTGGCCGGTGAGGCTGGCGTTGATGGCAATGGTTGCCGTTTCCACGTCACGAATTTCACCCAGCATGATGATGTTGGGGGCCTGGCGCAGCATGGCGCGCAGCGCGGCGGGGAAAGTCATTCCCACGGCGTCACTGATCGCGACCTGGTTGATGCCGGCCAGCTGGTATTCCACCGGGTCTTCCACCGTGATGATCTTGCGATCGGGGCGATTGATGATGTTGAGGCAGGCGTAGAGGGTGGTGGTTTTGCCGGAGCCGGTGGGGCCGGTGACGAGGATGATGCCATCGGGGCTGGAAAGCAGGCGCTCAAATGTGGCCTGGTCGTCGCTCAAAAATCCAAGCTCCGGCATGCCCAGTTTCAAGATGCCCTTGTCGAGAATACGCATGACGATGCTTTCGCCATGGGAGGATGGAATGGTGGAAACGCGCAAATCAATATCCTTGCCCATCACCTGCACCTGGATGCGCCCGTCCTGCGGCAGGCGCTTTTCGGCGATGCTCAGGTTGGCCATGATCTTGATGCGGCTGATGATGGAAGCCTGGAGGCGCTTCGGCGGGTTGTCCACCTCCGTCATTTCACCGTCGATACGGAAGCGCACGCGGAGGCGCTTTTCGAGGGGCTCGATGTGGATGTCGCTTCCACGCATGCGCTGGGCGTTTGCGATCATGAGATGAACGAGCTTGATGATGGGCGCGTCGTCGCCGGCTTCCTCGCCAAGCGGGGTGTCGAGAGTGCCGGCTCCGTCGCCAACCTGGATCTGGCTCTCGGTGATTTCCTGCATCATCTTGTTGACTTCCTCGGCGTCGCCGTAATAGCGCGTGAGCGCCTCTGCGATCTCCTCCTTCGGTGCGACGAGCGGCTCGATCTCGCACTTCAGCGCGTAATGAAGGCTGTCCACGATGTCGAGATCGGTGGGATCGCTGATGGCGATGGCGATGGATCCGTTGTGGCGGAAGACGGGAACGACCTTGTAACGCTTCGCAATGTGCTTCGGCACGGCATCAATCACCTCCTGAGAAATGGTGAGATTCTGGAGCGAAACTGTCTCCATGCCCGCATGGGCGGCCAGCGCCTGGGTCACCTGCATCTGCGAGACGACATGTTCGTGGACCAGGGCATCCACCATGCCGATTCCCTCGCTCTCGGCCACGAGTCGCACGGACTCGATTTGTGCGTCGGTCACAAGGCCCACGTCCTTGATGATTTCCAAGATGTAATCGTCAGATGCTGGCATGTGAGGGGAACCCCGACAATCTAGTCAACCGAAGCGGCAAGGTCAAATCAAACCAACAGCCGAATGGCGGAGATCACGGTGAAAAAAATCGCGAGCCACTCGAACAGCCGCTGGTTGACGTATGGAATGATGATCCTTCCGCCCAGCGCGCCGAGAAGGACGAACGGCAGCAGGGCCAGGTCCAGTCGCAGGGAATCGAAATGAATCAGGCCAAGCGAATGGCTGAAGGGTATCTTGAACGTGTTGAGGAGAAAGAAATACCAGGCGCACGTGCCGAGAAATTCCATTTTCGGAAGACGCATTGCCAGCAGATACAGGACGACAATCGGCCCCGCCGCATTGGCAACCATGGTGGTGAAGCCCGCCAGGAGGCCCATGGTTGCCGCGAACCAGAGCGTGTGGGGAACCTGTTCATCCACGCGTTCGCCATCGCGCCTGATTTTGCGCTGACGCCAGATATGCATCGTCACCACGACCAGCAAAATCGCACCGATGAGCCGTTGCGTCTGGATGTCGTTGATATGCTTCATCGAAAAATAACCAATGAAAATCCCCGGCACGGCCCATGTGAGCAGACGGACAAGATGCAGCCACCGGGCGTGGCGGCGATAGGACAGCACCGCGGCAATGTCCGCCGCGACGAGCAGGGGGAGGATGGCGCCGGTGGACGCCTTTGCGGAAATGATGTTGGCAAAGATGGCGATCGACAGGGCGCCGATGCCGGCGATGCCCGTCTTGGAAAATCCGATCAGGAAGGCACCCAGCCCCAGCAGCGCCCATTGCCATGGAAGCAGGTCAGGCGCGGCGTGCATGAATCAGGTTTTGCAGAAGCGGACGGACTGCGGTGATGCTCAGATGCTGGAGTGCGTGAGCGCGGGCCTGGCGCGAAAGGCGCTGCTGCAACGCGATGTCCTTTGCGAGCCGCCGGATGGCATCGGCCATTTCGGACGGATCGAAGCCCTGAAGCAGAAAACCATTTTCGTCTGGAATGACATAATCCTCCGTTCCCCCGCAGCGGGTGGAGATCACGGGGGTGCCGCACGCCAGCGCCTCCGCCCCCGTGATGCCGTAGCCTTCCTGGAAGGAAGGGATGACCAGCGCAAGCGCATCCTGGATGTGGCGGATTTTTTCCTCCTCGGAGATCCCGTGCAGCCAGCGGACGCGGGAGGCGAGGGGATGACCTCGGAGGAGTTCCTGCTCCGGGGAATCGGAAGAGCCGATCAGGTGAAGCTCCAACTGGGGGAGCGATTCGCCACAGAGAGAGAAGGCGTCGAGCAACAGTTTTAGATTCTTGCGGGGATCGGACAGGCGGCCGATGAACACGAGGCTGTTTCTGGAAGGTTCGGCCATGGGCTGGTACGCATCCGTGTCCACGGGCACGGGGATCACCGTGATCTTGCCGGCCCAGGACGAATTCATGCGCAGCGCACAATCCCGCGTGTATCGGGTGTCCACTGCGATGTGCCGCGCTTTTTCAAAAATGTTCCGCTCGAGGGCTTCAGAGGTGGATTTCGTTGCCAGGTCCAGGACTTTTCGCATCGACCAGGGTGCGTTTGCAATGCGATGACGGCAGTCCTCCCAGTACGTGGCGCCGGGCCAGATGCTGAAATCCATTCCGAGGTCAAGAAACGGGCGTGCCGCATGGTTGTTTCCGCTCACGGCGAAACAAGGCGTGGATGTGCCCAAGATGCGTTCCAGGTGTTCCCGCGGAAAGCGGTGCGCATTGGATTCCAGCTCCGGGAGCAGCGCGCTGAGTTGATGGCACGTGTAACGGCCGAATCGGATGACGCGAGACGGGGGTGCTTTGCGGAGGAGGAGAGACCGTTTGACCGTCCGATGAAGGTCCACGGAAGGGGTGACAAAAAACGGCTCGAATCCTTCCTCTTGCGCGATGCGGGCGAACACCATCGCCTTGGTGACCACGCCCCCGTGTCGGAAGAAGGCGAGGTCGAGCGTGGAGATGCAAAGAGGCCGCTCCATGGTTTAATGGACGGAACGGGCGATGGTCTGCTCCAGCTGTTCGCAGACGAAATCCACCTCTTGTTCCGCCATGCCTGAAAACAAGGGCAGCACCAAACCGTCGGCCGCAAGACGGTCGGTTTCGGCCAGGACGGCGCGCGCCCGTTTGGAATAGCAAGGCTGGCGATGAATGGGCGCGATGGATTTGCGGGTGGCCACCCCTGCGGATGCGAGACGGGCGGAGATGGAATCCCGTGCCGCGGCAAGCTTTCCAGCGAGGCGGATCATGTAGGATTGAAAATTGGATTCACATTCCCCGGGCTCCCTCGGGAGGCGGATGCCGGATATGTTTTTCAGCCGCTTTCCGTAATGCGCCGCAATGGAGCGTCGCTGGCGGATGGTTTGAGCGAGCCGCGCCACCTGGCCCACGCCGAGTGCGGCCTGCATGTCGGTCATGCGATAATTGTATCCAATATGGGTGAAGGTGTCGGAGGGCGGCGAGGGCGGCATTCCGTGATTCCTCAGGGTGCGTGCGGTGTCCGCGATGTCCGCTGCCTTTGTCAACACCATGCCGCCTTCGCCGGTGGTCACAACCTTGCGGGGATGAAATGAAAGACACGTTGCGCGCGAATACCGGCATGAACCGATGGGTTCCCCCCGATAGGTGCTGCCGATCGCGCAGGCCGCATCCTCGACAAGCGCGAATTTTTTTCGGGCTGCAAGGGCGGCGAACGCTTTCATGTCGCAGGGCATTCCGAATTGGTGGACGATGAGGATGGCCTTGGTTTTTTTTGTGACTCGCCGCTCCACGGTCTCCGTGGTCATGTTGTAGGTTTCCGGATCCACGTCGCAGAAAACAGGGGTCGCCCCGCAATAATGGATGGAGTTGGCCGATGCGATCCAGGAGAACGAGGGAACAATCACCTCGTCGCCGCGCCGGATGCCCAGTGCCTCGAGCGCCAGGTGCAAAGCCGTCGTGCCCGAGGAGGTCGCCACGGCATGGGGCGCATGGCAGAATTGCGCGACCTTCTTTTCAAATGCCTCGACGCGCGGGCCCTGCATGATCCAGCCGGAACGCAGCGCGTCGGTCACGCGCCGAATGTCCTCGTCGAGCAAATCCACCTTGGCGAGGGGAATTTTCATGGCGAGAGCCGTGGCGTGGAGGCGAGCCAGGCGTGAAGGCTTGGGATGCCGTCGGCCAGATCGGTTTTGGTTTCAAAGCCCAGCAGGCGTCGCGCCTTGGATGGATCGCCCACGCGGCGTCCAACCGGGCCGATGGTCCGCGCCTCCTGGTATTCCGGCTCGATCTGGTGTGCCTTGGTGGCCTTCAGGATGATCCTCCACAATTCAAGCAGCGTCGTCTCTTTTCCGGTGCAGACATTGAACACTTCATCCACCACGTTGCTCTGGTATGCCGCGATGTTGGCGCGGGCGATGTCATTCACGTGGACAAAATCCATGGACTGTTCCCCTTTGCCGAAAATTTTCGGGCGCGTCCCGTCCATCGCGGCATAAAGCCAGCGGATCATCACTTCCGTGTACGCACCCGTGCGGTCCATCCTTGGCCCATACACGTTGAAATATCGAAACGCCACGTACGGCAGCTTGTGCATGTCGTGGAACGCGCGGTACATCTGCTCGGTCGCAACCTTGGCCCCCCCATAGAGTGTGCGATTGTTGTACGGATGATGATCCTCGCTGATGGGAAACTGGTCGGCCGTCCCGTACACGCTCACGGAGGAAGCGGCGATGAGGCGCGGAACACGGTGCTTGAGGCACGACTCGATGATGTTCAGTGTTCCCATCACCATGGAGTCGAGGCATTCGCGCGGGCGTTCCGAGCAGAGCGTGATCCGCATGGCCGCCTGGTGAAACACCCCGGCACATCCTTCGGTGAGGCGGTCCACCAGGACCTGGTCGCGGACGTCGCCGCGGTGGACTTCCAATTTGCCGGTGGCTGCTGCTTCCGCAAGATTGTCATCCTTTCCGCGCACAAAATTGTCGAGCACGCGCACGCGCGCGGCCCCTTCGCGAAGAAGATGATCGGCGATGTGTGATCCCACGAGCCCGGAGCCGCCCGTGATGAAAAAGGTTTGTCCCTGGATTGGATTCATGATGCCTTGGGGCGGTTCTTGATGCGCTCACCGTGTTCGTCCACCCACCCGATGTGGCGGCACGGGTTTCCCGCCACGAGTTCGAACTCCTCCACGTCCCGCAACACCACGGAGCCGGCGGCCACGAAGCAGAAGCGACCGAGAAGGACGGGCCCCACGATGGTGGCGTTGGCCCCGATGGAACTTCCCTCGGCCACGAGCACGGGGGTGATCCATGACTCATCGCAGTATTTGTTTTTGGCCCAGGGGGAGCGTGCGGCGCGGGGGCGATGGTCGTTTGTAAATGTGACGTTCGGGCCGATGAACGTGTTGTCGGCGACCACCAATCCCTTCCAGATGCACACGCCGTTTTTGATGGTCACGCGATCGCCCACGACGGCGCCATCCTCGATGAAACAGTGTTCCCCGATGTTGCAATCCCGTCCGATGCGGGCTTTGGCTTGAATGTGGCTGAAAGCCCACACGCGCGAGCCGGCCCCGACGTGTCGGCTCTCCACGATGGCGTGGGAGTGGGCAAAGAATTTTTTCGGCGCTGGCATGGAGCTCGGGTCAGCTGCGGGTTTTGGGGATGAGCACGGGGCGCCCGCGAAGGCCGATCGAGCGGTTGATGGCTTCCAGCACGTTCACGATCCGGGAGGCAAATCGTCCGTCGGAGAGCGGGCATCGCCTTTGCTGGATGGATTGCAAAAATTCGCGGGCTTGCACGAGCAGGGGTTCCTCCAGGTCGATTTTTGGAATCGTGATGTCGCCCTCGCGGGGCAGAAGCTGAAAGTCGCCAAATTCGCGGAGCAGCGGCTTTTTTCGGATCACGTACCGGTCATAAATTGCAACAGGTCCCGGCGACGCCATGTCCTGCCAGATCGCCATCTTCTTGTCGCCCACCACCATGATCTCCCGTTCCTTCTTTGGATCAAGCCAGCTCACGTGAATATGTGCCATGACGCGGCCCGGGTAGCGAAGGGAAATGAAGGAGAGATCGTGGATGTCCTTGCGAAGCCAGTCAAATCCCACGGCGGAGACTTCGGCCGGCTCTGAGTTGAGAAGATAGTTGAAGATCGCCACATCGTGGGAGGCGAGATCCCAGACGACATTCACGTCGGGTCGGAATAATCCGTAATGCGTGCGTTTCGCGTGGAGGTAATAAAGCTGGCCGTGGTGGCCATGCAGGATGAAATTACGGAGATAGCGGATGCCCTGGTTGAAAAGAAAAGTGTGACCTACCATGAGGACGCGACGGTGCTTGCGGGCTTCCGCGCAGAGCTTCCGCGCGACCGTGCCGTGCAACGCAAGCGGCTTCTCGCACAACACATGTTTGCCGGCGCGAAGAGCGGCCATCACCACCTTTTCGTGTGTGGAGGTGGGAGTGGCCACGACCACGGCGTCCAACGGGCATTCCTTCAACATCGTCGCAACATCGTGAAAACATTTCACCGAAGGATGCAACTGGGCGACCTGGTGGAGGCGTGAGGAGTTGGCGTCGCAGAGGGCGCCCAGGTGGGCGAGGCGGGCAAAATGACGGGCATGGTTGGGTCCCCAATGTCCCAGTCCGATCACGCCGACGCGCAAAGGGGGAGGGGAGGAAGGTGAAGTTGGCGCTTTCAAAATTGCGTGGGTGAGGGTTTGATATGGGCTCCAATGAAACGCATTTACAGCCTGAGTGTCAACGGCAACGCTTTCGGCATCTTTGAAGCAGTGGCCCCTGCAATCCGGGTTGTTTACCACGCTCTTGCATGTTTTCAATCCTGCGGAGAAGACCACGCTTGAAAACCATCGCCATCATTATTCCGGTTTACAATGAGGAGGAAAACCTCGGTTTTCTGCACGAGCGCCTCTCAAAGGTTTTTTCCTCTGCGCCCGAATACGGGTTCCAGATCATCCTGGTGGATGACCATTCCACGGATCGCACGCCAGAAATCATGGCTTCGCTTGCGGCGAAGGATTCGCGCGTCAGCTGGTTGCGCCTTTCACGGAATAGCGGCAGCCATACTGCCTGTGCCGCCGGGCTGGACCATTGCGATGCGGATGCAGCGATCATCATGGCCGCCGACTTGCAGGATCCGCCGGAGCTGGTCTCGTCGCTTCTGGCCCGTTACGTGGCGGGCGCCCAGATCGTCTGGGCTGTGAGGGAGTCGCGAGAGGGGGAAAGCTGGTTCACACGCGCTGCTTCCGAAATGTTCAACTGGCTCATGGGCCGCCTCACGGATTTGAAGATGCCCCCCCGGGGCGCCGATGTGTTCCTTGCGGACCAATGTGTGATCACTGCTTTCCGACGGATGCCTGAACGCAGCCTTTCGCTTTTCTCGGTGATGGCGTGGCTGGGGTTCCGCCAGGAATCCATCTCCTACGTCAAGCAGGCACGGAATGCGGGACGCAGCAAGTGGACGATACGGAGGAAGATTCTGCTGGCGATCGATTCCTTCGTCGGCTTTTCGTATCTGCCCATCCGCTTCATGAGCGTGGTTGGCTTTCTTGCCGCCCTGCTGGGAATCTGCTGGGCGCTCTACATCATGGTGATGCGCCTGCTGGGGATCACGCAGGCGGTGGGCTATGCCTCGATCATGATCACCATCCTGATTTTGGGAGGGCTGCAGATGCTGATGCTCGGGGTGCTCGGAGAATATCTCTGGCGGACCCTCGAGGAGGCGCGTCGTCGCCCGCGCTATTTCATCGAGAAATCTTCCCGGAGTTAGGCCCGGGGTTTTCGGGCGACGCAGAGCAGCAGGTAGCCGCCGAAGAGTTGGGATGCCACCCGGTCCCATAAACGCAAAAGTCCGATATCGTGGAGACGGCATGCGATTCCATTGGACCACCACCCCAGGGCACGCAGGCCGGGCAGATACTGGAGATTCTGGATGCCCAGGGCCGAGAATGCCGTGGTGCGCTCCCATTCCACTTCAAGTCCCGCGGCACGGCAGTTGTCGCGAAGGGAATCGAGTGGATCTTCACGGCCATAGGGCCAGCGCCCGATTCGCTCAAGCAGCCATTTGGCGGCGCGATAGGGCAGGCACCGGGAGTACGGAACAAATGAAATGATGCGTCCGCCGGGACGGACGATGCGAGCCAGATCGCGAATCGCCCCGGTAAGGCCGTCACCGCGGAAATGTTCCAGCACGCCGCTGCTCCAGACGATGTCGAGGGCGTTGTCCTGGATGGGAACTTGTCGGATGTCTCCAGCGAGAAGACGGGCATCGCCTCCGTCATTGCGGCGGTTGAAGACAAGTGAGGCGATGGAGTTGTCCATCTGGCAGATCGTGAATCCGGACCGGGAAAGGCGTTTGGAGATCCGCCCGCTGCCGCTGCCGGCTTCGAGGATCCATCCAGAGCCGGGTTTTCCGCAGAGAGGCTGGATTTCCGCAAGAATGATATGCGAAAGGTAATCCCACGGGGGAATGTGGCTCCTCTCAGTCCAGAGCCCGTCCCACGATCCGGGCAGGGTGGAGTCTTTTTCCGGGTCGAATTTCAAGGGGAACTCGGCGGGGTGCCCCGCATCCAGAATTCAAGGCGACGACGGAGCAGAAGCTTGAGGCTCCCGGCGATGGTGGAGGCGACCCGCATCTTGCTCTGGCTCATCTTGAGGTCATAGCGGAGGATCATGGGCACCTCGCCGAAGACGGTATCCGTCATCGTGGAAAGCTTGAGAAGGATGTCAATCATGCACTGGAAGCCCTCCTGGTCCACGAACGACTGGCGGTAACGATCAAAGGCGCCGCGCAGCAGGGCGGAACGATAGGCGCGGTAGCCGCAAGTGTAGTCCCGCACCCCGGGAATCGGCAGCACGGCCTGAAAAAGCATCGACGCGCCGCGGCTGAGCATGCGACGGAAGAGGTTGACGCCGCGAACCTGGGCGTTGGATACGAAGCGGGAAGCGATGACCACGTCGCATCCCTCGTCGATGGCGCGAACCATGCGCAGGATGAGACCCGGGGTGTGGGAATTGTCGGCGTCCATCGTGACGATGATGTCGTGCTCGCCCGCGCGCTGGACAGCGTCGGAAAGTCCGTCGCGGATCGTGGCGCCAAGCCCGGCATTTTTCAAATGGCGCAGGATGCGCAGGGGCATGCGACTCGCGCATGAGCGCGCGATCTCGAGCGTGCGGTCGGTGCTTCCGTCGTCCAGGACGGTGATCTCGTATTCGAGGGAGTGAAAGAGCATCGCCTGCTGGATGTTGGTAAGGAGTTGGACGATGGATTCCTCCTCGTTGTAGGCCGGCAGGACCAGCATGATTTTTCGCTTGAGAGAAACCTGGGCTGCGGGGGTGGCGGCCTCCTGGTCGAGCTGCAGGTTGGGGGAGAGCTGGTTGGGCTGGGTCACGCGAAAAGGTGTCTCACACGGCGGGAGAAACTGTCAATGGACAATGTTTCCGGCATTTTGGTTCCGTCATCGACTCACGGGCTCCGGAAGCTTTTCCCATAGAGTCGAACCTCCCTTGTCGGAGGGCGACCCAAAATGCTGGATGGGACGGTAGCCGGCCCGGATGCGATCCATCAAGTCGAGGCTGTAATCCATTCCAAATTTCGGGATCGCAAACTGCCTGTAGGTTTCATCCGTGATCACCACAAACTTTGGCTGCCATTTGAGAAAGGAAGCGAGTGTCTGCTCCTCGCGGACTTTCTTATAAGGGCCGCTCATCGCCACGCGGGTGGTCCAGGTGTAAAAGGAGGCGCAGCGCATTCCCGTATAAAAATAAATACCGGGGAGGTGATTGCTGAACAGATAGTCGTAGCCACCTGCTCCCCGCTTGCGGAGTTCGAGCAGCAGATCGCTGTGGAAGCTTTGCACATACCATACTCTTCCCCAGGGTGAATCGAAAGGAATCAGATCCGGAGTCGTGCGCACCATGGACCAGGACTTGCCGAAGAAAACGATCGTCACCAGCACCATGGAAACCGAGGAAACGCGGATGGAAGACTGCCAGGTGCTGTTCCAGACGCGGAAATGAAGGATCGTCTCCCAGGAGCGTCGCCATGCCAGCACGCCCACCAGGAAAAGCATCGGTTGATAATAGCCCAGCACCACCCATCCGGTCAGGGCTGCCCTCGCGATGCCGGCCAACCCCAGCAGGCATGCGATCGTCACCCACAAATGTCTGCCACGATGAAGCAGCGCGATGGATCGGCGACGCCAGGCCGCGACGAGGTAGCGGCTGCTGACGAGAAAGACCGTCGCGCAAAAGAGATAATTGACTCCGACCATTTCACATCCGCTTCCATGACGGGCGACCCGCCAGGCATCCCATGCAAAAGCCAGTGGCAAGGCCAGAACGAGGCCGAGGGCGCCGAATGCCCTGAGCCGCAGCGAGCGGGCACGCAAAGGCGGAGCAAGCATGGCGATGGAGGATGCAAGAACGAGCGTCCCCAGCAGCACCAGGCGTTTCTCGAGAGCATGGTCCCGAACCGCCCCCGCCACCGCAAATCCTTCCAGGGCGCTTTCGATGATCAACAACGGCTTTCCCCCTTGCAGCCAGAGAAACGCCCACATGCCGGCACACACGCTTGCATAGCCGGCGAGGAGAGCCAGTGCGTTCCGTCCCAATTTGTTGGCGAACAGGATAACCAGCAACGCAATCCCAACGAAAATCGCAGCCACGCCGGCGTCCATCTTGGTAAAGAGTTGTGCGCCGAGCAGAGCGCCGGCAAAAAACCAGCGGGGGGAAAAAGGCGTCGAAACGGAATTTCTCTTTGCTCCGACCAGCGTGACCAGCAAGAGCGTGAACAACCAGCTGCCCAAAAATCCAGACTGGGAATAGCCCACGAGGAATTTTGTCCCATACGATGGGAATGCACAAAGCGTCATGAAAAACGTCCCAACTCCAATGGCCCACCATCCCGGGCGGATGATTTCCGCAATCCGCATGACCATCCATGACTGGATCCAGATCAGGAATGCCGTGGCAATCCAGATGACCGGGAGGGTGCGATGCCCGAGCGCGAAGAGCGGAGCGACCAGATGAACGTGCAGGGCTCCGTAAGATGGAATGAAATCGCGATAGGGAATTTCACCTTGAAAACGACGCAAGGCATCCATCATGTCCAGCGCATAATCGCTGTCCGTGCCAAATCCCCACCATCCCCATCCGCCCAACGTAAGCATGAACACGAGGCATGCGCACACGAACAGTCCGACTTGTTCGGACGGGGGGCTGAATCGCTTCATAAGGTCGATTGTAACAGGATTGCCAAATCCTTGGCAACTTGCCAGAAAAGCCACCACATGAAAGTTTCCTCCCTGGGAGATCTGACCACCGCCTCGCCGTGGATCTATGATTGCTCGCAAAAGCTCATCAGCTTGAATTATGGCTTCATCAAACATCATTTGAAGCAGTGGAGTGGGCTGCGGGACGGAAACACCTGCCTGGACATCGCCTGTGGTGTTGGCGCCCTGCAGCCTTTTGTCCAAAAAAACAGGATGAGCTACCACGGAGTGGACATCAACCAGGGGTACCTCGATT
This sequence comes from Verrucomicrobiota bacterium, assembly GCA_023269615.1. Classification (GTDB taxonomy): domain Bacteria; phylum Verrucomicrobiota; class Verrucomicrobiia; order JABWAM01; family JABWAM01; genus JAHFSY01. The sequence continues at coordinate 15,743 of JAHFSY010000037.1, forward strand.
ACGCGTGCGCGAGCCATGGCCCGTACTTCGAGAATCTTGACGCGCGACACGTGTCACGGCTCAACCGACAATTTGACTCTCTCCTGAGCATCGGTCTCTTCCATCATCTTACGGACGAGGATTGCCGGTGCGTCCTGCGGGAGGCGTGCTCGGTGTTAAAGAAGGATGGCCGATACTTCATCCTCGATGCGATCCCCGCCAAACCGGGCAATTGGGTGGGTGCCTTTCTGCGAAACCAGGATGCGGGCAGTCACATCCGGAACATGGATGCATGGGGTAAACTTTTTGGCGAATTCTTCAGCATCGAAAAGGCGTTCCAGTGCGCCCGATGGCCCTACGACTACGGAGTGTTTCATCTCCGACAGAAACCTTAGAGCGTGTCCGGAAAATGAGTTGCCTTGCTGATGGTAGGGCGCGACCGCCGGGCGCGCCGCTGCGCAGCGGACGGCCCGGCGGTCTGTCCCTACCTCGGAATTCAGACTTTCCGGACGCGCTCTTAGGGGACGACCCAGAGACGCTCAGGTTGCGAAGGGGTGGTCAGGAGTTTGAAATCGGGGTCCGTGCCCAGGCGCTGATCCAGGGCGGCGTCAGGACGCGGCAGCAGGATGTAGTTTGCTTTGTAGCGCTGACGGATGAGCTGGATCACCTTTCCGGGCGGAACAGGCTCTTCCAGGCCCGCATACCGCTGGAATATCCGTCTCATGGACTCATCGAAGTAAATGACGAGATCAACCTGCGATCTTCGCGAGGCGGGAAGCTCGAGATTCCGGATCCGGAGCTCGCCGCGCTGCTTGAGGGGATTAATTTCAAAAAAACTCGCCCCAATGTTTGACTTCAGAAAATTGAGCCAACGCGTCTGCTCCCCGTTCAGTTTCAGTGCCCACACATCGATGCCCTCAGGCTGGAACAAGGGGGCCAGATCAGAAACCCGCCCCGTGGCCAGCAGTTTGAAGAGGAGAAACCGATCCAGAAGTTCGGATGTGGGCGCTGACGAAACATAGCAGTCCGTGATTTCCGCGGGCAGAAAAGCGTACCGCCCGGTAAACTCGACGACCTCGGTGGATGCCAGCGGGGAGAGGATGACGGCGTCGCGGGGTGTCTGGGCGGAGATCCACTTGTACAGCGCCAGTCTCGAGGCTGGAATCACGTATTCGGGGCGATCTTTTCGAATGGTCAAGCCGAGGTCCAACTGCTGCCAGACAAGTAATGTCAGGATCGCCACTCCCCAGCCAACCGATTTGAAAAGGTCCGGATAGCGCCGATTCCACCTCATCCAGAACAGGTGAAAAAACGCCATCATGGAAAATGGCACGATGGCATGGATTAAAAAGTAACCAATCCCGGCGCGGGTGACACCATCGCGGAGGGTGGAGAAGTGCGCCAGAAGTGATGCCGCGACAAGGCACAGGAGAAATTGGGCGCCGAAATCCTCCTCGCTGGGAAGCGGGGCGCCCTCGGCCGATCGGCCTGTCCCGCCGTTGCGAGGCTTGAGCCAGATCAGAAATCCCATCCATCCTACCGCCAGGAGCGAATACTTCACGTAATGCGGCCATAGCTTCACCTGCATGGCCCCGCGCACTCCCTGGTCAATGAATGCGTCGCGATGCGCGCCCATGTAGTGCGAAAAACTCAACAAAAACGGCAGGCCGCCCAGGATGGTCAGCACCCCGGTCAATACCATCAGCCGCAGTCGAACCCAGTCCCGCCGTGCCAGGGCCCAAAGTGCCAGGACGCCGATGAAAAGGCAGAGCACCATCCAGTTCGTTGGACGCACCATGCTGTTCAACGAGACGACAACCGCCGAAAAAAATGCCCACACAAAGCTCCTCCGCCACAGACACCACGCGAGCGAACCGATGGCGCCGTACGTGCAAATGTAGGAGGACACCTCTGGATACAGCAGGCGACGGTGATCCGAGATCGACAGGGTCCACCCAAGGATGTTGCGAAGGCCGTATCCATGGAGATTCGCCCCAAGCATGACCGCAAAGAAAGAGACGCTGCAGGCGGCCGCAAACGCATAGGGCAACGCCTGGCCGAAGAGACGGTTCACTCTCAACAGAAGAAAGACGCTGACTCCCGAGAGCAGCGTGGAGAGCCAGAACAGGCCGTCGAAGCCCCACCAGTTCAGGAGAACGCCGCACAGCGACGCGAGATGGGTGTGAACGGTGAAGATGGAGGCGGGATCGATACGGTGCTCCCACAGGGTCGGATCCCCTTGCAAAGGTCCCTGGCTGGCCCTCAGGAGCAAATTATTATATCCGCCGCCATCCACCCACGACAGGAAGGGGTAGAGACACTGCGAATCGGGATGAAGAAAGTGATCGATCAGCGGTCCCCACGCGCACACAAAGCCGATCAGGATGGAAAGAAGCAGTTCCCGCTGCCAGGGGGATCCCGATGAGGGTGATTTCATGTCGAGACAGGTTAATTCAATCCCGCAGCCCGCGCACTCCCAAACTTTTCCATTTTGATTTTCGGGTTGACTTTAGCCGCTTCGCAGTTGAGCTTGGGCTACAGTTCGTTTCCATTGAAATGGCTCTGGAATACGGACGCTCCACATCAGCCTTCAGCATTCACTTTTATGAGTCGTTTAAAGAGTGGTATAAAGCCATTGCTGCCTACGATTTCGATTCGCGACGCTCAAACTGCCACCAAGCAAGCCCATGTCGTTTTAATCAATCCCCCGTCCATTATCTCCCGCTTCGCCATGAATGGCGAGCTGGCACCTCCCATCGGCATGGCCTATCTGGCTGGGGTCGTGAGGAATGCGGGTCATCAAGTTCAGGTGATTGACGCGATCGGGGAAAACACCACCAATCCCCAGCCCTACGGCGACAATTTTATTTTGCGCGGGATTCATGAGGAAGAGGTGGTGGAGCGAATCAACCCCAATGCCCAAATCATCGGAATTTCCGGCATGTTTTCGAGCAAGTGGCCGCATTACAAATCTTTGATACGGAAGATCAGGAAAGCTTTTCCGGGAGCGCTGGTGGTCGGTGGGGGCGAGCATTTCAGCGCCATGCCGGAGTTCAGCCTTCAGGCATGCCCGGAGCTTGATCTGTGTGTCCTGGGCGAGGGAGAAAGCCCCTTGTTGGAGTTGGCATCGGCTTATGCAAAGAGGGAGCCTTTGGATTCGGTCTCCGGCATTGTTTTCCGCAAAGATGGCAAGACCGTGACCACCCCCCAGAAGGGCAGGATTATTGACGTGGATGAACTCCCGTGGCCGGCCTGGGACTTGTTCCCGCTTGAAAATTATCTGGGAAACGGATTCGGCTTGGGAGCGGGAAACCGCAGGGCCATGCCCATGATCGCGACGCGCGGATGTCCCTTCCAGTGCACATTTTGCTCCAGCCCTTTCATGTGGACCACACGCTGGATACCGAGAAGCCCGGAAAAAGTACTCGATGAAATCCAGCATTATCAGAAGATTTACCGTGCCGAGGAGGTGCAGTTTTATGATCTCACCGCGATCATTAAGAAGGAATGGATCATTCAGTTCTGTCAGGGGCTGATCAGCCGCAACATGAATATCGCATGGCAGCTTCCCATCGGCACGAGGTCGGAAGTGGTGGACGCGGAAGTGGCAGACCACCTGTACCGCTCTGGATGCGTCACCAACGCGTTCGCACCGGAAAGCGGGTCTCCCAGCACACTCAAGAGGATCAAGAAGAAGGTGAATTTGGACAACATGAAGAAGTCCAGCCGGATCTGCATCGAGCGAGGCTTGAATGTGAAGATCAACATCATCCTCGGATTTCCCAAGGAGACCCATTACGAGGTCTGGGAGAGCATGAAATTCGCAGTCGAGATGAGCTGGCTCGGGGTGCATGATATTTCGTTCTACCCCTTTGCTGCATATCCGGGGACCGAGCTTTTCCGCGACCTGCAAAACGAAGGCAAGCTTCCCGAATTCACAGACGAGTGGTTTTATTCCCTGGCATACGCAGAACTGGGAAAAACCAGGTCCTATTGCGACAACATCCCCCCTTGGATGTTGCGTGTTTATCAATTTATAGGCTTCTCGCTTTTTTACGGGAGCCAGTATGTTTTCCGCCCACAGCGCTTGATTCGGACCATCCGCAATTTGAGCACGGGAAAACACGAATCCCGGGGAGAAGAGGCGCTCGCCTCCCTCTCAAACCGAGTATTCGGTCGCTCGGGCTAACGAGCGGGTGGCGCGGTCGGGGATTTCTTTCGATAAAGTGTGCTTCCGTCTCGCCGGGACTTCGGGTCAAATCCCGGTCCGTGGGAAACAACGGGTTCGTAATGCGCCTCGATATGGTCGAGGATTTTACGGCCGTAATCGGAGCCAAAAAGCGCCTTGGTTTCGGAAGCTGTATTCTCGAGCAAAATCAGCTCCGGGTTTCCATCCCTGAGAAGGCGAAGGATCCGCGTCTCCTGGACGTCATAGGGCCTGGCCCACTGGAGACGGAACAGGACGCTGTGATAGTTGACTGAGGAGGATCCCAAAATCACCGGGAGGAGCGGGTAGGTGCTGAATGTCCGCCGGATTTCCCCGCATTGATGGGCCGCATCGACATAGGTTGAATAGGTGCGATGAATTTCTCCCGTAACCCTCAGGGGGCCATGGGGGGAAGCAAAGACCGCCAGGTCGGAAGCGGCTTGATATTTCACGGCCGCCCGCCCCACGAAAAGAAGAGCGATCGCGAGCCATGCCACACGGATCGCACCCTGGACGCCCCCGCACGGCATCTGGATGGGACGCGGAAACGAGGCCACCAGCAACAGGAGAAGAAACGGCATGGAATAGCCCAACGGATACCACCCGGAGAGGAACGCCCTTGAACACCCAAAGAAACAGACGACGACCAGGCAGATGAACTGGAGCAAGCGCTCCCGATGGAAAACTTTCCAGCCACGACGTGCGAACATCCAGATGAAACGCATGCAGATCCAGGCCGTCGTGCAGTAGAGATACCACTTGATGAGCACCAGTTCTTTCCGCGGATCGTTCTCTCCCCGCACCAGGTCCATCAATCCGACGAGGGGAAACAAAAGAAGCCAGGAAGTGCGAAGCCTTCGTTTCAACCCCTTGAGGCGCGAATGAGACATCACGACAAACGTCAGGCCGACGCCGACCGCGACTGCAATCATTCGCTGCTTCAACAAGGAATCCGAACCCAGGGTGGGTGCGGCAACCAGGAGCTCGGTCATGGACTCCAAAAAGATCGCCCATTGACCCCCGTTTGCCAACACCAGGAGCACCACCAATCCCACGGTGGTCGTATAGCTTATGAGCAGGGAGCATCGTGTCGATGCACCGCGAGCCGCCAGGGTGAGAACGAACAGGATCGCCAGGGAAGGCACGGTCATGTCAAGTTTCGTAAACCACTGGAGCCCCAGCAAGAACCCGCAGGCCGCCGCCCGCCCCGGTGTGATGGGTTTGTTGAGCAACAGGAGCGTCAAGCTGAACAGAACCCCCGCGAACAAGGAGCTTTGGGAAAACCCGATCATGAAATTCGAATCAGTCAGTGAGAAGGCGGCAAGCCCCAGATACAGCAGGGCAAAAACCGTCTGCTGGAATCCGGTGGACAGGATGTTCATGCGGAGCAGTCCAGAGAGCTGGCAAAAGACGAGGAGAATGGTGGCTGCAAAGATCGCCGTAACCGCGTTCGGCCCAAAACAAAACAGTGAACTCATCAGGCCGGGATAGAGGATTCCGTAGGTTGGAACAAAGTTCAGGTAGGGCACCGAGCCCTGGTGAACACGGAGAACATCACTGAACTCCACGATGTAATCGCCGCTGAAGCCATATCCCCACCAGCCCCATCCCAGGATGGATAACAAGGCGGTGCCCATGGCTCCGAGGAGCAACGGTCTTCGACCACGAAATGCGATGGGAACACTCAAAGGGTCCCCGGGGTTCGGACCGGTGGTCGAAGCGCGGCCTCTTCGGAACATTTGGTGGAGCGGGTTTTCGCGGATAAATCCTGGGCGATGTCGCAGATGGTTGCCGCCCGCTTTTGGTAGGTATGCGCCCTTCCCGCAGCCAGCGCCTGGCGTTTCATCACGCGGATGCGGTCCGGATTTTCGAGCAGGGAGCTGGCTTTCGAAAGAAGCTCCGACTCGGAGTCAAAGCACACCATTTCCTCATCCTCCTTGAAAAAAGCGGTTTGCTCCTCGGTGCGGTTGGTGAACGCGAGGCCGCCGCAGGCAGGAATTTCAAATGTGCGCATGTTGTGGGATGAGCGATTGTTCTCCGTGCGAACATAATTGAAGCTTAATTTGGCCGTCCGGCAAACACGCGCAAAGTCCTGGCCGTACACCGGCTTCCGCTTCCAGCAGGACGCCACACGGGGGTCCTGACAATGCTCCCACTCATTACCCCAGATGGAAACACGGAACCGCTGCGCCAGCAGCGAGAGCCAATGTTCCCTCTCCGCATCCCATGTGCCAACAAAGGCGATGTCGCATTCAAATTCCGGGTGGGTCTCGTCACCGGTGGGAACAGGTCCGAAAAGTTCCGGATCATAGGCGCAGGGTATGTGTTCCACACGGCGTGCCTTGTGTTGAAGCAGAAGCGGGATCAGAAACTTCCCGTAAACCAGGTGGCAATCGTACAATGGAATGCACGCGATGACATTCCGGCTCCAATGGCGCGCGGACTCGATGAAAGGATTATCGGGATCATACACGAGGACGGGGCCGTCCACGTTTTCCCGGAGCCGTTGTACCCAGCGCGGCGTCAGGTCCACTCCCTTGAATACCCAGACCATGTCCGGCTGCGTTTTGCGTGCAAGGGACACGAAGCGTCGGTTCGCCATCTCCACCCTCGGCTTGTGCAGAGGTCCTCTCTTCAATTTCCTGATGGCCCGCTGCCACAGCGTCAGGGTCGAACTTGAGTACACCGACATGTCCCCATCATTGGGGTCAAAAAAGACGACCTCGCATCCGAGCAATTTGAAAGCGCGGGCGTAGGACTGCTCCATCGAGCCATGCCACAGGTTTCCATGGATGAGGATTTTCATTTGGCCGCGCCTAAAGCCAGCGGTGGAACGTGAGTTCCTCGTAAACAGATTGGAATCCCGATTTGGCATGCACGCGGGCGGAAATGTGGTTCTTGCTCGCGTAACCAGAGTCGATCCATTGACTGCCCAACTGCGCGATGAGAAGCATGCTGCCCTGGAAAAAAGCCAGGCCGAGGCCCTTGCCGCGGAAAGAGGGGTCCAGGGTCAAAAGTTTCATCCGGCCGTATTGATATCCCAGATGGCTGGAAAGGCTGGCATCCATTCGGAAGGCAAAACTGCCCACGACCTGTCCTTCATGCTCAATGACGGTAATCGGATCCTTGTTTTTGAGACTGGTCTGAATCCATTTGACGTACATTGCATCCACTGTCTTGGGATCGAACCGAGGGTCCGTGTACAAGTGGCCGCGCTTGTATTGATGGTGCTGGACGATTTCCAGCACGCGCGGAATGTCAGAGTCCTGGATCAATCGGACGCGGGCCTCCTTTTGAAATGGCAGGCGTGTGGATTCGACCACGGGCCAGATCATGGCTTCGTAATAAAGAAACCGGTTCCTTTCCAGGATGTGGATGTTCTGAAGATCGTCGCCATCGATTCGAGCCGAGACGAATTTGACATCCCGGGAGGAAAGGGCGGCGATGCATCGCTCCAGCAAAGTTTGTGTCACCTCCGCTGCCTGCGGGGTGTCTTGAGAGATCATCCAGTTGATCTTTGCCATTCGAAAACCAAAATGTTCCTCATCCCATCGGGGCAATGTGCAGCCGATGAGCAGGGGATATCCATCCACCACATCACCCCAAAAAAGGCTCTCCGGGTCTTCGAGCGAATCGACGATCCGGGCCCGGCGATATCCATGCCATGCGGCCTTGTTGGTTGACGGATACAGGCGGTACTGATCGAAACGGTAATCCGGAACGGCTGCTGAAAGTGCCGCCATGAAATCTTCAAGGGAAACATGGGCCGGGAGGTGCAGTCTCGGGCGGATCCCTTCGAGGTTCGGGATGGTGCTTTGTCTAACCATAAGTAAAGGCGCCAAAGTGTTCGGAGTTTTTGAGGTCGAGTCAATGCGAATAGGAATTTTGATCGGAACAACCCCGTCTCCAGATTTCCCAAAAACTTCTTGGGGAAAATCCCTTGCGCTGGTAGGTTGATTTCATCCTGAAAACTCCTGCGACCATCAACTATACTGGATCCAGGAACGGCTTTTTGCTGACAGGAATTTCTTCCTCAGCGGAGCAGGCCTACATCCAGAAACATCCCTACCTCAACGGGCCCGATCCTGCGCTCAACCGGAAATTGCGGCAGGAAACGCGCTCGTGCTGGACCAGGGTTCAAGTTCCCGGCGACATCAACCTTCAGGTCACCGGCCTGCCTCAACCGGAATATGGCCTGGATCCAGCCCTTCTCTCGGATCGAAAGCAACGACCGGAAGGCGATCCGATGGCCTGGAGGCCGGCTTTTGTGCCCTACGCATGGAAGGTCAACCAGATTCCGGATTCCGCGCGCGACATTCTTTCCGTGGGATGTGGTTCTGCTGCGGAGATTGGCGCCCTGCGCTGTCTCGGGAAAGGACGGAATATTCATGCAGTTGATTTTCGGCAGGCGTTCACTCCCGAAGTCCAAGCCCGTTACTCCTTCGATTTTGTTTGCGGACACTGGCTTGATTTTATCCGGTCGCGGTCTTCCAGCTTCGACGCGGTGTTCTCCAATCACTGCATGGAGCACATCTACAACGATCCGACGGAAGTTCTCCGGTTGATCGCGCAGTCCCTCCGCCCCGGCGGGGTGTATGTGTTTGCGATGCCGATCGAGATGTCCTCGTCAAATCCCTATTCCCGGTTTTATCCCGTCCTCATGAACCGCTTCATCTATCCATGGATGCTCGATGCCGTTGACTGCGGCCATCCCTGGAAAACAGACCTGCCGGAACTGGCCTGGCGTCTTCGCGCAGCGGGATTTTCCTCCGTGGAGTTTTTTTTCCGGGAGGGGGGGCTTTCGTATCAGCATGCCCCGCCGGACTCCATGTTTGACCGGAATTTCCAGGACTCCTGGAGCATCAGTCGTGTGACGCACGCCGCGACATCGTCCGAAAGCGCTCCTTTGCGAATGCTCGACTGGCTGCGCCAGTGCGTGTATCGGATCAAGAGCCGCCTGAAGATCAACATCTTGAAAAACGAACTGACTCACGAAGTGCTGGTCCGCGCCACCAAGCCACCTTCTTGATTCAGCAGAAGAGGGGGAAAGGCCCATGCATCGCTGCATTACGGGCTTTCGGCGATCGCTTCCCGATGACGCGCGCCGGCACGCCTCCCACGATGGTGTAGGGCTCCACTGATTTGGTGACCACCGCGCCGACTCCCACAATGCATCCTTCACCCAGCGTGACACCCCGCAGGATGGTTGCACGCGACCCGATCCAGACGTTGTCCTCGACCCGGATCGGGCTGTAGCGGGCCGCAAAATCCTCCGAATCGGGATAGTGATCAGCCGTGTAGAACTCAACGGCGTGCGCAATCTGCACCCGTTCGCCGATCGTGATCGGGGCCGAGGCGTTGAAGACCGCCCGCGGATTGATCATGGTTCCTTTTCCAATGGAGATCTGATGGATCTCGTTTCCGTAAAAGCAGGCATTCAACTGGATGCTCGTCCCATCGCCAATCTGAATCTTCATGATGGACCGGTACCACCACATCCGAAAGCCATGGAATGGAACGTGCCCCACCCAGTGGTTGTTCAGATAGTACCGCAGATAGAAAAAAAACGTTTTCATCCAAAGATAACCGGTCTTCTACCGCATCGCGGGGTTGAACTCAAGGTGGGTCTGCTATGCGGACGGTCCTTCACCCATTTTTCGTCCGCGCGACCATTCCGCATGTGCCGCGGCGGTATAGAGAATGCACAACACCGCCTTGATTCCAATCAATAGGAATGGATTCGCCACGAAGCGGCTGCAGCCATACGACAGGGACAACGTCGCAAATGCCAGCAGCAGGGGCTTCATAAACAGATCCTGCGGCTTGGTCCCAAGCACGCTGTAAATTTTGTATTCCAAAATGGCGTAGCTCGTCAGAAGCGACGCCCCCGCCGCAACGATAATCCCGGTAAGGCCCCATGGCAGGGCAAGAAGGGTCAGCACAACCACCAGTCCCGCGTGAACAACCGTGACGCCCAGCAAAAACCGGTTCTGCTTCATCGCCAGGAGAACCTGAAAGCAGTTCTGCTGAAATGGGCGTGCGAAAATATACGGCAGCAAGAGGGGGAAAAACACGGGCACCACCTGCCATTCCGGCTTGTACGCCCAGCGAAAAAGCTCGGGCAAAAGCATCACCAGGCAGGTGGCCGTCCATGCACAAAATCGCACGAGATGAAAGGTGACCTGGCGATAAGAGCGCCGCACGGCGTCCTGCCCTTCATGCGCATGCGAGGCATGCCAGGAGAGAGCCATCATGGAAAGGAAACCGCCTCCAATCTCCATGGGGACAACGGCCCATTTCAAGGCCATCTGGTATAACCCTGCCGCCTCTCCGCCCAGCCATCGGCCAACCGCGTACATGTCGAAGCCCATGGCGATTTTTCCGAATGCGCCGCACACAAACAGGATGTTGAGGGTGCCCCACAAATAGCGGATCTGATTGCGATCCAGTTGAAATCGCAGGCGAAGTCCGGATCGAAACCACAGCACGGAGGCAATCATGACAGCGGAGATCACCCGGTCGATCACCATCGCCTCCCAGCCCCAACCGGATGCCGCGACAAGAACACAAACCCCAAAGGAGAGGATGTTGACGACCGTGCGCAGCGCGGTCAGAAATGGAAATTCCATCGCCTTCTCGGTCGCGTACAAATGGGATGAGGCGGAAACCTCCACGACATTCGCAATGAGAAGACCCAACAGCGATGCCACGATGGGAAGGGAACGCGTCTTCAATAAAACAGGCATCGCCACCAGGCCGGCGAGCAGGGCCACCAGAGAGAGAAGCATCTCGGCAGACCATTGGGTGTTCCAGAGCTCGCGGGATGGATTCTTTGTCGTCAGAATCGGCGTCCGAAACTCAAACGTGGTCAGAAGAGTGAAGTAAATCGTCAGGTTGAGGCCGGTCGCAAACCAACCTTGTTCCTTGGGAGAAATGAACCAGGCCAGAACGATGTTGCGGGCCAGAAACACCGCGTGATTGGCCCGCTGCCAGATGAACACGCGCGAGGCAAGGTGCCCAAAAACGGGTCTCATGACGGTTGGCTCAGGTCCACCCGTCGGGAGGATTCCTGAAGCGAAACTTGCGCCGCATCGATGACGCGGATCACATCAACAGCAAGCTTCACTCCGAACCTTGCGGAAGGATGACCGGATATCCCCTGGACAAATTCGGTTACAACCCGAGTCAAGGGCAACCCCGGCGCGAATGGAATCGCACGGCCTTCATTCAACCCGCCATGGGCGGCTTCGAAGCGCTGATGCCATGAGTTCGAATGCTCCACCAGCTTGTCCTGCGCCTGGTCGTCAAACACGACCACCCGCTCATCCGCAAAAATGGAAAATCGCCTCCGCTTCTGGGTGGACAGATGCCCGATGTTGATCCATGCCACCGTGTCATTCTCAAACTCCAGCTTCAGAACCAGCAACCCCGAATCGAGAGGGCGGCTCTCTCTCGTCGCCGTCCCGAGGCAGACGACCGAGACTGGCATTTTGCCCAACAGCTCGAGGCACAGCGCGACATCGTGCGGCGCCCAGTCCCACAACACGGATGCATCATTTGTCCGGAACGGACCGTAGGCCTCCCCCTCCGAATGGATGAGGTGGATTGCGCGCGGGTCTTGAAATTGTTTGCGGATTGCCTCGAAGGCGGGATGAAAAACGTGTGTGTGGTCCACCAGCACGAGGGAGCCGGACTCTTTGGCGTACTGCTGGAGCTTGCGAGCCTCGTCCAGGCTGAGGCACAGTGGTTTCTCCACCAGCGCGGGCAGTTTTGCATCGAAGCAGGCGTGGAGGATCTCAGGATGTGTGGACGGCGGTGTTGCGATGATGACTCCGTCGAGGCCCGGCGCACGGCACATGGCGCGCCAGTCGTTGGTGACCTCCACGGGATGCCCAACAAGGCCGGCGTTTTCCGGGTGGCGTGTGCACAGATGAGTCAGCCGCGCATCTTTGATGTCGCGAAGCGTCTGGATATAGCGCTTGCCCCAGCGACCGACTCCAATCAATCCAAGACGGATGCTCATGGTGATGTTTGATGTCCGGATGCCGACGGGCTATTTCCCGGTTGGGTAATGCCTTTTGGCCCAATCCATGAAACGGGACAAGCCATCGCTGAGTGCAACGCCTGGGTGATACCCCAGCTGGGATCGGGCCTTGGTAAGGTCCGGGCAACGGCGCATGGGCTCATCGCCTGGATAGGCGTCCGGGTATTCAATCAAATCCACCGCAAGTTTTTTGCCAAGGACCTTTTCCAAAAGCTTTGCCAGGTCCTGCATCGAGATCTCGGGGTCGGGATTTCCGATGTTGTAGGCCTCACCCGGGACACCCAGGAGGAGGACTTTCAGAAACCCGGCCATCGCATCGGAAATGTAGCAGAAGGTGCGCGTCTGGTTGCCATGGCCGTAGATGTGAAGCGGCTGCCCCTTGAGGATGCGGCTCGCAAAGTTGGGAAGGACCCGATAGTCCGTCTCCCGCATTCCCGGACCATAGATGTTGAAGGGGCGGATGATCCGGGTCTTCACCCCGTGCATTCCGTGGAAGACGTAGCAAAGGGTCTCTCCAACCCTTTTCGATTCATCGTAACAGGCGCGTGGCCCCAGGCACGCGACATTGCCCCGGTACGACTCGGGCGTGGGGACATGGCGGGGATCGGGGTCTCCGTAGATTTCGCTGGAACTGAAAAAAACAAAACCTTCAACCCGCTTTTCCATGGCAAGCTCGAGCATCCGGCGGGTCCCTGTCGTTGCCACTTCGAGTGTCTCAAGCGGATATTTTCGATAATAGAACGGGCTGGCGATGCCGGCGGCGTGGATGATGTAATCCACCGGCTCATCGAGGCGGATGGGCTGGATGATGTCATGCTTCAGATGAACGAAGCGGCTTGAGTGACCACCGGGCTCCTTCGCTGATTCGCTGCCGGTGATGTAGTTGTCCAGCGAGATCAGGCGGCAGGGGGACTTGAGAACCTCCTTGTTGATATGGGCAAAGAAGGACTGAAAGTAACGGCCCAAAAACCCCGCGCCGCCCGTCATCAGGATGGTCTTCCCTGAAAATCGCGAGGCGTCGGCGCCCACGGCTTGCGTGATTTCCTTGAGATCTTTTTCCTGGACGCCGCTGGTTGGCATGGGCGCTACCTTACCTCAAGTTGCGGCAGGGGGACAATGAAATGTCCGCCTTGCGCGAGAAAAGACTGGTGATTTTTTATGATGCTCCCGGCAAAGTTCCAGGCGAGGATCAGGACATGGTCCGGGCGGGATTCGTACATCCGCGAGACTGGGAACACCGGAATGTGATACCCCGGCGTGTAGAGATTTTGCTTGAGGGGGCTGTCATCCACCACGAATTCAATGATCTCCGGTCCGATCTGGAAGTGGTGCATCAGGGTCGTCAGTTTGGCCGGCGCTCCAAATCCTGCGATTCGTTTTCCCTGGGATTTGAGATTTGCAAGGAGCGCCTTCAACTCGTCGCGCAGGCGATGGATGTTTTCGCCAAACCGCCGAAAAGTCCCGGCCTTGGCCAGTCCGGCGTCTTCCTCTGCACGGAGAAGAGCATCGACGGAGGGGCGCTTGGGGTGGGGGCCGTTTTGCAGCTGGACGATGCCGCGAAGAGATCCTCCATGCGTCGGCACACGAAGGGCTTCTACAAATTCCATCCCATGCCGCTGAAACAAGACCTGGAGCGGCTTCACCGAGTGGTAGCTGACGTGCTCATGGTACGTCATGTCGAAAAGTGTTTTCTCATACACATCCAGGAGATAGGAGACCTCAAAGACAAAAATGCCGTCCGGTGACAGCAGCTGCTTCACCCCATCCAGGATGCTGTGCAGGTCATCCGCGTGTGCAAAGACGTTGTTGGCCACCACGACGGAAGCTTTTCCATGTCTGGCTGCAATTTCGCCTGCGATGCCGGGGGTGAAAAACACCGGGAGCGTCTCGATCCCGGAGGCTGTTGCGGTCCTCGCGATCCCGGTCGCCGGATCCACGCCGATCACCCGCATTCCCTGCGCCTTGAAGGGTTTGAGCAGAATGCCGTCGTTGCTGCCGATCTCCACGATGAGAGAAGAAGCCTTGAGGCCGTAACGTTCGATCAAATCGCTGGCGTACTGGCGGAAATGCTCCACAAAGGATGGCGAGGTTGAGGAGACATAGACGTAGTTGCGGAATAGAATCTCGGGATTCACCACCTCCAGCAACTGGAGATGACCGCAGTCGTGGCACAGAAACAGATCGAGCGGGAATTTTTCCTCGGGATCGGTCAGCTGATCTTTTCGCAGGAACGCATTGGCCAGCGGGGTCTTTCCAAATGAGACAACCATTTCCAACGACCGGCTGTCGCAGATCCGGCAGGTCTGGCGTTGGAATGAGGAAACACCAGCCATGGGGTTGTTCTTGGGGAACGGTTTCCCCTGACGAGACTGCGGAAGCTAGATCAGCTTCACGCGAACCGTGTCACTCTCGTAGTTCGCCTGCGCACGGCTGTTCCTGGAAAAACACCAGAAGACCGAATCCTCCATGAACTTCATGGCGTGCTCGACCATGGACCTCGTGTAAAACACCTGCCCCGGATGAATGGTCACGCAGGTCGGTGCGCCGGTGTCGCCAACGGGACGCTCATAATACTCCATCCGGCCCGATTCCAGAATACAGTAGTGGTAATCCTCCTTGTGATAATGGTTGGCGCGAATGGCGCCCTTGCAAGACGTGATCCGCAGGACGCTGCTGAAGGGAATGCCTTCCAGCAGGGTCTGGATTTCTCCACGATCATCGGAAAATTTTGGAAGCGGAGGGCAGATGACATCAAATGGTTTGCTGGGCTTTTTCATTCGGAGAGCGTGTTTAGTGAGGGATTCTTTCAATGTCAAGCGCGGGGTTCAACCGGGCTTTCCGGCGGCGAAAAACACATCGGCGTACAGTTCGCCGAAATTAAGAAGCCCCATGCGACGCGCGGCCCCGATCAATCTGGCAATGGGCCGGCGCAACGGCCTGATGGATACAAATTCTGCGAACACCTGGGGGGAGACGGGGCCTTTGAGGTCGGCCTGGATGGGATTCAATCCGTTGCGCCGCATCCGTGTCTCAATGTCTTCGCGGCTGTATTCACGTTGGTGCGTTTTGTCAATCTGGTGCTTGAACGTGAGGTTGTAGGGGCGCAGGCGTTGATCTGCATTGTGGGGAACCGATCCCAGCAGGATTCCGCCGGGGCGCAACACGCGAGCCAGATCCCTCCACAATGCTTCCTCGGCGCTCACATGTTCCAGGACATCCCACGCCATCACCAGGTCGAACTGGCTGTCCGGAAATGGGAGGCCTTTCTCGAGGTTGTGTTCCATGGTTTTTACCCCCGGGATGGAGGGAGGCTGGTTCACGTCAACGGCCTGCACCTGCCAGGCTTTGTTTGACAGCCAAGACGAATAAAGTCCCGCGCCGCATCCGAGATCGAGGGCGCTGCCCGCTGGATGCGGAATGAAGCGTTCCATCCATGCAATTTTTTCAGGCGATGCAGTCGCGCCGGCGACATAATCAATGTTCGATTGCGTCATGGTTGTTCAATCGTGTTTTGATCGCCCGTCAATTGCAAGTCAGGAGGTCAATGCCTCTTCTCCAGCACGACCAGGCAGCGAAACGCCAGCAGGCTGCCGAGCCGTTCGCACTTCTCCTCAAGACGGGTCAGGGGCAGGGCCAGGCTGGACGGAAGAAGGCTCCACGATTTGAATCCTCCGCTGAGAGGATATGCCCAAAAACTCAGGCGATCCTCGACGACCACTTGCAGTTGCGGAAAAATCTTCGCCATTTCCTCACGGTGCTTCCAGAAAATCAGGGAGGGGATCGCGCCGTTGCCTTCAAAGGGATCCTTGCGCAAGCCCTCTGCCCCGACTGACTCAAGCGGATGGACGTCGCAACGAACCTCCTCCTGGTGAAAGAGCGAATAGACGATCCAGGAAATCGGGGAGATATACGGCTCAAGCATGATGATCCGCCCGCCGGGCTCAAGCATGCGCGCGGCCTCCTTGAAAAATAATCGGGGCGCCGCGAGGTGATGCAGGACGTCGAACATCACGATGTTTCCGATGCACGAATCGCGAAACGGCGCGTGATGCGCGTCGAACACGGCGTCAAGCCATTCGCACCAGGCGATGTCGGTGGAGATGACTTCGGGACGAAATTCCTTGAGATTGCCGCTGCCGCCACCGAGCTCGAGGATGGGTTTATTTGAAGCGGCGAGGTGTGAGAGCATCCGCCGATACCAGTCCTGATAAAGCAAACGCAGCGCCGGCTTGGCCGCCCACACCTGGCGATGCTCCGCGAGGATGGATTGGACGCCGTTCATGGCTACTGCAGCTTCAATTTGAACAGCGCCACGAAGCACATTTTTAAAAGCTGCCATCCGTGACGGAAGCGCTTGATGTTGGTTTCGCCGTACACGCGCTCCTTGTAGCGCACCGGCACGTCCACGATCTTGAAATGCAGTTTGCTTGCGCCGAAGAGCAGGTCGAAGTCGCCGAAAGGATCGAAGTCGCCGAAGTACGCGCGATTCTTTGCGATCTTCTCGTAATCGGTCCGCAACAGCACCTTCGTCCCGCACAATGTGTCGCGCAGCTTCTGCTCGAGGAGCCAGCTGAACGCCTGCCCGAAAAACCAGTTTGCGATCAGGTTGAGAAACCGCATCGCCTGCTTTTCCATCGGATACACGAGGCGCGATCCGTTCATCATCTCGCCGCGCCCCGCAACCAGGCCGTTGAAAAATTTCGGAAGATCCTCGGGCGGCATCGTCAGGTCGGCATCGAGGATCATCAGCACATCCCCCTTCGCGCGTGCAAAAGCCTGGCGCACGGCATCGCCCTTGCCCACGCCCCTGCCTTGCGAGAACGACTGGATCTCCCATCCGGGATGCGCCCGCGATTGCTTCTCGATTTCCTCGAGCGTGCCGTCCGACGAGTTTCCGTCCACGAAAATCAATTCCGTTTTGGATCCGAGTTTCGGCGTGCGCTCGAACACGCCGGCGATGTTTCCGCGCTCGTTGCGGCAGGGGACGACGATGGTGCAGGAGGGATTGGGAAGGGGGGCGGTCGGGGAGGGACGCGCCACGATCAGGCCCGTGAAGCAGAGACGCTGGATCCCCGGCAGGTTGGCGAGCACGCGATTGCACAGGGGCGCCAGAAGCGGGATGGGCAGGGGAAGCAGGTGACGGTATTTCTGGATGATCACCTCGAAGCCGGAAAGATAGAGAAGGTTGCTGACATCCTCCATGCGCAGCCAGTTCTGGAGGCGTTGCGGCATTTTCAATTTGAGCGCGCCGGCGACATCCCACAGCGGCTGCCAGAGTTCGCTGTAATAATCCACGATCATCCGCGTGCGCGGATGGCACAGGGGCTTGAGGTTGTCGAAAAACTTCTGGATGTCCTCCAGCTCGCCCAACAGTCCCGAGACGACAATGTAATCAAACGTTCCATCCAGTTTCAGGGCATGGGCGTCCATGCATTCAAAGCGCAGGTTGGGATGACGCTCCTTCGCAAGCGCGATGGTTTTCCCGCTGAAGTCCACGCCAATGCCGCGGCTTGGGCGCAACGCGGCAAGCAGGTCTCCAAGGCCGCAACCGATCTCGAGCACCGAGGCACCGGGCGGGATCATGGAGGCGTACACGCGCTCCACTTCCCGGTGGTAATACTGGTTGCGTCCCTGCCATTTCAGGCGCTCGTCCGCCAGGCGGTCGTACATCGAGCGCAATGTCTCCTGGTCATTCATGGATGTTTGCAAACATGACAGGGTAGGGCATGCGCGACGACGGGTGAAGCATAATCACCCAGGGCTTACGCATTTGGGTTTGGCAATGCAGAACGGCTCGTCAATCTTGCGCTTCTTGTGCCTCTTCGCGGCCATATTCCCAAGTACCGAATGCAGAGATTGGCCGCGAAGAGGCGCAAAGGGCACAACGCTGCCAACCGCAACTCCATGCCCACTCCAAGTGCGTAAGCCCTGCATAATCACCTTTAGACGGCGGGCAGGATGCCCTCCCGTCTCAACCCCAACCCATCAGTTGGCCGCCCTGCCAGACGATGAAGCTTGCGACCCATGCGAGGCCGGTCATGTACGCCAATTGGAACATGGCCCATCCCCAGCTGTTGGTCTCGCGCTTCACGGCGGCGATCGTGCTCATGCATTGCATCGCCAGCACGTAAAAAACCATCAGGCTCACAGCCCGCAACGGCGTGAAAAATGGCTTGCCCGTCTGCGGGTCTTTTTCCTGGCGGAGGCGTGAGCGCAGGTCGGCTGTTTCTTTTGTGTCGGATACTTCCACGCCATAAATCGTCCCCATCGAGCTCACAAAGACTTCGCGCGCGGCGAAGCTGGCGATGATGGCGATTCCGATTTTCCAGTCGAAGCCCAGCGGCTTGAGCACCGGCTCGGAAAGGCGACCGATCCGGCCGGCAAAACTCTGGTGGATCTGTTCCTCGGGCGTAGCGCCTTCCTTCTTGGGATAACTCGCCAGCGCCCACAGCACGATCGAGATGGCGAGGATCACCGTGCCGGCGTTTTTCACGAAAATCCAACCGCGTTCCAGCATCATGCGCAGCACGGTGCCGGTTTTCGGCACGCGGTAGGGCGGAAGCTCAAGGATGAGCGTGGGCGTTTCCCCCTTGATGATTGTCATTTTGAAAACTCCGGCCATCACCACCGCTGCAACGACCCCGAAGATCACCATCCCGAAAATCACCAGCGCGGGCAGGGGAATGAAGCCAAAAAACTTGACGTCGGGAATAAACGCGCCGGCCAGCAGAAAATAAACTGGCCATCGCGCCGAACAGCACATGAGCGGCGCCACGAGAATGGTGACGAGGCGGTCCTTTGCGTTTTCAATCGTGCGGGTTGCCATCACGCCGGGAATCGCGCACGCGAAACTCGAGAGCAAGGGAATGAACGCCTTGCCGTGCAAACCCACGCGACCCATCACGCGGTCCATGATGAACGCCGCCCTCGCCATGTAGCCGGTATCCTCAAGGAGCCCGAGAAAAAGAAACAACAGCAGGATTTGTGGCAGGAAAACCAGGATGCTGCCGACGCCGGCCAGGATGCCGTCGGTCAGGAGGCTTTGCAGCGGCCCGGGCGCCATGATGTTCGTCACGAATCCCGCCAGCCAGCCGAAGAATGACTGGATGGCGTCCATGGGAACTTTCGCGAAGTTGAAGATTGAAATGAAGACGCCGAGCATGATGAGCATGAGGACGAGCGGCCCGAGGACGCGATGGGTGAGCACGCGGTCAATGCGGTCGCTGGTTCTCTGTGACACTTCGCGCTGGCGGCAGGTTTTTTTAATGACGGCCTCGATCCATTGGTAACGGACCTCGGCCTCGAGTCCATGCCATGCTTTTCCCTCGGCGGTCAATTGCTGGCGCGCCGCCTCCACGGCCTTGTGTACCTCGCCTCCGGTACGCGGACGACGAGGGTGGAGCAGGGCTCTCTGCGAGCTGATGAGTCGGAGTGCCTCCCCCCGGGCGGAAGCGGGCGTTGCAAGCTTGTGGCGCAGCAGTGGCTCAGTGACCGTGTCCACGTATTTGGCGATCTCCGGCTTGAGTGGAAGTTTTTCAGGGGAAGGGGAGGGCGATCGCAATTGCTCTGCAATCGCACTTTTCAATTCGCTGAGCCCCTGGCCGCGGCTTGCGCTCATCGGGACAACCGGGACGCCGAGCTCCTTCGCGAGCGCCTCCGTGTTGATGGAGAATCCGGTTTCGCGCGCAAGGTCCATCATGTTCAGGGCGACCACGACGGGCTTGCCGGTACTGATCACCTGGGTGGCGAGGAAAAGGTTGCGCTCAAGATTGCTCGCGTCCACCACGGCCACCACGACGCTCGGGCTCGGGGTGTCCTCGCGAAAGCCAAGGATCACGTCGAGTGCGACCTCCTCGTCCGGCGAGCGTGGGCTCAACGAATAAGTTCCCGGCAAATCCACCACGTGCACGTCGCCCACATTGTCGAGGCGCATCACGCCCTCCTTCTTTTCGACCGTGACGCCGGGATAATTGGCGACCTTCTGTCGGAGCCCCGTCAACGCGTTGAAGATCGTGGACTTGCCGCAGTTGGGATTTCCCGCGAGGGCGATGTGGGGCGTTTCGGGGGCGCTGTCAGCCATAAGCTGTAGGATTTTCTGGAGGTAGGGCGCGTTCGCCGAACGCGCCGTCACCGTCATTTACCGAACAAATCCACCGAGGCGCGCTCGGCGAACGCGCCCTACCTCGGATTCGGAATTTTGCGGCATCAAAAATCATGCCTCTGTCTCCACTGCAATGCAACGAGCCTCGCCTTTTCGCAAACTGAGATGATACCCGCGTACCAGGATTTCGATCGGGTCGCCGAGCGGTGCAAACTTCAGAACCTTTACCGTTGCGCCGATCGTCAGCCCCATTTCCATGAGGCGTTGCGAATCGGCGTCGTTGAAGTCCAGTTTTGACACGCGTCCGCTCTGCCCGATGGGAAGCTCGTCAAGCGTTGGCATCAGGACAGAGCCTCGACCTTGACGTGGCACGCCAGGCGATGGCTGAGCGCGATGCGCGTGTTGTCCACGACGACGAGCAGGGGATCGTGGCTGCTGACAAGCGAGATGCGCGACCCTTCGCGGATTCCCATGCTGCGAAGCTCCTCGGCCTTGGCGTGTGTGAGCTCAATCGCTTTTACCATCACGCAAATGCCGCAGGGGAGTTTGGCGAGCGCGAAAATTCCGGCGGGACAAAGAGGACGGTCGCAGGCCTGTGAGGGAGAAAAAGCAGTGAGCGGTTTCGACGCAGCCTTCCAAGCTTCACAAAAAAGCTGTTCACCCTTTTTCGCCAGTTCAGAGATATGCTTGCGCACAGTTTGAGATTCAGTCTCAGTTAAACTCTACGCGATAATTCGGTGGGGTCAAATGAAAAGAGGGGGCGGGGAAGAAGCGAATGCGGGAATCCTCCTCCGCTGAAGTTTCGGTGGACAAGCGTCCACATCGAACGTTGAACCTCGAACTTCCAACGGAAGCCATTTCGGGCGGGGACGCGCTTCGTTGTTCCGCCTCTGCAACGAATCTGCCAAAATCTAGCGCTTCTGCTTGCCTGCTGATGGACTGTTGGTAAAATGCGTCAACATGCCCACTGACGCCAGTTTCGAGTCATTTGAAAGGGAACTGAATCGTCTGGTTGGCATCTTTGAACGAAATTTGGCCGAGTTCAAGAGTTCAGGCTATGTGGAGGCTCAACTCCGGGATGATTTTCTCAATCCTCTCTTTCGCGCACTTGGTTGGGACTTGGAGAATCGCGCGGGACTGATTCAGTCCAAACGTGAGGTGGAAATTGAAAGCCGTACACAAATTCAGGGTCGCCAGAAGCGTGCCGACTATTTATTCCGTGCTGATGGCCGCGACCGCTTGGTGTGTGAAGCCAAGAAACCTTCTGAAGTGCTTCACTCGCGCTATGCCTTTCAGGCCAAACGCTACGCTTGGAACAAGGATCTTCCGCTTGCTGTCCTCACGGATTTCGAGGAAATAAAAATCTTTGTCGTTGGCGGCAAGCCCCACTTGGACGAGCCGGACGCGGGTCTTTGGGAAACCTGGCACTTCAAGCAATACCCGCTCATCGCTCGGAAGTTTTGGGACTTGTTTGCGCACGACAAAGTCAAAGACGGTAGCATCGAGCAGCTTCTCGAAAAGCTCCCAAAGAAATCCACAGGCAAGGGAAAGGTCAGACAACAATGGCTGATCAAACCCGACCGGTCTCGGGCTTTGGATACGGATTTTCTCAACTTTCTCGACGAAGCCCGTCGCGAACTTGCCTCCGATCTCCTAAGACACAACGACCGCGAGGATTTGCTTGATGGCACGAAGCTCAACGAAGCCGTCCAGCGTATCCTCGACCGCATTCTTTTTCTCCGCATTTGTGAAGACCGCGATATTGACACCGGTGCGCTGCTCCAGAGCATCGTCGAAACATGGCGAAAACATTACGGCAAGGAAGAAGAAGGTCGCCGTGCCTATCAGCGTCCACTTGAAATGCGGGAACCGCCACGTGAAGACGATCTCACGAACGACATTCGCGCTCCCAAAGATTCGCTCTGGCGCATGGTTGTCCGACACTTTCGTGCGCTCGATCGCCGTCCGTCCTCACATGTGCCGTTTTTTAATGGCAATCTGTTCAAATTGCATTTTATCGAAACGCTGATCGTGGGCGATGAGTGGCTGGCCGGCTTCATCGCCGATCTGAGCGACGAGGAATCTCCTTATCTGTTCAACCTTATTCCCGTTGAAATCCTCGGCAGCGTTTATGAACGTTTCCTTGGCAAAGTCGTCCGTCCCCAGGGACGCGGTGTTACCATCGAAGAAAAACCCGAGGTTCGCAAAGCGGGTGGCGTCTATTATACCCCGCGCTACATCGTGGACTACATCGTCGAGCAAACCGTTGGCAAATTGCTGGACGATATTTTCCAACAGGGCGGCAACGCTGTTCTACCAAACCTCAAGGAGTTCGAAAAAAGGGCCCATGCCCTGCGCCTACTCGATCCCGCGTGTGGCTCGGGTTCGTTCCTCATCCGCGCCTTCGAGCGCGTATGTGAACACTGGCAAAGCCTCCTTACCGTCGATTTACCCAAGGGCGATGCCAACAACATCTCGCTTAAGGCTGATCGCGCCGCCTGGGAGAAGAAACATCGTCCACTCTGCTGGGTGGACGCTGAAACCGGCGATGTGCACCTGACCGTCCATCTCAAACAGCAAATCCTCACCCGGAACATTTACGGTGTGGATCTGGACGCCGCCGCTGTAGAAGTCACCCAACTCTCGCTCTACCTCAAGATGCTGGAGAACGAGAATCGCACGACGCTGGAGCGCGAGCGCGAACTCTTTGCCGAGGCCGTGGCCCTGCTGCCACCCTTGGAGAACAACATCAAGTGTGGCAATTCCCTGATCGCCTCCGACTTCTCAATGATGCCCGAAGACCTCGTACGCGTTCACGCCTTCGACTGGCCGGTGCAATTCGCGCCCATCATGAAAGCCGGCGGCTTCGATGCGGTCATCGGCAATCCACCTTACGTCTTGCTTGGTCCAGAAATGTTCGATGAACAAACCATCGAATACCTTCGCCGTTTTGAAGTGGCGCAATACAAAGTCGACCTCTTCCACCTATTCATCCAAAAAGGAATCTCCCTCACCTGCGAAGGTGGATTGTTTGGGATGATTGTTCCAAACACCTGGCTGACGCTCCAATTCACCGACCGTTTGCGGCGTTACATCGTGGAGAATGCGGCAATCTCCGAGGTGGTAATGTTCGACCACTTGGTTTTCGAGGATGCAAATGTGTTCACTGCTTTGCTGTTTGTTGAAAAGCGGCAGCCCGCCCCAAGTCACAGAGTCGTGATTCGGAAAGTGACAGAGGCGGATTCGGCTAAAGACATTGCTGAAGCTCCAGTAAACGATGTCTTGCAGTCAGCTTGGAATGCTTCTGAAGGCTGCATTTTTGAAACGCGGCTGACCGGTGCGGAGGGCAAGCTCGTTGAGCGACTCATCAAGCGCTTTCCCACACTTGAATCAGTCGCTCGTGCTTCGCTTGGCTGCCAAGCTTACAACAGTTCCAAACACACGAAGGAGCAGATTGAGGATCGTGTGTTCCATGCAAACCGCAAAAAGGGTAAGGACTACCTCCCGGAGTTGGCAGGCAACGATGTTGGACGTTACGAAATCAACCGCGAGCGAGGTCAGTGGATCAAGTATGGCCCCTGGCTTCACGATTACCGGACAATGGATTGGCTTGAAGGCCCACGAATCTTGATTCGGGAAATCTCCGGTCCGAAGCCTCACTCCGTCTTTGGCGCATACGCTGAAGAAACGTATTGCCACTACAAAACCATCCTCAACGTAAATCCATCCGACAAGACGACGTTCTCCATGAAGTATCTGCTGGGCATCCTGAACTCGAGACTCATTTCATTCCTCTACCCGTTCGTTTCAAACAAGCTGGTCGCGCAGGCATTTCCCCGTTTGTCCGTTGGCGACGTCAAACGGCTTCCGATTGCCGCGGTTGATTTGGAAAATAGCACCGACAAATCGCGACACGACAAGCTGGTGGGGCTGGCGGATAAACTTCTAGGGTTGATGCCCAAGCTGCGCGCTGCAATGTCGGAGTCGGAAAAGGCCACGCTCCAAAATGCCGTTCACGCCACAAATCAGCAGATCGACGCTTTGGTGTATGAGATCTACGGTCTCAATGCTGCTGAAATCGCGATTGTGGAAGGCGTCATTGAAAAGAGATGAACTCCACCTTACGCTCGCTGAACACGAAGGTTATCAACCCTGCGACTTGGCTGACAGAAGAGGAGACCCATTGAACACGAAAACGCTTCACAACCCGGTAGAACTCCGGAAGCTTGGCCTCAAGGCCCTTACCGAGGCGCTTGGCCCGGTGGGCATGGCTCGATTTCTTGCGCAATTTGAGAAAGGGACGGGTGACTACACCCGGGGCCGTCATCTCTGGTTGAAAGAGAAGAGTGTCACCGCGCTTGTTCGTCGAATGCGAAGGAAGTGAAAGGTTGGGACTGGGGAGAGTCTCTCGCAAAGGCGCGAAGTCGGATTTTCATGCAGTGCTCCTCCTTCGCGCCGAGCGCTATGGCGTGAAAAGGCATTCAGGGTCGGGAAATCTGCGTCATTTTGCGAAATCTGCGGAGAACCTCCCCGGAGCCGGTCGCGGCTGACAGCCGCTCCTACAGGAAATCAAAGCACCTCACCTCCACGCATGCTTTGGATACTTTCGCTGCAACTCTTTTTTGATCTTCGGATAATCCTCTTTCCAGAATTTTGACAGGTTTTGCGTGATCTGGATGGGGCGGCGGTTCGGGGCGAGGACGTGGATGACCAGCGTCGCTCGTTTCATCGCGATTCGCAGGCTTTCGTTGACGTCGTACAAATCCTGGATGGTTGCGGCCACCACGGGATCGCCCTCGGCGGCGTAGGTGATTTTTGCTTTTCGTCCATTCGGCAGCGTGATGCGTTCGGGGGCGTGTTTGTCAAGAAGCTCGCGTTGATGCGACTGGAGGGATGAGCGCACCACGGACCAGACTTCCTTTTCCTTGATGTCCTTGTAGCCGGTCGCTCCAAGGCAGATTTGTTCGATCATCAAGTGGCGATTCTCGGTGGTGATGGATGGCAGCTCGAGTTCGGAACACCATTCGCGCAGGCGATTCACTCGGATGATCCATTGTTCCACGGCATCATCCCATAGTTTGAGCACCAGGCGTCCCTCGGTCACTTCCTTTGCGAGGAGACGGGCGGCTTCGTCGCGGGATGGGTTTTCGTCGCGCTTGCTTTCCAGAACGAGGTCGCGAAAACGTGTTTGCTTCATCACAATGACCCGCTTGGTGGTGGAATCGTACAGGGTTTCGCAAATTTCGTTGAAATCATTTGGAAAAATTTCGCGGAGCCATTCCACCTTCACGGCGGTGGCGAGGGTGAGGAGGATGTTCAAATCATGGTCCTTGCCCTGCTGCACTTCGCGGACTTCGCCGGCGACGAGCAGGGGGCTTTCATGGACGGCGCTCTCGCGCGCAAGCGTGCCCGCGCGGCCGTGCACGAGGGCGCATCGCAACGAGCCGCTGTCCACGCGTTTCGCCAGGTGATCGGAGAATCCGACGAGCAGGCATTTCTGAATGGACTCATTGGAGACGGGGGCTTCCTGCACGAACAATTTTTCGTCACGTGCGATCTTCATGAAGTGATCGAAGAGCGGCTGCACCTGTCGCGCCGCCGTGGCGTGGATTCCCAGCTTGCGGCATTTCTGCACGTCATATCGGTTCTGGTCGGCATAACGCCATGCGCGCATCAGAATGAAAAAATCGGACTCCGCCTCGCCTCCAAGCAGGTCGTCACGGGACTCGTCCATGTGGCGCCCCTCGCTTCGCAGCCAGAGGCTGCGGCCCTGCGTCAGCGCGGCGATGAGTGCGATGGGACGCACGCAACGGCGCTGGTCGGCCTCGATCAACATGCGAGAATAACGTGGATGAACCGGGAACGAAAGCATGCGTCTCCCCGTGGCTGTGATCGCGCCCGTATTCGAGTCCAGGGCCCCGAGATCTTTCAGCAACAATTCGGCGCGGTCGAGGGAGCGTGTCTCGGGCGCTTCGAGCCAGCGAAAGGTTTTCACGTCCTCCACGCCGCTGGCTTTCAGCGTGAGCACGACTTCCGAGAGGTCGAGGCGCTTCACTTCCGGAAGTTCCTGGGCGGCGCGTGCGGCGTGCTCGCGTTCCATCCAGAGGCGCATGCAATGTCCCGGCGCGGTTCGGCCGGCGCGTCCCGCGCGCTGGTCGGCGGAGGCGCGGCTGATTTTTTCGACGAGCAGCGTGTTGATGCCGCGATGCGGATCGAAGCGCGCGATGCGGGCGAGCCCGCTGTCCATCACGAGCCTCACGCCGTCAATGGTCAGCGAGGTTTCAGCCACGTTGGTGGAGACGATGACCTTGCGTTTTTCGTAGCGGGCCACGGCGGCGTCCTGATCCGTTGGCGGCAGTTCGCCGTGCAATGGCAGGACGATGAAATCGCGGGCGGCGCGCGTGTTGCTGATCGCCTGGATCGTGCGGCTGATTTCGTATGCACCGGGCATGAAGACCAGCACATCGCCGTGCCGATGGGCGACAGAGAGCCTCTCGAATTCGCTGGCGGCGAGGTCCCATATTGGAAAACGCTCGGGATCGTGGGGCGTGTCGAGATATTCCGTGGTGACGGGAAAGACGCGGCCCTGTGAGGTGAGGATGCTGCAAGGCTGGAGATAACTTTCGAGCGACTCCACGGCCAGGGTGGCGGACATGACTCCGAGGAGAAGATCAGGGCGGGTGGACTCCTGGATTTGAAGCGCCCGTGCGAGCGTGATATCGCCGTAGAGATGGCGTTCGTGAAATTCATCGAACAGGATGGCTGAGATTCCGTTCAGGCGCGGATCGGAGAGCATCTGGCGCAGAAGGATTCCTTCCGTCACGAACTTGATCCGCGTGGACTGGCTGGAGACATTGTCGAAGCGGATCTGGTATCCGACTTCGTCGCCGAGCTTTACGCCCCGCTCGCTGGCGACGCGCGACGCGAGC
>JAHFSY010000098.1 GCA_023269615.1 Verrucomicrobiota bacterium
CAGCGACTACAGCCCGCAGTGGATGAGCTATGAAGGCCAGGGCAAGGATCGCCTTGAGGTGCAGACCGTGGAGGCCATCAACCTGCCATCCTCATACCATCCCAACCTCATCCCCGTTCAGGTTTTTCGACTGAGCCTGGTGAAGCCACAGTCGCCACCTACAACGCCTCCCAAGCCAGGCCATTCCCGAACCGGACCCAAAAAAGTTCCTAAATGACCTCGCGGATCAGCTGGTGTCCCTGCTCTTCACAGAACTCACGCGGTTTGCCGAGTGCCTCCGCCGCTTATGTTGCGCAACGCAACAGGGCGGCTACGGCACTCGGCAACCGCTCTGTTTCGACAGGTCGCCTGGGGGGTTGATTTTGCCGGAGTTTTAATGCGTTTGCGCTGCACCCTCCGCCGCATCATTTGCCATTCCATCCTTCACGGTGTAGTGTGGGGGGATGCAATCGGGGTTGTATGGAAGTTTTTCGGACCGGGATGAAGGGCATGAAGCTCGCCGCGCCGTCCTCGCCATCCGTCGCAATCTCGATCACTCGTCGAACGATGCCCCAGGAGCCGGCGAATCTTCAAAAGCGCACTTGATCAACAGCTCCGCCTCCAAGCTGACCGCAACCCGCTATTTGTGCCTGATCAAAAACGGGCGCCCGTACTCGGGGATGCAGGAGCAGTTTTTCCCGGCGGAAAACAACGCCCATGCCGTGCTGCTCGGAATCCGCTGGGTCCGCCTCTTTCCAGCGAAGAAGAAGGATGCGATTGAGGAAATGCGGATCATGAACCTGCGCATGCCCGCGCGGGATCGCACCATGAAAGGGATGGCGGTCTATTTATGGAAACACGGGGACGCAACACCACTCGACGCGGAATTTGATCGCGTCACTCTCGGACTGCTACAATCCCAACTCGGAAAACTGGAATCCGCCCTGGACCAAATTTACGCCATGGCGCTGGATGCAAAATGCCGCGAGCTGGAGAAGTTACTGTCAGGTTTTGATGTCGAACTGCCTCTCGGTTAATTCCTTTCCCCCGATGCCTGTGGCAGAGGCGCCACCGTAGATCAGACGCTCGATCGCCTCTCTCAACCCGGAACCTGCGAACCATTGGTGCTTGAGGAATGGCGCACCGGTTGCCTTTTCCCGTCGTTGAACATCCCTCACATACGCCAGCATCCCTTCCTTGTGGAACGATTGGCCGAGGGTGTGGGTTGCCAGAAGCTCCTGGTGACTTCCCATCAGCGTGACAAATTGGAACGCATATCCCATTTTCCCCTGCTCGTCCTGGTGTGCGCGGTGTTTTGCGTCAATCTGTTTCGTAGTCAATCCCTTGTGCAATTCCGGATTATCCCAGTTGAACGAAGGCGAGTTGTTTGCCGACAAAAGAATATGGGGGAATTTTTTCAAAACCCCTCTCGCGAAGGATTCCGCCTCGTGCAAACTCGGCTTCTCCTGTTCCATCCAGAGAATGTCCGCAAACGGCGCAAATGCCCGGGCCCGCGCGATGGCCGCCTCGACGCACGGCTTGATCTGAAAATAGCCTTCAAACACCTTGGCCTTATGCTTGTTCCAACTCACATGGATGCGCATGCCTTCCGCCAATTCCACCTGTTCGCGCAAAGATAATCCATTGAATGGACTGTTTTCCTCGGCCCACCTTCTGGCCAGTTCTCCCTTGTGTGGGCGGTCCGACCGTTCGATGGCGGCTGCGACGGCTTGATAATAAGTTTTCAAGCCCGCCTGCCGATTCCACTCCGACGTCAACGTGTCGATCATGTCCTTTGCGCCCTTGCTGTCGCCCCGGTCTGTATGACCCCAGACGTTCCGGATCGCATGCACAAACATCGGCCATTTCTTCTCCAACTTCCTGGCCCTCGCCTCGTTTTCCTTCCGGTTGGTCCGGTCCCAGGCCATGCCAACAACTTTTGCGAGGGCGGGAATCTCTTCCTTGGTCGTTCCCAGGATGAACCAGTGGTCGCGCGGGTCACCGTCCGAGGTCAAAAGTTTTGCCGCTTCGGAATCGGTCCGTGCCACGATCAAAATCTCCGAGCCGCAAAGGTCCGCCGTGACCCTGGCCTCCAGGAGCCGCACGGTGTGCTCCTGCATGGGAACGAGAACTTTTCCAGCCATGTGGCCGCACTTTTTTTTGCCGTGCGCCTGATCCTCAAAATGCACCGCTGCGGCGCCCGCCTCGATGAACAGTTCCATCAGTTCCGTGACCGCTTCGTGGCCGGTGTCGCCATCCGCGAAAATCGGCAAAAAGTAATCGACTGCCGGTGTTTTTTCCAGCTGGTCCACCGTCATCCGGCTGCGCTCCTCCCGTTGCCGCGCATCGTACCAGCGCTGCGCCCGGGTGATTCGCTCGACGACTTTGGGAACGGTGTCGTAGGGATATTTGGCAAGATCCGGCCCGGTCCGTCCGGTGGAATAGTGGAGCAGCGACGCCTGCC
Source organism: Verrucomicrobiota bacterium (assembly GCA_023269615.1). Taxonomy (GTDB): domain Bacteria; phylum Verrucomicrobiota; class Verrucomicrobiia; order JABWAM01; family JABWAM01; genus JAHFSY01. Next base: position 2,444 of record JAHFSY010000098.1, read on the forward strand.
AGCCGCTCACATAGAGGGCTTCATAACCGATCATGGCCACCACGGATGCCTGTGCACCGTCGATCACGCCGCCCGTGGCTGTGTGGTTTGGCTTCTTCCCCTTTCGCGCGTTCGCCTTGAATTTCTGCAGCATGCTCCAGAACTTTGCGGACATCTCATTGGTAAACGTAAACGCATTCCGAATCCCGGGGCGGACCCTCACGAGATCCTCCGCCGTCCAGTAACGCTTCGTATGCCGAAAGCGGGGCGAAGACATCCATGCCTTGACTGATCTGACCTCTTGCCGAAATTCTTCCCGTTCCTTTCGTGCCGCCAGCTTGGAGCGTGTCCGGAAAGTAAGTTGCCTTGCTGATGGTAGGGCGCGACCGCCGGGCGCGCCGCTGCGTTGCGGACGGCCCGGCGGTCCGTCCCTACCTCGGAATTCAGACTTTCCGGACACGCTCTTAGGTTTATGCGCCATGGATCTTTTTTTCATTCTTATGTTTTGCTTTTTTCGGTGCTTTCTCAACCGGAGAGAAAATATCGCCGACAAAATCGTAGGCGGTCAGGATGCCGGAAGGCCAGTCTCCTTTTTTCACACGATCTGCAACTTCCTCGCGGGAACCGCTGAAAACCGCATCGAGAATTTGTTTGCGCTCGGTTTCTCCCGCTTCAACAACGGAAAGCAGCACCCTTGATCCGTACATGATCCACCGGGGATGTCCAAGCTGCCGCCGCAGGATGTCCATGGTGATGGGCGCGAAACGCCGGTCAAAACGGCTCCTGACTCCCTCCCGGTCCTGCTGGGCAAAGTATTCTGTGACCGCCATCCCTCTTTCATCCAGCAACCTCCCGATCAGTTTCTTTGTCACCCGGTCGCCTTTTTTTGTGCTCTCCCCGTCCTCCGTCAGCTTCACCCCGTGATGCAGCGCCGTCCAGAGCCAGTGCCAGAAAATCTCGTACGTCGCAAAATCGTTCATGAGTCGTGTGCCGCTCAAATAATCGTCAATCGCAGCGGCGTTGTTCCCGTTCAACTGCTGAAACATGTATTCGGACGCCATGTAGATCGCGTAGCGCAACCCCTTCTCCGTAACCGGCCCTTCCGGACGGCGAAACAGATGATCCCATGCCTTGACGGAAAAAAGCTTCTCGGGCGAAAGATCAGTTTTCGAGAACACGGCACGAACGATCCGTCCGTTCTTGTCCAACAAGCCGAGTGCCTGAAGACGCATTTTCTCGTCGTCATGAAGCCGTCCCACCAGTTCCACCAGGTCATCCCCCTCGGCCTGGAGAGGTTCCGCGCCCGCGCGCACGTATTCCTCCTCCGTCGTTGCAGCCCAGCTCTGACGGTAAAGATCAAACGGTTTTCCGTCGATCGTCATGAAGCCCGTGAGCCTTTCACGCAGTTTGTCAAACCAGATGGATCGCACCGCCCTTTCATTGACCTCCTTCGGAGACTTGGGATTCTTCATGACCGCCGACATGCCGCCGACGGGAAATCCTCCGACGAGCGCCGTGAGGAGCGCGTTTCGCCGCGTGTAGTCCGTCATCGTGGGGTCCGTCATTCCGACCGTGTGCGGATCGGGAAACACGCCTTCCGGCTGATCCTTGAGCATCTCGATCCGGCTGTTGATGTAATCCCACCGTCCGACGTTTGGCCCAGCCAGTCGCTCCCGCAGGACCCACATGATCAATTCCTGATTGGCGGCATAGCGCGCCCGCTCGTTCAACATCTCGATCTTGATCGTCCCGCGCGGCACGCCGATGGCTTCCTCGATCGCCTTCAGAATTTTGGCGACGAGCAGGGCCTCGATGGAGGTCTCGATCTTTGGAACATAGAAATAAATCCCCGAGCCGTTTTTCTTCTGCGCGTCGTAATTGTTCAGGGTGTGGATGACCAGCGCGGGAATGATGGCAGGCACCTGGGCTCCATCCAGCGCGATCTGGCGGTTTCTCAAATGGATTCCAGGAACACGGTGGAAAATCACCGGCCAATTTTTTCGGGGAACGGTGATTTGATAATCCTTGTTCTTCCCGGGGTGATGGTAGATTTTGCCATCCCATTTTCCGCCAAGCAGCTCCTTCAAGTTTCGCCATGCGAGGTAAAGCTTGTCCGCCTTGTCGTTGCCGGCATCCTCCCAATCCGCCATCCACGAGGTCGCGCCGTACCCGCCCGCATTCAACGCGCCCATGGCCATGCCAAGATCGTCAAAAGGACCGGTCCCTTGAAGCCCCGGCTTTTTAACCTCGCTTGGAACAGGAATTGCCTCGTTCAGGCTCCATCGCCACGGCGTGTTTTTGTTCGACAACCGGTCAATCATCCCCTGGCGGATCTCCGCAACCGTCCATGTATTTCCATCCACGTCCTCAACCACCTCATCCGACACGGCAAACCGATGGAGTGCTTTCCCGGTTCCAACCCGATGAAGAAATTCCCGTCGCGCGCCCAAAACTCCCGCAAAGGCCGGGCCGAATTCCCTGGTCAACGAAACAATCAGGTCGGCGACGTTCACCCACCGGCCGTTGACGGTCTGGTCACCCAGCAGATCGTGATACGCCTCCGCAATGTCCCTGCGAATCACAAGGCCCGGGGAGCGAGATCGCTCCAGGTGAGTCGCAGAAAAAGTTGATTCCCGTGTCGGGTGTTGGAGTTCTTCCATGGCAACGCAATTGCGGCAAGCGTGGCACGGTTTGATTCTGGACGCAACGATAACTGATGTGAACTCAGGGCTTACGCATTTGGGTTTGGCACTCCTATCGGACGGTCATACCTGTGCGTTTTGCGCCTCTTCGCGGCCAAATTCCCATGCACCACGCAGAGATTGGCCGCAAAGAGGCGCAAAAGGCACAAGGTGGCCAACAGCAGCTCCATACCGATTCCAAATGCGTAAGCCCTAGATATGGACTCCATCGTGCTTCACCTGAAAAACATCCTCTACAAGTCATGCGTGTTCTGCCAGCATCTGAACTCGCATGAGTCTCGACATTCACACTTTGTTCCGACGAGCTCATCGCCCCCACCGACAGGGATCCCTCCTCGCTTTTTGTTTGATTGGCGCCTCGCTGATCTCGAGCTTCAGCATCCGCGAGGTCCGCAGCTCGGAGCCTCCCCGCCTCGAATTCACACGCATGGTTGCGCACTGGTCGGACTACGGGAATCCGGATTATCCGCAATTCGTATCTGATACGCATGCGGAAATCGCGCAGGTCGGATTTTATGGGGCGCATTTCTGGAGCCTTGGACATTTGGAACTCGGCAGGGGCTACCCGATGAATCTGCCCATGTTCGGGCTCAAGGAAACCGGAGACTTCTTCCAGAACCTCAACGCGGAACTCCACAAGCGAAACGTCAAGGTGATCGGGCACTTCAACGTCAAGTTTCTCGTGGGCGATCCCGACGGTCCGGATGGCCCACGTGGATTTTTCAAATTCTATCGCGACCTCTGGGACGAAAGGGAGCTCGGCCCCCGCCCCACGGCCAACGCGCTCGATCTCCTCGAGAAGAATGCCGACGGCACGCCCATCGGGCAGAAAGGCTATGACATCGGCGCCATGCGGGAATACTGGGGTTGCCTCAACAATCCGAATTGGCGCGCCGTGCTCAAGGCCTGGGTCAAGCGCGGCATCGAACGCGGCGTGGATGGTTACGTCTCGAATTATTTCTACCGCAACGACTGCAACTGCGAGCATTGCCAGAAGGCGTTTCGCGAATACCTCTCAGGCCGTTTCACCCCCGCCGAACTCAAGAAGAAATTCGGCATCGCCGACCTGGAACACCACAAGTTCAAGGAGATCGCCTCATGGCATGATCCAAAGGAGTCCACGCCTCTCCGCCGCGAGATGCTGCGCTTCTCGCAAATCGCCAACAAGATGGCGTTCGATGACGTTTTCATCAAGTACGGCCGTTCCATCAAGCCCGATCTCATCGTCGCGCAATGGAATCACATCGGCAATTTTGGCCAGATCAGCGGCGACGAGCGCTGCATGTTGCCGGCGGAATACTGGGGCAAGGGCGAGGATTACCTCTGGTACAGCACCGGCAGCGCCGCCTGCTTCACTGATTTGAAAGAAGGTTATCTCGGCGAAGGCACGCTGCAGGCCCGCTACATCCGCGGCGCGTTCGACGACAAACCTTTCACGCTCGGCAAATACGAAGGCACCCGCATTCGCGTGGCCATCGCCGAGCTCCTCGCGAACGGCGGTTCGCCCATGGGATTTTACACCAATTTCACCGATCCCGTCGCGAGGAAGGAAATTGTCCGCTATTACGATTTCATCCATCGTTACGACGAGCTTTACCACGCGAACCGTCCGTATGCGGAAACGCTCTTACTGTTTCCACGCAGCCGCGTGCATGAAGGGGATGTGGCTGCGGTTGAGGAATTCAAGAAACTTGGAGATGGACTGCTGAATGCGCACATCCTCTTCGATGTCTGGCCTGATGACCGCACCGATGGCTTGGTAGATGACTCGCGCCTGCATCTGCCGACCTGGAAACACGTTTACAAAATACACAACCAAGCAAGTACCGCCAATCTCAACCTGAGCCAGTTCAAAGCCCCCACCACCGTCCGAGTCTCAGCAAGCCGTCCCGAGAAGGGCGACGACATCGTCCTGCATTTCGTGAATTACAATCGCGAGGAACCAAAGGAGAAGCGCAGTGCGGGCGGCGGAATCGTCGATGAAAAACCGATCGGCGCCGAGGGCGTGGAGGCGGATCTCGTCGTGCCCGAAGGTTTCCACGCCGGAAAAGTGGAATTCATGACGCCCGAATCACCCGATCCCGTGGTGCTCGCCACCGAGACCAAGAATGGCCGCCTCCATTTCAAACTGCCGAAGTTCCTCGTGTACGCCATCGCTCGCGTGGAGCTGAAGCGCTGAAAATTCAGTAACGGAGGGACACGCTCTCGCCTCGCCGAAGCCTATCCGACTACGCCAAAGCGCTTCGTCGCGACGGCGAGCGGCGTGGCGCGGGCCGTCGTGTCCGCTGGTGGATGGGTCAACACGGTCCAAATCATCTTGAACCCGGATCTCGATCCCTCGTCGCTCTCGAAAAATATCATTGCGTTAAAACCTAGTCGCGACGCGGGCGGACACGACGGAGCGTGTCCCTCCGTTTTTCGCCCACCAGAGGTCGAGGAGACCTTTCAGGCTCACTGCGAGTACGGAAGCACGATCAACTGATCCTGGCATTGCAGGGTGATTTCGGTATCGGAAACCGATTTCAGTTTGATCGTGTATTTTTTTCCCTCGTGCTCGAAGACGAATTCCTCCCCGACCGTCACCGAGATGTTGCCGTTGAGGTTGACGGTGGCGGTTTCAGTTCCAGGCTGGCCCATCATGCCGCTCACTCTGAAGAGGTTGGTCGTGAGATTGGAAACGATCGGCTGGGGAATCGCAGAGGCTGCCGGGGCTGCCGGTGCGGGAGACGGCTCCGCAGCAGCAGGAGCGGGCGCCGGGACTGCAGTTGAAGGCGGGGGAGACGCAGCCACCGGAACCTTTGCCCGCTCCTCCGTGTACCTGCCCACGAAGGAGACTGCCTCTGCCTCGGAATTGAGGATGAACACGCCCACGTCATCGAAACGCGCAGCCGAGGCGGGCTGTCCTTCGAGAGCAGCCGTCTCGGTGAGGAACAGGCGGACTGAACCGACATCGGCGGGAATCTTCGCCGCGCCCCAGGCCGTGCTCCACAAATTGTCCGTCTGTCCCTCACCCACAAGCGTCGGAGTTTCGTTGCGGCGCATCTCGTGATGAATCCTCCCCTCCTCCTTCGCGCTCATGAGATAGGCGTTGAGGTGGGGCAGGCCGCCGCGAAGATTGTCGGTGCCGACCTTCTCCGGCATCACGCGCGCCACCAGCAGGATGGTTTTCCCTTCCGACGGTGGAATGGGAAAATCCTGCCATAGCATGCCGGCGCGACGGATCGCAAAACAGGGATCGCCCGGCCCCCGCTCCTCGATCGTGATCTCCCCCTTGGTCTTCCATTCCTTGTCGCCCTGGGTTGCATTGGGATTCTTCGCGTAATTTTTCACCCCGAACAAATCGGTCATTTCCGGCGTCTTGAGTTCGGGCAGCTTCACGGCCGGCGGTGCGGTTGCAGCCACGGGTTTCACTGCTGCCGGAACGCCGCTTCGCCAGAAGATGATCGCCCGGTCTTCTCCTCCCGACGCCAGGGTGCCGCCGTCCGGGCTGACTGCAAGGCACGACACGACGTCCTTGTGCTGTTTAAGAACCGCGAGATGCCGGTCGGTTTTCATGTCCCACACGTAAATGGATTTGTCGGAATGGGCGGTGGCGAAGACATTGCTGTCGATGCTGAAGCAGACGGCGGAGGCGGGGTTGTCGCGAAGGAAATAATTGTGGATCTCCTTTCGCGCCTCCACATCCCAGATGGAAATCGTCGTTTCATTGTGCGTGGTGGCCAGGAGCTTCCCATCGCGGCTGAATGCGAGTCCCGTGACCGAAGAATTCATGTCAACCTTCGGAACCGGATAACTATTGTCCTTCCATTTCTCCGTGTCCCAAAACGTGATCCTGTTGCTGTCACCTGCCGAAACCATGAGTTTGCCCGACGGAGAAAAGACCATCATGCGTTCCTTCTCCGGGCCAGGAAGCTTCTTGATTTCCGCGCCCCCGGGAAAACTGCAAATCACCACGGGTTTCTGGAAACCAGTGATGGCAATCATCTTTTCGTCCGGGCTGATCGCGAACTGGTCGCCAAGCCCCTTGATCAGCGTCCTGGATTCACCCAGGATTCCATCCTTCAGGGAACGGAGTTGAATATTGTTGTACACATCACCCGTGACCACCCCCGTGCCATCACGGGTCACCGCAAGGCACTGCGGACGGTTCTCGAGCTTGACTTTCGACTTCTCGATTCCCTCCTCGATGCTCCAGACGCGCAACGTGTAGTCGCCGTAGCTGGTTGAAACCAGAAATCTTCCATCCGGGGTGAAAGCGATCCGTGTGACCTTGTCTTCGTGGCCGGTCAGAGTGAGCTGCGGGGTGGGAGGTTGCTTCCGATCCTTCACGAACGATTCGCCGACAGCGACTTCGGGCACAACGACAGGAGAACCAACATTCAGGTCCAGCTTCATCGTCCAGTTTACTTTCATGATCTTCCACTTCTTGTCCTCCTTCGCCATCTCGATCGTGCCGGTCATGTTCTGTCCGGAATTCGTTCCCTTGACCTCCAGCGTGGCTTTTTCCCCCTTGATCGTCACCTTGCCCGCTTCAACCTTGGAAGGCGTCAGCCCCTTGGCGAGAGCCAGTTTTTCCTTCGCACCCGGCCCGAGTAACTCCTTCGCCTCGTCTCCCGTGACAAAATCCTTCAGCCCCTCGGCATTCCCCTCCTGAAAAGCCTTGTGGAACGCGGCGAAACGCTGGCGCACCATGTCTTCATCGGAAGGAGCGCGACTGCATCCAACAATCACCGTCATCAACACCAATGCCAGGAACTCATGCAGCCAGATGATGCGTGGGCGGGATCGCATGGATTTGGAAGTTTGAAGGAACTCCCAGACACTACACCTTCGCGACGAGATTGCAATGAGACTCATTTTGCCTGCACACTGGCGCGACATGCCTTTCCCATGCAAAGATCGCTGGCTTTGCACTTCGCTCATCGCGGTCATTCTTCTCGCATTCGCGATCCGCGTCCACCTCGCCTCCATGCCACTGGAGCGCGACGAGGGGGAATACGGCTACATCGCTCAACGCATGTTGCAGGGCATCCCCCCTTACAAGAGCGGCTACACGGTGAAATTTCCCGGCACGCATGTCGCCTATGCCGTCATTCTCAAGGCGTTCGGCCAGACGGACACCGCCATTCGCTGGGGATTGATCGTGGTGAACGCGCTCACCATGATTTTTATTTACCGCATCGCCAGGACGCTGGCTGGGAATGTGCAAAAGGAGAATGCGGCCACGACCGGCCTTTGGGCGGCGGCGGTTTTTGCAATCATGAGCCTTGCCCCCTCCATGCTGGGAATCACGGCGAACGCGGAACATTTTGCGCTCCTGCCGGCGGCGGCTGGCACGTTGATGCTGCTCCGTGGGCCGTCGCGCTTTTGCATCTATTCCAGCGGCGTCTATATGGGGCTTGCGATCTGCATGAAGCAGCCGGCGATCGCCTTCGCGCTGGCGGGACTCGCGGGGGTGGGCTTTGGGGCAAAAACCAAAACGCCCAAAGTCATTTGCATCTCGTGCGCGCTGTTTATCGCGGGGGTGGCCACGTTGCTGCTGATCATGGTATTTTGCATCCAGGGA
>JAHFSY010000126.1 GCA_023269615.1 Verrucomicrobiota bacterium
GTCGACGCCCAGCGCCCGCGCCGCAGCGAGACGCGCCTCATGGCGTCCCACGCCGATCACCGTCAACCCGCGATGTTTCAACAACGCCACGAACATAAGCCCGATCGGCCCGAGCCCCAGCACCGCCACGACATCGCCCTTGCGGGGCGCGGTTTCCTCGATGCCATGCACCACGCACGCCAGCGGCTCCACCATCGCCGCCTCCGCAAACGAAAGATGATCCGGCACACGATGGGTATTCTTCTCCACGAAACGAGATGGCACGCGCAGGTATTCCGCATACGCCCCGTTGATGAAATGCAAGTCCTCGCACAGGTTCTCCTGCCCGCGCCCGCAAAAATAACACATCCCGCACGGCGCGGAATTCGCCACCACCACGCGCTCGCCCGTCTTGAAAAATGGCTGCTGCCCATTCTCCATGCCAACCTCTGCCACCGTCCCCGCAAACTCATGGCCAAACACACTGGGCGGCTTGATCATCGTGGCGTGATAGCCGCGGCGAAAAACCTTCAGGTCCGTCCCGCACGTCAGCGCGGCACCGATTTTCACAAGCACCTCGCCCGCGCCAACCGGCGGAATCGGAATGCTTTCCATGCGCACGTCCTCCTTGCCGTACAAAATCGCGGCCCGCATGGTTTTTGAATTCGTCATGGCCAGTTCGGTTTCACGATCACCTTGAGCGAAGTCTCCGTGGGATTTGACGCCAGCTTGAACGCCTCGGTGATCTTTCCCAGAGGATAACGGTGCGAGATCAGCCGGGCAACTTTCACTTTGCGCGAAAAAACCAGCCGGGCAGCCTCCGCCTGCGCATCCACCGATGCGCTGTAACTCCCGAGCACGGTCTTCTCATCCACGCACACGGCGCCCGCGTCCACCGGCAACATCTCCCCTTTTCTCGTATGTGCAAAGAGCAACACCTTCCCGCCCGGCCTCACCGATCCCAGCGCCTGCTGGAATGCCGCCTCCGAGGGCACCGCCAGGATCGCCGCATCCGCGCCCCGCCCTTCCGTCAGCCGCAGTATTTTTTTTCCGACCGACGCTTCTCGCGGATCAGCCACCACGTCCGCACCCAGCGAACGCGACAGCTTCCTGCGACGCCCGATCAGATCGAGCGCAACCACGCGCCCGCGGCGCGCGCGCACGAGCTGGGTGAAGATCAATCCAATCGGCCCCTGCCCAAACACCATCACCCAGTCGCCCCGCCTCAGCGCAAGGCGATCCACGCCCTTCAAACATGTGTTCACCGGCTCAATGAAACTCGCCTCCTCCAGCGTGACTCCCCGCGGCACGCGCACCATGCCTTTTCGCACAATCCACGGCATCACTCGGATCCATTGCGCAAACCCGCCGCCCGCCGGCTCAAACCCCGCCGTCACCCCCGTCCGCTTGTACGTCACGCATTGCGCGTAATCCCGTCGCTCGCAGTAAAAACATCGACGGCAGGGAATGTGATGAAACACCGCGACGCGATCGCCCACCTTCCACCCTTTCACGCCACGCCCCAGCGACATGATCACGCCCGCCGTTTCGTGTCCAAAAATCCGGGGCGGCGTCACGAGTCCATATTCCACCTTTTTCAAGTCGGTGGCGCAAACCCCGCACGAATCCACCTTCACGAGAACTTCACCACGTCCAATCGACGGCACAGGAACCGTCTCGACGCAGACCCGCTGTTTCCCACGGTAAACCGCCGCGCGCATGGATTGGCACGCGACACCACTTCGGATTTTTTTGACAGGATTCACGGGATTTTCAGGATTTCAGAAAAGCAGAGATTGAGCCGGATTAACAGGATGACCTTTTCACGCAGCAACTTGTCACGCCGTAGCGCTCGGCGCGAAGGAGGACTGCTGCGCGAAAAATCACTTCTTCTTCCCCGCGTCGTGTTCACGAAATTCAGGATGCCGGACCTTCCCTCCCACGTCTGCCACCCACATGTTCCCCGCAAGAGTCGCGCCGGTGAGAATCACGAGAATCCATACAACCCACGTTTCGGTTTTGGGACGGAAGCGTCGGACGAAATATCCGGCCAACGCCAAGGCCGCGAGGACGTAACACGCCGGCTCCAATTTCTCCGCCCTTGCGATGTGTGCGCTCAGGGCCGATTTGCTGTCCTTGTCCAGGGAGTCGTACATCTTGTCCGCCGCCTTGTCCCCGCTCCACGTCGTTGGAAAGATCATCCCCGCGCAAAGCGCGATGACCCAGATCGCCGCACCGATCACAGGCCGCTGCTTGAGAATCCCGCCCACGAGCAACAGCCCCATCCCGACAGCAAGCCCCACGAGCGGGAAATGGTTGACCATCACATGAACATGCGCGGGAGAAAAATCCATCCCTCCTATCTCCCGCTTGGGACAGACGACGTCAAAGCTTTTTTCAAGCACAAGACACGATGTAGGAGCGGTTGCCAACCGCGACCGGACCAAGGGTAGCCCCCGTTGGAAGTTCCCGCCGCCTTCCCTTTCGGATTTTTTGACAGGATTGACAGGATGAACAGGATTTTAAAAAAAAGCGATTTCCGCCGGATCAACAGGATTGCATTTTCACGCAGCGGTCGCTGCGTGAAAACTCCGTCTTGGAGCCTTCGTGTCTTGGCGGTTTCAACCTCCGTTCGTTTTGCTTATTCATCATCTTTGGTTGTGCTTTCCCGGATCCAGCGTATATTGGTCCCCTGTTCTTTGAATGCGCCATGCATTCCATTTTGGGGGCGACTGGCATCGACCTGAGAGATGAGGATGAAGTGGCAGGCCGGGGATTCTCGCTGGCCCCGTTATCAAGCGAGAGAAAAAATAGAAGCTAACGATCAGTTGGCTCTCGCGGCCTAACTTCCGCGAGCGTGTGACGGTTGACACCTGCTAAATCATCACGCGCATGCAGCAGGTTAGTCCGGGGTCGGAGCGACCGCGTTCTCCGGGCGAAACAAATTCGTGGTTGCTAGGCTCGCGCCAGGTGGCGGACTGCTTTTGGTGCAGCCGAAATATTCCAGACCGCTAAGCCTGTAGAAACTTGATCGGACTCTCCCAGGGACAGGGGTTCAATTCCCCTCGCCTCCACCATTTTTCGTGATGTCAATAAATCGCTTGCATAGACGTATGCAGGTTGGTATTCCCGATGCCCATGAGCTCTGTTGCATCCGTATTGATCGTTGATGATGACGACCTGGTCCGTGCCAGCCCGACGGCCGTCTTCCAGAAAGAGAAGGTGGCCCGGATC
>JAHFSY010000099.1 GCA_023269615.1 Verrucomicrobiota bacterium
TTACTGCCTTGGCGGTTCAGTGCGTGGGCCAACTTTTTACAAAACGTTCCCCTTCCCTCGGACTTGCTCCATTAGAGTGCTTTATGTTCTGAGACAGCCTCCGGAGCGTGTCCCTCCGTTCTGACCCTGCACCCCTGCAAGCATGGATTTGCTTGCCGCTCCCGCCCACGTCCGTTATGCTCATGTCAATGGACAGGCGATAAAGAAACGGCTCATTTTTTTATAAACTCACGGAGATTCTCGTGGACCTTCCCCACCACTCGCCCAAGCCATCCGTAAAAATCCCCCTTCCGGTGGAAAACGCAGACACTCTTCCCCCGGTCCTCGCCGAGCAACGCCAGGCCTTGGGACAGGTGGAACGAATCGAGCGGGTGGAAAAAATCCGCCGCTTCCTGTCCCGCACCACGTTGATCTTCAACGAGCTCAAAAAGCAGCAGGCGTCGCGCTCGCAACTCCACGAAATCCAGGAGCTTGAGAAAAAGGTGGCCATGGCGCCCACCGTCAAGGACTTCATCTCCCTCGCCCACCGCTACAGCGCGCTGGGGTTCAACCAGGATGCCGACCGCATGCTCGAGCTTGCCGAAAAATGCCAGGCACAGAACTCCAGTGGCACCGGCCCCGCGTCGGACAGCCTCCTCTCGGGCGCCATCGCCCCGCTCATGCTCATCGAGGTGCTGCAGCTTCTCAGCCGCACCAACAAAAGCGGCGAGCTCGTGCTCGAGTCGCCTGATGGATCATTTCACATTTTCCTCGACCGCGGTCAGATCGTGAATGCCAGCAGCGACCGGTACGAACCCGGCCTTTCCGCGTTCTACATGGGTGTGCGCGTCACGCAGGGCTCGTATCGTTTCATCCTCCAGCCCGACCTGCACGTCGAGCATCTCATCGAGGACCGCACGGAAAACCTGATCATGGAAGCCGCGCGGCTCATGGATGAGAGCTCATCACCCGAAGACGAATCCAACGCGCCGTGAATACACGCACCACACTCACGCTCGCCGTCGTCCAGACGCGCCTTCGCATGCTCGAACCCTGCGTCGAGGAGTTGACCGACGCCACGGACATCCGTGCGTACAACGACCTCAAGGCGGATCTTGCCGATTACATTTCCCGCAGGACGGAGGAGGGGGAAACAGTCGCCGATCCGCTTGAATTTATTTTCGGGGTTTTGGAAGATCTCGATGGGGTGATCACCGAGACGGATCATTGCCTGGCCAATTGCAAGCGGTACGGAAACGAAATTCTTCACCCGACCCGCAAGACGCTGTCACGGGATATCCTCGCCAGGTATCCCAGCGACCTGCACGAGTTTTCCGAGCGCATGCGCCACACGCTTGAGGACATCTGGCACTCCTATCCGATTGACGACTGGTGCGTGGATTACGAGCTGCTCCCGGACCTGGTCTTCATCGCCCAGAAAATGCGCCCCGATCTGAACATGCACCACCTCCCGCACCGGGATCTCATCGAGTTTGTCCACCTCTCGGGGAAATGCTACTCGGAAGCGGGCAAGCACTTCACGGCCCTCGCCGAGAAATGCGGCAAGCTCCTGCAAAGTCACATGCAGCAGGGATCGGACCTCGCCACCGCCCAATCACACCTGCACAACGGCAACTACATCCAGGCACGCAAACAGGTCGAGCGCCTCAGCCCCTACTTCACCGACATTGATGGAGACCCGATTTTAAAGGAGTGCGAGGTCATCGCAAAGCGCGTGGAGGAACAACGCGACCGCATCAAGAAGGTGCGCGAGCAGGCCCTGACCCCTCCTGACACAAGCTTCGCCGACCGCTTCAACCCATGGGGCGTCAAGGCCAAGGCCGCTGCCCGGCACCATGTGGTGGAAAACTTCCGCTCCTCCACAAATCAATTCCAGCAGCGCGCGATGGAACATCCTTCCAGCGATTACGCAAAGGAATCCACCGAACTGGCCAGCGTGGTGCTCAGGCAATGCTCGGGCCTGGATGCCGAAATCGACGCGATGTTTCACCAGATGCAGCGCACCGCCCGTCTCAACCTGCTCAAGATCGGCGCCGCCCTCGCCGGCCTCGTGGTCCTCGTGGCCGCAGGAATCATCGTGCAGCAGGTCCGCGAACGCGATGCGCATGATTGGGAGCCCGCCGCCAAGGCGGTCAAGGCAGCCGAGACCATTGACGAGATCAACAACGCAGTCGCTGCCTGCAAGGAGTACCTCAAAAATCACCCGCTTGGCAGCCATCATCAAGAGGCCATGGTCCTGAGCGACATCACGCTTCCGAAAAAGATTGAGGACCATAAAAAACAAAAACTGGCCGAGAGCGCCAAGGACGACCATGAGGCCTGGGACAGGGCCGTCGCCCTGGAGAAGACCGCCGGCACCAGCCTTGAGCGGATCAAGGAAGCTTTTCAGTTGTACCTGAAGGAATATCCCGAAGGGGCTCACGCGGCAGATGCCCATGCCATGGTTGAGAAAACACTCCCGAAAAAAATCGAGGATCGCGACTGGCAGGCAATCCCCGAAAGCGCCAAGTCCGCTCCCACGGATGATACGTGGGACCACTGCGATCTCTTCATCCAGAAATATCCCACCAGCACCTGGGTCACCGAAGCCCTGAAACTCCGCGAATCGGCCGGGGTGAAGTCTTATGCCGATGCCGCACACAAGGGACAGGAATCCATCGCCGCCAGGGACTGGAGCGGCGCATACGCCCACTTCATGCGCGCCCTCAAATACAACCCCCGCGATCCCGCCGCGCTCTTCCTCCTGCTCAAATACAAGCCTTACGAACAGCCGCCCGCCACCGCACTCAACTCGCTCACCGGCACGCATGGCAACGTCACCGCCCTCGCCATCAGCCCCGACGGCCGTTTCGCGCTCGCAGGACATGGCAACGGGACGCTCACCCTCTGGGACGTCGTGGAAGGCAGGGAAGCGCGCCTGTTCAAGGGACACACCGGCTCCATCAACGGCGTGGCGTTTTCCCCGGATGGAAAATTTGCGGTTTCCGGTGGTGACGATCAAAGCATCCGATCGTGGGAGGTGATGACGGGCAACCAGGTGAAAATGTTCCACGCCAATCCCGGCAAGATCACCTCCCTCGCGATCTCACCGGATGGCAACGCCGTGCTGGCTGGCAGAATCAAGGACCCGCTGGCCCGCCTTTACGACATGACCACGGGAAATGAGCTCCGCGCATTTCAAGGCCACGGCGATTGCGTGAACAGCATGGCCTTCAGCAAGGACGGCAAATCCGTCATCACCGGGGGCAGCGATTGCACCCTCAAGTTGTGGGATACGGCCAAGGGGAAAGTGCTGCGGAACTTCAGCGGACATTTGAAACCCATCACCGGCGTGGCGATCAGCCCCGACGGCAAGCTCGCGCTTTCCGCCAGCAAGGACGGCACGCTCCGCCTCTGGCCCCTCGATGGCGGCAAGGAGACGATCATCCAGTCGCATCCCGATTACACGACCAGCGTCGCATTCAGCCCCGACAGCAAATTCGCACTCACGGGCAACAGCGACGGGACGATCAGCCTGTACGACATCGCAAACAAAAAAGAAGCGCGCGTCCTTCCAGCCCATACCGAACTGACCACCACGGTCACCTACAGCCCCGACAGCAACATCGCCTTTTCCGCTGGCAAGGATGGCGCAATCAAAATCTGGAATCTGTGGGAAGCCGACAAGGCTCCGCCGGCAAAGTAAAAACTTGCATGCGTCCCTCTGAAAATCTGCGTCAGTCTGCGTGAATCTGCGGAGAAATTCCAACGGGATCAGGGGCTTCCGCAGGATTGCAATCCCGAGACGACCCATGTACAGTTCCCGGCTTACCTTATGGCTACCAAAACTCAAACTCCACGCGCACGGGCGGCCTCGGCTTCCCCTGCCCCGTCACCACGGGGCGGGATGACCTTGGGCGCCGATATCCTTGTTCAAGCCCTTGAACGCGAAGGGGTTGAAGTTGTCTTTGCCTATCCGGGTGGCGCGAGCATGGAAATGCACCAGGCGCTCACGCGCTCGAAAATCCGCACCATTTTGCCGCGCCATGAACAGGGCGAAGTCTTCGCAGCCGAAGGCTACGCGCGCGCGTCCGGCAAAGCCGGCGTGTGCCTCGCCACCAGCGGGCCCGGCGCCACCAATCTCGTGACGGGCATCGCCGACGCCTACATGGATTCCACCCCGCTCGTGTGCATCACGGGGCAGGTGAAGACGGATTACATCGGCAAGATGGCGTTCCAGGAAACCGACGTGCTCGGCCTGACGCTTCCCATCGTGAAACACAGCTACCTCGTGATGGATGTGAATGACATGGCGCGCATCGTGAAGGAAGCGTTTCACATCGCAACGACCGGCCGCCCCGGGCCGGTGCTCATTGATATTCCAAAAAACATCCAGCAGGCACGGACGCAGCCCGTGTTCCCCACGAGCGTGGACCTGCCGGGCTATCGTCCGTTCCACAAGGCCGATCCCGTGGCCATCCAGGAAGTGGTGGGGCTGATTTCGAAATCGAAACGCCCGATGATCTATTGCGGCGGCGGCGTGATTTCCAGCAACGCGTCGCAGGAGCTGCTCAAGTTCGCCGAGAAGACGCAGATCCCCGTGGCCACCACGATCATGGGATGCGGCGGCTTCCCGGAAAACCATCCCCTCTCGCTCAAATGGCTCGGCATGCATGGCACCGTGTATGCCAACTATGCCGTCAACGAGGCGGACCTCTTGCTCGCCATTGGCGTGCGGTTTGACGACCGGGTGACCGGCAAGGTGGACAAGTTTGCCGAGCACGGGACCATTGTGCACATTGACATTGATCCCGCCGAGATCGGCAAGAACAAGCCCGTGGCATTGCCAATCCTGAGCGATGTGAAATATGCTCTGCAGAAACTCAACGAGGTGCTGGCTTCCACCGACACGAAGGACCATCGCGCGCGCTTTGCCGACTGGCATCGCCAGGTCGAGCAGTGGCGCAAGAAATATCCTCTCGCCTGGAAGGAGAACCCGCGCGATCCCGAGGAGATCCAGCCCCAGGCTGCGATCCGGATGCTTTATGAATTGACGAAGGGCGAGGCGATCATCACCACCGGCGTGGGGCAGCACCAGATGTGGGCCGGCCAGTTCTACGACTTCAAGGATCCACGCACATTCCTCACCTCGGCCGGACTCGGCTCGATGGGCTTTGGTTATCCCGCCGCGCTCGGAGCAAAGGTGGCGTGCCCGCATCGCGAAGTGGTGGATATTGACGGCGACGGAAGTTTTCTCATGAACATCCAGGAGCTCGCGACCGCGTACGTGGAAGGCATCGCGGCCAAGGCGATGGTGCTCAACAACCGTCACCTCGGCATGGTGGTGCAATGGGAGGACCTCATGTACAAGGGCAACCGGGCCCATACCTTCCTCGCCGATCCGAAGCATCCCGACGCGGAATATCCCGACCTCGTGCAGGTCGCGAAAGGTTTTCGTCTTCCCGCCCGCAAAGTTTCGAAAAAATCGGAACTGCGGGAGGCGATCCAGGAAATGCTCGACTGCAAGACGGCGTTCGTGCTCGACGTGCGCGTGCCCTATACCGAGCACGTGCTTCCCATGATCCCCGCCGGCACCTCGTACAAAGAAATCATCATTGACCGCGCGCCAGCCAATCGTCCCGCCAGCGCGCCGTCGGATGAATTGTAAAAGCGTCTCTTGGAAATCAGAATTCCAAGGTAGGGCGCGCTCGCCGAGCGCGCCGTCGTTCGCATCGAAATCACACGTCCACTTTCCAGACCACCGCAGAGGCGCGCTCGGCGAGCACGCCCTACCTTCAGCAAAATGCGCTGACAACTTGTCTGCCATTTTGTCATCAAGGGCTGCTGATCTAAAGGTAAATTAGACCCAACTGGCTTCTTTTCAGGCGGAAAAGGCGGTGTTTTGAAGTAGATACGAACATGGCACAGGTGGTGCTTCTTTCTGGAGTCGTACGAAAGACTGCTCCATGAAAACGATCCTGCTTCCACTGAATATTGACGCGAACACGATGGCCCTTTTTGAATACGCCCAGCCGATCGCGGCGGAAATGGATGCCTCCCTTCTCCTTCTGCATGTGGTTCGCAAGCAGTCTTACGACAACGGCACTTTTGCTCCCGACACCGATGTCCATCAGCGGATGGTCCAGGAAGCGCGGATGATTCTTGAACAGCTCGCCCGGAAAGCAATCACCCACGGAATTCGTGCCAGGGTCCTCGTCCTTGATGGCCACCCTTCGAAAGCAATCCTCGACACCGCGAAGAAGACGAAAGCCGACATGATTTTACTTTCCCGCGTATGCGGCAAGCCTGATTGCACCACCGAGCAGGTCATGGATGCCGCCACTTGTCCCGTTCTTACCATGCGCAACGAGCCCCATGACACGAGCCCCCAAGGCCGTGTCGAGTCGTTGGCATTGGCCGAAGCTTGATTCTTGCCCTCTTTTCCGTGCATCGTCTCCGGTGTGCGACTGGTTTTCTGCCTTTTAGCATTTGTTCCGTGCCTATTGGGAGGTGATTTCATTCCATCACCCGGGAATACCAACGCTGGAACGACAACCGCGTCACGACCACCGTCCCGAAAGCAAAGCGAAAAAAAATCCGAACCCTCCCGTCTCGAAATCGCGGAGTTGCAAATGGCTCTGGATAACGAGGGGTTTTCCCCGGGAACGATTGATGGCCGTATCGGCCCCAGAATGATCCAGGCCATGAATGTGTCGCCTGATGTCGGACGAACCACGTGTCTGCGGATGAATGCGGGGTGGTGGCAGACGTGGAAGGTGCCGGCTGATTTTTCAAAGGATGTCGCACCACTGCCCGAGGGCTGGACCGCGCGATCGAAACTCAAGGCATTGACCTACGAAACCGTTCGCGAAAAGGTTGCGGAACGCTTTCACGTTTCCGAGGATTTCCTGCAGTTTCTCAACCCAACGGTCAGGGATTGGAGCCGTTTGCGGGAGAACGACACTTTGAAGGTTCCCGCGCTCTCGCCCAGGCGCCTTCCACGCGCCGACCATCTAAGCGTCCGCCTCTCCGACAAGGTGATCGTGGCGCTTGACGCCGACAATCACCCGCTGGCGTCCTTCCCCTGCTCCATCGCGGCAAAAAAGGAAAAACGTCCCGTGGGCAAGCTGGAAGTCCGCGTGCTGGCGTCGGACCCCGAGTACCTGTTCGATCCGAAATTATTCGAGGAAAGCGCGGAGGCAAAAACGATCAAATCAAAACTCATGATCCCTCCCGGCCCAAACAATCCGGTGGGCGCCATGTGGATCGGGCTCGACCGCCCCGGCTACGGCATTCACGGTTCGCCGTGGCCCGAGGACATCGGCAAGACCGAAAGCCACGGATGTTTTCGCCTGAGCAACTGGGATGCGAAGCGGCTCGCCGGCATGCTCAAGATCGGAACGCCGGTCTGGATCGAAAATTGAAGCGTGCCCGGTTGTTCCAAGGTGCTGTTTTGCTCGAAGAAAGGGCCATTAATGGTTTGAAAAGTCAGGGGCTTGGCTTATATTATCGGAGGGTGAGAAATGCTCGAAATTATTCGTGGGGGGATGGATTTCCTCTCCGGAAGGCAATGTCTGAATTGCAGCGCAACTCCTTTGTGTTGAACGGGATGAAGCGGCTTGACCGGTTGTCCGTTTACGGATATCGGGCTGGACGTATCTGTCGTGGATTGGGTCACCAGATTGTTTTGATTATCGTCATCGGATTTTTGATGCTTCCCCCCATGGTGTGGGCCAATCCGCAAGGGGGGGAGGTCGTGGCCGGATCTGCGAGTTTTTCGGGCGGAGCCGGCACTCTGACCATCACTACGAGCGACCGGGTGATCATCAACTGGCAGGATTTTTCGATCGGAGCGGGCGAGCTGACGCGCTTCATCCAGCCGAGCTCGACTTCGGCGGCACTGAACCGCGTGGTGTCGGGCAATCCCTCCTCCATTCTCGGAACGCTGCAGGCCAATGGCCAGATTTACCTGATCAATCCGAACGGAATCCTCGTGGGCGCGGGCGCGCAAATCAACACGGCGAGCTTCATCGCTTCCACGCTTGACGTCAACAACGCAGAGTTCCTGGCGGGCGGCGACCTGCATTTCACGGGCAACTCGGAAGCGTCCGCGCAAAACCTTGGGACGATTCACGCGGCGGGCGGCGATGTTTTTCTTGTCGCGAAGCATGTGAAAAACTCGGGGACGATCCACGCGCCCGATGGCGTGGTGGGAATGGCGGCGGGGAACGATGTGATTTTGAGATCCTCGGGCAACGAACGGCTTGCGGTGAAACTCTCCGCGGGCAACGGCACACGAGACGGCGTGGGCGTTGACAACAAGGGTGTGATTGAGGCGGCGCAGGCGGAGTTGAAGGCGAACGGCAACGTGTACGCGCTGGCCATCAATCATGGCGGGACCGTCCGCGCCCTGGGAGCCGTGAACCGCGATGGACGCGTGATCCTGACAGGCGGTGGCGGCGACATCCAGGCCTCGGGAATCATCGAGGCCAAAAATCAGGATGGCTCGGGCGGGAAAATCACTGTGGATGCGGGACAATCCTCCGACGCCAGCACGCCGGCAACGACAATCGTGAGTGGAACGCTCGACGCATCCTCCGCAGCGGGGGCGGGACAGGCGGGCGGATCGGTGGATGTCTTGGGAGAAAATGTCGGGCTCTTTGATCATGCCGCGCTGGATGTCACCAGCGACAAAGGCGGCGGCTCGGTCCGCGTGGGCGGCGATTTCCATGGCGCCAATCCAGAAGTCCAGAATGCCCAGAAAGTTTTTGTAAGCGACGGAAGCACAATTTTGGCCGACGCCCGGGAACAAGGCGATGGTGGAACTGTGGCAATCTGGGCTGATGGCTGGACGGAGTATGACGGCACCATCAGCGCCACCGGCGGCAGCCTCGGCGGAAACGGCGGGTCCGTGGAAGTCAGTGGCAAAGACAGCCTCCTCTACAACGGCTTGACCGATCTCTCCGCAACGGCTGGCCAACTCGGAACGTTGCTGCTCGATCCCTCGAACATCACGATTTCCGGTGCGGATCTTAACACCATCGCCAGCGGCGGCAATCCCAACACCTTTACCGGCACAATGGCAGCAGGCACCATTGACGCCGCCACGCTGGTGACCGCTCTCGGCTCGGCTAATGTCATCGTCTCCACCGCCTCCGCCTCCGCCAGCCTGGGAACCATCACGGTCAGTAATCCCATTACTTGGGCAACCGCCAACAATCTCACCCTGACCTCCAACAACAGTACCACGATCAGCGCTGCGATTACCGGCAGCGGAGGGGGCAGCCTCACGCTCAACGCTGGAACCACCCTGGCCATCGGAGGAGCCATCACCCTTTCAGGCGGCACCAGTAATCTTTCCATCACTTCAAACGGCGCTGTCACCCAAACCCAGGCATTGTCGGTTGTCGGCACCACCACCATCAACTCCGGGGCCGCCGGGTCAGCCGTCACCTTGAATTCTGCCAATGACTTCGGCGGCGCCCTCAGTGTCACCACGGTCGGCGCCGGAGGCAATATCAGCGTCACCGACGCCAATGCTCTCGTCCTCGGCACTATTTCCATGGCCAATGTGGCCTCCACCCTGACTCTCACCTCCGATGGAGCCATCACACAAAGCGGGGCCACCACCATCACCTCGGGCACAGGGCTCGTCACAATCAACTCGGGAGCCACCGGCTCACCGGTCACGCTCACCAACAACAATGATTTCCGTGGCGCCGTGGGAGTGACCACCACCGCCGCCGCAGGCAACGTCGCCATCACCGACGCCAACACGCTCGTGCTCGGCACGATTGCGATGGGCAATGCGGGCAGCACGCTCACCGTCAACTCCACGGGTGCCATCACCCAAAGCGGAGTCCTCACCATCACCTCCGGCACGGGCACCGTCTCCTTCAACTCGGGCGCCGTGGGCGCCGCGATCACTCTTTCCAATAACAATGATTTCCGCGGAGCCGTCTCTCTGACCAACGTGGGCGCGTTTAACCTTGCCGTGACCGATGCCAACGCGCTCAGCCTCGGCACCATTTCCATGGCCAACGCCGCGGGAACCCTCGGCATCATTTCCAACGGAGCCATCACTCAAAGCGGAGTCACCACCATCACCTCGGGCACCGGCCTGGTCACAATCAACTCGGGAGCCGCAGGCTCACCGGTCACGCTCACCAATGCCAATGATTTCCGTGGCGCCGTCGGAGTGACCACCGCCACGGCTGCGGGTAACGTCGCCATCACCGACGCCAACACCCTTGTGCTCGGCACCATCGCCATGGCCAACGCCGCAAGCACGCTCTCGGTCATCTCCAATGGAGCCATCACCCAGAGCGGAGTCCTCATCATCACCTCAGGCACGGGCGCCGTCTCCTTTGACTCCGGCGCTGCGGGCGCTGCGATCACCCTTTCCAACAACAATGATTTCCGCGGAGCCGTCTCTCTGACCAACGTGGGCGCCAACAACGTGGCCGTGACCGACATCAATGCCCTCAGCCTCGGCACCATTTCCATGGCCAACGCCGCGGGAACCCTCG
>JAHFSY010000100.1 GCA_023269615.1 Verrucomicrobiota bacterium
TCCATACGGCCACGCCATCACCAATGTTCGCTAAACCATATCTCGTACTGCTTCTGCCCTTGTGCGTCCACGCCCAGGACGTGCAAACGCTCGAACTTTCCACAAGTGAAGTCCATCCCCTCACGGCCCGAATCGCCAACGCGACCTTGATCCAACTCCCGGTTGAACCCGTTGCCACGAATGTCGGCGACCCCGCCGCCTGGCTTGTCGAGAAGTCCGAACGCATCGTCTCGATCAAACCCACCCAGGAAGGGGCGAGAGATACCAATCTCGCCATCGTGACCCGTCAGGGAACACTCAATTTCTCGGTTCACCTTGCGCCAGACGTCGAACCCTTCACGCAAACGGTTCGCGTGACGAAAATCATGGATGACTCGCGGCCCATGCAATCACAAGCGAAGGAAACACAGGAAACACTCGCCGACATCATCATTCGCGAAATACGCATCGCCCAAAATTATTACGCCCTAAAAACGGCGAACGCGCCAGACCTCAAGGACGTGGAACAATTCACCGAGATGCTCGAAACGGGCGATGCACGGTGCGCCTGCACACTCTTGCAAGCCTTCCGCTTCCGCGACACCCGCCATCTCGTCCTTCACTTCGTGACTGAAAACCGCAGCCAGGCATCCATCACGTTCGATCATCGCAAGACAACGGTTTCCCTTGGCGAGACCGCATTTGTGCCGACCGCCGTTTCACTTGGAAAGTCTACGCTTGCCCCCAAATCGAGCGCCGAAAACTTCATCATTCTCGACGGCACAAGCGGCCTCAGTCACCGGCAGAAATTCAACATCATGCTCGTGGAATCTCCATCCGCACCCGCCCCATGATTTTTCGCGACCTCAAGCAGAAGGTTTGGAAGGACGGTCGGCTAACCCGCTTCGGCTGGATCTCCCTCGCCGTCTTCGTCCTTTTCTACATCGTCATGAAACACCATGCGCGGGATCGTCGCGACCAGGCCGCGAATGCTTCTCAAGTTTCAATGTCTCTTTCGCCAACGAGCAAAACCGGCTCGAAAGGCCAGGCTCCCACGATGCCCGAGTCTCCGCTTCCGCCACCTGTTCAAGTTCAGCAGCCCAAACCCGTGCAGGTTGCCACGACACCACGCCAATACAACCAGCCGAGTTTTGGCAATGCCAACACATCGGGAAAAATTCTCTCCGATGATTTCCTGCCCAAGGGAACAATCCTTTACGCGACGCTCACGAGCGACATCGTGAGCAATAACCAGGTCTCCCCGGCCACGGCCACCCTCATTCACCCCGCCATCTTCGCTCACAAGGTGAGAATTCCCGTTGGGACGCAAATCACCGGCAAAATCGCTCCGGGTAATCTCCGAGGACGGGTTTTCGTTACATGGGACACACTCATTTTTTACGAGGAAGGACGCCAGGGATGGGAACTTCCCATCAAGGGAATTGGCATGACCTATGAGCAAAATCCCCACTCCGAACGCTGGATCATCAATGGCGCGGGCTTGAAAGGCTTCGTCTTCGACGACAGTTCGGCAACAGCCTTCAAGCTCGCCGCCCTGCGGGCCATGCAGGATTTTGCCAAGACCCTGCAAACCTACGTAACCACGCAAAATAGCGCCGTCACGTCCGGTTCTGTTGTGACGACCACAACCACCACACCCGAGGCCACGCTGCAAAATAGCGGTCTTGGCGCAGCCCAGGCTTTCATCGACGTCATCGCGGCACGCTATGCCGCCAATCTCCAACAGCAAAATAGTTACGTGCTCGTTCCCACCGCCCGACTTTGCGCCATCTTTCTCGACGAACCCATTGATATCACAACCGCCGCCCCAGGCCGCAGCCTACAACCCGCCTCACGATGAGAATCCAAACCAAACATTCCGAAATCCGCAATCCGCAATCGCACACCCTGTCTCCCGCTCGCCAGAGAGAATGAAAGCGGTGCTCACTTCGACTCTCGCCGTGCATGACGCCCTCCGGGCTCCCATGCACCGCTGCCGTCTTCGTTCCGCGCCACTTTCCTTCTCACTGGCTCGTCACCCCTTGCGGGATGCCATCCCGCTCCCTGGGCAGGCAGAGTCCAGAGCTGTTTGGAAGCAGAGCGCTTCCGCCATCTGTTTCCAAACACTCGGACACTGCCGGTTCCCGCCCTTGCGCCTGTGCGCCTCTGGCCGGCGCGGGCCGGGAGTCCGTCTCGCCTTTTTCCCCCATCTCGATCCTTGCGGAACGAGATGGGTACAGGCGTCCCCTTCGGGGCACGCGGACGGTCTTTGAATGCGTGATGCTGGTTGGCTACTTTTTTTATGAACTCGAAATCCCCCCATATCTCGGTGTCGGTCGGTCTGAAAAAACCGCTCATATCCAATCGTCACGCGAAATTTTTTGCGCTTTTCATCCGAAAAGCAATTTTTGCGCCTGTTCATCCCTCATCCTTTATCCTTCTGCCTTTGCTTTTGACCGGCTGCGGTACCACGCCCAGGGAACAACCCGTCGTTGTGAACGTCACGGGCGAGCCCGCCCAGGGAGGAAGGTTTCGAGCGGCGGAACGCCAGCGCGATGTCTGGATTGCGCCGCAGGCGACTGACAGCGACACCCTCCTGCATGAACAGACGGTGACGTTCGTTGAAAAACCTCAAACATGGCAGCTTCCGTCCACCATCGAGCCGCACACCCTTTCCAATCCTGATCTCCCATTGGAGCAAGGGGACTATGATGGCGAGGTGCTCCGCCGTCAGCGTGAGATGATCGACGACAGGGAGAAGCAGATCACGAAAGCCGCGAGCGAACTGGAAAATCTCAAACGCCAGTCCCAGGAATCGCTCAACGGGAAGGACAAACAGGTTCAGGAATCAGAACAGAAGTTGAAAGAGCTCCATGGCGACCTCGCCGCAGCGCTCCAGAAACTCGAATCCATCGAGGAAGCGGAACGGCTCAGGAAGGCGCAGGAGGAGGAAAAGCGGAACAAAAAACACTGGTGGAAATTGTGGTGAGAACCAGAAAGCGAGCCCTGTGATCGCCGCCATCAAGTCATTCTTCACAACACCGGATCCGCTCTCGCGGACGGTTCATATTGAGAGAATCCCCCAAGGCTTCTCCAGTGAAGCTTGGAAACTCAGCACCCCCATATTCCTGCTTCCCACCGGCGACACGTGGAACATCGGAGACGCCTGCCAGGGTGTTCTCATCATGGGCGCCACCGGGTCCGGCAAGTCGAGCGGCAGCGCCGATATGCTGGCGCTGAAATACCTCCGCTTGGGCGCGGGCGGGATCGTCCTTTGCGTGAAAGTGAACGAGGGCGATTATTGGACCGAGATCGCCCGAATGGCGGGAAGGGAAGGAGACTTGATCCGCGTCACAGAAAAGGATCACTCGTTCAACATCTTCGATTATGAGCTTCGCCGTTCCGGGCGCGGCGCAGGTTTGACGCTCAACCTTGTGAACCTGTTCCGCCAACTCCAGGACATTGTGGACGCAAGCGCCGGCAAAAAGAACGCTCCTGATTTTTGGGACAGAGCGTGTGTGCGTCTCATCGCCAACGCGATCCAGTTGCAGTGCACACTCCCCGAAGCACTCACGCTTCAGGCTGTTTCGGACATCATCAATTCCGCGCCGCACTCGGACAAGATCATCGACAGTCCCACATGGCGGAAAAGCTCCAAATGCGCCCACGCCTGTGAAACCGCCATGACCAATCAGCCGAACGACTACGACATCAGGCGCGCGGGAAGGTATTTCATGGACGACTTCACGGCGATGGGCGACCGCCAACGCTCCGGCATCCTTGAAACGTGGGAGGGCCTGGCTGATCCGCTTCTACGTTCTCCCATTCGACAAAAGTTTTGCACTACGACCACATTCACACCAGAAGATGCAATTGAGCGGGGCAAGATCATCCTCGTCGATCTTCCTGTCAAGGAGTTTGACCAGGCGGGACGCATGGCGGGCGTAATCGTAAAATTTCTCTTCCAGAAGGCTGTGGAGCGGAGACAGGCAGCCAGGGAAAACCGTCGCCGTCCCTGCTTCATCTGGGCGGATGAGTTCCAGCATTTCGTCACGACCTATGACATGGTGTTCCAACAGACGGCGCGATCCTCGAAAACTTCCACGGTCTATATTGGCCAGAATCTTCCCACCGTGCTCGCTCAACTCGGAGGACAGTCGGGCGAGCCCCACATGAAGGGACTTTTCGGAAATCTTCTCACCAAGATTTTTCACGCAAACGACGACGAACAAACGAACAAGTACGTTGCCGGCGTCATCGGTGAGGATTGGATGAATATCGAAAGTGTGAGCGCGGGGGAGAACCGCTCCTTCCTCACGCCATTCCTTGCCGGGAGCCGCAACCAGAACCGTTCAGTGAGCCCCCAGGTAAAACACCTTGTAATGCCAATTGAATTCAACCTGCTGCGGACGGGAGCGGAACGCAATGACAGGATTGTGGACGCGGTGTTCGTTCAGGCTGGACGAAAACTTGCGGATGGAAACAATTTTTGCAGGGTTCATTTTGAACAACGACGACAATGAGTTCTGAAGAACGACAACAAGGCGAAGCTGTTCTATTCGCGCTCATCGCGCTCTCGTTCTGGCTTTCCCACGAAACAGCGATCCGTTGGCCGGACCTTCCAGGAAATCTTGACCTCCAACCGTGGATCGAGATTTGGAACAAGCCCATCCCATGGAACTGGCCGTGCGGGTTGATTCTAGCGGGCTTCATGTCCGGACTCCTGATTTTCGTTCGCCGCTCCAGAAAGAACTTGGGCAGCGAGAGGAACCCACGAACCAGCAGACGCTACGGGAAAATACGATGAAACTTCCAAAGAATCTTTTCCAAAGAGAAGCCTCACCCACACCGATCAACGGCGCCCCGGTGATCTTCACCAGACGAAATCCTCTCGGGACCTCTCTCGTCCCGTAATTCCTCATCCAACTGTATAACGTGGTGAAATGCAGCCCGTGCTTCCGGCACAATTCAATCGCACTCATTCCACTGGCACGAAACATTCTGACCAGTTCGCGCAATTTTACACGCACGGAATCTTGCCTGATTTCCTCCGCGGTCGCCATGATCCTTCCCGTTGCTGCAAGATTGCACCAACGGGGAGAGGCTGGCATGGTGAAGATGTTCAATTCCGAGAGTACCCATGCCAAACCATGAGAAGAGATTTGCGGCTGCCTGGCCTGACCGGTATCGGGATCTCAAGGCATTTCGCCGATTGCACGGTCACTGTCGAGTTCCACGACGCTGCGCGCCCTATGAAGTCCTTCATGATTGGTGCAGTCAAATCCGCCACAACCTTGCGCTGCTCTCGATTGCTCAACTGCGGACGATCCACCAGATGGGATTCAGTTTTACCCTCAACGAGAAGCGGTGGGTACCTTCGTTCCTTGCGCTGGTCGCGTTCAAGTCCCGTCACCGTCATTTTCGCGTCCCCCTTCCCATTCCAGGCGACCCAAATTGAATGTGTGGGTGAACCGCCAGCGGGCTCTCCGTTCCACGCTTCGCTCTGACCGAGTGCGACTTCTAAACCGGATCAGGTTTGACTGGACCATCCGACCCAAGACACCGTGGGAGAACCGCTTCAGGCAGCTTCAGGCTTTCAAGCGGAGGTTTGGCAACTGCCACGTTCCGTTTCACTGGCGTGAGAATCCACCCCTTGCCTATTGGGTTCACATCCAACGCCGGTATCATCTTCTGGGCATCCTTGCCCCAGACCGCAAAACACGCCTGAATGCTTTGGGATTTTCATGGAAGGTCAAAGACGAGCGGTGGCACGAGCGATATCAAGCACTGCTGGAGTTCAAAAGACGCTTCGGTCACTGCCGGGTCCCGCAACTCTGGCAGGAGAACAAAACGCTGGCGAGCTGGGTCCAACGGATGCGGCGTGACGCACACAAGATTTCACGTGAACGACGGCGCGTCCTGGACGCTGTGGGGTTTATCTGGCGATCCAAGGATTCGGGTGGAGTAGCTCACGGGAAGCAAACGACATAGGATCTGATACGCGGCGAGGGATAACCACCGTCAACACAGGTGAAGCTCCTTGAGGTCTTTTCCCCGACGGCGATCATTTCATCGCTCCATCCTTCGGTTCCTCACCAACCCAAGAGATGGCACATGAGTAATTCCTCGGCCCTCATGGGGCTTCCACCCTTTATCCTGTTGAGCGCAATCCCGATATGGACTGGAAGATGCCGGTGATCATGGCGTAGGCGATGGAACCGACAAGAATCGCCATGACGATGATAATCACCGGCTGGATGAGTGCCGTGAGCCATTGGATGCGCGCGTTCAGTTCCTTGTCGTACTGGAGAGCCACGTTTTCAAGCGCCTTGGCCAGATCCCCGGTATGCTCACCCATAACCACCATTTCTACCAAAATTGCGGGAAATTGGCCCGAGATGCGCATGGATTGAGAGAGCCCCTTTCCATCGGCCACTCGCATTGTCATCTGCTCAAGGAGTCCTCGAAAATAGACGTTTGCCGTGGCCGCCTGCATGAGCTTAAGACTATTGAGGAGCGTGACGCCTCCACCGATGAGCGTCGCCAGGGTTTGGGCGAGCTGTGTGTAAAACCGCGTGGCGATGATCGAACCGATCACCGGTATCCGCAACTTTGCACTGTCCCACCATTGACGTCCCCATGGAAGAGTGATCATGCGCCAGAAGGTAACCGCCGTAACCACCATGACCAAAAGCGCGATCCACCAGTCGTGCACGACAAAATTACTCACAGCGATCAGTATTCTTGTGACGAGCGGCATGGCCTTGCCGGTCCTGCTGAAGAGCAGGGTCATCTGGGGCACGAGCACGGTCACAAAGATCACCATGAGCGTCACGGCTGCAAACACGAGACAGGCTGGATAGCCGAGAGCGCTCAAGACCCGTTTCTGGAGTTCATCCATTGAGGCCAGATAATTCGCCTGCCGTCGCAGGATCCTGGGAAGCGATCCGCTCAATTCACCGGCCGCCACGAGGCCGCAATAAAGTTCCCCAAAGCTGGATGAGGTGGAGCGCAGGGCGGATGAAAAACTTGTCCCCTCCACCACGCGCTGGCGAAGTTCGTGCACCATCGTCTTGATGCTCGCAAGCCCTTGGGCGTCCTCCATGACGCGCAGGGCGGGTTCCAGGTGAAACCCTGCCTCCAAAAGATCGCTTAATTGATTCGTGAACTTCACAACCTGCGTTCGCGTGAGGATGATCGGGGCCGAGGAACGATCGACCGCGGCCACGGCACGGGCTGAATCGGGAGTTTCCCCCTTGAGACGGAGCGTCACCGTTTGAAGCTTGTCCCGGTCAAGTTTACGAAAGGCTTCCGAGCGACTGGGCGCGTCGAACTCCCCGGTCACTTTCTGGCCGTCGGACCGGACGGCGATGTAGGCGAACGTGCTCATTCGTCGAGAACGTTGACGTCAGCCGTGGTCACCCTCACCACTTCCTCGATGGTGGTGATGCCGGCGATGACCTTGTTCCATCCCGCCTGGCGAAGCGCAACCATCCCCTCATCCAACGCGGCCTGGCGCAGGACATTGGCGTCTTTTTTCTGCGTAATCAGGTTTTGCATCTGGGGACTGACAAGGCATATTTCAAAAATCGCAGTGCGCCCCCGGTATCCTGAATTGCGGCACGCCTCGCAACCCTTGGCCGTGAAGATCTGACGGGCGTGTTCCGCAGGAAAGCCGATCTCACGCAGGTATTCACCGGTGTGCATCGAGGGAATGCGGCATTTTGGACAAAGCACCCTTACGAGCCTCTGTGCCATGAAAGCGCGGACGGAGGTCCCCACAAGGAAGGGTTCGACGCCGATGTCGATGAGCCGCGTGATGCCGCCCACGGCGTCGTTGGTGTGCAGCGTGCTGAAAACAAGGTGACCCGTGAGCGCGGCGCGGATGGCAATTTCCGCCGTCTCGTGATCACGCATCTCGCCCACCATGATCACGTTGGGATCACCGCGCAGGACCGTCCGCAGGGCGTTGGCGAAGGTGAGCTCGATCTCGGGCCGTACGGCGATCTGCATCACGCCCGGGAGTTTGTGCTCGACGGGTTCCTCGATGGTCACGATGCGACGCTGCTCGGTATTGAGGCTTGAAAGGAAAGTGTAAAGCGTGGTGGATTTGCCGCATCCCGTGGGCCCCGTGAGAAGAACAATGCCGTTGGGCATGGCCAGGAGTTCGAGTATCTTCTTTTCGGAAGCGGCGTCGAGTCCGAGGCTTGGGAAGCTGAATTTTTCCTGGCCGAGAAGGCGCAGGCTCACGCTCTCACCGGTCGCCGTCGGGATCGTCACCACGCGCACGTCCACGGGTTTTCCTTCAAACTCCAGGTTGATGCGTCCGTCCTGCGGCAGCCGTCGCTCGGCGATGTCCAGATGCGCCATCACCTTGAGCCGTGAGATCACCGAATCCTTCAGCAACTTGATCTGGATGGGAACCGGCACGCTGTGAAGAATCCCGTCCACACGAAAGCGCACGCGCAGGTCGTCCTGGACGGGCTCGAAATGAATGTCGGTTGATTTTTGTTCGAGCGCCTCACGGATAAGCTGGTTCACAAAATTGAGGACCGACGCATCGGGATCCTCCTTGTCCACCACGTTGGTTTCCTGCCGCATGTCGGCGAGGCCGCCCGAAGAGTCCCAGTTCTCAAGAAGATCCTCGAAGGTCTCGGCTCCCACGCCGTAACCTTGGCGCAGCGCTCCCTGGATCTGGCGGCGGGTGGACATGCGCCAGACCACCTTCGCATCGAGGGACTGGTGGAGAAGCTGGCTCGCAAGAAGATCGAAAGGATCAAAGGTGAGCACGTGAAACCCCGCGTCGTCCTCGCGCACCGGCAGGAGATAATGGCGCAGGGCGAGGCGAGGATGCAGCTTTTGACGAAGTGCCACCGGCACACCGGTCACGGGCTCATCCCACCAGGGTAACCCGAGTTCGTCACCGAGCCCCTTCAAAAACTTCGTCTCGTCCACCAATCCCGCATCGAGAACGGCGGCCACGAGCGAACGTTGCTCGAGTGCCGCATCCGAGATCAACTTTCGACAGCGATCCATATCGCCGCAGCCGCCGGCAACGGCCATGCGCAGAATCAATTCAACGAGGGGCTGGGGCTTCATGAACATCTCTCAACATCCACTCGGGAGCATCACTTCTCCTCGGAATCGTCCTTCTTTTCCTCTGGATCCTCTATCTTCGCAGGCGGGGGAGCGGCCATCTTCTTTGTGTCATCGCTCACTTCCACCCGGTCGTTCTCCTCACGCTGTGCCTGGGCAAGCTCCTCGGGTGTTTCGATGACCGTGGGTTGGATGAGAATGAGGAGCATGGCCCGCTGGTTGGATTTTTGCCGGTCCTTGAACAAGTAACCGATGAGCGGAATGTCCTTGAGGAAGGGCACACCGGTTTCATTGGCCGACTTGGTTTCGGTGATGAGTCCGCCGAGGACCACGGTCGCACGGTTGGGCACGGTCACGGTAGTGTTGACGTCCTGTGTGCCGATGGTGGGCACACTATTGCCTCCGATCGTTTGGGAACCGACGATGGTGTCGTCCTGTTGTGAAATTTGAAGGGTGACTTCCTTGTCCGCGTTGATGAGCGGAATCACCTCCAGCTTGAGCACCACATCCTTGAAATCAATGGTGGCGGTGACCGCCGTGTTGTTCGTGGTGCCCGTGCTGAGACTCGAGAGGCTCGAAGTGGGTACGGCGATTTTCTGGCCGGATGAGATGGACGCCTTCTTGTTGTTGGTGGCGTAAATGACAGGGCGCGAGATGATCTTGAAATGGTTGTCGCTTGCCAGTGCCTTCACATACATGTCGAGGGTTCTGCCGAATGTGCTGTAGATCGTAAGCCCTGCGGGAAGTGGGAACGTGCCGCTGCTGATGAGACTTGACGCAGCGGGAACAAGATCGGCCGCGCCATTGCGGTTGCGCGAGGCCGAAGCGATGCCCCTCTGGTCGCCCAGGGTCGCAAATTTCTGCAACAAATCCACCCCGAATTCGACATTGTCACCGAGGGTGTACTGGCCGATGACCGTGGACAGATAAACCTGGAGCGGACGGCGGTCAAGCTGGGCGAGAACCATTCGAACCTTGTCCATGCTTTCGGGCGGACCGAGGACAAGGATCGAGTTGGCCGCCTTGTCAGCAATGATGCGGGTCTTGCCCACGGTGATGGACTCAGGCGCAACATCCCCCGAAGGGGCGCTCAGGCGATCGGCACGGACGAGGCTCGAGCCGCTGCCTGACGTCGGGGTGTTGGGAGCAGAGGTTCTTGCACCGCCGGTGGAAGTGGAGCCTCCCGCCCCACCGCCATCCTTTCCTTCCGCGAGCATGTTTTGGAGAAGCGGCAGCGCGTCGGCAGCCGCGATGA
>JAHFSY010000038.1 GCA_023269615.1 Verrucomicrobiota bacterium
CGGGCGGTGGGCTCACGATTACCAGCGGACAAGGGACGACGCTGAGTGGGGCCGTGACTGTGAATGGTGGCAACGGGACGATGGTTGTTGGTGCAGGCCAGGGCGGTGGCGGCACGGGTGGTGCAGGAGGTGCTGTCAACATCACGGCGACCACCGGTGACGTCAATCTGGCAGGAGGGATCGGGGCGACTGGTGGCATAGGTGGCATTGCTTCCGGACTGACCGAATCAACGCTTCGTGTCGCTGGCAACGGTGGTGCAGGAGGCGCGTATACACTCACTGCAACAGCAGGTGGTGTGGTTGGAGGAGCCACGGCCAATGTGATTTCGACAGGAGGTGCGGGAGGTTCCTCATCCGCACTTACGCTGGTTGGATCGGCCACAGATCCGGCTGTTACGTTGGGACAGACGACTGGTTCAGGTGGTGTTGGGGGTAATATTACGCTTCGAGCGGGCGGAGTTAGTTCAGGAAATAGCGTGAATCTGGCTACGGTCCGAAGCACGGGCGGAAACGCAGGTGCATTAAATGCTGCTGGGTTGGGGGGACTGGTGGGCAACGGTGGAGCTGGAGGCAATCTGGTAATTGAAGGTGCGACCAGCGGCTCATCAGCTGTGGGAAATATCACGTCGACCACCTCATTCCGGACGATAGGTGGTAATTCGGACTCCACGGCGGTTATGAAATATTCAACAGGGGATGGTGGAAATGGTGGCGATATCACAATTCGCAGCACCGGGGCGTTGAGTGCAACCGCAGCCGGGGGGGTTGTTTCCTTCGGTGGAACAAGCGCCACCCAGACGCAGACCGCGTCGAAAGTCCCACTTGGCGGCAACGGCGGTACGGTGAACGTCACGGTTGGAAGTGTCGGAATGAATGCCATGGCCATTGGATCTGCTGGTGGAAATGGAGGGGCGACTGGCGCGCTCCCAGCAAATCTCGTAACACAGCGGGCCGGGTTGGGTGGAGATGGCGGCGTTGTCAATGTCACGGTCACCGGGACTGCAAATTATATTCCTTTTGTGGGATCTCAGGCTGGCACGGCAGGGAACGCTGCCGGTACAGGGGCGGTTTTTGATGGACTGAACGGGAACGGTCGTGCCGTGACCGTCACACATAGCGGCGCAAGCGGGACACTTGATTTGACAGGCGCCGGGGCTATTGTTTTTACATCGGGCGCCGCCCTCACCATTGACAATGGAAACAAGGATTTGCTGGTTTCCCAGGCAGGATCCATTGTGTTCACGACAGCCGATTTGTACGTGTATAATCGGAATACGGAAACGTTTACATTGAACGTAGGCGGCCCTGTCACCATCAAATCAAGGGATCTTGTTGTTTCTGCTGCAGTTGCCGGGCAGACACCTATTGACTTGAGTGGGATTCCTGGATACGACCTGAATATTCAGTCCACGGGGAGTGTGCAAATTAACGCGAATGGTGCGCCTGCCATATTATCTGAAAATCTCACGATTGATAAAGCCCGTGAAGTCATCGTCACCGGCGGCGGCTATGCAGGTGGGGTGGGTACGGGATCTGCGATTGGAGTTGCGGGGACTACCACCATTGACGTCCACAATGGGACAGGTGGCGTCATTGATCTTCGTTCGAACTCACTCATTTCAGGTGGGAATGTGACCATGCAAGGCCATGCGATTCAAACGTATGGGCTCAGCGCGCAGCCCATGGCGGTCATCTCGGCTGGCAATATCACGGTGAACAAGACATTTGGCGGAAGCTTGGTTGATGTTGGATTGGGCGGGCCCACTGGGGGCCTCGTAAACCTTGTTGGCGAAACGCCCACGTACACGATCAGATCACAGGATGGAACCGCTAATTCTGGTGGGAGTATTGTTGCGGTTCTTGCCGGCAATCGTACGCTTGGCGGTGTAGATTCGCGTCCGACCGGTGCCGATTACTCAACAGTTCCCGTGCTGAATGCCTTGGGTGCGGGTACGGCTGTGCTTCCCTTCGATGACGCCCAAGCTGGCACGGCACTTCTCACAACGAGCACAACCCCCACCGGTGTTCTCAATCAAGTCAGGTTGGATGCACCCCAATTGGGCACCTCCTCTCACAATTTTGATTCGGCAGCGATCACATCCGCGTTTATTGCGGTGAAAGAAACCACACGAACTGGGAATGCGGCTTTGCCAGATCAGACTGTAGCAGTACCCCCTGGTGTGTTCCTTGCAGTTCCGGCGACCACGGCACCGAACTTGTCCACGGTGACGACGTATAACTCGGACGTTGGTGCGGTGACGATTAATAAATAATCTCCATTTTGGGGCTTCTTTTTCAGTTTCAGGGGGATGTTTTTTAATGTGCAAATGATTGTAAAAGAAGTACTTGCATTCATTTGGTTTTTTTGGTCAATTTGAGCGTAATCCATTTCAGCCTATGAAAAACCTTCGAATTCAGATTTTGACCTTCGTATGGGCGCTAGCCGCCTTTTCGCTCAATGGCCTGGCTCAAACGACGCCTCCGGCCACCCAGGCGTCGGGAGAGGCCCAGCAGAGGACGCTTGAGGGGGTTCAGACGCGTCAGGGACGTTACGCGGTTCCGACCCAGGTGGTTGAAGGTCTTGGAAAACAGCCGTTCCTGATCAAGAAGAAGTTCTTCAACGTTTCGCTGCGTGACAGCGAGAACTATTCCGACAACATCTTTTCGCTCGACACCTTCAAGCGGAGCGATTTCTACCATGTGCTGGATTTCAACATCGGCGCTTCACTGACACTTTTCCAGGATTGGACGGTTAGCGCCAAGAGCACGATCAACGATTTTCGCTACAACCGTTTTCCGCTCCTTGATTTTGATTCCGTTTCCCATTCCCTGACGGTGAACTACAGCATTGATAAGTGGAACATCTACACCACCTTTTCCCACACGGACCTGTACCGCCGCAGTTTCGGCGACCATTTCTTCCAGCAGGATGACGGGACGATCGGCGGCTACTATTCCCACGCGTTGACGCGCCAGGCGATGGTGTACATTGGCGGACAGTACACCCGCCAGTGGGCGCATCCCGA
Organism: Verrucomicrobiota bacterium; assembly: GCA_023269615.1. GTDB lineage: Bacteria > Verrucomicrobiota > Verrucomicrobiia > JABWAM01 > JABWAM01 > JAHFSY01. Next base: position 3,027 of record JAHFSY010000038.1, read on the forward strand.
GAGCAACAGCAAGAATCTGCCCACCATTTACGCGGGCTTGATCACGATTCCGTTTGAACAGCTTCCGAAACTCCGCCTGAGCATTGCCAGCAGCTATTCCTACGCGGACTTCATCGTGAGCAACCGCCATGACAACCGCTATAACGTGGGCTTGGATCTGTCCTACGAGTTCTTTCCGTGGATGACTGCAGGCGGCGGCATTGGCGGTAACTTTGGCGATTCCAACCAAAGCGCTTTTGATTACACCGCGTTCACGGCGACGACGTTCCTCAAGTTCAATTACCAGTTTTGATCGCGGCCTGCGTTCAAGCTTCTTGTAGGAGCCGCTGTCAGCGGCGACCGGGATGTGCACATGGCGTTCATGATGCGTTGCCGGGGGATCGCCGCTGACAGCGGCTCCTACAAAACCGAACTCACAGAATGAAGCTCAGGCGGTGGGCTGGTAGGGCGCGTTGAGGCGCTGGATCATCTCCCGTAGCTTCGATTGGATTTCAGTGAGTCGCGAGGGGTCTGTGATTTTTTGGCCATCCGTGTCGGTGACGTAAAAGACGTCCATTGCCGCCCCTTTTTCGGTGTTGATCTTGGCAAGGCCGATATCCAGGCCGCACTCGGTGAGCACGTGCAGGATGTGGTACAGAAGCCCGAGGCGGTCGGGGGTCTGGATTTCCAGGATTGTGTAATCATTGGAGTCTTCGTTGTTGAGAGTCACGATGGTCGGGAACCGCTCCTCGCCCTGGTGTGGAATGTGGCGCATGCTTTCGTATTCCTCGCGAATGACTTCCTCGAAGGAAAGTTCATGGCGTCCGCTGAGGGATTCGTCGAGGACACGCGACATTTTTTTCATGAGTGCTTCATCCTCCAAAGCCCGGTGCTCGACGTCGCAAACCTGGAAGATGTCGAGCACCAGGTCGTCGCTGCGCGTGTAAATGTCGGCATGGAGAATGTTGATGCGCGCGGCGGCGAACGCGCCGGCAATTTTCGAGAACAAGCCATGACGGTCCCAGGAGCAAACAACCGCCTCGGAATATCCCCGGTCGGGAAAGTGGCGCCAGCGCACGACGGGGGAAACTCCTTCTCCATCGCCATCCAGCAATTGCTCGAAAAATGCGTGGATGATATCGAAATGCCACAGCAGTTCATCTTCATCCACCCTTCGCCAGTAGCGCGGTGGCATGTGCGCAAAGTGGGCCTCGATTTCGTCCTCCATGAGAGAAGGGGGGATGCGTGGCCGGATGCTGGCTCGCAGGAGTTCACGGCGTGTGGCGGCATCCACCTGTTCGACGCCGCTCGCCTCGATGGCCCGCAAGGTCTGCTCGTGAAGCTGCCACAGGAGGGATTGGCGCCATTCGTTCCAGGAAGTGCTGCCCACCGCCTGCCCGTCCACGAATGTCAGGAGGTGGAGCATGTCGAGCCGCTCGCGAGTTCCCACGAGCTTGCGAAAATCCTCGATGGTTGCAGGATCCTCAATGTCGCGTCGCTGGGCGAGGCTGGACATGGTCATGTGGTGGTCCACCAGCCAGAGCAAGGTGCTGAGCGATTCATTTTCGAGGCAGAAACGTCGCGCGACGGCCTGGGCGCATTCCGTGCTGGCATCGCTGTGGTTCCGGGTCTGCACCGCCTTGCCGGTGTCGTGGAGAAGGATGGCGAGGTAGAGGATGTGCGGGTTTTCGAGCTGCTGGAAGATGCGGCTGTAAGGGGCCGCCGCGCCCTGGGACGCGTTGAGAAGGTCGTCCAGCTTTTCGATGGCGAGGAGGGTGTGCTCATCGGCCGTGTAGCGGTGATAAAACTCGTGCTGCACGAGGCAATCCAGTTTTCCGAATTCAGGGACATACTCCCCAAGGAACCCGCACTCGTGCATGGCGCGAAGGATGCGCCCGACCTCCCCCTTGGAGCGCAGGATGGAAAAGAAAACCTCGCGTGCGCGGCTTGAGTAGATGAATTCGCGGTTGACGAGGTTAAGGTTGGCGCGGATGAGGCTTTGCAATCCCGCCCCGATGCGGGCCTCATGGATTTGGGCGGTCTGGAAGACGTGCATCAGGTCGTGGGCGCTGGATGGGAACGAAGTGTTGGGCTCGGCTTCGAGAACCCCCTTGCGCAGGATCAGGCCTCCCTCGAGTTTTTCCGAGCGATTCCGGAACGAGAACAGTCCCGACCATCGTCCGAAACCCGGCTTGGGTTCGTCCTCGATCGCAAGGCGTTCCGCGAGGGCTTCGGTGAGGACGTGGATGTCCCTGGCGTGGCGGTAATAATCGCGCATGAACATCTCGATGCGCTGCAGGATGTTTTTGTCCTTGTATCCGAGAGCTTCCGCCACCTTGGGCTGGATGGCCAGGGCGATTTCATCCACGGCGCGATCGTTGCTGTAGTGCAGTTCGTTTCGCACGCGCATGAGGAAGTCGTAGGCGCGTTTCAGCCTCCCGGCCTCGATTTGCGCAAGTGAACCGGCCTGTTGAAGCTCATCCATGCTTCCCGTGTTGTTTTTGAACCTTGCGATCCAGAGGAGGCTTTGGAGGTCACGGAGTCCACCGCATCCGTTTTTGACATTGGGCTCCTGCACGTAAACCGAGCCTCCATGCTTGGCGTGGCGCTGGGACTGGTCCTTGAGCCGGTACTTGATGTACTCCCGCATTTGCCCGCGAACGCATTCCTTGAAGAGCGTTTCCTTGAAGCTCGCAAAAACCGACTGGCTTCCATCCAGCAACCGCGCCTCAATCAGTGCGGTTCTGGATTGCATGTCCTGGCGGGCCTGTTCCACGCATTCGCGAATGGTGCGCGTGGCATGTCCCACTTTCAGACCCAGGTCCCACAGGACGTAAAGCACCTGTTCCACGGCGGAGTTGGCATGGGCCATCTCGGGCCCCCTGGCGGCGGGGAGGAGAAAAAGGATGTCCACGTCGCTGAACGGATTCAGTTCACCGCGTCCGTAGCCGCCCGTTGCCACGAGACACAGCTCGAAGGCAGGAATCTTCTGCTGGCCCTGCACGGAAGCGACGGCTCCCTGGAAGACGTAATGAAGGAGGGTGTCCATCATGAGGCTGCGCCCCCGGGCAACTTCGAGCCCGGCAGCACCGGCGCGGTGCAGCGAGAGCAGGCGGCGGTTTTCGATCTTGAGAAAATCCTGGCAGCAGCGCACGCGTTCGGCAGGGGAAGCTTCCAGGGAAACCTTCAGGGCCGATTCGGCGTGGTGGAGCATTTTAGCTTGGCTGCGGCTCATGCAATTCATCTCTACCTCGGAAACAGGATGGGCACAATCCACAAGACAGGAGTTAGGAGACAGGAGACAGGAGAGAGAAGACAGGGGAAGCCACAGATGAAACACGGATTGGCACGGATACGCTGGTTTGGCACAGCCAAACCAGCGGGATAAACCCTCCAAGATTGCCGATTCTGCCAGTGCTTGGTGTGCCAAGCACTGGCTTATCCGTGTTTCATCCGTGTTCACCACCCTATCCAGGGTGGTTCATCCGTGGCTTCCTGTTCTTAAATGCGTAAGCCGTGCTCCCCCCCTGCAGATGTCAAACCATTTGAGTGGGATGGGCTTGTTTGGCGGGGTGGGTGGTGGTAGGCTTTCCGGCCAATGTTTCGACGTGCTGACAAACAGCGGATGCGCCGCAGCCTGGAAGGGCGATGGATGCGTAATTTCCTTCATCGGAGCGTGGTGATCCGCTGGATGATCGCCCTGGCATCCCTTGGGGCGCTCATCAGCCTGGCGCTTTTCGGCGGGAAGCTGGAACCGATTGACCTCACCGTGGGCCAGCGATCGCCGCGCACCATCGTGGCGCATGTCAATTTCACGTATCTGGACGAGTATGCGAGGTCGGAGGAGGGCAAACGCAAGGCCGGGCTTGCTCCGAATGTGTTCCGCCTCTCCATGGAGCCTTTCCAGCGCGGCCTTACGCGGACGGGTCACCTGATGGATCGCATCCATGAAACGGTGGGGAGGACCGGGCATGCCAGTCGTTTGAAGCAGGCTGCCGACATTTGGAACGAGGGGTCACAGTTTTCGCTGACGCCGGCGGAGATTGACACGCTGGGGTACATCCCCGACTACAAGAAGTTCATGGAAAACCTGTCGCGGTTTGCCACGAAGCTGGCGGAGGGTGGCATTGTGGGCGATGACCAGTTTTCAAACAGCGATACCGTGATCGCGTTTGGATCGCGTCCCGAGGATTTGCGCCAGTTGCGCACATCCCGAATAGCGCAGCTGCCGACGGCCACGCAGGCTCGGAAGCAACTGATGGAGCAGTTGACAGCCGTGGTTTCCATTCCCCAAGTCTCAGCCAAGACAACGGAGCGGCTGGTGGCGGATCTCCTGACGCCGAATCTGCAACTGGACCTTGTGCTGGGCGAAAAATTGCAGGAAAAACAGCGCAAGGGAGTGGACCCGATTTATCGAAATGTGACCAAGGGCAATGTGCTGGTGGGGAGCGGGGAATTGGTGACGGAGGATAAATTGGGAATGCTCAAGGCGCACGAAAATGAACTGGAACGCGCATTTTCAACCCAGAGCCGATGGCATCAGCGCATCGGAACCGCGCTTTTGGTGACCGTGATCGTGGGGCTTGCGCTCCTGATTTTGCGGTTTGGGGCGTTTGGTGGACAGGACGGCACCAACCGCGAATACGCCTTGCTGGCGGTCATCTCCATCCTTCATTTCGGCCTTTGCCGCCTGGCGGTGTACCTGGCCGACCTGGGCGGCATGAGCCCGTCGCTGATTCCCTCCATTCTTCCGGTTTGTTTTGGCCCGGTACTGATCGCCATCCTGCTTGATCAGCGGCGGGCCCACGTGGCCGCGTTCGTGTCATGCTTTCTGCTGGGGCTGATCACCCAGTTCAGCTTCGCCGTGATGCTGGCATCCCTGGTCTCGTCCGTGGTCGGGATTCATTTTGTGACACCGCTGCGCAGGCGTTCGAGGATTTACGAGGCGGGTTTTCTGGCGGGCGCCACGGCGGCGTTGGTTGCGGTGATTTTCGGGTTCATGCTGGATGTCCCGATGGCGGTGATCGGTTTGCAGAGCGGGATTGCGATCGGGATCGGGTTTGTGACGAGCGTGCTGGTGAGCGCGTTGATGCCGATCTTTGAATCGCTTTTCAGGGTGACCACCGATCTGCGCTGGCTGGAGCTTGCGGATTTGAACCATCCATTGCTTCGGCGGATGGTGATGGAGGCGCCGGGCACGTATCACCACAGCCTTGTGGTGGCGAATCTTTCCGAGCGTGCTTGCGAGGCGATTTGCGCGAATGCACTCCAGGCGCGCGTTTGTTCGTATTTCCATGACATCGGCAAGCTGAACAAGCCTGATTATTTTTGTGAGAACCAGGTGGTTGATGAAAATCCGCACGATGACCTGACGCCCAACATGAGCGCGCTGGTGATCATTGCGCATGTGAAGGATGGCGTGGACATGGCCCTGCAGTATCGCATGGCGCGCCCCATCATTGATGCGATCCAGCAGCATCATGGAACATCCCAGGTCGCGTATTTTTACCGCCTCGCCCGTCGCAACGAGGAGGACGCGCGCCTGGGCAGCAAAATCATGAAGATGAATGTGAGTGACGTGCCGCGCGTGGACGAGGAGAGTTATCGGTATCCTGGCCCGAAGCCGTGCACGCGTGAGATTGGCATCATCAGCCTGGCCGACGCGCTGGAAGGGGCTTCCCGCTGCATGCTCAAGCCCACGCCCCAGAAGATCGAATCCCTGGTGGCGGAGATCATCGAGGACCGGTATCGCGACGGGCAGCTGGATGAGTGCCCTCTCAGTTTCAGCGACCTGAAGCTGGTGGCCGACAGTTTTGCGCAGACGTTGCTGAGCATGATGCACACTCGCATCAGCTACCCGAAGGATGAAACTGACGTTGACCAACCTGCACCCCTCCCTTCGGCCGCCGCGCAATAGCTGGCGCCGTCTCATCCTCCAAATGGCGGGGCTGATACGGGACAGCGGGGAACGTTTCAGCGGGGAACTCCCGGGGGAACTCAGCGTGGCCTGGCTTGATGATCCCGGCATGGCGGCTGCCAACTGGCGACATTTGCGCCATAGGGGCCCGACGGACATCCTGACGTTCGACTACGGTGGTGGCCGCGCCGAGATCCTGATCTCGCTCGACACGGCGCGGGAGCATGCGCGGCGGTATCGCCAGACATTGGGGCGGGAATTGACTCTCTACCTTGCCCACGGCATTCTGCACCTGGCGGGCGTGGGCGATAAGACTCCGTCGCAACGCCGTCGCATGAGACGGGAAGAAAAATGGCTGATTCAACATCTGAAACCCCGCGGCTGACTTTTTTTCAGTCGCTCCAGCGGTATTTCCTCACAGGCTTGTTCCTGCTGTTGCCGCTGATCATTTCCGTTTACATCCTCGTCTGGCTTTACACCGAGATCACGTCCCCCACCGTTCAGCTCTTGCAGAAGTTGTATCCCAACCTCGCTGAGAAGGAATGGGTGGTTGCGGTGAGCATCTTTGCCTTTTGCTTCAACATCGGCCTTGTGCTTGCGGTGGGCGCGTTCACCCGTCACGTCATGGGACGGCGCGTCTTCCAGTTTTTCGAAAGCCTGCTGGCCCAGGTTCCCATTTTCAACAGGGTCTATGCGGGAACCAAGCAGATCATCGAGGGGTTTTCGCCGGATAAAAAAAGCATTTTTCAGCAAGTGGTCCTGGTCGAATTTCCACGGGCGGGTTCGTATGCAATCGGACTGGTGACGTGTGAGACGCAGGAGCAGCTGGCCAAGGGAGTGTCCAAGTCAGCCGTGAATGTTTTCATTCCGACCACGCCAAACCCGACCAGTGGTTTTCTGCTGGTGGTGGCGCGGGAGCAGACGCGCGTGCTGGACATGACCGTGGCGGACGCAATCAAGCTGGTGATTTCTGGAGGGGCGGTGATGCCGGAGACGAAGCCATGAAGCTCGGGGTGAACATTGACCATGTGGCCACGCTGCGGCAGGCCCGATATCGGAGCAAGCAGGTGGTGATGCCGTGGGCGGAGCCGGACATCCTGGAGGCCGCGCGTGCGGTGAAGCGGGGCGGGGCTCATGGCCTGACGGCGCATTTGCGCGAGGATCGCCGCCACATCCAGGACCAGGATGTGTGGGTTCTCCGACGACGCGGGGGATTGCCGTTGAACCTGGAAATGGCCGCAAGCCCGGAAATTTTGAAGATCGCGCTGAAGGTTTGCCCGGATGAAGTCTGCATCGTTCCCGAACGGCGCGAGGAAGTGACCACGGAGGGGGGATTGGATGTGCTGCGCGGAGGGAGGCAGCTCTTGAAGAGCGTGGAAGCGTTGCGCAAGCGCGGAATCCTAGTGAGCCTGTTCATTGCACCGGATTTACGCCAGATCCGGGCCGCATCCCGATCGGGGGCGGAATTCATCGAGTTGCACACAGGCGCGTTTGCGGAAGCGCGGGATGCGGCTGGTCGTCGCAAGGAATTGGCGCGATTGAAGAGGGGAGTGGAACTGGCGATTTCGCTCGGGTTGCGCGTTAATGCGGGCCATGGGATCAACTATTCCAACATCGCGTGGATCAGGAAGCTTCCCGCACTGGAAACCCTGAACATCGGGCACAGCATCGTTTGTCGCGCTCTGACGTTTGGATTGGAGAGAGCGGTCCGTGATATGCTTGGAAGGATGAAAGGCGCATGATCCTCGGCCTTGGCATTGACCTGATCGAGACGTCGCGCATCCAGGATTCGCTGGACCGTTTCAAGGATCGATTCTTGAACCGTGTCTTTTTGCCGGGTGAAATCGACTACTGTCAGGCCATGAAATTTCCGGCCCGCCATCTGGCCGCGCGATTTGCAGCCAAGGAGGCGGTGAGCAAGGCCTTCGGAACGGGTATCGGACGCAGCCTTGGATGGAAGGACATCGAAGTCCGACGTCGCGAGACCGGGGAGCCCTACCTGGTCCTGCATGGCAAAGGCGCGCAAATGGCAGGCCTGCGGGGGATGGATGGCAGTTTGTTGAGCCTCACACATCATGAGACCTCCGCCGCGGCGGTCGTGGTTCTTTATTCCAAAACCCCATGAAAATTGTCACGCGCGAGCAAATGCAGGAACTGGACCGTCGTGCGATCGCGGAGAAGGGAATTCAGGAGTCCACATTGATCGAGCGTGCGGGGAAGGCCGCGGCGGATTGGATTGCCCGGCGGTATCACGGTGAAACGCATCGCGTACTGGCGCTGGTCGGCAGGGGAAACAATGGGGCGGATGCGGTCGTGACGTCGAGGCGGCTTCGGAAAATGGGTTTTGAAGTGCTTGTCGTGAAGGCTTGGAAAAAGGACGCGCTTGCGCAGGTGGAGAAGGAGCTTTGTTCACCAGGTGAAAAATCCCTGCTTGTCCTGGATGGACTCTTTGGCACGGGGCTGAATCGTCCGATCGGCGAGCCGTTTCGTTCGCTGGTGGATCTGGTTCGCGCCCTGGCAGCGGATGTGGTGGCGCTGGATTTGCCTTCGGGCCTGGATGCCGACAGTGGCAAGCCGTTTGGGACATGCATTCGCGCCACGCATACTCTCACGTTTGGTTTGCCGAAAATCGGGCTGGTCCAGGAACATGCCGCGGATGACGTCGGGGAGTTGCACGTGCTGGACATCGGTTTTCCATCGGGATTGGTGGATGCCATTCGAACGTCGTACGACCTGATTGATCCACCCGGAGTCGCGTCGATTTTCACCGCGCGCGCGCGAACGACTCACAAGGGGAAGCTGGGCCATGTGTTGATCGTTGCGGGATCGGTCGGATTCGCGGGTGCGGGCGCGCTGGCTGCGCGCGCCGCCTTGCGGGCGGGTGCCGGTTTGGTGAGCCTGGCAGTCCCATCCTCGATTTACGATGCGGCATCGAGTTTGGCCGGCCCCGAGGTGATGGTTCATCCATGCAATGATGGCGGGAGCGGCTTTTTTAATTTAAAATCCATTTCCAGATTCAAGGTCCTGCAGCGGTCGGCCAGTGCGCTCGTGATTGGCCCGGGAATGGGGCAACATCCGGATACGCGCCTGGTCTTGGAAAAACTGATTGAGTCGGGCCATGTTCCGATGTTGCTGGATGCGGACGCGCTGAATCTCCTCGCGGGAAGGACTTCCATGTTGAGGCAGGCGAAAAGGGACGTGGTGATCACGCCGCATCCGGGAGAGATGGCCCGGTTGAGCAGCTTGACGGTCCGGGCAGTCCAGCAGGATCGGAGCGGAGTGGCGTCCACATTTTCGCAGAAGCACAAGGTGACCGTGGTGTTGAAGGGCGCGCGAACGCTTGTGGCGCATCGCGCGGGACACCATGCCCTTCGTTTTTCCATCAATGCGCTGGCGGGGAATCCCGGCATGGCGACTGCGGGATGCGGGGATACGCTGTCAGGAATCATCGGGGCATTGCTGGTGCGGGGAGTCGGGGCAGCGGATGCCGCGCGAGGCGGCGTTTTTCTTCATGCGAAAGCCGGCGACATCGCATTGTCACCAACGGGTGGTGGAATTGCAGGAGATTTGATCGAGGCCCTCCCGCATGCAATGGCGCTTCTCACGCGAGGAGCATGAGATTCCTCAGGTTGCCCTTGGTCCCGTATTTCTCCGCAGATTTCGCAGAACGACGCAGATTTTCAGAGGGCTCGCGCAAAGGCGCAAAGGCGCAAAGTTTGCCCGTGATCCCAAGCGTGCCATTCCGATTGAAAGCCATGCTTTCAATCGGAATGGCACGCTTCGCTTTGATTTTCTTTGCAGAAATTCTTTGCGCCTTTGCGCCTTCTCGCCTCGCCGAAGCCTGCGGCGTAGCGCGGGTGCGCGAGACATCTGATTCCCGATCCCGCTTAGGTTTGCTTTTTTGCGGGGCGGGGGATAAAGAAGGGGAGTCACACCCAGCCGGCTTAGCTCAGCGGTAGAGCAACGGTTTTGTAAACCGTGGGTCGCCAGTTCAATCCTGGCAGCCGGCTCCACCCTTGGTTGCAGGGTGGGTTTTTGGATTGAAGAGCTCTCCATAAACTGTCATGCAATTGAACCATGAGTCCTATTGAACCTTTTGTGGTGCTGCTTGCGGCGCATTTGATCGGGGATTTTGTGCTGCAGACAGAGCAAATGGCGCTGAAGAAGGCGCGGGTGCTCAGCTGGCTCATGCTGCATGCGACCGAGCTGGGGGCGATCACCTGGGTTCTTTGCTGGACCAGGGCGGCCTGGCCGGTTGTGGTGATTGTTTTCCTGACCCACGTGGTTTTCGACTGGGTGAAGCCGAGGATGCCGGGAAGCGTGCTTCTCTGGTACATCGTGGACCAGGCAGCGCATGTCCTGGTGCTCTGGCTTTCTGCGGTCTGGCTGACGAAGAACATGGATGTTTACATGACCAACATGCCGCTCACGCAGTGGGTGCCGTACAATTTCCAGGTGCTTTTCGTGGCATTTCTTGCCGTGAGCCGTCCCGTGACCATCGGGATGGGATTGTTTCTCAAGCCGTGGCACCAGGAGATTTTGCAGCTGAAGGACGTTGATCCCGAGCACGCGCCGGTCACGGGGCTGACGCGTTCCGGCGCATGGATCGGAAACCTGGAGCGGTTTTTTGTCGTGACGTGTGTGCTGGTGGGGCAGCCGATACTGGTGGGTTTCCTGCTCGTGGCCAAGGGCGTGATGCGTTTCGGGGAGACTTCCCACCTGGAGCATCGCAAGCGCGGGGATTACGCGATCATTGGCACGGTCGGCAGTGTCTGGCTGGCCATTGCGGTGGGGTATCTTGCGCGGTACGCGATGAATTGAGGGGCAATTGGGACTCGTACAGCGGGCACGGTCCGGTCGCCGTTGGCAACGGCTCCTACATTCCAGAGAATGTTTCTCTTGCTGCGCGCAAGGTTTGCTCGATGTCCCCGATGGAATGCGCGGTGGAGATGAAGCCGGCTTCGAATTGGGATGGGGCGAGATAGACGCCGCGATCGAGCATTCCGTGGAAGAATTTCGCAAAGCGTCGCGTGTCTGATTTTTTGGCGTCATCCAGGTTGTGGACCGGCTGGTCGCAGAAGTATCCACAGAACATGGAGCCGATGCGCTGGAACTGGACTGGAATTTTGGATGTCGCCGAGATTTCGCGCATGCCGGCTTCGAGCATGGCGCCTCGTGATTCGAGCTCCTTGTAAGGATTGGATTCTCCCTTCACGGCCCCGGTGAGCTGTTCGATGTTGGCGATTCCCGCTGCGAGGGAGAGCGGGTTGCCCGAGAGGGTGCCGGCCTGGTACACGGGGCCGGTGGGGGCAAGGCAGTCCATGATTTCCGTGGTTCCTCCGAATGCGCCCACGGGCAGGCCGCCGCCGATGATTTTGCCGAGCGCGGTGAGGTCGGGGTTGATCTTGTAGATTTGTTGCGCGCCGCCGGGGGCGACGCGAAAACCCGTCATCACTTCGTCGAAGATCAAAAGAATTTCGTGGTCGCGCGTGAGTTCCCGCAGCAATTCCAGGTAACCGGGAGCAGGCAGGTACAGTCCCGCGTTGGCGGGGATGGGCTCGAGAATAACGGCCGCGATTTCGTTACCACGTTCGCGGATGACCTGGGAAAAGGCTTCGGGGTCATTGAAAGGGAGGGTGATTGTGAGCTGGGCAAGGTCGGATGGTACGCCGGCACTGTCAGGCTGTCCCAGGGTGAGCGCGCCCGAGCCGGCCTTGACGAGCAGGGAGTCCACGTGTCCGTGATAGCAGCCCTCGAACTTGACGATGAGCTTGCGTCCCGTAAAACCGCGTGCGAGGCGGACACAGGACATGGTGGCCTCGGTGCCGCTGTTGCACATGCGGATTTTCCTGATCGAGGGGTAATGGGCGAGGATGAGCCGCGCCATTTTGATTTCGAGGACATGAGGTGCGCCGAAGCTGGTTCCCTTGGAGAGTTGTTCGGAGATGGCATGGAGGACGGACGGATGGGCGTGGCCGAGGATGGAGGGTCCCCAGGTGCTGACGTAATCAATGAACTCGTTGTCATCCACGTCAACGAGGCGCGATCCCTTGACGCGCTGGATGAAGAGGGGCTCGCCGTCCACGGCGCGAAAGGCGCGCACGGGGGAATTGACGCCGCCGGGGATGAGCTTGAGCGCCTCGGCGAAAAGCTTGTGCGAGAGATCGTGTTTCACGCGGCCGCCGGTGGGAGATCAGGCTCCCAGCAATTTCAACGCGGCTGCGTTGATGGATTTGCCGTCGGCACGCCCTGCGGCCTTGGCGATGGCGGCCTTCATGACCTGGCCGACCTGGGCCTTGCTGGTGGCTCCGGTTTCGACGATGGCGGCCTTGACGAGCGCCTCCACTTCCTCGGGGGAAAGCCCTTGCGGGACGAAGGCCTTGAGGATGGCGAGCTCGGCCTCCTCCTTTTGCTGGAGATCCTGACGGCCCGCGGTGCGGAAACTTTCGATGGAATCGTGCCGCTGCTTGATTTGCTTTTGCACGACCGAAACGAAGTCACTTTCGGCGAGGGCATCGAGCTTCTTGTCGATCTGGTGGTACTTGAGAGCGCTTTTGAGCCCTCGCAGGGTTTCGAGGCGCAGGGAGTCACGGGCAATCATGGCGGCCTTGATTTCGGAGTCGATACGTTCAATGGGCAGGGGCATAAAGGGGAGGATTTGAGATTTGAGATGGAGAGGAGGGAGAAATTTGAAATTTCAAATCTGAGATGGGGGAAAGGGTCTCCGGATCAGCTGAGTTCGCGGAGGGCATCGCGCAGGCGTGCGGCGCGTTCGTAGTCCTCTTTTTCCACGGCGTCGTGCATCTGGTGCTGGAGTTTTTCCCGGGGCGTGAGGGGGCGTTCCTTCCGAACATCTTTCAGCCAGTTTTGGAGAAAGTGGAGCTCGTGGTTTTGCTCGATTAATTCCGGCGGCATGCCGACCTGGAGGAAGGAATGGATTTCATGGATACCCCATTCAATGTGTTTGATGGCGAGGGCGTAATCCTTGTTCTGCAGGGCGAGCATCCCCTTGGCTCGCGTGAGCATCATCAGCACGTAGGGGCGGAACTGCTGGAACATCGTTGCCATTTCCGGCTTTTCGGCGTGGGCGGTGACAAAATCGAAGAGACGCATGTTGCGTTCCGTGTCGCGGATCACGCCTGGAAAATTTTGCAGCTGGAAGAAGGCGATGTAGCGATGGTAGTACTGGATGCCCTCCTGCTGGAGCTTGAGACAATCCTCCATGTTGAGCTTGAAGGAGTCGGCGTTACCCTCGCGGTCGAAGCGTTCGGCCAGTTTTTCATAGTGGTCGAGGAGGGATTCACAGCCGAGGATGGCCTGCCCGTCGGGGCGCCCGTTCATTTCCATCTGGAGGATGCCCAGGTCGAGGCGGAGCTGGATCTTGAGTTTTCCGTCAACCCCAGGGATGGTACGCACCTGGATGTTGCCCTGTTCAAAGGGCCAGCTTCGCATCAAGGGATCCAGATCTTCCTGCATGAGAACACTCTGCGTGTTCCTGGCATTCTTGTCAAATCCAGCCCTTGGGAAAGGTTATTTGACGCTGACGCTGACGGCCTCGAGGCGGTAGACGCTGACGAGGTTCTTTCCCTCGCGGTATTCGCCCACGGAAAATTTTCCCATGACATCCACGGGCTCGGGGTAATACCCGACAAATTTTCCGGGTTCCATGGTGACGGCCACGACATGGTTGACGGCGGGGGTTTGCCCGAAACAACAGCTCCAGAGGGATTGGACGGTGATGAAGCTGGAAATATTTTGAACCTGCCTGGATTGCATCATGTAGCCCGTGATCTTCACCCATTGCCCGTCAAATTTTTTGACGTCAGCCGGGATCGGGGAGCCCTCGACGTAAGTCCATCCGCCGAGGGTTTCAAATGGCAACTTGACCGGGTTGAGGGCTTCCGTCGGGAGGGTTTTATTGGATGGGGGCTTGGAGGGATCGTTATATACCAGGTTTGTTCCTGGAGGGGCGCTGCCGGCCGGCCTTGCCAGCAGGAGGGCCGCGAAGCTTTCACCCCGAAAAATCATGCGTCCCACCACGCCCGCCACCATGACAATAATGAGGGTGATGATGGTTCGAAGGAGTCTTCGTCGTCGGGCGGGTGTCATGCTCGGGAAGAAAGTTGTTTGTGTAATTATTGAAGGTTGCCCTGGGATTTCATGGGGGGTGGCTGGCGGTTGGGTGTGTGGGCGGCGGTCACGGTATAAGCTTCCAGGCGGTAGATGCTGACAAGATACCCCTTTTCCCGCGTTTCGCCCACTGAGAATTTGCCGATGACCTTGACGGGGTCAGGATAAAACTCGACGGTCCTGCCCGGCACCATGGTGGTGACGATGACATGATTGACGGCGGGTGCCTGCCCGAAGCAGCAACCCCAGAGTGATTGCAGGATGATAAAATTGCTCATCTTGTTAATTTCGTTGATGGGCAGCATGAAGCCTGAGATTTCCACCCATTTACCGTCGAGTTTTTTGACATCCTCGGGAATCGCGGTCTTGCCTTCGACGTAAGTCCATCCGCCGAGAACTTCGAATTTCAGCTTGAGCGGGTGAAGTGCCTCCACCGGAAGCGGTTGGTCGGGTGCTGGTGGCGGGGTCGGTTTGGGCGCGGTGGGGAGTGGCGCCCCGCTCGGCGAAGGCAGCATGGTCACGCCCTGTGGTACGGGGATGCTTGTGCCGCGGATCATGTGCGTGACCACGCCCGCGATCATGAACAAGGCCAGCAAAAGGCTTGTTCGAAAAATTTTTTTCCGTCGGGCGGGTGTCATTGCGGAAGTACGTGGGAAGGTTTGGCTTTTGTTCCTCTTCATTTTAGAATATCCGTTCCAAAACGCAACCCGCCCGATGAACATCACCATCCTCCTGTTTGGAACAGCGCGCCTTCTGGTGGGCAAGCAGGATCTCGAATTGGAGATCCCTGGAAACGCGACTGTCGGCGAGGCGTTTGCAACGCTGGCTGGAAAGCATCCGAAGCTGCAAGACCTGGAGAAATGCCTGCGTTTTGCGGTGGACATGGAATATGCCGAGCCTTCCACCCGGTTGAAGGCGGGGCAGACGCTGGCCTTGATTCCTCCCGTGCAGGGAGGGTGAAGTGGGGCTGCTAGCTGCTGGCTTCTGGCTGCTGGATTTTTTTCATGAAAACAATTTCAGAAAGGAGATGTAAAACGTTGAGCTCGCCACAACTTGAATTTCGACTGACACGCGAACCCATCGAAACGTCGCCGCCCTTGTTGGACGTCGAGGGAAATGGTGCCATGGTTGAATTTCTCGGCGTGGTGCGTCCCGAGGAAGGTGGCGTCCGGATCGTCGCCCTGGATTATGAAGCCTTCGATGCGATGGCGGAGAAGGAGGGACAACAGCTTCTTCTCGCCGTGGCGGAGGCGATCCCGGTGCTGGCTGTGCAGGTGATTCACCGGGTCGGACGCGTGCCGGTGGGGGAGATTTCGCTGCGCGTGCGCGTTCACGCCGCGCATCGCAAGGAGGCATTTGCCGCCTGTTCAGACATCATCGAACGCCTGAAACAGCATGTTCCCATTTGGAAACATGCCGTTCCAGTGTCCGTATGATTGGGATGCCTGTTACTTCAGGCAGGCGGAGTGGAGTTCCTTCCAGTCGTCAATGTTGTTCAGGTTGACGGCATCTTTGATGGTGCCGTTGTCTGGAATGCCATTGGCGCCGAGGATGGAGGTGCGGGTGGCGTCGTCGTGGTTGTAGCCACGGATCGCGGCGTTGAGTTTTTCGACGGCCGCCTTGTCGAGCTTGCCGCCTTTTTTCTTCAGGATCCAGATTTCCGCCTGGGGGTAGGTCGGCTTCTCCGCCTTGATGAAGCCGAGGAATTCCTCGCGATTGAGGCCAAGTCCGTCGAGGACCATCTGGTCGTAGCCTTTGCCGCAGCCGGGATAACCGTCGGCAAGGAGGCCTCGGGCTTCAAGTGATGCCTTGAGCCAGAGACGGGGGAGGTGAAGCACGCCGAGTGGGCCAGCCACGCCGGAGCTGATAAGAGGAACGATTTTGCTCATAGTTTTTTGTTGTTGAATGGTTTGAACTGAAATGAATCTGTGTTTGGAGCTGGCAGTAGTATTGAAAATTACCGTGAAGGTCAATCATCAGCTTTCGGCATATTCGCCGATCCCACGGTAGCGCGTGTAGCGGTTGTCCAGAAGGTCGCCTTTGGAAAACTTGTCGAGTGCGTGCAGGTGCTTGATGAGGGACGCCTTCAAGTTTTGTGCGGCGAGTTCGGGATCGTGATGCGCGCCTCCGGGCGGCTCGGGCACCACATCGTCCACGATCTTGTGCGCCAGCAGGTCGCGTGCGCTCATCTTCAATGCCTCCGCCGCCTTGGGCGCGTGAACGCGGTCCTTCCACAAGATCGCCGCGCAACCCTCGGGGGAGATGACGGAATAGTAGGCGTTCTCGAGGATGAGCACCCGGTCGGCCACGCCGATGCCGAGGGCGCCGCCGCTGCCGCCTTCCCCGATGACAACCGCCAGGATGGGAACTTCCAGGGTGGACATCTCGCGGATGTTCACCGCGATGGCTTCGGCGATGTGGCGTTCCTCTGCCTGCACGCCGGGGTAGGCGCCGGGCGTGTCAATGAAGGTGATGATGGGAACGTTGAACTTATGGGCCAGCTGCATGAGGCGCAGAGCCTTGCGGTAGCCCTCGGGATGGGCCATGCCGAAATTGCGTTTTACATTTTCCTTCACGTCGCGCCCCTTTTGCTGGCCGATGAGCATGACCTTGCGGGATTTACCGTTGGTCTTGAAGAAGGCGAACCCGCCAAGCATGGCGTGGTCATCGCCGAAGCGGCGGTCGCCATGCAGCTCGGTGAAGCCCTCGAAGATCTGGGCGACGTAATCGAGAAAGTAGGGGCGCTTGGTGTGGCGCGAGATCTGAACCCGCTGCCAGGCGGAAAGTTTGGAATAGATGCCCTGCTTGGTTTCCTCGAGCTTTTTCTCCATGGCGTTGATCTCGTCGTTGAGATCAATCTTCTCCGCCGAGGCCTTGGCGCGCAATTCCTCGAGCTGTTTCTGCAGTTGCAGCACGGGCTTTTCAAACTCAAGCGTGTAGAGTTTCATGGGACGGGCAGTCTAATTTAACGGCGAACATGGAACAAGGAACAATTCAAAGGGGCGCATGCGAATTCTGTTTGCGCGAATTTCTTGGAAATTGCGCCCGAGTGGCGTAGATTGTCCGGGTGAGCACACAGATTACGATGCATGACATGATCCTGCGCCTGGCGCTCTCTCTTGTTGCCGGGCTGATGGTTGGCTTCGAGCGGGAAAGCCATGGACGCGCGGCGGGATTTCGCACCACGACGCTCGTGTGCGTGGCCTCGGCCATGGCCATGATGCTTTCTGAATATCTATTCTCGGTCAGCACGGGTGGTTCGGTCCTGGCAGGATGGCGGCCGGACCCGGCGCGCCTGGCGGCGGGCATCCTGACGGGCATTGGTTTTCTTGGGGCGGGGACCATCATCCGCCAGGATAACCTGGTTCGCGGTGTGACCACGGCGGCGGTGCTTTGGTTTGTCACGGTGCTCGGCCTGACGATCGGGAGCGGCTACCTGCTGCTCGCCGGAATGGGGCTTGGCGTTGCCCTCGTCGTCCTGTTCGTTCTTCCGCTTTTGGAGGTTTACATCAAGAACGACTGGTATGCGACGGTATCCGTCACCACGCAGATGGATGGGATTGCGGACAGGGAGATTCGCCGCCTGGTGGAGGAGTGTGGGGTTTCCGTGAAGAATGTTGGTTTTGATTACGATATGCAGTCGAACCAGAAAACGCTGCGATGCGAGGTGAAGTTCAAAAAAACAGACCTGTTCCGCACCGCGGAAGGAGTGATCCAGCATGTCCGAAAATCTCCCGGCGTCATGCAGGTGAAATGGTCCTAGCAGTCCTGCACACAAGGCATCATAGTTTTTTTATCCATATGAACACTCAACTTGTCCTGCAACGATTCGCGATTGCCCTTGCGTCACTTGGGATGGCATGGTCCGCCCTTGCCGCCCCGACGCCCTCGACCAACTCCGGGCAGGTTGGCGTTCTTGTCGGCAAAATTCTTTCGAGGGAGCATTACCGTCAACTTCCGTTGAACGACGCGGTATCCGCGCAATTTCTCAAGCTTTACCTCGAGTCGCTGGATTACAACCGGATGGTGTTCCTGCAGTCGGACGTGGACGAGTTCCAGAAGTATGCGACGATCCTGGACGACGAGACGTTGCGCGGGAATGTGCAGCCGGGCTTTGATATTTTCGCGCGCTACCTTCAGCGCGTTGAGCAGCGCATGGCACTCATCCAGGAATTGTTGAAGGAGGACTTCACGTTCGAGGAAGAGGAGAACATTGTGCTGGATCGTCACGAGGCGATATGGCCCGCGAGCGATGAAGAGCTGCGCAAGCTGTGGCGCCAGCGCGTGGGGTACGAGGTGCTGCTGGAAAAACTCAATGGCAAGAAGCTGGCTGAGGCAAAGGCCATCGTCGGCCGTCGCTACACCCGCTTCCTTCACTCGGTACATGAAGAGGATGCGGATTCCGTGATGCAGCGTTACCTGACTTCGCTGGCCCGCGCCTACGATCCGCATTCCGATTATATGTCGCAGTCGGAGCTGGAACAATTTGCCATCTCGATGAAGCTTTCGCTGGTCGGCATCGGCGCGGTGCTGAGCTGGGAGGATGGATACGCGAAGGTGATTGCGATCGTGCCGGGGGGGCCCGCTGACCTTGACAAGCGGCTCAAGGTCAACGACCGCATCACCGGTGTCGGGCAGGGAGATGGCCCGCTGGTGGATGTGGTGGACATGAAGCTCAACAAGGCAGTGGAGATGATTCGCGGTGAAAAGAACACCCCGGTCCGCATCCAGGTGATTCCAGCCGGCGCCACTGATCCCTCCACGCGCGCGGAGATCAAGCTGAAGCGCGACGAAATCAAGCTGACGGAATCCGAGGCCAAGGCAAAACTCATTGAGCACAAAGACGCCAACGGCAACACACAGCGCATAGGCTATATTGATCTTCCGTCGTTTTACGGTGACCAGCAAACGGGCAAAAGCACCACGCGCGACGTGGCGGGCCTGATCGGGCGGCTCAAGTCGCAAAAAATTGACGGGTTGATCCTCGACCTTCGCAGGAATGGGGGAGGAATCCTGGGCGAGGCAATCGGCCTCACCGGCTTGTTCATCAAGCGTGGCCCGGTGGTCCAGATCAAGGATTCCCATGGCGCCATCAGTGTGTTGCCCGACGATGATGCCTCGGTGATGTACGATGGCCCCATGGTGGTGCTTGTCAGCCATGTCAGCGCCTCGGCTTCTGAAATTCTGGCGGCGGCGCTTCAGGATTACGGTCGCGCGGTGATCGTGGGCGAGCAGAGCACCTTCGGGAAAGGCACCGTGCAACGGGTGGAGGAGCTTGAACGGTTCCTGCCCCCGAATACGCCGAAGGGCGGCGCGATCAAGATCACCACCCAGAAATTTTATCGCATCTCGGGCGGCTCCACCCAGTACAAGGGGGTCCTCTCGGATGTGCAGCTTCCCTCCGAACTCGATTACGCCAAGTACAACGAGGCATCCCTCAAAAACGCTCTCTCGTACGACGATGTGCCCCAGGCCGCCTACGTCCCCGTGAATGCCGTGGCGTCGTCGCTCCCCGCGTTGCGCAAGCGTTCCCAGGAGCGCATTGCGAAGGATCCGGAGTACGATTACATCCGCGATGACATGGCCCGCATGAAAGCCCGTCTTGATGAAAAAAGCGTGTCGCTGAACGAGGTGAAGCGCCGTCAACAGCAGAAGGCGGACAAGGACCGGTACGCCCAGCGAAAGCGGGAACGCGCCGAGCGCAAGGTTCCGCCGCTCCAGGTCACGGAAATAACCCTGCAATCGATCAGCCAGGGTTCAACGAATGCCCCCGCGCTCACCCGAAAGGTGCTCGACGACGCGCGCGCCATTCTTGATGAAAATTCCGACGATGAAACACGAAAGGATCCCCTTGTGGATCCGGAATTCGACGAAGGGTTGAACGTGATGTCCGACCTGATCGAACTCTCGCACAAAACGTCGGGCGATTAAGGCGGATGTTCCGTCAGACTAGATCTGAAGTGAGACGCCGAAGGCATCGGGGAATGTCCTCTCAAGGATGCGCGATGCGATGCGACGATGTGTGGCGTTGCGGATTTCAGAGAGATACCGCGTCGCCAGCACGGGGTCCTTGAGATAGGAGCTGATTCGCACCAGGTGCACGCGCACGAAGTCGCGCTGATCCATTGTGGCACCCAGCGTCAGGCAATGCTCCCAAGCGACCATGGCTTCCCGCCACGGTTCGTTGTGGAGCGCGGAGTTCACGCCGTAAAAAGTTTCCGCATATGAGCTGGCATATTCGAAACTGGACCGGTCGCAATCCCTCGCCAGCTTGAACTCCTCAAGCGCCTTCGCAAATATGGTCTGCGTGTTCCAGTGATGAAAGCGCCCGGTTTCCATGCGGAACAGGTAATACATGTTGCCCAGGTTGAAGTGATACACCGCCTCACTCGGTTTCAGCCTGATCGCCTGTTCGTAGAGATGGATGGCCATCATCGCGTGGCCGGCGTGGCCGTGGTAATGGGCAAGGTTGTTCAGAAGCACGGAATTCTCACTGGAAACCTCCAGCGCCCGCGACCACCAGGCTACCGCGTCCTGCGTCTGCCCCACGTCTTCCAGGAGCGTGCCGTAGGAAATCATGGCGCGGCTGTGCGATGGATAGCGCGCAATGAATGCCTCGTAATCATGACGCAGCGGTCCCACCTGCTTCTCGATGCGCTGCCCCATGGTTTTCCACTGGCCGTTGCCCCTCGTGCCGCGATTCCAGAGGGAATTGACCTCCTCCGTGACGCGGCTTTGGCGCTGCAGGAGCGAGCGGTATTTCCACTCGCTCCATGTGAGCGGCCAATAACCTTCGTGCCACCAAACGGCGAGGGAAAAGACGAGCAGGGCGAGAACGACGGGCGATGCCACCATTTTCCGCAGTCGGGGGATCCAGCGTCTGGATGAATGAAGTGTCATCGATGGAAGGAGCGGATTGCGGCCTCCGACGCCTGCCACCACGGCGACTGGTAGAAGCCGGCGAGGATCACGCCCAGGATGAGCAGCGTGAAAACCCAGCGTGTGGATGTTGTGACGGGGATGGGTGACTGGCTTTCCGTATGTTCAGAAAAATACATGGTTCTCACGACTGAGAGATAATAATACAAGGAGCAGACCGCGCCGGCCAGCGCAATTCCGAGCAGCCAGAACATGTGCTGCTGCATGGCCGCCGAGAAGATCAGAAGTTTGCCAAAGAAACCGGCGAGGGGAGGAATGCCCGAAAGCGAGAGCAATCCCACCAGCAGCGCCGCCGCAGCCCAGGGGGAGCGACGCCCAAGGCCGGCGTATTCGCGGATGTCCTGCCGTGGATTTTCCGCCGCGGTTTCGCACATGGCCCCGAAGACCAGCGCGTTGGCCAGGAGATAAGCGACGAGGTAGTACAGCACCGCCGACAAGCCCATGTAGCTTGTGGCGGCCACACCGAGCAGCATGTAGCCCGAGTGGCTGATGCTCGAATAGCCCATCAGCCGCTTGAGGTTGCCCTGGGACAGCGCGGCGAGATTCCCGAACAGAATGGACGCGCCCGACGCGACCACGAGCAGAGGCAGCCAAAGGCTGCTGTACATAAAGAAGGCTTCGAAGAGGACGCGCACCAGGAGGATGAACCCGGCGCCCTTCGATCCGATGGAGAGCAGCGCTGCGGTCGGAGTGGGTGCGCCCTCATACACGTCCGGAGTCCACCAGTGAAAGGGGACTGCGGAAATTTTGAATGCCAGTCCCGCCAGCACCAGCATCAGCCCCACCGGCATGAGCCAGTTGTTGTTGGATGCCACGTGCTCCCAGCTCTGCTGCGCGATGCCGGCAAAATCAAAGTGGGAACTCGAAGCGTAAATCAGGGCGATGCCATAGAGCAGCACCCCGGAGGAAAGCGCGCCGTAGATCAGGTACTTCAGCCCCGCCTCAAGGCAGAGCGCGTTCCTGCTCTGGAAACCCACCAGGATGTAAAAGCTCACCGTCATCAGTTCCAGCGCAATGAAAAGTGAAAGAAAATCGGCCGCGCTCGCCACCAACATCATCCCCACGCACGCGATGAGCTGCAACGCCAGGTACTCGCAGGGATGCTCCTCGTTCCTGTCCATGAAGCGCAGCGACATGAACATGGTCAGCACGGTCGCCAGCATGGAAAACTGCTTGCCCCAGACCGCGAGTGGGTCGAGCACGTAAAGCCCGCCCGCGGTCAACATGCGATGCGCGCCTTCGGGCAGACCGCTTGCCACAAGGCTCCATAAAAAGAACGCGCCCAGGATCGTCGTCGCTGCCATTCCCACCGCGTGCCTGGATGTGCGGGGCAAAATGAGATCGGCGATGATCAGCGCGAGCGCAAGCCCCGCCACCATCAGTTCCCATCTCATGAGTGAAAAATCCATGGCGTTACTTCTGTTGGACCAGATAGGTGGCGGCAGCCCCGCCGCCGTCAGTCACGAGTCTTGGCCAGAATCCGGTGGCGAGCAGCGCCGCCAGCAGCAGCGCGAACATCGCGCGCCGAACGGGGTCCACGTCACCGGTCGAAATCCATTTCTCCGGGAGCGGGCCAAGAAACGCGTTGCGCGCGGCGCGCAGCATGTACACTGCGGAAATCACCGCCGTCCAGACGGCCGCCACTGTCACCCAGGGACAGCGTTGAAAACTCCCCATGAAGATCATGAGCTCGGCCGGAAAGTTGGCGAACCCCGGCATCCCGCATCCCGCAAACGCCACCATCGTGAACACAGCCGCCGCAAAGGGCATCTTTCGAGCCAGACCGCCCATCTCCGAAATGTTCGAGGTGCCCGTCTTCTCGCGGCAAAACCCCGCGATGCCGAAACCTGTCGCTGCGCTCAGTCCGTGGGCAAAAAGGAAAAGGGCCAGGCCCTGGAGGGCGAGATGGGTGTTCGCGGCGAAAGCGAGAAACGCGTAACCCATGTGCGACACGCTCGCGTACGCCAGCATGTAGCGCAGGTCCGACTGCTGCATCGCCACGTAACCGCAGTAAAGCAGGTTGACGAATGCCATCCCGATAACCCAGGGCTTCCACATCTCAAATCCATCCGGCAAGAGCGGGGCAGCCACCACCATCAAGCCGTAAAAACCGAATTTCTTGATCACGCCCGCGTGAAGCATCGAGGCAAGCGGGGGCGCTTCGCCGTAACCCGCCGGCGCCCAGGTGTGGAAGGGAAAGCCGGAAATCAAAATTCCAAAACCCAGGAAAAGAATGCCGAAGAGTTTGACCTGGGTCGTCGTGGCCAGCGGTACGAGCGCGAGCATCCTCTTGATTTCCAGAAGGTCGAACGTCCTGCCGCCCACTGCCCACACCAGTCCAAGCAATCCCAACAGGAGGATGAGGCTCCCAAGCCCGAGGTAGAGCGTGATCTTCATCGCCGCTGCGCGCCGCCTCTCTGCTCCCCAGATGCCGATCAGGACAAAGGTGGGGATCAGCGCGAATTCGTGAAAGATGTAGAGGAAAAACAGGTCCAGCGACGCAAATGCCCCCGCCATCCCGCCCACCATGATCAGCCCCAATGCGTAATGGTATTTTGCGTTCTCCTTCGGCAATGGCGTCACACCCACCGCCGCCGTGCCCACCAGGGACGTCAGCAGGATCAGCATCGCGCTCAAATGATCCACCCCGATGTGATACGAAATGCCCAGGCTGGGAATCCATGGAGCACGGCTCTCAAACGTGTATTCCGCGTTCATCGCCGACGCATGGAAAAAAACGTACAGGGCCGCACCGAGTGTCAGCGCCATGCAAGCCATCCCCGCGTCTCTCGCCATGCGTGCGCTCCTGATCGGTGACGCCATGAGCGCCAGCGCAGTGAGGATCGGCAGCCAGATGATGAGAAAAAGCATGGTCGTTACAAAGGGCAATGATGAATGATGCCCCAGTAGATCAGTGCCACGAGCGCGAGGCCGAGATAAATCACGTAGGTCTGGAGATTGCCCGTCTGGAAACATCGCAGGAGATTGCCCAGGACCAGCACGCCCAGCGCGGAAAGCTTCACGGAAAGATCCACGACCCAGATGTCCCACAAGCCCAGGATCCATGTCGCGGCCCCTTGGATGTTGCGGATCACCCAGTCATAGATGTCGTCAAAATAAAATTTGGTGGCCAGGCACTCGCGAAGGGATGGCGAGAGAGGGTCTTTTTCACCGACGCCGGCATACATCGCGTAGGCGGTTGCGAAGCCGACGAAGGGAATCACGACCAGCAGGATGTGGACGAGCCCGGGCGCTTTCACTTCATGCATGCCACCAATCAGGTGAATTGCGTCTACCAGGAATCCTTTTCGCCATGCCAGCGCGCAGGTGAACAGGGACAGAATGAGAAGGGGAATGGTCATCACGGCGCCGTTCTCGCGGGCATGCTCCGCTGCATCGCCGCGCGGCCCGCCGCAGAACGCCACGAAAAACAGACGCCCCATGTAGAACGCCGTCAGGAATGCGCCCACTGTCCCGACGGTGAACAATGTCTTGTTCGTGTTCCATGCCACAAACAGAATCTCGTCCTTTGAAAGCCCGCCCGACGACAGGATAAATCCGCACAGCGCCATCATGCCGCAGAAGAAGGTGGCGGTGGTCCACGTCATGCGCGACCAGATCCCGCCCATTTTCCAGATATTCTGCTCGTGGTGCATTGCCACGATCACGCTGCCGGCACAGAGGAAAAGCAGCGCCTTGAAGAAGGCGTGCGTTGCGAGATGAAACATCGCCGATCCGCTGGAGCCGAGCCCCACGGCCATCACCATGTAGCCAAGCTGGCTCAGGGTGGAATAGGCCAGGATGCGCTTGATGTCATCCTGCACCACCGCCCATAACGCCGCCATGAGCGCCGTGAGCCCGCCAATCCACGAGATGAGGATCAATGTCTCCTGCGCGTAGTCCAGCATGAACCCGATGCGGCAGAGCATGTACACGCCCGCCGCCACCATCGTCGCCGCGTGGATGAGGGCAGAAACCGGCGTCGGGCCTTCCATCGCGTCGGGCAGCCACACATGGAGCGGAATCTGAGCCGATTTTCCAACCGCGCCGCAGAAGAGCAGGGCGGTGATGATCGCGATCGTGGAGAGCGCCGCGCCTCCATCCATCGCATGGGATGCGAGATAGGCCGGCACAACGCTTTTCAACTCCTGGAAATTGATGGTTTTCAGCACGCACCATGTCATGACGATTCCCAACAGGAAGCCGAAGTCCCCGATCTTGTTGACGATGAACGCCTTCTTGCCCGCGTCGGCGGCGCTTGGTTTTTCGTACCAGAAACCGATGAGCAGGTAGGAGCTCAGCCCCACCAGTTCCCAGAACATGAAGAGCATCACGAAGTTGCTGGCGAGAACGATGCCGAGCATTGAAAACATGAAGAGCGAAAGGTATCCAAAATAGCGCGCGCGACATGGGTCCTCGCGCATGTAGCCCAGAGAATAGATGTGGATCAGCGCCCCGATGCATGTGACGATCACGGTCATCAATTGCGCCAGCGGGTCCCACTGCATTCCGATCTCCACGTTGAACCCGCCGAGGGCAAGCCATGTGATGGATGACCCTGCCACGAGATCAGGATGGCTGATCGCCACGAGGGTGAGCAGGGCGTTCAGACTCGCCGCGGCGACGGATATCCCGGCGGCCAGCGTGTGGCGTTTCAGGAGCGCGAACACGATCAGCACGAAACTTGCGAGCGGCAGGAATAATATGAGCCACAGCATGGAAAAATTCAGAGGTAGGGCGTGTTCGCCGAACGCGCCGTCGGGTGGTTGCGTGTAAATTGGATATGCAAGGTGAATGAGAACAACGGCGCGTTCGGCGAACGCGCCCTACCTTCAGACCGGCTTGAAATCGGGAAGAGTCTCATAATTTCAGCGTTGTGACATCGCTGACCTGCACCGTTTGCTTGAGGCGGAAGAGGGCCACGATGATGGCGAGGCCCACGGCCACCTCGGCGGCGGCCACCGCGATGGTGAAGAAGGCGAAGACCTGGCCGTCGAGGTTTCCGTTGTAACGGGACGCGGCGACGAGCGCGAGGTTGGACGCGTTGAGGATCATTTCCAGCGACATGTAAACGACGAGCGCGTTGCGGCGGAGGATGACGCCCGCGACGCCGATCGCGAAGAGGCAGCTGCTGACGATGATCCAATGCTCGAGGGGGATCATTTCTTCTCCTTCCTGCTGAGGATGATCACGCCGATCATGGCGGCGAGGAGGAGGAGGCTCGCGACTTCAAAGGGAAGCATGTACCTGGAGAAAAGGACCATCCCCACGTCTTCCGTGGTGCCGTCAATCCCCGGGGAGGCGGGGCTGGATGCGAGTTTTTCATGGTGCGCGACGAAGCTGAGTTCCAGCATGAGCGCCACCATCACGAAGATGCTTGCCGCCCCGCCAAACCAGCCCCGGTGGCGCTTCTCCTCCGCGGGCAGGTTCAGGAGCATGATCACAAAGAGGAACAGCACCATGATGGCCCCCGCGTACACGAGCACCTGCACCGCGGCGAGGAAGAAGGCGTTGAGCAGGACGAAAAGCCCCGCCATGGAGAAAAATGCGAGCACCAGGAAGATGACGCTGCTGACCGGGTTTTTGCACGTGATCGTCAGGAGGGCGCACGACAGCATCGCAACGCTGAAAAAATAGAAAAGAGAGTTTTCCATCTGCTTATTTGTTCTTCCACTTGAAGATCGGGTCGGGCATCACGCCGCCCAGCTCCAGAAGGCGCTTCTTGTCGTGCACGAGGTCTTCGCGCTTGTAGCCCGTGAACGCGTAATCCTGACGGAGAAAGATGGCCTGCTCGGGGCAGACCTCCTCGCACAGGCCGCAGTAAATGCAGCGAAGCATGTTGATCTCGAACTTCTCGGCGTATTTTTCAATCTTCCCATGCTGGGCGTTCTCCGGCATCGGCGCAGGATGGATCGTGATCGCTCGCGGCGGGCAGACGAATTCACAGAGCTGGCATCCCACGCATTTTTCCCGGCCGTCCTGGTCGCTCACCAGCGTGGGCGCGCCGCGATAACCCTCCGGCACTTTCCACTTCTCCTCGGGATATTCCATCGTCACCTTGTCCGCCTTGCGCCCGAGCAGGCTGTTGAGGAAATGCCGGACCGTAATGGCAAGCCCTCCGAAGTACGCCGGAAAATAAAGTTTCTCCGACCAGGTCAATTCACGGCGTGGGACGATGAGGGGCATGGAAGAAAATTAAAAGTTAAAAATTAAAAGTTAAAAATTCGGCATGTAAAAAATAAGAAATGCAAAATGTTAAATGCCTCACCTTGGTGCCTGCATGGTGAGAATGAGGGCTGTCAGCAGGATGTTGGCCAGGCCGAGCGGAAAGAAAACCTTCCATCCGAGATTCATCAACTGGTCGTAGCGGAACCGCGGAAACATCCAGCGCACCCAGATGAACACCAGCATCAAGCACAGCAGCTTTGCGAAGAAGATTCCAATGTGCAGCACGCCGTTCCACATCGGATGGTTGGGCGCAAACCCGATGAATGGAAATTGCCAGCCGCCAAAGAAAAGCGTCACCATCAGCGCCGACGCCGTGATCATGTTGGCATATTCGGCAAGAAAGAAGAGGGCGAATTTCATCGAGCCGTACTCGGTGTGATACCCGCCCACGAGTTCCTGCTCGCTCTCCGGAAGGTCGAAGGGCAGACGGTTCGTCTCGGCAAACGCGGCGACGAGGAAAATAAGGAATCCGACCGGCTGCTTGAAAACGAGCCAGCAGTCGTGCTGGTACCCGACCACCCGGGTCATGTTCAGCGAGCCGACCAGCATGAAGACGCCAATCACGCTCATTCCCATCGAGAGCTCGTACGAGATCATCTGCGCCGACGAACGGATGCCGCCAAGGAATGGATACTTTGAGTTGGAGGACCAGCCCGCCAGCACGATGCCGTACACTCCCAGCGACGCGATGGAGAAAATCCAGAGCACCCCCACGTTCAGGTCGGCAATCACCATCGGCACGCCTCCCAGCGTGCTGCCAAAGGGTATCACCGCGAACGTCAGCAGCGCGGGGATCAAGGTGATCGTCGGGGCGAGGACATAATAGATTTTGTTCACATGCGCCGGCATCACGTTCTCCTTGAAAAGAAATTTCACGCCATCGGCGACCGGCTGAAGCAATCCAAACGGCCCCACGCGATTGGGGCCGCGACGGTCCTGGATCAGCGCGGCGATGCGCCGCTCCGCCAGCACCGTGTAGGCCACCAGCCCCAGCATGATGACGAGCACCACGCCGATCTTTACCAGCGCAATCGCCCAGGGCGTGATGGCGATGAGATGGATGAGGTCATTCATATCAAAATGCGTTGCCCAGGTCCGCGCCCTGGTCGCCGATTCCGTTCCATGTCAGCTTGTTGAGTGCCGGGGTTTGCGCGCACATCGCCTTGAACAATCCCTCGAAACTCGAGAAAGCGGGCGTCTGCTCCCCGGGCATGAGGTGCCTCAGGATTTCCCAGTCGGGGAGGGACAAGCCCCTCGCAGGATGCGCCTGCTGGAAACGCTGGATGCGTTTTTTCCCGTTGATGAATGTCCCCCGCTTCTCGACGTGCGACGCGCCCGGCAGAATGAAATGCGCGTGGAGCGTGGTTTCACCCGGAAGAATGTCCACCACGATCAGCGTTTTAAGCTTTTGCAGTGTGGACACGGGAATGCCGGCCTTGACGGCGCATTCGTGGGCCACGATCAATGCGTGGATCTCGCCGCGCTCAATGCCGTCGCGGATTGCCGCGATGGAAGAGCCGGGCTTTTCGCCCGCAAGCCCCATGAGGCGGGCGCCGTTCGTGTTTGGATTGCGGTCCGCGCTCACAAGGATCTTGTCGGCATCCCATGATCGCCCCACGATGTCGGTCGCGCGCGCGCCGTACGCGCTGGCGAGCGATTTCAAAAGGAAAAGCTCCTCGGTGGAGCAGCGGCCCGAGGCGAGGATGGCCAGGCTGCCGCGAGCGGCGGAAAGTTTTTCGCGGCATGCCTTCAGCGCAGAGTCCCACTCGATGGCCACATGCGTCTCCGGACGGTCGGGCCCGCCGCGGACATGCGATGCATCCAGGCGGTAGAGCGGCTGCACGAGGCGGTGCCCGTCGTTGATCCACTTGTAATCCAGCCGTCCCTTGTCGCACATCCAGTCGGAGTTGACGGAATCATTGCGCCGGGGAGTCTGGCGGTACACGACCCCCTCGCGTGATCCGACGAGCACGTTGCAGCCGGTGGAGCAGGAGGTGCAGATGCTTTCAGTTTCCTTGAGAAACCAGACACGCATCTTGAAGCGGAAATCGGTGGAGGTGAGAGCGCCCACGGGACAGATGTCCACGGTGTTGAGCGAGTAATTATTCTCAAGCTGTTTTCCCGGATAGCAGCCGAGCGTGGTGTGGCTGCCCCGGTCCATGAAACCCAGCACGTCGTCATGCGCGACTTCCTGGCAAAAACGGATGCAGCGCGAGCACATCACGCAACGCTCGTCGTCCAGTGTCACCCGCGGCCCGAGCTCGACCTCCTTGGGCTTGTGAACCTTCTTCTCGACAAAGCGCGATTCGCCCGTGCCGTACTCCACGGAGTATTCCTGGAGGTGGCATTCGCCCGCCTGGTCGCAGATCGGGCAATCGAGAGGGTGGTTGATGAGCAGAAACTCCATCACGCCCTTGCGGCAATCCTCAACCATCTTCGACGTGGTCTTGATGGCCATGCCCTCGCTGACGGTGGTGGCGCAACCGATCTGCGGGCGGGGGATCCATCCGATTTCAGGCGAACCGTCGGGCTTGAGCACCGGCTTGCGGTCGGGCGACATCTTGGGCGTGCCCATCTCGATGAGGCACATGCGGCAGTTGCCCGCGACCGTGAGCTTTTCGTGAAAACAGTAATGCGGGATGTGGATGCCGAGCTTCTTCGCCGCGACGACGACGTTGGTGCCCTTGGGGACGGAAACCGGCCGGTCATCAATCGTGAGGTTGACCAGGGCGGGAGGTTTCGGCGCTTCAGCAATTGCGGGTTCGGCCATGGCTTAAAATTCTTCCGGGTGATCATTACCAAGAGCCAAAACCGATTCAATGCCTATTTGTGAAAAATTTCACAAAGTCGGAAAAAAGCCGCCTCCCGCGGTCCCTTGCTCATACGGCGGATGAAATCATTCGGGTCGTATTTGTTCTGAAAGCAAGGATGGCGTCAGCAGTCTATTTTCCAACGGTTCACGGGAAGCGATGAAAATTGCCCGCTGGATGCCGGCCTTGTGCTTCTCCGGAGCAGTCCAGTCCAGCGGGAATTCCTCATGCCATGGCTGGGTTGTTGGAAGATACACATGCGCAAACAAACCCTGCAGTTCCTTGAACAACCATGCCCTTGTCGGCCTGCAGCCGGTCCCGGAGTAGGACTGTGTCGGTTGAAATTGCTCCTCCACGATGAGGTTGATTTCCTCGTTTTCACCAAATGAGACGCATGTCTCGAGGAATAATATTTTGCGGGTGTTCTGGCCAAGGAACGCCAGGGCTTGCCTGGGTTTGCTCAAGTGGTACAGCAGGCCGTAACAATGGACCACATCGAATGGAGAATCGTCGATGTGGGAAGGGGATTCCATGTCAAGAAACTGGACTCTGCCATTCGGATAACGATCTCTCAAGCGGTTGATATTTTCCCCACGTGCCTCCGTGATCGTGACCCTGCATCCCCGATCGAGGTAGTAGTGTGAATGATCGCCCACACCGGCGCCAACCTCCAGGACTGACATTCCCGCCACTGGAATTCTCAAGCTGGCCAGATGCTCCAGTCTTCGTGCGTTATGTCGCAGGTAGTCATATTCATGAAAAGCGAGCACAGGATCATCGGTGCGGACGAGCTCAAAGCCCATCTTTCGGATGATGTCTTTTGCCTTGATTTTTCCGAACATGTTCGTGCCTCTGAAGTTTTTTTTTGTCTCGGGGTGTCCGGCCACGTTGTGAGTGGTGCTTACTTCGCTGGCGTGGAAACCGTGGGCTTGGGCACGGTTGATGGCCTGGCGATTTGAGTTGAAGCCAATTTCCACTGGCCGTTCTCGTACACAAGGACCCTGGTAAAAAACATCTGCACGGGATCGGCGCCGGGGACCATTCGACGCGAAATGCCATGACTGACGATGACGTTCGCGGCAACTGGCCGGGAGGAGAGCGACGTATCTTCGAGCTTTGTTCCCGTTTGAAGGCTCGTCATCAATCGGGCCACAAGCGACTCAATGTTGGCTTGCCCTTGCGTGACATCGCCCCATTCGTTTTGCATGGTGGCATTCTCCGTGAAAAGCGCAGCCATTCCCCTGGCATCTCTGCGGTTGAAGGTATCCGCGTAGGCCGTTTGAAACTTGAACACGATGGCGTCGGCATCCTTCGGCGACATTAAATCCGCCTCGGCGTGGCTGAAGCCGGGTAAAAATGCCATGATGATGCCAAGGATGAGTGCTTGTGGTTTCATATCGTCGACTTCTGGTATTCGCAAGTTTTCCATCATTTCCGCTTCAGAGATTTTGTGAAGACGGACACGACGGAGAGGCCGTCTCAGAACTCCGGTTTCAAAAAAAGCGAAGCTTGTATTTACGTTATGACGCATTTTAATTTTTTACGAGGCATTTGGGATGGTCGATTTCGCCCTGTCTCAGAACTTTTTGCGAGTTCTGAGACAGCCTCCGGAGCGTGTCCCTCCGTTTTTCTTAGTATTTTTCCCCGATCGGGCCCCAGCGCTCGTCGATTACTCTCAGGCGGGGAGGCACGGCGGAGAATATCTTTCGCGTGAAGGCGTGGATGTCTTGCACCACCGCGTTGAAACGGCGCTCGGAGAAGGTGGATTTCACCGCGACGCGGCGGGAGAGGCGTTCGACTCGTTCTCCGGATTCGCTCAAGATATCTGGCGGGATTTTTTTCTGTCGCAGGGCTTTCTGCGCGCCCCGGTAGCCGTCGCGGATGGCTTTGGCGGTATGGCAGATGAGGATGAAGTCGGTGCCGAGGGAGAGGCATTTCGCGGAGGCGTCGCCGATGGACATGGTTCGCGTGATCGCGCCCATTTCCAGGTCGTCGGTGATCGTCACGCCATGAAATCCAAGGGTGTCGCGAAGGAGGGTTCCGGCGACCATGGGTGATACGCAGGCTGGGGTGAGCTTGTTTCCATGGAAGGCGCGGAGGTGGGCGTGGGAAAGCATGATCATCCGCAGATGCTTCGAGGGCATGCCGCTTTCGCGAGATTTTTTGGAGGGAAGAAGTCCGGCGTACGGGAGCAGGTCTTGCTTCATGATTTGAGTGCGCGTGCGATTGACCCGCGGGAGGAGCAGGTGCGGATCCTTGTCGGCGGCGCCGTAGCCGAGGAAGTGTTTGCCGCAACCCGTGACGCCTTCGTCCTGCATGCCGTCGAGGAACGCGCCGGCGAGGCGGATCACCTCGCGCGGGTTGCGCGACCAGCAGCGGTCGGGCACGGAGTTGTCGGTTTTCGGGCGCAGATGCAGATCGAGCACGGGCGCAAGGTTGACGTTGACTCCGATTTCGCGAAGGAGGCGTCCCGTGAGCTGGCCGTGGCGTTTCGCATGAGACACGTTTCCGAGAAAGCCGAGCTGGAGGGCGGAGGGGACGACCCCGACGATGTCCTTGAGGCGGTTGACGCGTCCGCCTTCGTGGTCGAGGCAGACGAGGAGGGTGGGGCCGAGGAGAATGCGGAGGTGGCGGGTAAGGCGGGCGAGCTGAGAGGCGGAGCGCACATTGCGTCCGAAGAGGATGATGCCGCCCGGGCGGATTTGGAGGAGGAGGGCGCGGGTGGCGTGGTCGAGGGCGGGGCCCGGGATACCGACGTAAAAATGGCGGCCGAGGGGGTGGGACATCGGACTGTCAGGAACCGCGTGAGAAGAGGCGTTTCCAGAAAGGGTGTTTGACGCGGACGGTGGAGATGCGGCCCATTTGCATGAGGGCGTGCGCGCTGTCGCGGATTGAACCCATGGAGCGGATGCGGTTGAGGATGGAATCCTGGCCCGGGTTGTACTTGCGGAGGAGGGCGCGCACTTCGGTGACGGAAGCGGCGAGATGCCATCGGTTGCTGCTCTTGGTGAAGACCATGGTGGTGGCCTTGATGCGTCCCTGCTTGGCGAGAATTTTCAGTTCCTCGTAGGTGGAGGGGCCATATTCCACGCCGTCGCTGGCGCGGATGGTATAACGTTCGTCGCTGGCTTCGATGAGGGGGAGCGGCTTGATGACCGAGGAATGGCGTTTCCTGCTTTTGCTGGGAGCAATTGATTTTCGGATGCGGCTGTCGGCCTTGGAGGATGGGATGCCGTATTCCGAGGAGCGGATGCGCTTGATGGCCGAGTTGAGCTTGGGCTGAAAATTACGCAGCAATTCGCGAACTTCGGGAAGCGAGGCGGCGAGGTGCCAGCGGTTGCTTTCCTGGGTGAAGATCAGGCTCGTGGGGCGGACGCGCCCCTGCTTGACGAATTCCTCAACCTGTTCGAGCGGAATGGGGCCCAGTTCCACGCCCTCCTGTGTTCGGATGATGTACATGCTCATGCGGTATGCCTTAATTTAGCACGGAGATGTCCAAACACCAAGTGAGCGCGTGACGGCGCGGACCTTTGCGACTTCGTGGGTGCGCAGCAGGCTTGTTTTTCCGAGCAGGGCGAGCACGGCGAAAAACGGCTCGGCGCAGCGGACCTCATCCTCAAAATATTCAAATGCGTGGGGCAGCGCATGGCAGACGGGCCAGCCGAGTTCGCGAAGCCGAAAAGTGTTCAAAAAGGTGCGCATTTGGTGCCGCACGCGTACCGCACTGTCCTGCAAATTGCGATAATAAAAGCCCAGGCCGGGGTCAATCAGGATGCGTGTCACGCCGAGACGGACGGCTTCGTCCACCTTGCGCGCGAAGTATTCCTTCATCCTGGGGACCATGTCATCCTGCAATGAAAAATCCTTCACGGAACGGACGTCGTCGCCCTCGACATAGCAAAGGATCACCGCTGCCTTCCGCTCGGCCGCGAGGCGGAAAATGTTGTCGGTCTTCACCGTGCCCGTGAGGTTGAGCATGTGTGCGCCGGCGTCGAGGCAGCGTTCGGCCACGGAGGCGTGATAGGTTTCCGCGGAGACGAGGATGCCCGCTTCACAGAGGCCGCGAATGACTGGAAGAAGGCGGCTGTTCTGCCCCGCTTCGTCAACGCGTGATGCATCGAGGACGCTTGACTCCGCTCCCACATCCACGATGTCGGCGCCTTCCGTTGCGAGGCGTTTTCCGCGCTGGACGGCGGCCTCGGCATGGAGGCAGACACTTTCCCGGTACCAGGAATCGGGGGAGAGATTGACGACTCCCATGAGGTGGGGGCGGGAGTTGAATGCAAAAGGTTTTCGACCGATGTCAAATTCGCGGACCGGATGCGCGAGTGAATCTCGGTGGGTGTCGGCGAGGCGTTGAAGGTCTTCGAGGGTGAGCATGGGTCAGGAATTGGTTTCTGTGATTTTTCCGAGGTAGGGCGTGCTCGCCGAGCGCGCCGTGGCGTGCGGTCCAATCACCAGTCCACGCACCCATTTTCCCGATGGCGCGCTCGGAGAGCACGCCCTACCTCGGATGTTGAATCGTGGAGCGGGTTTCATTGTAGAAGCTTTTCTTTTAACAGGAAATCGCGTGCGACGTCATGGGGGCTTCGCTTATTTTCGTCCACTTCAAAATTCAGGCGGCGCATGGTTGTGTCGTTGAGGTGGCCGGGGATTTTCTCGAGCGTGGCGCGGATGGTGGGAAATTGCCCGAGCGTCTTCAGGCGGACCACGGGGGCGGGATCGTACCTGGGGAAGAAGTGGAGATCATCCTCGAGGACGACGAGGTGATAGGCGTCAAGGCGGCCGTCGGTGGAGAACGCACCGATCACATCCGCCTGGTTTTCATTCAGCGCCTGGTAGATAAGGGTGGCGTCGAGGGTGATGATTTTGGAAAAGCGCAAACCGTACGCGGCCTTGAGGCCGGGCCAACCGTCGCTGCGGCCCATGAACTCGGCATTGAAACCGGCGCGAAGGTTTTGGGCGGGTTTGAGGTCGGAGATGCGTTTCCAGTGTTTGGAATCGGCATCGGCCTGGCGCACGGCGATGGCGTACGTGTCATTGAAGCCAAAGGGAGAGAGCCATTCGACTTGGAATTGATCGCGATAGGCCTTTCGGATGGCGGCGAGGTCGGATTTTGGATCGCAGTGGAGTATGGCCTCCATGGCGGTGCCGGTGTATTCGGCGTACAGGTCAATGTCACCCTGCGTGAGGGCCGAATGGATGAGCTGGGTGGTGCCGAGCCCGAATTTACGTTCCACCGGGATTTTTTCGTTTTCCAGCAGCTGGGCCATCATTTCACCCAGGATGAGCTGCTCGGAAAAATTCTTGCAGCCGATCCGCACGGTGCCCTTCGGGGATGAGGATGGGGAACAACCCCATGTGAGCAGGAGCAGGAGCAGAAAGGCGGCAAGCAACCCTGGTTCCCGGCGGAATTTCCTCCGCAGATTGACGCGGAACGAAGCAGATTTTATTTCCATGGCTGCAGGAATTTTTGCAGACGGCCGATGCCCCAGTCGAGCGAGATTGCGAGCAGCGCTGCGGGGATCGCTCCCATCAGGAGGAGGCCGGTGTTGTTCAGTGCCAGGCCGCGGTTGATGAAGTCACCAAGCCCGCCCGCGCCGATGAATGCGCAGATCGTCGCGGTGCCCACCGACCACACGCATGCGACGCGCACGCCGTTTACCAGCGAGGGCAGCGCCAGCGGCAATTCCACCCACCAGAGAAGCTGGGAGTCAGACATCCCGATGCCGCGCCCCGCTTCGCTCACGTCCGCCGAAACCTCCCTCAGCCCCGTCAGGGTGCCGCGCAGGATCGGCAGGATGGAATAAATCACCAGGGCGATGACGGCAGGTTTCCATCCGATGCCACAAAATGGGAGGAGGAATGCGAGCAGCGCGAGGCTGGGGATGGTTTGCGCCACGTTGACTGCGCCCATGATCCAGTTTTGAAAACGGGGATGCCGGTGAATCCACACGCCCAGGGGAATGCCAAGGAGCGAGGCGACGGCCACGGCGATGCCCGTGAGGTAGATGTGCTCCCAGAGATGCTGCATCAGCTCGGAAAATTCGGGGAGGGGGGCGCTCATATTTTTGCTCCCAGTCGCTGAAGCTGCCCAAGCGGTTTCCGGAAAAGATCCTTCACGAATGGCGTGGCCGGCGCGTGGAGCAACTCCGATGGGGTTCCCACCTGCGCCAGCGCCCCTTCATGCATCACGGCAATCCGGTCGGCAATCGTCATCGCTTCAAACAGGTCGTGCGTCACAAACAGCACCGTTTTCCCGAGGGATCTTTTCAGCTCGAGCATGCGCTGTTGCAGCGCGTCGCGCGTGACGCCATCCAGCGCGCCGAACGGTTCATCCATCAGCAGGTAGCCGGGTTCGCCCGCCAGCGCCCGCGCCACGCCCACGCGCTGGCGCTGTCCGCCGGAAAGTTGCGAGGGAAAGCGTCCCGCGTAGAGCGATGGATCGAGTTCCATGAGCTTGAGAAGTTCGTGAGACCGTTCGCGCTGGCGCAGGGATGACGCCCCGAGAAGCCTCGGCACGGCGGCCACGTTTTGCTCGACGGTCCAGTGCGGGAACAGCCCGATGCCCTGGGAAACATAGCCGATGGAACGCCGCAGGGCGACGTGGTCGATGCCGCCGATGTCGTTGCCGTCCACCTCGATCCGCCCTCCAAAGCCGACGACCAGGCGGTTGATCATTTTCAACAGCGTGGATTTTCCACTGCCCGACGATCCCAGGAGCACGAGCCATTCGCCCGATGGGATGTCGAGATTGACACCGCGGACGACCAGGGTTTTGCCGCCGTCGAACGATTTGCTGACGTCATGAATCCGGATCATGGGGCGGCAGCCACGTGGGCAGGCTATTTGGGTGACTGATCACCCACTTTGAAGCTGGCCTCGACGGGGAAATGGTCGGATGCCTTGCGGGCTGTCGCGTCATCGCGAATCCTGGCGCTTTTTTCGATGTACTCGTTTTTCAATCCCGGGCTGAGCAGGATGTAATCAATGCGATCGTAATGCTTGCTGGGACGGTAATAGAAGGTGCCCGAGTATCCTTTTTCATCCACGGGTTTGAGGTCAAGGAGTGGCAGCGTTTCGCTGTCACGGATGGTCTTGATCGCCGGAGAATCGGGCGTGTCGTTGAAATCACCCATGACCACGATGTTTGCGTCGGGATGCGCGCGCAGATCCTCGTCCACGTATTTTCGCAGGAGTTTCGCTTCTTCAAGCCGCATGGCATCGGCTCCGCCCGGGACATCGATCTCGCGTTTTGATTTGAGGTGGACGACGTAGACCTTCACGACGTAATCGGGCGCGACCTGCACATCCGCCTCGATGAAGCCGCGGGAGACGTGCATCGCCCTGCCTGCGAGGTGATATTCCCCGTGCGTGTGCGCGTCGCGCGCGACGATGGGAAAGCGCGAGAGCAGGCAGACGTGGCGTGTGGGATCGTCGCCCTGGATCCATTCGCTGTGGGGATAATCGGCGCCCTTGGCGCGGAGCCCTTCCTGGATTTCCTTGAGAAATTTCTGGTCGCCCACCTCCTCGAGCCCAAGAATGTCGGGCGCTTCCTCGGCGATGAGCGTGTACAGGGCATCCTTCTCACTTTCCGGTTTTGGCTTTTCGTCGTGTCCCTTGCCTGGGTGGTTCACCACTGCGATGAAATTGTGGACGTTGTAGGCCATCACCTTGAAGGAGACCGGCGCGGTGGGTGGGTTTCCCGCGAAGGAGAGAGGGGTGGCGATCCAGAGTCCGACGAGCAGGGGCCAAGCGATGCGTTTCATGGGTGGATGTTGCATTAGCCAGCACGAAAGTCGAGCCAAGCCTTGATCCCGGGCGGATTTTCTCCGCAGATTTCGCAGAATGACGCAGATTTTCGGAGCGTCTCGCGCAAAGGTAGGATGAGAAGGCTGGTCCCCCTTCAGAAGCGAGCTGTGATATAAAATCACGCTCAATGATAGATAAACGGCAGTCGAGAGACTGCACATTGAAAGGAGACCAGCAATG
>JAHFSY010000039.1 GCA_023269615.1 Verrucomicrobiota bacterium
TTAATTTTACTGCCTTGGCGGTTCAGTGCGTGGGCCAACTTTTTACAAAACGTTCCCCTTCCCTCGGACTTGCTCCATTAGAGTGCTTTATGTTCTGAGACAGCCTCTCCGTCGTGTCCGCGCCACGCATCGAATGGATCATCGGGCATGTCCTTGCTTTTGTGGTATCTGGAGGATAAATCCTTCCCATGCTTGATCTGAAATACATCCGTGAGAATTTTGATGCGGCCAAGGCTTCCCTGAAACGACGCTCGGATGCCGCGGCGGAATCGCTCGAGGCGATCCGGACTTCGGACACCCGCCGTCGCGCTTTGCAGGTGGAGATTGACGCGCTCAAGAACCAGCGGAATGTGGTGAGCAAGGAAGTCGGGCAATTGAAATCGAAAGGGGAGGATGCATCGGCCAAAATCTCGGCGATGAAGGAAGTGGGGGATCGCATTGCCGCTTTGGAGATTGAGATGCGAAAGGTGGAGGCGGAGCTGGAACAGAAGGCATTGGTCATCCCGAATTTTCCGCATGCGAGCGTGCCGGATGGACAGGTGGCGGAGAAAAACCGGGAAGTGCGGCGTCATGGCGAGGCGGGAAATTACGCGTTCAAGCCGCAGGCCCATTGGGACCTTGGTCCGAAGCTTGGGATTCTTGATTTCGAGCGCGCGGCGAAAATCTCGGGCTCCGGGTTTGTTTGTCACCGCGGCGCGGGCGCGCGCCTGCAGCGTGGGTTGATCAGCTTCATGCTGGATCTCCACACTCAGAAACATGGTTACCTGGAGGTGTCGCCGCCGTATCTCATTCTTGAGAAGGCGATGGTTGGGACGGGGCAGCTTCCGAAATTCGCGGAGGACATGTATGCGCTGAAGGATGATCCGCTCTATCTCGCTCCAACAGCCGAGGTGCCGGTCACGAATTTGTATCGCGAGGAGATTTTGAAAAATGAGCAGTTGCCCTTGAAGCTGTGCGCGTATTCGCCCTGTTTTCGCAGGGAGGCGGGCGCGGCGGGCAAGGACACGCGGGGCATGATCCGCGTGCATCAGTTTGACAAGGTGGAGCTGGTGAAGATTGTGCGGCCCGAGGAATCCTACGCCGAACTGGAAAAACTCGTGGCCGACGCCGAGGTGGTGTTGCAGATGCTTGGCCTGCATTATCGCGTGATGCTCCTGTGCGCGGGCGACATGGGATTTTGTGCGGCGAAGTGTTACGACATCGAGGTGTGGTGTCCCGGCGTGGGCGCGTACCTGGAGGTTTCGTCCTGTTCAAATTTCGAATCCTTCCAGGCACGGCGGATGGATCTGCGCTACAAGGACGCGAATGGGAAGAACCAGGTCTGCCACACGCTCAATGGTTCCGGCACGGCGCTGGCGCGCTTGACCATCGCGCTGCTGGAAACGCATCAGCAGGCCGATGGCACGGTGGTCATTCCACCTGCGCTACGTTCCCACATGGGTGGGATGGAGCGGATCGGGTGAGGCTGATTCTGCCGTATGTAGCCGCGTTCGCAAGAACGCGGATTTTTTTGAGGAACCAGATTCTTCTGCGGAACCAAATTCTTCTGCGGAACCAAATTCTTGCGAATTCGGCTACGGGATCATGGCTTTCGAACATGAACCCCGACGCGATGGAGTGACTGTCGGATGGCTTTTGCGATCTGCGGGGAGCCTGGCGTATCGGAATGAACGCAGATGGTTTCGGCTTTGACGGATATCTCGTCGCCTTCGATTGTTTTCACAGTTCCGTGTCGCACAAGGCGGACGACTCGTTGGCCGATGGCTTGGGGAGTGCCGCCGGCCTCCTTGATTTTCCAATCAAACATTTTCACCTTGCCGCTCGAATGATAGCCGCGGTCGGCAAAGAATTCAGGGATGACGCGCAGGCCGAGGCGGTCCGCTTCTTGATGCGTTGCGGAATTGCGGATGGTGTAGATCATCAACTTTTCATCATGCTCGAGCGAAGCCTCGACGATGGCGCGGGAAAGTTCGCGATCCTCAAGCGCCATCATGTAGAGGGCCCCATGCGGCTTCACGTGATGGAGCGAGGCGCCCGCGGCGCGGACAAACGCGTCGAGCGCGCCAACCTGGTAGGTCACGTAATTTTTCAAGTCGGCGGGGCGGATGTGAAATGAGCGGCGGCCGAAACCAAGCAGGTCGGGGAAGCCAAAGTGCGCGCCGATGGCCACGCCGTGATCGAGCGCGAGCTTGACGCTCTTGCGCATCACCGAGGGATCGCCGCCATGAAACCCGCAGGCGATGTTGGCCGATGAAATGTGCGGGATAATGTCCGCATCCGCGCCGTACGAATACAGCCCGAAGCTTTCGCCCATGTCGCAGTTGAGATCAATACGCTTGCTCATGATTCAACTTCGACGCGAGCGGTGTTCCTGGTAGGCGCGGATGATTTTTTGCACCAGGGGGTGTCGGACGACGTCCTCCTCGGTCAGGTGGCAGAAGCCGACGCCGGGAATGCCCTTGAGAATTCGCTCCGCTTCCGTGAGCCCGCTTCGCTTGTTGCTTGGGAGGTCCACCTGGGTCACGTCACCGGTGACGACGCAACGGGATTCCTTGCCGAGGCGCGTGAGGAACATGAACATCTGGTCAGAGGTGGTGTTTTGTGC
Organism: Verrucomicrobiota bacterium; assembly: GCA_023269615.1. Lineage (GTDB taxonomy): Bacteria > Verrucomicrobiota > Verrucomicrobiia > JABWAM01 > JABWAM01 > JAHFSY01. The sequence goes on from JAHFSY010000039.1 coordinate 2,606, forward strand.
CTCGTCGAGGATGATGAAAGCGTGGTTGAGCGTTCGTCCGCGCATGTAGGCGAGAGGTGCGATTTCGATGGAGCCGCGGTCCGTGTGGCGCTGGAGTTCCTCGGGCTCCATCATGTTGTTGAGTGCGTCGTAGAGGGGGCGAAGGTAGGGGAGGAGTTTTTCCTTGAGGTCGCCGGGCAGAAAGCCGAGCGCCTCGCCGGCTTCCACGGCGGGACGCGTGAGGATGATCCGCTCCACCGTTCCTTCCCGCAACATGGAGACGGCCATGGCGGTGGCAAGCCACGTCTTGCCCGTGCCGGCGGGGCCGATGCAGAAGACGACGTCCTGCTTGCGCATTGCCTCGACGAAAAATCGCTGCCCGTGGCTGCGCGCCTGGATGCCCGGCTTGCGCGGCGAGACGTCAATATGAGCCGTGGAAAGCTCATGGAGATTCAAGGGCTGGCCTCCATTCCCGGCATCCTGTCGGCGAAAATAATCCATGGCATAGTTGAACTCGAACTCGCGGATGGCCACGCCCTTCACGCGCGCCGCCTCGAGTTCGCGCAGGAACCCGGTGGCGCGACCGACGGCCTCCGCTGTTTCACCCTCGACGCGAAACCATGCTTCACGCTGGATCATTCGAACGCCAAAAAAATCCTCGGCCAGCTTGAGAAGGCGGGGGTCGTTGCCGTAAATGGCCTGCGCGGCGCGCGGAGATTCGAGGTGAAGGGTTTCCTCAGACATTCGCGATTTGTTGTTTCAGTTTTTCAAAGGTCTGCTTCAACCCTTCGGGGACAACGCGGATATCGGAGAGCACGGTCATGAAATTGGCGTCCCCATTCCAGCGCGGCACAACATGGAGGTGCAGGTGGTCCGTGACTCCGCCGCCCGAGGCCGAGCCGACGTTGAGGCCAAGATTGAAACCGTCGGCCTTCAAGGCGTCCTGGAGAATCTGTTTGCAGCGTCGGGCGAGGATCATCATATCCTTCAGCTCGTCTCCGGTCAGGTCCTCAAGGTTTCCCGTGTGGCGGTAGGGCGAGACCATGAGATGTCCGACATTGTAAGGGTAGGCGTTGAGCATGGCGAAACACGTGCGGTCGCGGATGAGCAGCTGGTTGGCGTCATCGCTGGAGGTTTCGCCCTGGTTATCCTTCTGGGATGCGGCATGGCAGAAGAAGCAGCCGTTCGGTTTCTGATGCGCAAAATACTCCGCGCGCCACGGAGCCCAGAGATGTTCCATTGATGGGAGACTACCAAAACGCATTCATCTGTCAAACGCTCCGCGTTCGCGAACGAGGCATGCGGATGGGGGCTGTCTGCATCGTGACGGTCGTGTTGACATTCCGGTTTGATTTCGATTTTCTTGGGTGATGCCTTCCAGTTCATCGTCCGGGGACGAAACCGTATCCGCGCTGCGCGAGGCGTTGCGGCTTTCACCGGACAACGTCCCGTTGAGGCAGCACCTGGCGGAGACGCTGATGGGGCTTGGGCGGACGGAGGAGGCGGAGAAGGAATACCGCCATGCCCTGGGTTCGTCGCCTGACAGCGACCGCCTCAAGCTTGGGCTTGCCAGCGCGTTTCACCAGCAGGGCAAGCACAGCCACGCGCTGGTGATCGTCGAGGACCTTGTCAAGCGGGGCGATCCGCCCGCGAGGGCTTTCGTTCTCCTGGCGCGTCTGCTTTTCGGAACCGGCGATGGGGCGCGCGCCGCGCAGGCATACCGTCGTGCGGTGGAACTGGACCCGATGCTGGCGGATGCGGAACTTGCCGTGAGGCTCGGCGTTGGGGCGCAGTCCCGTTCCTCCCCCGTGGTGGAGGGCAGGGAGCGCGCCTCGTGGGAGGGGGAGGCCGAGGCGCCCGACATCGAGGTGGAGCGTCCCGCCATCGCGTTCAAGGACGTGGGTGGGATGGAGGGGTTGAAGGAGGAGATTCGGATGAAGATCATCCATCCGTTGACTCATCCTGAAATCTACAAGGCGTACGGGAAACCGATCGGGGGCGGCATCCTCATGTACGGCCCGCCCGGCTGTGGCAAGACGCATCTCGCCCGCGCGACGGCCGGCGAGATCAAGGCCGGGTTCCTTGCAGTGGGGATCAGCGACGTGCTCGACATGTGGATTGGCAACAGCGAGCGCAATCTTCACGAGCTGTTCGAGCAGGCGCGAAGCAACAAGCCGTGCGTTCTTTTTTTTGACGAGGTGGATGCGCTGGGCGCGGCGCGGTCGGACATGCGCCACAGTGCGGGGCGTCATCTGGTGAACCAGTTCCTTGCGGAGATGGATGGCGTGCAATCGTCCAATGAGGGCGTGCTGGTTCTGGCAGCGACCAACGCGCCGTGGCATCTGGATTCCGCGTTCCGTCGTCCGGGGCGTTTCGACCGGATACTTTTTGTTCCGCCGCCCGATGGTGCCGCCCGTGCCGCGATTCTGCGGATTCTCTGCCGTGGCAAGCCTGTCGAGGAGATTGACTACGAACACCTGGGAAAGAAGACCGATCATTTTTCAGGCGCGGATTTGAAGGCGTTGCTGGATGTGGCGATTGAGAAGAAACTTCGCGACGCGATGAAGGAGGGTGTTCCAAAGCCTTTGAGCACGAAAGATCTTGCCGCCGCCGCGGCCGCTCTCAAGCCGACGACAAAGGAATGGTTTTCCACCGCGCGCAACTACGCCCTCTACTCGAACCAGGGCGGCGTGTACGATGACATCCTGAAGCACCTGAAAATCTGATCGGAATTTCCCAGGCACGGATGAGATTGCGTTGCCTTGCACCTGACCCATGAATCCCCAACTGCAACGCGCGCTGCTCTTAGTCGAACAAAACCGTTTTGAGATGGCGGAGCAGGAGTTGCGCGGAGCGCTGGCGGAGGAGCCGGAAGACGCCATGACGCATGCGGTGCTTGGCCTTTGCCTGGCTGAGCGGGAGAAGTACAAGGAAGCCACGGACGAGGTGAAGCGGGCCATTCATGAATCACCCGACATGGCGTTTGCGCATTACGCGCTCGCGAAGGTGCTTTACAAGCGGGACCGGCCGGATGAAGCCCGTGCGGCCATCGAGGAGGCCATTCGCCTCGAACCGGGTGATGCGGATTATCACTCCCTCCTGTCGGCGATTCATTTCGACCGCAGGGAATGGCCCGCCGCGTTGGAGGCTGCAGAGCACGGGCTGCAGTTGGAAGCCGAACACATGGGTTGTGTCAATCTGCGAGCCATGGCACTGGTGAAGCTTGGAAGAAAGGAGGAGGCCGGGGTCACGATTGGCGGGGCGCTGGAGCGCGATCCGGAGAATGCGGTGACGCATGCCAACCAGGGCTGGGCGCTTCTGAACCAGGGCGACCATGTGAAGGCGCTCGAACATTTCCGCGAGGCGCTGAGGATTGATCCGCAGCAGGAATGGGCGCGCCAGGGGATCGTGGAGGCATTGAAGGCGCGACACTTCATTTACGGGATCATGCTGCGTTATTTTCTCTGGATGTCGCGCTTGAGCAGTCAGGCGCAGTGGGGCGTGGTTCTCGGCGGGTATTTTGGCTATCGCATGTTGCGTGCGGCCGCCGCGAGCAATCCCGGGTTGGCTCCGTACATCTGGCCAGTCTTGATCCTCTACCTGGTGTTCGTTCTGATGACATGGGTTGCCGATCCGCTTTTCAACCTGGTGCTGCGTCTGAATCGTTTCGGACGACTGGCGTTGTCACGGGAGCAGGTGGTTTCCTCGAACTGGATTGGCGGGTGTATTTTTGCAGCGCTCGCCTCGTCCCTGATCTGGATCGTCACCCGCAACGGTCTTGCGCTTTATGCTGCGCTGATGCTGGGGGTGCTGGTGATTCCGCTTTCGGGAGCATTCAAGTGCCATCCGGGGTGGCCGAGGTATGCGATGATGGCCTACACGGGAGCGCTTGCAGGATTGGCCATTGCGACACTCGTTGTGTTTCAGAGCGGTCCCACCGGGAGGGATTTATCCGGCCCCATGCTGACGGCCTTTTTCATTGGGAGCGTGCTTTCAAGCTGGGCCGTGAACGCGCTCATCATGGTGCGGCCGAAGCGATGATTTGTCATGCTCTTCGTCGGAGGTGGCGCCGAAGTAATCTCAGGACTCCGTGTTCTCCGTGGCTCCGTGGCTTGCTTCTTCCTTCCCGATCGGAGGAGGCAGGCGGCCGGAACGTCCAACATCGAACATCGAACTTCCAACGTCCAACAGGGGAAGGACAAAACCACGGAGCCACGGAGGGCACAGAGGAGGCTCAAGAATCGCAGAGGCGCATTCGATTTGGGATTGCATGGGCGCAGTGGAGTTGAGACATCGTTGACGCCAACCGCTCCGTTGCGCACAATCATCACGTGAAAGCATCTGTCTATATTAAAACCACGATTGGACACGCTCGTTGGAAAAAATGATCAAGATTATCCACACCAAGGAGGCGCACGAAGCCGCCATTGCTGAACTGGACAAGCTCATGAGGAACAATCCACGGCGTGGAACGCCGGAATACGATGAAATGGAATTATTGACGCTTGTGATTCGGGATTACGAGGACAAGCGCTTCGGCGAACCGGTGCCACCCGATCCGATTGAAGCGATCAAATTCCGCATGGAACAAATGGGGATTTCCGCTGTGGATTTGCAGCCCTGCATCGGCAGTCGGACTCGGGTTTACGAAGTCCTGAATCGGAAACGCCCGTTGTCAAAAAATATGATCCGTGCGCTCCATGACAAATTGGAGATCTCCGCCGATATTCTGATCGGCCGGAAGTAGAAACTACGGGGATGAGGGTTTCATGCTCATGGGCTCGGTGGTTCGCATCGAAACTCTCCATGGCGATCATGGTTGCTGTCAGCCAGGCGGCTGTCATGCGTTGCGCAGGACGTTTTCCAACACGTCCAATCCCTCGTCCACCTGGGCTTTCGTAATGCAGAGGGGCATTAGCGTGCGAATCACGTTGCTGTGGACTCCGGCGGAAAGGATGATGAGGCCGCGTTCGGCGCATGTTTTTACAACCTTGGCGGCAAGCTCCGTGTTCGGCTCTTTGGTTTTGCGTGATTTCACCAGCTCGATGCCCACCATGGCGCCGAGGCCGCGGACGTCACCGATCGAAGGGCAACGTTTTTGCAGCGCGGTGAGTCGGCGTGTCACCTGTGATCCGATCTCGCGGGCACGTGTTGTGAGGCGGCCGGACTCGATTTCACGGATCGTGGCGAGGGCGGCGACGCAGCTCAGCGGGTTTCCGCCGAATGTCCCTCCGAGTCCACCCACGTGGACGGATTCCATGATGTTCGCGCGACCCGTCACGGCCGCAAGCGGAAGGCCGGAGGAAAGTGATTTCGCCATGGTCATCAGGTCGGGCGTCAGCCCGTAATGTTCGCAGGCAAACATTTTTCCGGTGCGGGCGAAGCCGGTCTGCACTTCGTCCACGATCATGAGGATTCCGTGTTCGCGACAGATTTCCGCGAGGCCGCGGACGTACTCGGGTGGCATCACCATGAACCCGCCCTCACCGGTGACGAGTTCGAACACGAACGCCGCTGTGGATTCGGGGGCGACGTGGGTCTTGAAGAAATCGCGCAGTCCTTTCAGGCACGAGGCGATGAAGGATTTTTCCGTCATGCCTTCGGGGCGGCGATAGACGTAAGGGAAGGGGAGGCGGTAGATTTCCGGGGCGAATGGGCCGAATCCGAATTTGTACGGCTTGACCTTGCTGGTGAGCGACATGGTGAGCAGGGTGCGTCCGTGATAGCCGTGTTCAAAGGAGACAACGGCGGGGCGTTTCGTGAAGTAGCGGGCGATTTTTACGGCGTTCTCCACGGCCTCGGCGCCTGAATTCACCAGCAGGGTTTTTTTTGCATGCGAACCGGGCGTGATGCGGTTGAGTTCGCGGGCGAGGTCGACATAAGGCTGGTTCATGCTCACGTGGAAACAGGTGTGCAGGAATTTTCCCGCCTGGCGCTGGACGGCTTCCACGACGGACGAGGGGGTGTGTCCCGCGTTGAGCGCGCCGAGGCCGCCTGCGAAATCGAGGAAGCGGTTCCCATCCACGTCCTCGATGACGGCGCCGTGGGCGCGGGCGACGAAGATGGGCGCAACCTGGAAGACCGCGCGGGGGACATGCTTTTCGCGCTCGCGGAAGAGTCGCCGGCTGTTGGGGCCCGGAATCGGAGTGCGGAGGGAGATGGAGGGCATGGGGAGAATGAAAAATTAAAAATGAAGAATGAAACGGACTATTTTGCTATCCGTCGATTTCAAAAGCTCCGTTTCCTCTCACATTTTTCATTCTTCATTTTTCATTCTTCATTTTTAATTTTTCAATACCACCCGATTCCCTTTTCGCTCAGGTTGATGTGGACCTGTTTGGTCTCAAGGAATTCCTCGATGCCCTGGGAGCCCAGCTCCCGGCCATGGCCGCTTTGCTTGTAGCCACCCCAGGGGGTTTCGGAATAGCAGGGCTGCATCGTGTTGACCCAGACGATGCCGGCGCGCAGATTTTTGACGACGCGAAGACATTTGAAGATATCGCGTGACCACACGGCCGCTGCGAGTCCGAACGGAGTGTCGTTGGCGATCTGGATCGCGTCGGCCTCATCCTTGAAGGGGATGCATGCGACGACGGGGCCGAAGATTTCCTCGCGCGCGATGCGCGTGGTGTTGTCGGTCTCGATAATGGTGGGCTGGACGAAGCAACCTTTCTGAAGTTCGCGCGCCGAGGGGCGCGAGCCGCCCGCCAGGATTTTCCCTTCCGAGCGTCCGAGCTCGATGTAACCCATCACTTTCTCGAGATGTTCCTCGGTCACGAGCGGGCCCATCTTGGTCTCGCGCTTGAGTGGATCGCCCAGCTTGATGCGCCGGGTCTTCTCCTTCATGCGCGTCATGAATTTCGAAAAAATATCCTTCTGCACAAGCACCCGTGAGCCGGCGGAGCAGACTTCGCCCTGGTTGATGAACACTCCGAAGAGCGCGCCGTCGGTGGCGGCGTCGAGGTCGGCGTCGGAGAAGAAAATATTGGGCGATTTGCCTCCGAGCTCGAGCGAGACTTTTTTGAGGTTGGAGCGCGCGACGCCGTGGAGGATTTCGCGGCCCGTTTCCGTGCCGCCGGTGAACGAGACCTTGTCCACGCGCATGGATTCCACGAGGGAGCGGCCGACCGTGGTGCCATCGCCCGTGATGACGTTGAAGACGCCGGGCGGGAGTTCGGGGATGTGTTTCTGGACGAGGCGGGCGAATTCGAGGGCGGTGAGCGGGGTTTGCTCGGCGGGTTTGAGGATGACGGTGCAGCCGGCGGCGAGCGCGGGGCCGAGTTTCCACGCGGCGAGCATGAGCGGGTAATTCCACGGGACGATGAGGACGGCGACACCCATGGGTTCCTTCAGCGTGAGGTTGAGCGCGTTGTCCGGGACGGGGAGCGTTTCGCCGTGGATCTTGGTGGCGAGGCCGCCGTAGTACTCGAGGCAGGTGGCGGTGTCGGCCATGTCAAATTCGCTCTCGACGATGGGCTTGCCGCAATTTTGAGTTTCGAGTTTCGCGAGTGAGGCGGCGTGTTTGCGTACGAGGTTGGCCATGGCGAAGAGGACACGTCCGCGCTGCTGGGCGGTGCTTTCATGCCAGGGGCCGGAATCGAATGCGCGCCGTGCCGCATCCACGGCTGTCTCGACATCACGGGTGGAAGCTTCCGGCACCGTGGCGAGGGTCCGTCCATCGGCCGGGTTGACGATGACACGCGTTTCGCCGCTTTCCGCTTCGACCAGTTTTCCGTCAATGATCATTCGGAAGGCCATGTTCCTTTTAATATGCTACGGGAAACGCCCGATGGCAAGTCGGTTGGGTGTTGGAAGCTCTCAGCTGTTTACAAAAACCGTTTCATCCAGTCCCAGCTCATCTGATAAAAATCCGGGGACGAGGTGTGGGTTAGTTCGGGGTCATGGTAGAGGCTTTTGATTCCTGGGAGTTGGTCCCACGCTGCGCGGATCGCATCGGCGGGGCATGTTGTGTCTTTTCCGCCGCTGCTGACGAGGGTCGGGGCCTTGAGCCATGGCGCGAGATTGACCGGATCGAAATAGTCGAAGGTGTCGAGAAAAACGGGGTCGTTGAGAAGATTAGCGCAAAGCTTGTGCGTCTTGTTTCCCCTGAAATTGCACAGGGCGGGGAGATGGGCAACCACGGCGCGAACCCGTTTCTCGATCGCGCCCACCGAGAGCACGATAAGCCCCCCCTGGCTGGTGCCCATGAGCCCGATCCTGTCCGGGTCCACGTCCGGCCGCGTCAGGAGATAATCAATGCCGCGCACCATGTCCATGTAAGCACCCTGATAATAAAAACCTTCGGGACTCTCTTTGCCATGGTTCACCCATGCCTGGTAGGCGCCAGGAGCGACCTTCCACAGGTCGCCCGACTCTCCCTGTCCCCGCGGATAGACGTGCAGGATCACATAGTCACGCTGACATTCGCTGAGGGTGTTGCCAAATTCCCACCCACCATAACCCGGCGGCGATACGATCGCAGGAAGTCTTTTCGGATGCTTCCCCTCGGCATGTTGCACGGAAACATACGCGCGGACCTTGACTCCATCCAGACTGCGATAAGTGACACGGTGCTTGTAATAAGGAACTTTTTCATCCACCGCGGTCACTTCCGCTTCGAGAGGTTCCGCAGCAGCGCGTTCAATGGTCTCTTTCCAGAATGCTTCGAGGTCACTTGGAATCATAGGTCTTCGGGTCGGTACCTTAATCCCGAGACGAAAAACTTGCCAAACAAATTGCCATACCAAACCGTGACCAACGTTCCGTCTGCAAGCTGGCCGGTGGAAGGATACCCAAAATCCCAGGTCGGCATGCCGTCCATGAGAATGCGGGTGTTTCGCGTATCCCAGGTGCGTCCCTCGTCATGACTCACCGTGACGTACACCGAGTTGGGATAATGTCTGGACGCATGGGTGCACATGATCCGTCCGTCCTGAAGCTGGGTCAGATCGCCGGGCGATCCCATGCTGCTCATTCCAGTGGGTTCCATCGGGCTCCAGGTTTCGCCTTCGTCGGTGGACACGGATTGCATCATGACCGCACCAGTTTTGGGCCAATCGTCTCCCTTCATCACGATCCCATGTCCCATGCACAAGATTCTGCCGCTCTTGGTCCTGAGCACGGGAGACTCCCCGTAGACCCATGGATGGTGCGGGATGCTGGAGAAATGACGCCAGTGACGACCGTTGTCGTCCGAACAAAAAATCCCGATCCTGGTGTCGCGAGCGATATTCAAAACCGCTCCGGCCTTAAGGCGATCCATGAAGATGGCCGCGGCGATCAACCGTCCACTTGGAAGGCGGATCGCGTGGCGTTCCGGCTCGACGAATTGAAAAGCATCGGGAACACAGATTGGCTTCTCGCTGAAGTGCCAGCTTTTCCCCTTGTCCGTGGACCAGACCGACCAGCACGACGGCACGTCCACTGCGGAGCCGTCCAGCACCTCGTTCTTGTAAGCCGCGCCAAGCCTGTAATCCAATCCCACCCAATCGCCATTCGGAAGCTCGGTGATTGAGGTGGAGCGGTGATCCACGTTGCCCAGATCGAACATCGGTTCCTGCGGCCCCCAGGTTCTGCCTCCATCCTTCGAGCGATACAGGACCATCTTTCCATCAAGGGAAACATGACTCGTGCCTTCTCGTGCCGCCACCACGACCTCGTCGTTCGAAAGCACCGTCAGGTGCGGGACGAGGAGATGACGGTTGGGCGACAAGGCGACCACGATTTTTTCCCCTTTGATCTTGGCCGGAAAAAGTTCGGGATGGTTTTGCGCGTACAGCATTTCGTGCGACATCCGCAGGGACATGAGGTCGGACCGGAGCTGCACCACCTCATCGCGAAGGCTGGAAAAGTTGACGCGCAAGGCATCCGTCCTTGGACTGACAAAGAAAAATGATTCCATCCCTTCCGGGTTTTTATCGAGCTCCACCCGCAGGTTTACAGGTGAGCCCTTGGCCAGGTGTTTGCCCGGGACAGTCAGGCGGTAAAAGCCGGCAACCTGGCTTTTAAAACGGCGATCGTAGTCTTCAACCAGCGATTGGAAGCGCGTGGGCTCAAATGAAAGCGTGAAATCGCCTGCTGAGATGGAATAGGGCTTTGCCCATCCAATAGGGAATTGCAAGCGATGCTTTCCCTGGACGATCAAGGTCGCCGTGCAGTAGGGAAAAGCGGAATGGAAAGGGCGGGCTTCGCTTCCTCCGAGCCATGTGAAGACGGTTGTTTCGGTTGAGAGCGCCGCGCCGGTGAGCCACTCGGCATGTTTCATCCATTGGAAGGGGAAGGTGTCCCCAGGAATTCTTCCGGTTTCGTCCGGCAGGACTCCGCGATGATCCACGAGCCCGGTGCCGTGCCCTCCATGGGCGCTGCTGCACCGGGGCACCTCGTTGGCCGGCACGCTGAGGGCATGGGAAAAACCCTCCTGTTCGTTCTCAAACCGTTTAAGGTTGAGTTCCTTGCTTAGCTCCGCGCTGAATGACTGGCTGAAGTCTTCCATGGTGTTTTCTGTTGGTCGTGGCTGTTTTACGGTCGTGGAAATTCATGGCAGATCGGAGATGTTGTCAGGAGTGATCACAATGTATGACTGATCAAACCCTTCCCTGGTCGGTTTGGAATCAACCGCCACACTCGATCTCGGAGCGGGGCCCCGATGGGTGATCGCGAACTGAATGACTCCGTTCTCAAAAAGCTTCTTCATGCCGATGGGCGAGGATTCAGAAAACACAGCGATTTTTGGGGTGTTCTGGGCAAGCCGGGCGGTTTCCTCATTTTTCAAAAACGGAAAGTCGGCAAACGAAACAATTGCGGAAAGGTCATGGCGTTTTTCCAAAATCTCAAACAAGGCGGATGAAGACAGGCTCGGTTCCCCGAATGCCAAAACCTCCGTGTCAACCAGGGTGATCTCCCTGTGCCGGGCAATTGTTTCCCGAAAAGCCTCAAGCTGTTTCTTGAAACCCGGGCCTACGGCCATTTTCGGATCCAGGGTCACGATGATAATTTTCCCCTTGTTGCCAATCAGACTTGCAGTTCCCTCCGCCAGCCGTTGCCCGACCTCGAGATCTTTTTTCGGGTCGATTGGACGGGGGCGGGGACGATCAAATTGCGTGAAAAAAATGCAAATCCAGGAGATGGCCACGACAGCACCGCAAATCGCGACGATGCCAATTTTCTTTTTTACCTTCTGGATGCTGTCCGGCGTTGGGATTTCATCGGGTGAAGCCCGCCGGCTCAAGGTGAAAATCCGCCAGGCCGAGGAAAAAATGGACATCGCAGCCCCAACCATGGCATCCACAACGCCCGTCAGATTCCTTTGGTTCATTTCAAGTAAGGGTTAAGCTTATCCCCTGGCGTCTTCTCAAGGGCTCGAAAAGGCCTTGAAACTGTTGGACCCCGCCGTCTCGAGTGCGTAGGTGGCGGACTGGTTCCAGATGTCTTTCGACATCTGCAGGTCGTTTTGGATGTCCCATTGGAGGGATGCCACGTGTCCATCCACGAACGCCAGGTTGACTCGCTTGAATCCTGCATGTCGATTGGTGGGTACTCCCGTAGCCCAGAGGAATGGTGCTTGTTCACAATCTCCAAACAAGATCACTCGATCAGCATATTTGATGCTGTGAATGGTAGTGGGATCCACAAAACCCGCGGTGCCACCCACCCCCTGACTCATTCCATAGTCCGAAAATGACCCAGTGCCGTTGCAAGAGGCGAACCAGCCAACACCAGAGATCCCAATTGTACTTGGGCAAAAAAATACATTATTGTAGATTGAGAGGTTCTTTCGATCAGTCATCGCGGCAGCAAGATCTCCAAAGACAGAATCTTTCCTTCCGTTTCTAAACTCATTTCCGATATCGATGCCCCAGTACTTGCCACCTGCAGCCAGCGACTGGCTTTCGAGACTTCCAATCGAAGGTGTCAGATAGTGGCGTATCGGTCCAATCCAGGTATTATAGAAGGCGGCCACGGGTGTTGCGGCATAGGGAAGCTGGTCATTGTAATCATTTGCGTAAAGATGCGCTGCCAGGGCGAGGTTCTTCAGGTTGTTCATGCACACAGTGGATTTTGCAGTATCCTTGGCTCTCTTCAACGAGGGCAGAAGCAAGGCTGCCAAAATTGAAATGATGGCGATCACCACCAACAGCTCGACGAGCGTAAATGCGGCACGGCGACCCGGATTGTTGATTTTCATTTGAATCCCTTCGACGGATGGTCAAACGATGGCGGAGGGCCGCACGTTTCACCCTCAGTGATCGTGGGGCCGATGAGCGTCCTGCCTGGACTGCTCGTGTGTTTCTGTTCGATGAGCCGCAACAGGAGGTCCATTCCCTGGCGTCCCATTTCCTCCACGCACGGGTCCACGACGGTGATTTTCTGGTCAGACAGCATGCCAAAAGCCAGCAGGCTGAAGTCACGGGGGGCCTCCAACCCCAGCTTTTGCGCGCCCCTGAGGATTGGTCTGGTGCACTCCCATTCGATGGTGAGCACCGCCGTTGGACGTGTCGCTGGATCTGTCATGATCGCTTCAAATTGCAAAACATCCAATTCCATCTGGTCCACGACCAGGCAGGAGGCAGGTGTGGCGCTTCTTTCCTCGAGCCGTTCCGTGCAACCGCGCTTGATTTCGTCCTGATAGAGAAAATGCCTTTTGGAGGAAACAAAAAGGAAACGGCGGTGGCCAAGTTTCCAAAGATGATCCACCATCATTCTGCCCACCGCATGGTTATCCAGGTTGATGTTCCAGACGGGTTGTTGACACTGATGATCACCGAGGATCACCGTGGGGACATTCTCGGCCCGGAACAAATCCATCACCGAGTCATCCACCCGTCCGATCAGAAGCCTTCCGTCGATCCCATGGCGGTTGATCCATGGGAATGAAGCCTCCCTTCCAATTTCAATCGGCTGGTAGATGATCATCTTGCGGTTCTCCCAGACACGGCTCGTGACGCCGCTCAACGTGTCGAAGTAGGTTGCACGAACTCCCGGAAAATCCACGACATTGAAAGCGATCAAATCCGTGGCTGTTCGTTTATTGGTGCCGCGGTGAAGTCTCGGCAGCGACCGCGCCGATGGATGCGGGTGGTAGTTTAACGTTTTGCTTGCAGCCCGAACACGATCCTGCGTCTTGCGGCTGACCCTCCCCTTGCCATTCATCGCAAAGGACACCGTGGCGGTCGAAACCTTCGCCATCCGTGCCACATCGTAAATATTCGAGGGACGGTCTTGGACGGTTGTATTCATCATTGAAAAAACGATTAACCAAATCATTTAATCAAACCCATAAAATTGTCAATATGAAAAATGATGAATCCCAGGGTTTACGCATTTGGGCTTGGCGATCATATCGGCCTGTCATTCTTGTGTTTCCTGCGCCTCTTCGCGGCCAAATTTCCATGCACCGAAGGCAGAGCAATAGCCGCAAAAACGCACAAGAGGCACAGAAATCAGACACCGATCCCGCGCTAGGGTTCGGCTTGAACTTGAATGTCGGCACCAGGTGCAGGATCAGGACGCAGGCTGACCGCCTTGTGCTTCTTGTGCCTCTTCGCGGCCAATTGCTGCTTTCGCAGCCGGGCAATGGCCGCAAAAACGCACAAGAGGCACAGAAATCAGACACCGATCCCGCGCATCGGTTTGGGTCAAACCTGAATATCGGCGGGAGTCAGCACGTACTTCCGAATTTCGAGCTTTGGCGATCCAAAGTTGATCAGCAGACCATGCTCCAGACGGCATGCTCGCAAATAGCCCAGCAACTGCGCCACATGCTCATTGACCAGCGCCTTACACGCCTTGATCTCAACCATAAGGCAATCCTCCACGAACAAGTCGGCAACAAACTCGCCAAGCACAAATCCGTCCCGGTCCATCACCTGTAGCGGAAATTGCTGGATCAAACCGATATTCTTCATTCGGAGGCGGTGCGCCAGCCCGTTCTCGTAAACCTTCTCAAGGTGACCCTGCCTCAGAAACCCATGCAGCTGAAGGCTCGTTTTCCGGATTTCGTCGCAGAGACACAATATATCCACAGATTCTTTCATATATGAACATATGATGTCTATCCATGATGTACGACGGCTACACGCCCCAAACTGCATAATAAAGGAAGCGGACGCGTTGATCGCGGTCCTGTGCCTCTTGTGCCTCTTCGCGGCCATTGCTCTACACCGAATGGAAAGATGGGCCGCGAAGAGGTGCAAAAGGCACAAGGCGCCAACAGCAACTCCATGCCCACTCCAAGTGCGTAAGCCCTGACTCCACCTTGTCGATTATGGTTGAAAACGGATGCCAGCTGCCCAACATCGATGGATCGTAACATTGCTGAAAGATCATGAGCACGACATTACATGCGTCTTCCGTCACATTTCCACTGATGTGCAGGAAGGGGGATCCAACCAACGGCGCGACCGGTGCAAGTGTGTACCGCGTGTACGGCCCGCTGAAGACGACTCTGACGCTGTTATCCTACGGAGACCTTCGGATCTGCCTGATCGCCGCCGATTTTGCGACATGGACACTCGGTGTGTGGCGCGAATTGCGGAAGGAGGTGGCGTCGGTGCTGGGTCTGCCGTTCTCCCACGTCGTTTATTTTTCCTCCCACAATCACAGCACGCCGATGATGGAGGTGGGTGTCACCGCCCTGGATGCCGCGAAGCCGAAGCTCACGCGCCGTGCACGCCAGCTGCTGGAGCTTGCCTGCAAAGCCGCGAAGTCGCTGCCACGCCGCCTCGAGCCGGTCACCATCTGGTGGTCGCTTGGCCACGAGAAGCGCATCAGTTACAATCGCAAGGGGCGCCGCGCGGATGGGAGCACCTTCCTGATGCGCGAGGAGGACCGCCTGCTCTACGGGGTGGATTTCTGCGGCGACATTGACACTCATGCCCCGGTCGTGTGCCTCAAAGGGCGGGATGGCCGCCCGGTGGCTTTCCTCGCCCAGTTCAACGCGCACCCGGTCACGAGCTACCACCCGGAGCATCTCGTGGTGCATGGCGATTATCCGCGGACCGCCTGCGACATGTTGTCGGGGCACTTCAAGGATCGCCGCGGCCTTCCGCCCGTGAGCTTCCTTCAAGGCTGCGCGGGAGATATCAATTCCAAAAAGATGTTCGTTGGGGGAGTGCGTTGGGCGGAACGATATGGACGATGCCTGGGCCAGACCTACATCCGTGCCGCGAAGAAGCTCCGCCGTTCCGAACGGGAGGGGATGGATTACGGAATCGAGACCGCCAGGATACCGTTTGCGCCGCTGCCTTCGCCGCGAGTGCTGGAATGCGAGATCCAGGAAATCCGAGATTTCATTGCGCGTGGGCGGGCGGGCGACGAGAACACGCTGAGCTGCGTCGGTCTCAACTTTCCGCGTGCGCTATCGCCGGCCTACCGGACCAGGCTGGTCGAGGCCATCCTGCCGTGGAGCCAGTGGGCGCTCAACATGCATCGGCGGGGAAAGGCCGGCCAGGTGCCGCGCCATTTTGAAATGAAAGTCTATGTGATCCGGCTCGGCGATGTCGGCATCGCGGGTCTGCCGTGCGAGGCGTTCATGGGAATCGGGCGGCTCATCCGCGACGGGTCGCCGCTGCCGCTGACGATCCCCTGCGGCTATGCGAACGAAACGGATTTTTATGTCACCGACGGGCCCAACACGGGCGATGGCGATTACATGAGCGCCTGGTATCGCTACACCCTCCATCCCCCGTTGAAGAAACCCGCGGGAGACGTTCTCGCCCACGCTGCGTTAAAAATGCTCAATCGCTTTGCGCGATGAGCAATTTGGAGGCGTACCACCACAGCGAACATTTTGCGAGGAAATCAAGCGGTTCGCCAGGGCTTACGCATTTGGAATCGGCTCGGCATTCTTGTGCCTCTTGCGCCTTTTTGTGGCCATTTTCCGCGTGCCGAACAGACGGATTGGCCGCAAAGAGGCACAAAAAGCACAAGGCACCACCCCACATCCAGATTTGGAAGAACCTCGAAGTCCAGATGGCGTAAGCCCTGAGCGGTTGGCCAGTGCCGCAGCCGCCCTGTTGCGCTGCGCAACATAAGCGGCGGAGGCACTGGCCAACCGCTGGGGAAGGCGATGCTCTTCGCTGGAATTTTGATGCGTTTGCCGTGCCTCTTTCAATCTTGCTTTGGCTGAGGTGAAGGAGTGTATTGGAAAAGTCTGCTTCCCATTATGAACGTCCATTTCTTCACGCGGGGTGACTGCTGGCGTCAGTTGGTTTTCATGGGGATGGTTGGGTTTCTTCCGATGGTTTTGGCCGAGGAGCCGAAGGATTACAGCAAGGGTTTTGATAAATTTTCGCAGCTCGGGATTCCGGACGTCAAGGATGCCGCCTACATGCAGTTGAGTGGCGGGGATCTATCGTCGCAATACGGGGATCGATTTGGCGCGCCAGCCATGACCGGGAACGCGTGGCTGCTGCAAAAGAAGGAGGACGGGAAGCATGTGTTTCTCAAGGACTCCCAGGTGACGGAGGTCTATGACCAGGCGGTTGCGCAGAAGGAGATGCAGGAAAAAATAGAGAAGGCGGGCAAGGCCGGAAAAAAGCCGTCGCGCCGCGAGCTCATGGCGCTCTATCAGGGCGTGGGAGTCAAAAAGGGCGGCTCCTGGAAGGATGCGGATTTGGAGAAGGACATCAAATCCCTGATTGAATTCCTGCAGAAGCCCGGGGGCATTGATGAGAATGTGAAGTCCCAGATGGAATACAATGGTGGATGGGGAAGTCAATTTCTGTTCGCTTTCAACATCTACCGGAAAGGTCATGCGAAGGAAGCCAACCAGATCCTTGGGTTGTTGTTTCAGCTTTCGGGTGATTCGCGAAAGGTGGTGCAGCAGGCGCTCAATCAGGTGGCCGGCGCGCAGCAGTCCCAGGCGTACGAGACCTTTATCCAGTCACACGATTGGAAGCAGTATGCCGCCTCGCTGGAGGCGCTGCTCGCCCGCGCCCCGTCCTGGAGCCAGGCGCCTGCGGTGATGCGCCTTCTCGAGGCCATCAAAAAGCGGGTGGCAATGAAGGATCCGCCGCCGGTCGTGGGGGAGGGTCTGACGGAGGAGGACCAGAAGCTGGCTCGCGAGCTCGTCACTTCCGCGAAGGATGAGAATGTTTCGCTGGATGAGTATCGCGGGTACTGGATTGTGAAGGGGGGTGGTGGGGACATGCAGGATGGCAGCGCGCTCGGACGAATCGTGGCGCGCGGCGTGAAGTCCTTTCCCCTCCTGATGGCGCTTCTCAAGGACGAGACGCTCACCCCTGTCACGACATTGAGTTCCTGGTCGGGAAGAACCCGATATTACGACGTCAACGACGGGATGCAGACGGAGGAGGAAATCCTGGCGGCCTACGAGGCGATGGCCCGCCCGGCATCGCGCGCGGACATTGCGCGCACTCTCATCGGCGCCATCGTCCTGGATGAGCGGCAGATGAACAATGGGGAAGGCGCCGTGGCCGATGATCTTCTGAAGAAGAGCAAGGCGTGGTATGCCCTGAACGCGAACAAGACCACCCTGGAAATCCTTCGCGCGTGTTTGAGTGATGCCTCGCCTTCGCGAAAGTATGTGGCGATCAACTCCCTCACCGCTTCGGGCAAGGAAGAGGACGCGGTCTTTCTGGAGAAGTATTTTCTCGAATCCAAGGATCCGGGCGCTGACCTCAATCTCATCAACGGTTACATCGTCAAGCGCGGCTCGAAGGCGAAGGAGTTTCTGGACAAGTATCTTGCGTTGCTCAAATCCAAGCCGTCCTCGACGGAAAATATCAGGATGGATGAGGAATCACGAAAGCGCATGGACGAGCAGAGGGAAAAGACCATCGCCATGTTGAAGGAAATGGTGTCTGGCAAGAACGCCGAGGCTGTCATCGCCGAAATGCTGGCGCAGACGAAGAAGTGGGATTACAAAACATGTAATGAGTCCGGTGCCGTGTTGTCAACAAAGCTGGCGGCGGAGAAGCCGTCAAAAGCTCTCACCCTCCTGCTGGATGCCGCGCTGAAAGCCCAGGACGGTCTTCTTGCCACGCAGTTGCTGGGGATCGCCTCGCGGGTGAATATGCTCAAATCTCAAGGCGCGGTGTACGATCCAGAAACAGGAGAGGAGATTGGAGTGGCGGAAGACCCTGCGGCTTCGTCGGAGGCTCCACCCGATGCAGCTCTGAAAGTGGAGGCGCATGCCGGGCAATGGAAAAAGCTGCTGGCCATCCAGAGTCCGCTGGATCAGGGGCAGGGAGCTTCGGCTGAAGATACGTGGACGGTGGGACAGTACTCCGGCTTCATCATGGAGGGGCTCTATGGGGGGGTTCAGCAGGACATGCAGATGTGGTCAGTATTGGGTCAGCTGGGCAAGCGCGGGTGGGATGTATTTCGATTGCGGGGAGAGGCTCGACTGGACGGGAAGAGCGAGGATCAATTGCCGCCGTTCCCCTCGGCGGCCCATGTCACCGCCGAGCAGCGTGCCGCGCTCAAGGCGAAACTTTCCGGATTGAATGGAGAAGCACTTGTGAAGGCCATGCCGGCGCTTTCGATGGATGAGCAGCTTGCGCTCGGCGAAATTCTGGCGGGTGATGAGGCGCTGAATGGAAAGCTGGTGCCTCTTGCCAGCGTGATTCGAAACGTGCGCGTGGAGACGGATGACGCCGCGCTGAAACAGTTGTGTGAAGGCTTCAAGGGAAAAAGTTTCGATCGCAAGATGATCGAGGATCTTGTCGAACATTCCAAGCGATTGGTGAAGGAGGGCAAGCCCGCGATGCTCATGGTGTCCCGCACCGGCGACCTGCAAGGTTACGATATCAAAAGCTTTAAAGGCGATCAGATTGCGGAGATGTACTTCTCCGGCTACGGCAACAAGCAATCCATGCTCACGGTCACGGCGCTGGGACGGGGCGGCGGAACGACGGTTTCCTCGAATGCTACGTGGATGGTGGATTCAGCTGCTGCAGCCAAGCCCGCCCAGGTCAAGACAAACGAGGTGGCGAAGGCCTCCAGCCCCCTGAAGGATGACCTGCTTGAAACTACGGTGGAGGAGCAGGACTACTCGTCAGGGGCTTATGCCCAGATGTTTGTGCAGCAGCAGAAGAATTTTTGGGAGAAAGTGGATACCCTCTGCAGTCCGAAATACAATGCCTGCGGAAGCAGTGCCATCACCTTGATGGGGATCATTCCAAAACCAAAAAAATAGAACCATCAACCAGGACACCCTATGGAAAACAGCGCCGAACGTTGGGAAAAAGTACGAAATGACATCGCCGCCTTGCGAAAGGAAATCGCGGTGGCGATCGTGGGGCAGGACAAAATCGTGGAGCAGATGCTGGTGGCGCTGCTCTGCCGCGGGCATTGCCTCGTGGTGGGCGTGCCCGGCCTGGCCAAGACGTTGCTGGTGCGCACGCTGGGGAGGCTTCTCGGCCTCAGCTTCCGTCGGATCCAGTTCACGCCCGACCTGATGCCCACCGACATTCTCGGCAGTGAAATCCTGCAGAGCGGAGACACTGCCGGCGGAAGGAAATTTGAGTTTGTCCCGGGGCCCGTCTTCGCCAATCTCATCCTCGCCGACGAAATCAACCGGACTCCGCCCAAGACGCAGGCCGCGCTGCTGGAGGCCATGCAGGAAAAGCAGGTGACGGTTGCGGGGACGACGCGGACCCTCGAGGAGCCGTTCATCGTGTACGCGACACAGAACCCGATCGAGCACGAGGGCACCTACCCGTTGCCCGAAGCCCAGCTGGACCGGTTCTTTTTCAGCCTGCTGGTGGATTACCCCAGTCTCGAGGAGGAAAAAAAGATCATCAACCAGAAGCTGTTTGATTCGACCAGCCCGGTGAAGCCGGTGCTGACGCGCAAGGACGTGCTCGAGTTGCAGGATGTCGTGGGGAATGTTCCGATTGCCGATCATGTGGTGGAGTACGTGGCCAAGCTGGTTCATGCCACCCGCCCGACTTCCACTCTCGCCGATGAGTTCATCAAGAAGTATGTGGCCTGGGGCGCCGGTCCAAGGGCGTCGCAGAACCTGACTCTTGCAGCCAAGGCCATCGCCCTTCTGCGCGGCAACGCGACAGCATCCGTCGAGGAGGTTCGCGAGGCGGCGCTTCCCGTGCTGCGTCATCGCGTGATTCCCAACTACAACGCGACGGGAGAGGGGATCTCGGTGGAAAAGATCATCGAACACCTCAGGTCAAAATTTTAGTGTCATCCCAATTCAAATACCTGCGGCCCGAGGACATCCAGAAGCTTTCGAGCTTCGAGTTCGCCCCGAAGGCCTTTGTGGAGGGTTATTTCAGCGGGCGTCATCGTTCCCGCCAGCGCGGGATTTCGACGGAGTTCCGCGACTACCGCGAGTATGCGCCGGGCGATGACCCGAGGCTGGTGGACTGGCGCGTGTTCGCGCGCACCGACCGCCATTACCTGCGCACCTACGAGCAGGAGACCAACATGGACTGCTTCATCTTCCTCGACAGCAGCGCGTCCATGGGGTTCGGCCGCGGGCTGACGAAGCTGGAGTATTCCTCCTTTTTTGCAGCCACGCTTTGCTATCTCGTCACGCGCAACACGGACCGGGTTTCGCTCCATCTCTTTGACGACAAGGTGCGTGAGTTTCATCCGCCCGGCAGTACGACGCGGCACCTTCACCATCTCATGCAGGCGTTGGAAAACAATCACGCGGGGGAGAAGACCTCGCTGGCCGGCGCGCTGCGCCGCTCCTTCCCGCTCCTGCGGCAGCGGGGCTCGCTGATCATCATTTCGGATTTCTTCGACGACAGCGCCGAGATCTTTTCCGCGCTGGGCCCCTACCTGCACCGGGGATTCAGGATTTATCTCTTTCATGTGCTGACACCGGAGGAACTGCAGCTGGAGAGCCGTGGTTTGGTTTCCTTTGTCGACATGGAGACACAGGGAAGCGTCATTGCCAACACCGACAGCATCAAGGCGGGATATGCGGCGGCGATGCAGGACCATATCCGCAGCCTGCGCGAACTGGCCATTCGCCGCCAGGTTCGATATTCGCTGGCCCGGACCGACACCCATTACTTCACGCTTTTCGATGAGCTTGTTGAATAGTTTCACCCTCGGCAACGCGGCGCTGGCGCCGTTCGCACTGCTGGTCTGCGTGCCACTGGTCCTGCACCTTTTTGCGAGGGCGCGGCCGCCGTCCTATGTTTTCAGTTCCATTGAGTTCATCCAGAGGATCGTCCGCAAAACCATCCGCCTGAAGAAACCGCAATCGTGGCTCGTGCTTCTGCTGAGGACACTGATCTTTGCGGGCCTTGTTGCCATGTTCCTGCAGCCGGTCTTCTTCGGGAAGAACCGCCTGGCGGGACATTTCCAGAAAAAGAACGTGGTCATCCTGGTGGACGCCTCCGCCTCGATGGCGTGCATGGAAGGTTCGCAGACACGATTTGCCACGGCCTGCGGCAAGGCGTCGGAAGTTCTCTCGAGCCTTTCGGAGTCGGATTCCGCCAACATCATCTGGATGCGCACGCCCAGCCGCCCGGAGTTCCCCTCGCTTGGGGTGAATCATGTTCATTTGCAGACGGTGTTGCGGAAGGCCTCGGTGAGCACCGAGGCCGCGGACATCCACGGCGCGATGGTGATGGCCCTCGACATGTTGAAGGACCCCGATGCGGCGAGGGAGATTTACGTCATCTCTGATTTTCAGAAAACAGCGTGGACGGATTTCGATCCCGCTGTTCCCGAAGGGATTCGATTGGTCCGCATCCAGGGCGCGGCGGCGGAGGTGGCCAACCAGGGAGTGACCCGCCTCCGCTCGATGCCCGCCCATCCCCTGCTGGGGGAGGATGTGACGGCTTACTGCGAGGTTGAAAATTTCTCATCCGAGCCCGCGTTGCGGACAGTTTACCTGCGCGCCGGCGAGACGCGGTTGAACCAGGAAGTCAGGCTCGCCCCGTGGAGCCGTTCGGTGGTTTCGTTCCCGTGCCGGTTCTCCACTCCCGGAGAGCACGTCATCACGGTTTCTCTGAGCGAGGACGCATTTCCCCTCGACAACGAGCGTTATGCGGTGGTGGATGTGCAGGATTTTTTGAAAGTGGCGGTGTTGGCGTCCGAGCCGGTGACTGCGGATTACTGGAAGCGCGCGCTGGATGCCGCGGGGTGGGCAAGGGTGGAGATGCTGACGCCCGAGCGGATGGATTCCAAAATCAACGCGGATGTCCTGATGTTATCGGGATGGGATGGCCGCGATTCCGCGCGCGTCAGTGAGTTCCTGCGCGAGGGAGGAATGGTGGTGTGGTATCCGGGGGCTAACGTGCAGGTGGGAGATTTTACCGCGTTGGCGGGCGTAGAGACTACGGAGTCGGCGCGGCCGTTGGCGTGGCAAAAAGCCTCGAAGCCGCATCGGCTGAAGATTGCGAATGGGGATGATCCCGTGTTCGCCATTTTTTCGAAGGGCGCGAATGGCGACCCGACGCGCGGGTCGATTCTCGCCCGATACGAAATTGAGCCATCGCTCCTGCCGGGTTCGAAGCCGATCCTGCAATATGAAGACGGTGTTCCGGCGCTGGTCCGGGTGAAGGATAACGTGCGTTTGTTTGTCTGGAACATTCCGCTGCAGCCGGAATTCAGCAACTGGGCCAGCCAGACGGAGTTTCTCCCTTTCCTGAACGAGCTGGTGCTTCATCATCGCGGCGAGGGCGCGCAGCACCCGGCCGTTGACTATATGCCCGGCCAGCTTTTGCTCTGGCAATTCGGCCAGGAAGTTGTCGCGAAGGATGTGAGCCTTGCGCATGACGAAAAACCGGTGGAAGTACGGCGGCAGGGCGGCGGGCAGGTTGTCACCTACGCGTCGGAGCCGGCCGCCGGCATCGGAGACTATCGCTGGCAGCTCCGTTCCCGATTGGTGGGGCACAGCCTCGTCAATTTTCCCGTCATTGAATCCGACTTGAGGACACTGACGATCGAGGACTTGAAAAAATCCAATTCGGTGGCGATTGCCAGCGGCCACTCGATCGAGGGATTGCGGGAGGGGACGCGACTCTGGCCATTGATCCTGCTGGCGATCCTGCTGCTCGCCCTGGGCGAGGGGCTGGTGCTGCTGAGGGCGGAACGAACATGAACCCACTGCTTCCAGTCGAATACCTTGCGATCCTGCTGGCGGCGCTGCTGGCGGCGGTCGGCGTGTTTGCGTGGCGATCAACCGCCCTGTGCCCGGTGAAGGTTCGCTGGGCGGTGGTCCTCCTGCGTTTCGCAGCCGTTGGCTGCCTTGCGGCGATCGCGTTCAATCCGGGGCGATGGCACGAGGATGAAAAAAAACGGGACTCGGAATGGGCCGTGCTCGTGGACTCAAGCCTCAGCATGGGCGCGACGGATGTGAACGGGGGTTCCCGCTGGAAGGAGGCGTGCCGACTCTCGGACAAGGTGGCTGGGATGAAGGATGTGCCGCCCGTGAAGTTTTTCACGTTTGCGTCACGCCTCCAGCCAGTGGAATCCGCCAAACAACTGGGCTCGCGCCAGTGCGATGGCGAGACGACCGACATTCTTCGCGCGGGCAACGGCTTGCTTGATATTTACCAGCCATCGGGCCGCCGCTTGCGGGGAATCATCCTGCTTTCGGACGGGCACCAGGTCGGCATCGGCACGCCGGACGAATTTGTTGCCAGGGCCCGCTCGCTCCAGGCACCGGTGTTTCCACTGGGGCTGGGAGGGCGGGTGGACTCCAGCGATCTCTCCATCAGCCCCGAACGCCGCCATTACGTTGGGTTCAAGGGCCGTCCTTTGAAGATCACCGCCCGCCTGGATGCGCGCGGTTTTGAGAATATTCATCCGGTGGTCCAGTTGTGGAATGAGAAAAACCAGAAAGTCGCGGAACGCACCGTGGAAATCTCCCGTGATTCCACGGTGAGCGTGGATTTTGAAATCACGCCCGAAGCCCGGGGATATGACGAGTACACGTTGAAAGTGCCGCCGTGGACCGGGGAAAGCATCCTGGTCAACAACCAATGCCGCGTGGGTGTCTCGGTGCTGGATGAAAAAATCCGCGTCTTGTTTGTGGAGGGAATGCCGGGTTGGGACAGCAAGTTCATCGTCCAGTTGCTCCAGAAGCAGAACAACGTCCAGCTCACCTCGATTTATCGCATCTCGTCGGAAAAGTATTTCAGCATCGAAAGCGGCGAGACCCAGGCGGACGAAACCTCCGAGAGCGCGTTTCCGAAGGATGCCGCCGCTTTTCGAAAATACGACCTGGTCATCTTCGGGCGGGGCGTGGAATATTTTCTGACGCCGGAAAAAATCCAGTTTCTGAAACAATTCGTGAAGGAGCAGGGGGGTGGGATTTTGTTCGCGAGGGGGAAACCCTATGAAAGCGCGCTTCCGGACCTGGAGCCGCTCGAGCCGGCTTCCTGGGGGCCGGAGGTGGATGCCGAGTTCCGATGGGCCCCCACGGTCACGGGCGAGGAAGCCGGATTGTTCGGTGAAATGCTTCCGGGAATGAAGGATCCCATCTGGAAAAAATTGCCGCCTCTTTCGCGGGCCCAGGAATGCCTCCGCTTCAAGCCGTTCACCCAGGTCCTGGCCGCGGGCGCCATCGAGAATGGGGGACGGACCCGGACATTCCCCGCCGTGCTGAGCCAGCGCTACGGCAAGGGATTGGTGATCACCGTCAACCTGGACGGGCTCTGGCAATGGGATTTTTTCCCAGCGCAGGAGGGTTCGGGTAAAATCTACCGCGACTTCTGGGCTCAGATCGTGCTCTGGGCGATCACGTATTCTGATTTTCTTCCCGGCCAGGAGTATGCCTTGAAACTTGGGGGCAGCCTGGTGTCGGTGGACGAGCCTGTGACGGCCCGCGTGCTCAAGCGCAACCCGGGCCAGGTGAAGCAGGCTCCCATTCTCCGCATCTCCCAGGACGGGCAGGTGACGCAGGAGGTGACGCTTCCAGTTTCGCTGAATGCGCCGGACCAATGGGAGGGTGTGTTTTCCGTGGGGAAACCCGGCACGTATCGCGTCGAGCTGGTGACGGATTCCCCGGAGGGAAGGGGGCGCCTGCACGAGTTGTTGCAGGTGAAGGCGCCGGTGTCGGAAAAAGATGACACGAGTCGCGACGACGTATTTCTAAACCTGCTGGCGGAGAAGACGGGGGGAAGGCCGATCAAGGAAGGCGACCTTGGAACGCTGCTTCAACCTGGAACGCCACCCGAGCAGATTGTCCAGAAGGAGAATGCCGAGTGGGAGCCACGATGGAGCCGGGGCGGTGTGCTCCTCATCCTGATGGGACTGTTCGCGGCAGAATGGTTTCTGCGGCGACGCAACGGATTGATCTGACATGAACAACCAGGACTCAAAATTTTCCGGCGCATTGCGAATCCGCCTGTGGGTGTGGAGGGCCGGCCTCGCGGGCGTCGAGCTGCTGCGCGTCCTGGGCTATGCCATCACGAGCCTGGCGTCTTACGCAATCCTGGATTTCTTCCTGGCATTTCCCCAGTGGGGACTGAAGACCATCGATGTCGTCCTGTTGGCCGTGTTGCTCGCGCTGCTTCTCAAGCGCGTGGTCCGCATCCTGCTTCTGTCCCCCGGAGACATGGCTTTGCACGCGGACCAGCTTCTGAACAATCGTCGCCAGCCCGTGTTGAGCGCGTTCGAGCTGGAGCGTCTTCCGAAGGATGAGGCATCGGAGTGGCAGGCATTCCTCATCCAGAAGAGTGTGGCCGAGGCGAAGGCGAGCCTTCAGAAATTGCCGCTTCGCGGATGCGTTGCGGCGGACCGGATCGGCGCCCAGTTGCGCACGTTGCTGATCCAGGCGGTGATCGCCGGCATCGTGCTGGGCGTCCCGGCCACGGCGAACCGCGTCATCCTGGGTCGCATCTTTTTTCCATGGGAGGACATTCCTCCCTACAGCACCCTGTCCTTTGCCATCACGCCGGACAAACCCCGGGTGCTCTACGGCGGGACGTTGGAGCTCACCAGTGAGATCAAGGGCGGGTTGATCCGGTCGCCGGTGTATCTCATGACGCGGAAGGGGGAGCACACGTACGAGGCCGCCTGCTTCCAGGAGTCTTCCGCGCGCTTCACGCAGCGACTGGAAAAAGTCGTGGATACGGTCGAGTTCTGCTTTGTCGCAGGGAAGGCGAGGAGCCGGTGGCAGCGCGTGGAACTTCTCATGCAGCCCCAGATTTCGCTTTCAAAGCTCGTGATCATTCCCCCCGCCTACACGCAACTGCCACGCCGCGAGATGATCGTGGGAAGCGAGGAGATCACGGGGTTCGAAGGATCCAGCGCCGAGCTGATCGTGACGAGCAACCGCCCCCTCGATGGCGGCGAGATGACCCTGATGCCCCAGAATGGAATGGGCGCGGGGCAGTCCGTGAAAGGGAGAAAGAGCGGAACCCACAGCCTTTCCTTTTCATGGACGATGAAGGAATCGGCGCGCATGGAGGTGCGCATTCGTGACGTCCAGCACACGGAGGCGCCGGAGCCGTTGATGCTGACCCAGAAAATCGTTTCGGACGCGCCCCCGACCGCCGTGATGGAAGAGCCGGCCTCCTTCGCCCTGGCCACGCCCCATTCGGTCATTCCCCTTTCGGCATCGGCATCGGATGACCTGGGATTGAAGGAGGTTGGCCTGGCGCGCACGATGGTGGGATTCCGCGATCGCATCCTGCCCCTCGAACTCGATGCGGCTGGGAAGGATTTTCGTTGGAAGGGAAAACTGGAGCTGCAAACGCTCGGAGTGGACCCGGGACAGGTCCTTGAACTTTTCGTGGAGGCGCGGGACAACAATCCTTCCATGGATGGGATTGGCGCATCCGAGGTTGTAAAAATCCAGATCATCTCGGAACCGGAGTATGCCGAGCTCCTGCGGAGCCGGATCACCATCGAGGAATTCACGGCGCGTTACAGTCTCGTGGAGGAAAAGATCGGGGCATTCATGCAGGCGCTCCGTGACGTCAAAACCGAGATCCAAACATCCGGGGCGGAAAGCCCGAAGGTCGGGGAAAAGCTCAAGGCGGCGCAGGAACGGATCAAGGAGACGCAGCCATTGCTCGAGCGTCTTTCACACGATTTTTCAGTGTACGACATGGAGAAAAAACTCGGACCGCTTCTGGGGGACGTTTCCTCGAGGATGAAAAAGGCGGCTGAAACACTCGGGACAGGACCGACGGGCGATCCCGGCCTCGGCGACCGGGTGGATCAGCTTCTGAAGGAATTTGGCGAATCGGAAAAAGGGATCCAGGAGGAAGTGGCGGATGCCCAGGAGGTGGCCAAGGTGGCGAAGCTGATGCGAGGCGCCGCCATTTTCAAGGAGGTGATTGCCCGACAGAAGGATGTGGTGCGCAAATTGAAACGCATCGCGGCCTCCAGCCGGCTGGATGCCGGCGGGTTGCGCCGCGCCGCCGAGTTCCAGGATGACAACCAGGAGCAGCTGACCTCCCTGGCGCGGGAATTGGAGGAGGGGGCAAAATTTCTTCCCGAGAAGCCGGAATATGATGAGCTGAAGAAAAGCGCGATCGAGTTTTCCGACCTGATTCATGCGAACAGGATTCCGGTGCTCATGAGGGATGCCGTCACCAGCGCAAAGAATCAGGATGCTTCCAAGGCGAACCAGTCCGCCCAGCTCGCCCTTGAGGCGCTCGAGTCCATGCTTTCCAAGTCGTGCAACGGCGCGTTCGGCTCCATGTGCGAGGGAAAGATGAAGTTTCGCGTGCCCAAGGATCTGGAGAGCACCCTTTCCCAGATGCTCCAGTCGCTGCTCAAGCGCGGATCAGGCAAACGCAACGGAAGCGGAACCGGGGGCGACGGCGAAGGCGACTCGGAGGATGGCTACTCGACCAATGGATCATCCCCGCTGAACACGCCTGTTTTTGGCCCAGATCGGACGTTCTTTGAGAATCAGGGATCCAAATCCGGAGCGGGCCAGGGGCATCCCGGAGCTTCCGACGCGGCGATTGATGCTGCTTCAAGGGAGAAAATGGGAGGGCCCGGAGAAAAGGAATCCGGAGGCGGCAACCGCCCGCAGGACCTGGCGCCCGAAAAATACAAGGATGCCATCAAGAAATATTTTAACAGTGACCAGAAATGATCCCCAACAACCCCATGAGGTTCCCACCATGAAATTCAATCTCTTCATCATCCTCTTCCTTCTTTCCTGCGCCGGCATCGACGCCAGGGAGGGCGCCATCCAATGCGCCAACCTGATCTACGGTGGCACCCATACCTCGAAATGTTTCAGCGACGAGTTCCTGAGCGCCGTCCAGCGCGAGACGGCGATCGCCACGGAACGGAGGTTCAAGAGCGTCAAGCTCTCGTCAGACGAGTTGTTCCGCTACCCGTTCGTGATCATCACGGGCGAGGATGATTTTCATTTCACCTCGAAGGAGCGCGAGAACCTGAAGAAGTATCTCGAGAGCGGCGGGTTCATGCTGGCCTCGGCCGGGTGCTCGAGCAAAAAATGGAATGCCGCGTTCCGAAGGGAAATCGCCGGCGTGATGGGGAAGGAGCAGTTGAAGGCGGTTCCCATGGACCATCCCGTGTTTCAAACGCTTCATAAAATCAAGGAACTCAAGCTCACGCATTCCACGGGCACGGCCACGCTCGAAGGGGTGGAGCACGGCGGCAAACTGGTGGTCATCTTCTCCCCTCACGGGCTCAATGACACCCACCACACCCAGGGCTGCTGTTGTTGCGGTGGCAATGAGATTGGCAACTCGCTCGAGGTGAACACCAATATTTTCATTTACGCCATCCTTCATTAATCCGTGACACGATCCTTCCCCAACGTCCGCCTCCTCATCGGCTGCTGCCTCGCGCTCCTTGCGCCGGGCATGGCTGATGCCGCGCCCGCCAGCGGTTCCGCACCGGGTCCAGTCAAGGAGAAGCCCGCCGGCGTTCCGATGAAAATCTCGGAGTGGGGAAGCAATCTCGACGAGGCCCTGCTCCGCGCCGCATCGGAATACCGCCTCACGCTTGTGCTCTTCACCAAGCCCCAATGCACCTGGTGCGAACGTTTGAAGGCGGAGTCCCTGTCGAATCCGGATGTCGGCGAGCTCCTCAGCTATTTCGTGCTCGTGGAGGTGGACATTGAAGAGTACCCCCAGCTCGCGGAGGTTTACGGCGTGCGCGGCACGCCCACGATCATGTTCCTCGCGTCGGATGGCCGGGTGCGGTTGCGCCTTGATGGCTTCGTGGAAAAGGGCCGGCTGATCCAGGCTTTGAACGATGGCCTCGGCGTCAAGGCGTCCGGTCCCGACAGCGAAAAATTGCACGGGCTCGTCCGGCAAC
The DNA here is from genome assembly GCA_023269615.1 of Verrucomicrobiota bacterium. GTDB lineage: Bacteria > Verrucomicrobiota > Verrucomicrobiia > JABWAM01 > JABWAM01 > JAHFSY01. The sequence continues at coordinate 31,787 of JAHFSY010000039.1, forward strand.
TGAACAGCCAAAAACTGCCCGAGGAAAAGTGGCCGGACGTGATGCTGGCCCTGACCAGTGAAAAATCACGGGAGGAGATTCATGACGCGGTCCTGCAGCTGAAACCTTTTCCGAAAAAGGAACTGGTGAAGCTGCTGGAGGATCGTCGCCTGGTCGTGCGCCTTGGGGCCACGGACATTCTAGAGGAGGTCGCCGGCAGCGACCAGGGATTTGATCCATGGCTCGATGATGTGGCGGGCAACAAGGTTGCCCTGGAAAAGTGGAGTGCCTGGGTGGCATCCGCCGGCGACAGCGCAGCGCCCAGCGCGGTGATGTCGCAGGAAATGGTCATGTCCTATCTTCTCGACCTGGTCTCGGAGGACCGGGGGCGGGCGGTTCGCGCGTCGCGCATGCTGGAGAGGGGCGGGAAGGAGATGTTGGTGACCCTGAAGTCATTTGAGACAGAACACACGGGCCTGTCCCAGAATGCCCGCAACAAGCTCCGTGAAATGCGTTACAGCCTGATGCTGCCCGGCGTCGCGGGGGTTGACCCGTCCACCCAGGCGCATCGCCTTGTCTTTGGGAACACAGACGTCCGCCTGAAATCAATCCGCGACATCGCGACGCTCGGGAAGAGGGCGGTGCCCGTGATCCGCGACTTTCTTGACGACCGCGAGACCATGGTGCGCGAGACGGCGGTGGACGCCATGGTGGCCGCCGGCGGGCGCAGCGTGGTGCCTGCGCTCGAGGATCTGCTCAAGCGGGAGAAGGACACCAATGTTGTTTTTTCGGTGCTGCATGCGCTTGGTTCCGTGCCGAGCAAGCGGGGGCTGGGCATTCTTTGCTCCTACCTGGAAAACGCGGATGAGGATCTCGTGATCGTGTCGTTGCAGAGCATCACGGATTTAAAATCAAAAACCGCCGGGGAGAGCGTGGGCAAATGCCTTGGCGATTCGCGCTGGCGGGTGCGGGTCGCCGCACTGCAGGCGGCCGGCAAACTCCAGTTGAAGGAGCTCTCCGGCAAGGTTGAATCCATGCTGGCTGATCCGGATGAGTTCGTCCGCGCGGCGGCTGTCCGTTCACTCAAGGAGGTCGGCAGCGCCGACATCGTGAAGCGCCTCGAGCCGCTATTTATCAAGGAGGACGGACTCAAGGGCTCCATCATCGAAATCGTCCGCAGCCTCAATATGGATATTCCGGACGGCTTTTCAAAGGCCCTGGACGGGAAGGATTCGGATGTGCTCATGGATGTCGTGGAGAAAATGGGAAGCGCCGATGGCAGGGCGTTTCCGATCTTGTCCAAGCTCGCGCGCCACCCGAACGCGGATGTCAGTTCCGCAGCCCTGGCCATCATCGGGCAGTCGGGAATGAAGGAGGTCCAGTATCGCAAGCTGGCCATCGAGACGCTGCGCGGCTCCGACCGCCAGAAGTCGCTGGTCCTCCTGAAATCCCTCGACCTGGAGGATGATATCATCAAGCGATACAACCCGGAGTCCCGCAAGGTGGACCTGGGATCGGAGGGGGGCGCTGTGAAGGAAGCGCCCAAAGGCGAGGATCTTTTTGACGCATTTGCCACAGCTCCAAAACCTGCCGGGCCGAAATCCGGAAAGAGCAAGGGATCGGGAGATGATTTGTTTTCGTCCTTTGACGCGAAGGATGATTCACCAGGGGATCCACCCGCATTGATTGAGGCGGTTCGCAATTATCTTGGTCGCAAGGATGATCCCGAGCTGGTGCAGGAGGCCGCCCGGCTCATGGTCAAGTGGGGATACGTGGAGGGCGTCCCGATCCTGATCAACGCCCTGCCTCGCCTGACCGCCGAGCAGCGCTCGGATGTTGCACTGAGTCTTGGGCGGATGCGACGGAAGCAGGCGCTCCCCCTGTTTCAGGTTTTTTTGAAGGATTCAGCCGAGGATGTTCGCAGCGAAACGTCGGGGGCCCTGCTCGGCACCGGCGCGGATGCGGCATGTATTGATCTTGTTTTCTCCGAGCTTGTGAAGAAAGGCTCCCCGCTGAAGCCCAAGGACGTGCAGGGATATCGCCTGACTCAACTGCCCGCGACGGTCACCGGCAAACCGGCTCTTCGCAAATGGGTCCTGGAGTTGCTCGGAAACCCCCACGCGGAAACCCTCCAGACCCTCGGGCTGATCCTTCTCGAAAAATGCTGGAATGATGGCGACGAGCCCCTGGCGGAAAAATTCATCCACTCCACCGTTCCATGGCAGCGCCGGGCCGCCCTCTACACGCTCGGGCGCCGCTCGCCCGCGCGTTTCGCGCGGGAAATCAATTCGATCGTCGAAGACCCGTCCGAACATGTGCGCCTCGTGCTGCCCGGAGTTTACACCGAGGGTGAAGAGCGATGGACCAATTATGTTGACGAGAACACGATGGAGTCCGAGTACAACTACAATTATCGCAACGAGTTGGTGAAGCCGCCACCGCTGGAGGAACCGGTCAAGGCGGCGATGATGCGCCTGACCACGGACAAGTCGCCCGTGGTGCGATTCGAAAGTTTCCGGTGCCTCCTCACACGGTTCGAGGAGGTGAACCTCGCGGATTTTGCAGCCGCGTTGGAATCGCTGCCGGACCAGCAGACGGCTTTGCGCAAGGTCCAGAGTTTCGTGGAGAAAAATTACAAGCTGCTCGGCAAGAGTTTTATCGCGCTGCTGCCTTACCTTGAAAAAAGTTCCAACGAAAGGAAGATGGCCGAGATCTATGCGCATTTCGGCGTCAGCCAGGATGAGGATGGCGAGGCCTCGCCGGCCCCCCCATCGGGAGATCGCTCCAGCCAGGTCAGCACCTATCTGAAGCCGGAGTCCCAGGTGGCCAACGCATCGGGTGCTGCACGCAATCTGAAGGTGGTCTTTTTCAGCAAGCCGGGGTGTTCCGAATGTCTGCGGGCCAGGACCATCCTGGACGGGTTGAAGGAATCCTTTCCGGGGCTTGTCGTCGAGGAGCACGACATCAACCTGCGCGCCTCGACCACTTACAATGAGGCTCTCAGCGAGCGCTTTTCGGTGCCGGAAACCGTCCGCCTGGTCGCACCCGCGATTTTTTGCGGGGGTGGTTACCTGATCAAGAATGACATCTCGATGGATCGCCTGGGGCCGATGCTGGTCCGTGCGGGCGACGTGCCACTTGAGAAGTGGTATGTGGTTCCAGAAAAGGACCTCCAGTCCGCGACACAGGCGATTTCCGAGCGTTTCTCCACCATCAACCTGGGAGTGATCCTGCTCGCGGGCGCCCTGGATGGGATCAACCCGTGCGCCTTCGCCACCATCATCTTCTTCCTGTCCTATCTCCAGATCGCAAAGAAAACCCCGCGCCAGATCCTGCAGGTGGGAATCGCCTACATCGCCGGCATCTTTCTCGCATACTTCCTCCTTGGATTGGGACTGGTGGAGTTGATCTCACGATTGACGGTGTTGCACTGGGTTGGCCAATGGCTCAACCGCGCGATGGGGGTGTTCGCCCTGATCGTCATGGCCCTGAGCGTGCGCGATGGAATCCTTTGCCTGCGCGGGAAGGCCACCGAGATGACGCTCCAACTGCCGGGCTTCATCAAGTCCGCGATCCACGGGATCATACGGCGCGAGGTGCGGCAGAGCCGGTATGTGATCGTGTTTTTCCTGGTGGGCGCGGCCATTGCCTTTCTTGAGCTTGCCTGCACGGGACAGGTGTATGCGCCCACGATCCTTTTCATGCTGAAGAGCGGCAACAGGCTGGCGGTCCTCTATCTGCTTCTCTACAACATCGCGTTCATCATTCCGCTCTGCGTGGTGTTCGGCCTGGCGTACTTCGGACTGAAGAGCGAGGCGCTCCTGAGGTTCCTGCAGGCCCGGGTCGCGCTGCTCAAGTTCAGCACAGCCATCCTCTTCCTGTGCCTCTTCCTCCTGCTCTTTTTTGGCCACAAGTTCCTGTGATGAGTCTCCCGTGTTTCAGTTTTCGCCCGCTCGCCTCGACTGCAGCCGCCCTTCGAAGGGGTGAGCTGGAATTGACCGGGTGGTTGAATGAAATCTGTGATTGCATCGAGGAGCATGAGCCTCGAATCCAGGCCCTGTTGCCGGAAACGGATCGCCGCGGACGTTTGATGCGGGAGGCCATGAAGCTGCAGGCATTGTATCCGGAACCTTCCCGCCGTCCTCCGCTCTACGGCGTTCCAATCGGGGTGAAAGACATCATTCGCGTGGATGGGTTCGAGACGCGCGCGGGTTCGCGGCTGTCTCCGGATTTGTTTGCAGGCGATGAAGCGGCATGTGTGACCACATTGCGAAACCTTGGGGCTCTTGTCCTGGGCAAGACGGTGACCACCGAATTCGCCTACTTCGAGCCGGGTCCCACGCGCAATCCACATCATCTGGAGCATACTCCCGGTGGCTCAAGCAGTGGATCGGCTGCGGCTGTCGCGACGGGTTTTTGTCCATTGGCCCTCGGAACACAGACGGTGGGTTCCACGATACGTCCCGCAGCTTTCTGTGGTGTGTTGGGTTTTAAACCGAGTTACGGACGCATTCCGATGGATGGAATCATTCCATTTTCCAGATCGGTGGATCATGTCGGCCTTTTCACGCGGGATGTGGAGGGCATGCGGCTGGCCGCATCTCTTCTTTGTCATGACTGGAACGAAAACGGATCGACCTCCCCGCCGCCGGTGCTGGGTGTTCCCGAGGGACCCTGCCTCCGCAAGGCGTCACCCGAGGCTGCCGACGTATTTTCGCGACAGCTGGAAAAACTGGAGGCTGCGGGATTGGTGGTGCAGCATGTTGAGATGTTGCACGACGTGGAGGAAGTGGCTGCGCGTCACAAACGTCTGATCGCTTGTGAGATGTCCAAGGTGCATGAACCATGGTTCGTTGAGCATGAGGACCTGTATCGTCCGCGGACGATTGAATTGCTTCGCGAGGGAAGGGGTGTGGGTGCGGAGGAATGGGCCATGGCTCAGGCTGGTTGTACGCGGCTCAGGATGGAGGTTGAAACCCAGATGAAGCAGGCGGGTGTGAACGTCTGGGTCTGCCCTTCGGCAGTGGGGCCGGCGCCCAAAGGGCTTGGTTCCACAGGCGATCCCGCGATGAATCTGCCATGGACCCACGCCGGACTTCCCGCGATCAGTCTGCCTCTCGGTTGGTCTGCCAGCGGCTTGCCGCTCGGTCTCCAATGTGTGGGAGCCCATGGGACCGACGAACAACTCCTTGCGTGGGCGGGAATGTTCACTGCCGCCCTCACCTCCGTGGAGAAATGAAGACGGACACGCTGCGATCCACGGTCCGCGGTTCTTTCACCCTGATCGAACTTTTATTGGTGGTGACCATCATCGGCATCCTTTCGGCACTCCTCCTGGCCGCTCTGCGGAGTGTCCGTCAATCAGCCTATAATGCCCGGTGCGTGAACAACGTCCGCCAGCTTGTGCATGCGGCTGTCATCTATGCCCAGGACAACGATGATTACCTCCCTGGCTGGCCCGCTCCGTTTGACGGCAGCAATGATCCTAATTGGAATGTCCAGATGGCTTCCTACGTCGGAATCAAGACGAACATGACCCTTTATTCCTCCTACGGCGTGCCGTTCGATTCCGTTTTTTTCTGTCAAGGCGTGAACAAGGGGCTTATTCCGGCCAATTTCAACGGCCACTACATGTATGCGATGAATTTCCTGCTGCGCCTTCGTGGAGGCGGATATCATGACGGCAATCCTGGAGGAAGCGTGCGTTTGTCGGACATCCAGAATCATGCCCGGACGATGGCATTCACGGAAAGCGGTCAGAACTGGTGCCCTTCGCAGGCAGGTGATCTGGACGTTGGATTTTTTGGGGCGGGTGCAAACGGCGACCGGGCGCATGGCAACACCGGAATGATTCCGATTGCGTATCTGGATGGGCATGCCGAGTTTTGGGGCAAGCCGCCGACCTTCGCCGGGAACACCAATGCGGCATTGCCCTGGACGCACAATTCCTTCTGGGGACAGTTCAGCCAGGAAGTCGCGGCCGGCACAGGGAGAGGGAACTGGAACCCGTGAATGCTGGCTCCCATGAACAGTTTCTGGACACGCATGATGCGCGTGTAGTAAAAAACACGACACGACCATTTTATGCCATCCATCCATTGCAAGAACTTTTCGACCAACCTCCTCGCCGTCATTCTCCTGATGTTCGCTCGTTCAGTGATGGCGGATGATCCGCCCGCTGTTAAAAATCCCAAGGATGAATCCGAGCGGTTGCGTGTTCTGGAGGACACCGTCCAGGAACTGAAAAAGCAAAACGAGGCGTTGCACAAGGAGCTTGGCCAGCTCAGGGAAAGGCAGGCTGATCTTGGGGTCAAGTCTTCGGACACCCCAAAGCCTTCGCCATTCGTGTTGCCGTGGGGCAAGGAGTCGAAACTGGTGTTGGGTGGATTTCTTCAGGCGAACGGGGAATTTGGAGACGTCTCCGCATTTGAAGGGCGCCTTCCCAATGGTCCGAATGAAATCAGCGACCGTATCCGCCTGCGTCGCGCACGAATCCATGTGAGCGGCGATTTTCTGGAAAACTTTGATTACAAGCTCGAAGGGGATTTTGAACAGGGTGATGGTCTTTCGAGCAGCCGGACCGCGTTTAGCGCGACGGATCTTTTCGCAAACTGGCACTCGTTTCCAGAGGCAAACGTCAAGGTCGGACAGTACAAGGCCCCGTTCGGGTTGGAGCAGATCACTTCCGACACGCTGTTGTACACCGCCGAGCGATCCTTGGTGACAACCGCCATCACGCCGGAGCGGCAGGTGGGCGTCCAGATCTGGGGCAAGCCCCTGGCGACGCTCTCGCCCGAACACAAGGACCTGGTCGATTATGCGGTGGGTGCGTTCAACGGCAATGGACGGAACACGATCGTCAACGACAACAATGATTTCATGTACGTCGCCCGCCTGGGATTTCAGCCGTTTTCCGGCAAGTTGTTCGGCCAGGATTCCAAGTGGCGGATCGGAGGCAACGGGCTCTATTCGCGTGACGCCGCCAACGTCAATTTGAGCCAGGCGGGAAACCTCAGCCTGCAACCGGACGGTTCCCTCATTCCCTTTTCAACCCACTCGGCCGATGAGCGCATCGCATGGGGGGTGGATCAAACCCTGGCCATCGGGCCCTTCGATCTCATTGCGGAGTTCATGCAGGAGAGAATCACCTCCACGGCGATCGGCTCGGGTTTCCGTGATTTTACGAGCAAAGGGTATTACGTTCAGGGGAGCTATTTTTTTTGTGACCGGAAGTTCCAGGTTGTTTCCAAGTGGGAGACCTTCGATCCCGGGCAGGCCGCCAGCGATGACATCAGCTCGATCACCGGGGGACTCAACTACTACATCAAAGGCGACAACCTCAAGTTGATGCTGGATTACGTCCACACCTGGTCCGAATTTCGGAAGCAAAATCTCCGCTTTGGCCGCGATGAGTTCGATGAAGTCCTGATGCGCTTTCAACTGCTCTTTTAGTGATGTGTCTCTCAAATACTGGCATTATATTTGTAGGGCAAGCGGCCCGCTTGCCGTTCCGATCGGAAGGCAACGGGGCCCGTTGCCCTACAAAATACTTCCAGTCAAACCTGAGACAATACACTGGCCTGCAATTCCCACCAGTTTTTGTGGGAGGCGACCGTTGCTGAAGCGGAGCGTGCAGGGCTTACGCATTTGGAATCGGCTTGTCCTTCTTGTGTCTCTTGCGCCTTTTGGTGGCCATTTTCCGTGTGCCGAACAGACGGATTGGCCGCAAAGAGGCACAAAAAGCACAAGGTAGGGAGCAAGTCAATCCTCTCACCAAAACCTCCACCATGGACGTTTTGAACTGTGGCAGCATGATGTTTCGGGAGCTTTCGTTGTCAAATGCTTCGCTGGATCATAGGGAGGGACACCTGTCCAATCGTGTTTGTCGCCATCCGCAAAAATGGCATCCGTACAACAACCCTCTGATGCTTCACGACAAGCTGCCTCTTCTTCATGTGTGGTTGGTTGCTTTTTGACATACGAGTAGCCGCCTTGATCATTTCTTCCAAAGTTGTTTGGAGCAGTTTCTCGACAGAGATCACAGTCCAGGCACTGGTTGATGACGTAAAACTTGCCAGGCACATTGTCAGCATGGCGTTCTTTGAAGCTGGCATTCATGTTCTGCTTGATGGTTAAGGTGACAGCTTTCGCTGCTGTGCCTGCTCTTGGGTGGATCGAATGGCGTGGTTCATTGAATTCATGAGAAATATTTCGAGCCCGATCATCCCTGCAACCATGAGCGCCCACACCGATGCGGCCTTCCACTGCTTGCGGTCGGCATGGTAAGCCGCGCCGAACATGAACGCCAGAGCCAGCAGGGGCGGTATTGAAAAGAGCAGTGTCATGGGGTGAATGAGCGATGACCGTCTTCAAGTGCGAACGGTAGTGCATCACGTCCGATGATTCAAGAGAATGGGACGAATGACGGCGTTTTTGCTCCAAGCGGACCCGGGCGGACCGTCAAGTTCTGGGAGGGCTGAACGTATCGTTGAAGACGCTTTCCTCTTGATGCAACACTTTGGGTCGCAGTAGTATCGCGCTCTGAAATTCGAGTGGATCGGGGATATAGCTCAGCTGGTAGAGCGTCTCGTTCGCAATGAGAAGGTCAGGGGTTCGAATCCCCTTATCTCCACCATCCCAAGCCGCGTGTCTCGCGGCTTGAATTTCAAATCTCAAATTTGAAATTTCAAATCATCGGCCTCCAGCAGGCCGTCCGGGGGCGCTATCAACGTGGTTGCATCAGCCGCGGTTTGGAGCTAGGTTTCAACCATGAGCACGACGCAGGAGATTGCGCAGGCGATTCACAGCTTGGACAACCAGGAAGTTCAGAAACTTGCCCGGCTGATGGATGAGGAATGCCGATCGCGGGGCATTCAAATCGAGTGGCCCAAGCCGCGTGATTTCTCCCCGGAACAGGTGGAATCCTGGTTGCGGGAGGATGCCGCCGACGCGAAGGCGTTGAGGACGAAGCTGGCTTGAAGTTGTTCTTCGACAGCAGCGTGCTCATCGCGGCGTGCATGTCACCCCAAGGTGTGTCCCGGGCGTTCTTTCAAAAGCCAAAACGGCCTTGGGAACTCATCACGTGCTCGTATTGCGCACATGAAGTTCAGCGAAATCTCACGCGATTGCGGCCGTCCGCGCTGGCGGATTGGACCTCGATTTCCGGCGCGATGACCATCGTGCCCGACGCCCTCACCATGCCGTATCCACT
>JAHFSY010000040.1 GCA_023269615.1 Verrucomicrobiota bacterium
CCATTGCCCACCTTGAGCGCCTTCGCCTTTGCAACGAGTTTCTCGGTGAATGCCGCCGCCACACCCTTCTCCACAATCACGCGGCTCGTAGCCGTGCAGGCCTGGCCGGTGAGCCCAAAGCCGGCACGTGCAACAAGCGATGCGGCAAGGTCGAGATCGGCGTCAGCGAGGACGATCGTGGGATTTTTCCCTCCCATTTCCATCTGCGCACGGGCCATGCGCACGGCGAGCTTTTGGTAAATCCCCTGCCCCACGCCATAGGAGCCAGTGAATGAAAGCGCCACGATTTTGGCGTTGGTGGCAATCTCCTCCCCGACGGAGCGCCCCTCGCCCACAACCACGTTCAACACGCCCTTGGGCAGGCCTGCCTCGTGCAGGGCGCGGGCCAGTTCGAGCGAGAGCGCCGGCGCCTGTGACGCGGGCTTGAGCACCACGGTATTGCCCGAGACAAGCGCAGGAACCAGTTTCCATGCGGGGATCGCGACGGGAAAATTCCATGGCGTGATCAGCCCCACCACCCCAAGCGCCTGGCGCACGGTGTAGAGAAGGTTGTTGGGCATGTCATGCGGAATGGTCTGACCGCCCAGGGTATAACTGAGTCCGCCAAAGAAACGGAAAATATCAATCGCTCGCTGCACCTCGCCCTGGCTCTCAGCGAGCGTTTTCCCCTCCTCACGCGTCAGAAGCTCGGCAAGCTCAGCCTTGCGTGATTCCAGAACGAGGGATGTCTTGCTGAGAATGCGTCCACGCGCCACGGAGGTGGTTGCGCTCCATTCCGGAAAGGCCTTGTGAGCGGCCTCGACGGCCTGCGCGGCGTCCTCGCGGGCGCCGAGCGGATATTCCGCCACGATCTCCCGCGTGTCGGCCGGATTCTGGCTTTGAAATGTTTTCCCCGATTTTGCGGAGACCCATTCCCCGCCGATGTAGTTTTGGTAGGTTTTCATAGCTAAAACTTTGCGCCTTTGCGTCTTTGCGCGAGGCAAACTCCGAAATTCAAATTTCCGGAATTCCAAGATCCTTCGCGCCGGCCTTCGACATCACAGCCGAGGGATAATACCGCTGGATAAGGTCGTGCACCAGCTTGCAGCGGCGCACGCGCTCGCGCGAAAGGGCAATGGACGTAGCCTCAAAATGCTGGCCCATGGGATAAATGTCCGGCGAATTGCGCACGCCAAACTTCACGTACAACGGCGCGCCCACACGGATCAGCTCGGGGGTTTCATAATGACGGATGAAGCCTCCGAGCCCGTCGGGAACTTCCACATAAAGATCAATCGGAGCTTTCACCACTTTGCGGATCGCACCAACCTGGTTCACGTTCAAATCAGTCGCAAGGTTCAGGGTGTTGCCGCCGATCTGTTCGAGCAGGCGGCAGGTGGCAGCGTTGGCGGGGGCCATGACGGCGGACGTCTTGATGATGAGGTTGCGCGGCAATTTGCCTTCAGCCCGGAGCTGGCCCACCACCTGAATGAGGCCAAAGTCGGCAAGCAGGATGCTGCGGCAGCCAAGGTCGCAGGCACGCTTCACATCCTCCAGCGCGTACACAAACTGGTCCTGTCCGCGAAGCTGTAACTGGATGACTTTGCCGCCGGGCGCGGCCCACATGCCGCCGGTGTCATAATTCGCGCGCGGCCCGACGAAGAGATTCACCTCCATGCCGCGGTCCTTGCCCATGCGGAACATTTCACGCATTTCCTCGTCCGAAAGCAGCATCGCGCCGCTCCCCTGGCTCATGCGGTGGATGGTGAGACCGTAACGGTCAGCCTCCTCAATCACGGCCTTGAGCATCTTGGGAGTTTCCGTGCTGGGGATTTCAAATCGGTACTGCGCCCCATCGGGAAATCGCTTGGTGGAATCAGCCGTCCCCTCGCTGTCGCCCGAAGGCAGGCCGAGCGACTGGAGCGCGGACATCATTGGGTAGTCTTTGGGATTCATAAGCAAGGATGAGGGATGAAGGATGAAGGATGAATATCCGAATCGCGGCAGGAACGTCCAACATCGAACTTTGAACATCGAACTTTGAACACGGGTGTCATGGCTTATAGCTTATGGCTTGAGGCTTACAGCTTCTTACTTCTCCACCGGCACCACGATACCCTTCATGATGATGTTCTGGCAGAACACGAACACGAGCAGGGTCGGTATGGCCACGATCACCAGCGATGCAAAAACGACGGGTGTTCCAAAATTCTGTTGAAGCTGGAAAATATAAACCATGATGGTCCACATCGATTCCTCCTGGCAAACCAGCAGGGCAAACTGGAATGCGCCGTAGGCGGAAGTGAACGCAGCAAGCGCGATCACCGCCAGGATGGGCGCCGAGAGCGGAATCGTGATGGTCAGGAAAATGCGCAGCTCGCTCGCGCCATCAATCGTAGCCGATTCATACAGGTCCTTGGGCAGACTGTCGAAAAATCCCTTCAACAGGAAAATGGAGTAGCCGCTTGCAACCGAGGGAATGATCAGTGCCGCAAACGTGTTCAGCATGCTCATCTCACGGAGCATCAGGAAGGACGGGATCTGCGTGACTTCACCCGGAAAGGCCATGGTGGCCATCAGAACGAACATGGCGGCATACCCCCAGCGCGGCTGAAACCGTGAGAGTGCGTACGCTGCCAGGGGATTGACGATCAACGCCGTCAATACGCTCAAAAAACAAAAGATCAGGGTGTTGCGAAGCGCGCGCCCCTGCGCAGCCAGGGCGTCCCAGACAACCAGATAGTTGCGGCACGCGAATTCACGGATGATGGCCCAGCGATTCGTCATCATGGTCCGCCAGTCATCCTCCAGCAAGGGCATCAACACCTGGTCAAACGACGCATAGGATGTCCCGTAGGCGCGGTTCATGGCTGCAACATCCTTTTTGTATTTCGCCCTCAAAAAGTCGCGCCAGTAAAAATCCATGGAATCCACGGTGATTCCATCGGGAGATTTGAGGGACTGCAGAAAGCCCTGGAGATCGGTATACGCCCCGCTCGCATCGGCTGCGGGAAACCGGACATCCTTCCATGATGTGAAGTTCGTCCCCCACGCCTGGTTCACCTCCGCCACATCCTTGTATTTTCCCTGCAGGCATTTCTGAAGCGCCGGCAAAAGTGACGGGTCAAAATGAATGAAGCATGTCGCCACGTTGTCCCGAACATAATCCCACCAATCCGCACGCTGCCCGGCCTGCGAAGGAGCCGTGGGGGTCATGGTCGCATCAAAAATACTCGCGTACCCCGTTCCCCATTTGGCGTTCAGCTTGGCGACTCCATCCGCGCCCAGGCCATAACTCGAGCGAAGACTCACGTTCACAAAATTGCCCTCGACGCTGGTGGGAATGAAATAGCGCGATGGCAGATTTTTCCGAAATCTCTCGAATGTCGTCGCAAACGGGCCCGTGATGGAAATGTAGTTTCTCGACACCCATGCTTCGACCGGGGGATTGACCACGCGGTCCATTGCGGGTGTGTCAGGAAAATCCCGGGCGAGTTCGCGGCGATACGGGAGGACCAGCTCTCCCATTTCCCTGAACGCCGACCCGTGGCCGAGCGACATGAAGTACGGCGGCAGGGATCGGGCGCCTTTCATGAACTCATCCCAGTCCTGGAGCATCTGGGGATTGCCCGGACGAGGCGGGGGCAGAAATTCAAGGGAGAATGCGGGACGTCCCTGCTCGTCATGATATCGGGTGGCCGCTTCAAAACCATCGACGTTGGGAGCATACCGTTGCTCCTCATATTTACGGAACAGCGTTGCGTCGTCGTACAGGTATCGGGGAATGACGTCGAGCTGGCGTTGGTCCACGCCGCTTTTGACCGAGCCGCTCAGCATCAGAAGAAACGGATAGACCATCCAGACCGCCCCGATGACCAAAAGGACATACATTCCCGCCACCAGCACGCGGCCGCCGGGAGAACGTCGTTGAAGGGCAGAAAGGATGGGCATAAACCAAATGAAGAATTAAAAATTAAAAATGAGAAAAAACTCGTTCATGAAAGAAGGATTGGAAATTTTTCATTCTTCATTTTTCATTCTTCATTTCCTTACCGGTTCGCGGTGCGGAACTCCACCTTGCTCAGAATTTTCAACTGGTAGGCGGTGAAGGCGAGAAGAATGATGCCCAGGATCCAAGCCATGGCCGTTCCATGGCCAAATCGAAGCAACATGAAGGTATTGACGAAAATTTCATAGCCGATCACATGAGTCGCGCCATTCGGCCCCCCCTGCGTCATCGCAAGCACGGCATCGCCCGACTTGAACCCGAAGACCAGGGCGCCGACGAGATTGATGACGAGCAACGGCCTGAGATAGGGAAACACGATGTAACGCAACTTGTCGAAAAAGGAGGCCCCGTCAATATCCGAAGCCTCGTAGAGCTCCTCGGGAATCCCCTTGAGCGCGGCGAGATAGAGAATGGAAGACGGCCCGGCGCTTGCCCACGCCAAAGGGAACACAAGGCAGATCATGGCCAGATTGGGATCGCCAATCCACGACTGCTGGCTGATGTGAAACACGGCAAGGATCTTGTTGAGAATCCCATCCGGAGAGGGATCATAGATTCCCCGCCACATGAAAAGCACCACGATGCTGGACACCACGGCCGGAATATAAAACAGGGTCCGAAACAGAATCTTCCCCATCGGAATCTCCTGCAGCATGACCGCCAGCAAGAGTGGCGGTAAAAAACCCAGTAACATCCAGAGAAAGCAAAAATAACAGGCATACATCATCGGCTTCCAAAAACCGGGGTCGAATAAAACATCCCCAAAATTGTTCATTCCCACCCAGGGAGACCCACCCATCACGCTGTAATTTTGAAAAGCCATCAAGGATCCCCTGAGCAATGGATAATACGCCCACATCAGGATCAACACCAGGGCGGGCAGGATGAGCATGACGGCGATCCGGTTCTTGTACGCTGATGATTTTTCCGCCGGCGGAGGGCGGGAGGCGTTCATCCATCGAAACACGCTGGTGATCAGCCAGATGAAACAAAATCCCCCCACAATCGAAACAATCCACGCCACAATATTTCGCGTGGCGCGATGCTCTGGCGTCAGGACGCCGATCATTTTCTCGTCAGCCATCGCGACGGCCGCCGTGAGCCTTGCCTGGATCTTGGCCCGCTTCTCCGCCATGGGCGTGTCCGGCCGTATGCTCTTGTCGAAATAAATCCCCTCAAAAGGCACCGTCATGTACTTGTACACAAACTGGCAATTTTTCCCGTACGGCTCGGGCGTTCCCTGTTTCAGGGCAAGTGAGTACAACTCCTCCAGTCCCGGAGGCACGAGTTTCGCCAATTCCGGATAACCATAGGTGCGGAGCCATGCCGGGCTCAGCATGCGCCAAGCCCCATGTTCCACCATGGTCTGCGTCGTCAACTTTCGGGCCTCATTGCTGTCAAGAAACTTGATCCATTCCCAGGCGGCCGCGCGCACGCGGGGGTCCTTCTGCCCCGCAAAAATCCCGACCATGCGCGCATTGATTTCCGAGCTGGACTTGCCGGTCGGCCCCTTGGGCACGGGCCCAACCCCGATTAATTGCGGGTCAAAACCCCCGATTTCAGTCCCGCTCAGATAGTCGAACATCATGGCGATCTTGCCATCGCTGATCTTGCCATAAAAATCTTCGTTCGTAGGGGCGCGATACGCCAAAGCCAGTGATTTCCCGTCCTTGGTCACCATCGTTTTCTGCAGGTCATCGGAAAATTCATAGGCGGTCACCGCCTCCGGCGTGTCGAACGCAGCACGCCATTGTCCATCCGGCATCAACTTCACCGCATTGGCGCCGGCACTGCAAAGATAGGCATACATGCCCCATGAAATATTTTCGCCGCATGGAAAGATGGTCCCATACACGCCGCGCTTCGGATCCGTCAGCTTGATGGCATACTCCTTGAACTCCTTCCAATCTCTCGGCGGACGGTCGGGATCAAGCCCCGCCTCATTGAAAAGATCGCGGCGATACTTCAGGATGATCACCATGGGTTGTTCCGGCATGGCCCAGTAATGCATTTTTCCGTCAGGCCCCTCCCTGTGAATCACCGGCCGCACCGGCTCCGGCACCCGATCATCAAACTCCTCCTTCGTCATTTTTTCGACAAATTCATCCAGCGGCGCCAGAAAACCCTGGCTGAAATAGGTGTCCGACTGGCGAAAATTGACGTAAATGATGTCCGGCGAAGTCCCTCCGGCAATCGCCATCAAGGGGGCGGAATCCATGCTGTCACCCCCGATCTTGAGCTGCGTGGAGCTGACCATCTCGATTTCCGGGTGCAACTCCTGAAACCGCATCATGACCCGATACGCGGCGATGCTATGAGGATCAGCCTGCTGCTTGCCCGGAAGCGAAAACACTTTCAACACCACCTTCTCCTTTGGAGCGGGCGCTGCACGACCACCACACGCAAACAACAGGCATCCAATAATCAAAAACGCGCCGTAAAAACGCCTGCCGCATGAAATCGGAAAGATCATCGGAGACTCTTGGATGATGCGGGCGACATTTTCAAGTGTTTGCTGGCTTCCATCACATCTTTGTCACCGCAGACGGGGGGATTGGCAAGGATGATTTCGTATTTCCTCTCTCACGCGGTTGCTCATTCGGGCTTGATCCCGAGCATTTCCTCATCCGCCCGCTTCACCGCCTTGTGAAGGATCTCCTGGATTCTGGCGCGGCGCTTGTCCTTCGGCATATCGGGCGTGAGCGAAGAGTCACGGAGCATCTCATCGAAAGGCAGACTCAAATACTTGTACACCTCCATCGCATTCCGCCCATATGGCTCCGGAGTCGCCTGGGCCACGGCTTGATCAAACAGTTTCTCCCGACCCTCGGGAATCTGTCGCGCCAGCTCCGAAAACCCAAATCTCTTGAGCACGCTTGCGCTGGTGGTGCGCCACGCATCCAACTCCACCAGAGTCCGCACCCGCACCCTGCGCGCTTCCTCGCTGTAAACAAACCGGATCCACTCCCATGCGGCACGGCGCACCTTTGGATCCTGTTGTCTGGCATAAATCGCCAGCATCCGCGAGTTCACCTCGGTGCTCGACTTGCCAGTCGGCCCCTTGGGAATCAGGCCGATCCCGATCAACTTGGGATCAAAATCATGAAGGCGATCTCTCGTGACATAGGTGAACAACATTGCGATCCCCGTGTCTGCCTCCCTGTAATAATCTCCGTTCACTGACGACCGCTCCACAATGGGAGAAGACTTCGCCCCCTTGTCTACCCGCGTTTTCGCCAAATCGTACGCAAATTCATAGGCGTCCACCGCCTCGGGGGAATCGAAAGACATCTGCCATGCCTCATCCGGCGACCGTGTCATCACCTGGGCCCCGGCGCTACAAAGGAAAGGGTAGAGGGACCATCCGACATGCTCCCCATCCAAGAAGAGGGTGCCATAGATCTCAGTTCGTGGATTCGTAACCTTCATTGCGTAGTCCTTGAATTGTTTCCAGTCGCCGGGTGGACGATCCGGGTCGAGTCCTGCCTTGACGAAAAAATCCCGCCGATATTGCAACATCACAACAAAGAGCTCCCCCGGCATGGCCCACCAATGCTGTTGTCCATCGGCCCCCGCACGATGGACCACGGGCTTCATCACATCCGGTACGCGCTCGGCCAGTTCATCCACCCTCATCTCCGCCACATATGCATCCAACGGAGCAAGAAAGCCCCGTTGGATGTACGTGTCTGCGAGACGAAAATTCAGCCAGATGACATCCGGCGCAGTTCCATTCTGCAGCGCCCGGAAAAGGGCAGACTCGGAATCCTCACTCGGCAGCCTCTCATCCTCCTTCGCGTTGCGCAGCTCAATCTCGGGATGGAGCTCTTGAAATCGTTTCAGGACACGGTAGTCGGCGATGGAGGGAGGATAAGTGGACTTTGCATCAGGAAGCGAGGAAACGCTTACGATCACCTTGTCGGCAGCAGCCAGCACGCTGGCCATGCTGACAAACACCAACACCGCCGCACGAATATCACGGCGCATCACGCCCCCTTCGATGATGGCAACTTGAGATGCTTGCTCGCTTCCATCACATCCTTGTCACCCCGTCCGGAGAGATTGACAAGGATGATTTCGGATTTTTTCATCTTGGGAGCCTGCTTGATGACGTACGCAATCGCGTGTGCGCTCTCCAGCGCGGGGATGATTCCTTCCAGTTCTCCCAGACGACGAAACGCGCTCAGCGCCTCGCTGTCGGTCGCGTAGGTGTATTCGGTGCGTCCCATGTCGCGAAGCAGGCTGTGCTCGGGGCCGATCGCCGCGTAGTCGAGGCCGGCGGAAACGGAATGGGTCAGCTCGATCTGGCCGTCGGCATCCTGGAGCACGTAGGTCCGCGTTCCCTGCAATACGCCGAGGGAGCCGCCTTTGAAACGGGCGGCATGCTGGCCGCGACGGATACCCCGCCCTCCCGCTTCCACGCCCACCATGCGCACTTTGCGGTCCTTGAGGAATGGATGAAACAATCCGATCGCGTTTGACCCGCCACCCACGCACGCGGTGAGAAGATGGGGCAGGCGCTTTTCCTTTTTCAAAATCTGTGCGCGCGCCTCGCGGCCGATCACGCTGTGAAAATCGCGAACCATCATCGGGTAGGGATGCGAGCCCAGCGCGGAGCCGAGGATGTAATGCGTCGTCCGCACATTCGTCACCCAGTCGCGCATCGCCTCGCTGATCGCCTCCTTGAGGGTCTGCTGCCCGGCCGTCACCCGCCGCACCTCCGCCCCGAGCAACTGCATACGGTAAACGTTCAGGGACTGCCTCTCCGCATCCACCGCTCCCATATAGATGACACATTCCAGGCCGAACATGGCGGCGACCGTGGCCGTAGCCACGCCGTGCTGGCCCGCGCCCGTCTCGGCGATGATCCGCTTTTTGCCCATGCGGCGGGCAAGCAGGATCTGCCCCATCGCGTTGTTGATCTTGTGCGCGCCCGTGTGCAGCAGATCCTCGCGCTTGAGATAAATCCGCGCCCCGCCCAATTCGCGCGTCAACCGCTCGGCAAGATACAGGGGCGTGGGACGGCCCACATAATCGGCGAGATAATAATCCAGTTCGCGGCGGAACGAGGGATCTCGCTTCGCACGCGCATACTCCCGCGTCAATTCCAGCAGCGGCATCATCAGCGTCTCGGGCACGTACATTCCGCCGTAAGGCCCGAAATGTCCCTTGGAATCAGGCTGGCCCTTGTAATGAAATGAAACGTTCATGCGATGTCTCCGATTCAATCCGCATTTCCGCATGATTTCAAGAATGCGCGAATTTTCTCGCGATCTTTTTTTCCGGGTGACGTCTCCACGCCGCTGCTCACATCCACGCCATAGGGTTGCACCCGGCGGATCGCCTCGGCCACGTTTTGCGGATCAAGCCCGCCGGAGAGGATCACGGGACGCCCTTTCTTTTTTGCCTCCACCGCAAGGTTCCAATCGAATGTCTTTCCCGTCCCACCACGAGACTCCTCCGAGTGGGCGTCGAGCAGCCACGCGTCCACGTCGTATTCCTCCAGCGGGCGGAGATCATCCGTCGTACGAACACGGAATGCCTTGATTGAGCGCGGCGCAAATTTCTGGCAGAAGCCGGGCGGTTCGTCGCCATGAAATTGCAGCGTATCGAGCCCGCATTCCGAAATGGCTTTCTCAATCGTGTATTCCAATTCGTCCACAAACACGCCCACACGGGAGACGAACGGTGGCAGCGCGGCGCAGATGTTGGCGGCGGCTTTCAGCGAAACGTTCCTCGGGCTTTTTTCGAAAAAAACGAAGCCGAGTGCGTGTGCGCCGGCTTCCACGGCGCAAAGCGCGTCATCGCGATTCGTGATGCCACATATTTTCACCCGGGTCATAAGCGCTGATTCTTAAGCGATCGTGCGAATGCTCACAAGCACGATCCCCGATTCGCCGGAGAGCTTTCAGGCATCAGCTTACAGCAGTCCGTTTTTGAAACCAGAATCGGAGCGCTGAAGGCTGAGAGCTGACGACTGAAAGCTTCCCTTCTACGCAGTTGACAAAATTTTCGCAAACCGCCTGAATAAAGCGTTGACAAGGTTTTGGATGTACGGCTTAAACGCGCCACACATTAGGAGAGATTTATGGCTGAAAAAACAATCGAAGAAAAAGTTAAGGACATCATCGTGGAACAACTGAGCGTGAATGCCGAGCAGGTCACGCCCACCGCACGTTTCATTGAAGACCTGGGCGCGGATTCCCTCGATACCGTGGAGCTGGTCATGGCTTTTGAAGAGGAATTTGGCGCGGAAATTCCCGACGAGCAGGCGGAAAAACTGCTTACCGTCGGCGACGTGGTTAATTACATCACCGACAAACAGGAGAAATAACACTCCTCCGTTTCGTTGCGGGAAACGCGGTCGTGGCCTTTTGTCGTTGCCGCGTTTCTGCATGTTGATATGGCACAATCCACTCTTCATGGAGAACGCCGCGTGGTCATCACCGGAATCGGTGTGGTCACTTCTTTGGGCCAGGACATCGCCACCTTCTGGGCCAACATCCTGGCCGGCAAGTCGGGAGTATCGCGTATTTCATGCTTCGATGCTGGGCTTTACGACTGCCAGATCGCGGGGGAGATCAAGGATTTTGTCCCCACGCCATTTTTCAAGACACCCAAGGACGTGCGCCGCTGCGACCGCTACACGCTTCTGGCAATGGCTGGAGCCAAAAAAGCCGTTGCCGATTCCGGCATCCAGCTGCCCCTGGAGAACATGAACCGCTTCGGCATTCTCATCGGCTCCGGCATCGGGGGACTGCAAACGCTCGAGGAGCAGCACACCAACCTGATGCAAAAAGGACCGTCGCGCCTCTCCCCCTTCATGATCCCGATGATGATCAGCAACATGGCGTCGGGCATGATTTCGATGGAATTCGGCGCCCGCGGCCCAAACATGGCCGTGGTCAGCGCGTGCTCCACCGCCACTCATTCCGTGGGCGAATCCTTCCAGATCATCCGCCGCAACGAGGCCGACATCATGCTCGCCGGCGGCAGCGAAGCCGCCATATGCCCGCTGGGAATCGGTGGCTTCGGAGCCATGAAGGCCCTGAGCACACGGAATGACGCCCCCGAAAAAGCCAGCCGCCCATTCGACAAGGACCGTGACGGCTTCGTGATGGGCGAGGGTTCGGGAGTGCTTGTGATTGAGGAATTGGAACACGCCCGCAAACGCGGCGCGCGTATTTATTGCGAACTTGCCGGCTACGGAAACACTGCCGACGCACACCACATGACATCCCCTTCCCCACATGGCGAAGGCGCAGCGCGCTGCATGAGAATGGCCCTTGAATGCGCCTCCATGAATCCGACCGAGGTTGACTATATCAACGCGCACGGCACATCGACCTCACAAGGAGACATCTGCGAAACCGAGGCCATCAAGACGGTCTTCGGCGACCATGCCCGCAAGCTCATGGTCAGCTCCACCAAGTCCATGACGGGACACCTGCTCGGTGCGGCCGGCTCGGTGGAAATGGCCATCTGCGCGATGGCGCTCCAGGAAGACAAGGTTCCGCCCACCATCAACCTCGACAACCCCGACCCAGAGTGCGACCTCGATTATGTGCCGCACACCGCCCGTGATGCAAAGGTGAACTCCATCGTCAACAACTCCTTTGGCTTCGGCGGCCACAACGCCACGCTCGTGGCGCGTAAATTTGTTTGAGTTTGCCGGAAGCTCGCGTTAGAATCACCGCCTTCATGAAAGCCGACATCCATCCCGAATACACGGAAGCCACCATCACCTGCGCCTGCGGCAACGTGATGCACACGCGCTCCACCCGCAACTCCCTCCGCATCGGCATCTGCTCCAAGTGCCACCCCTTCTTCACCGGCACACAGAAATTCATCGATACCGCCGGCCGCGTTGACCGCTTCAAAAAGCGTTACACAAAGAAGTAGCGTCGTTCCCCTGCCCCGCCGTCCCCGCGGGTTCCGTCTGATTCGTCTGTAGACGGAGTTGTTAACCCCGTTGGATCGGTAGCGACTGCGCCGTGCCCCGCGTTCCAAAGATTTTTTGACAGGATTACAGGATGAACAGGATTTTCAGCAAAACGGAGATCGGTAAAAGGATGGACAGGATTGAATCGCGCAGCACAACGCGCTGCGCGATCCTTTGCGCCTTGGCGTCTTTGCGCGAGACCTCCGCTGTGAACAGGATTTGATGAACCTCCTTTCCCACCAACCAAGATTCGAAGCGCGACTGGCCGAGATCGAACGCCAGCTCGCGGATGGGGCCGTCTTTTCCAATCCGCAAAAGGCCTCCGAGCTCGGGAAGGAACACGCTCGGCTCAAAACCGTCATCCAGAGCTTCACGGAATACACGCGGGTCCGGAAGGAAATCCAGGCAAACGAAACCCTCTGTGCCAGTCACAAGAACGAGTCCGACATGATCGAAATGATCGAATCGGACCTGAGCGTGCTGCGACAAAAGGCAGCCGCTCTCGAGCTCAATCTCAAGGCTGCCATCCTGCCGCCCGATCCCAACGACAGCCGCAACACCATTCTTGAAATCCGCGCGGGCACGGGTGGCGACGAGGCCGCACTTTTTGCCGGCGACCTCTACCGCATGTTCACGCGCTACGCAGAAACACAAGGATGGAAGGTTGAACCCATGGATTCCAATCCATCGGGCATGGGTGGCTACAAGGAAATCGTCGTCTCGGTGCAAGGGCTGGATGTCTTCCGCCACCTGCGCTATGAGAGCGGCGTCCATCGCGTCCAGCGCATCCCGTCCACCGAGAACAACGGACGCATCCACACTTCCACCGCAACCGTCGCAGTCCTCCCCGAAGCCGAGGAAGTGGATGTGCAGATCAAAACGGAAGACCTTGAGATCAGCGTTTGTCGCGCCTCAGGCCCGGGCGGACAGGGCGTGAACACCACCGACAGCGCCGTCCAGATCACGCACAAGCCCAGCGGCCTCATCGTCCGCTGCGCCGACGAGCGCAGCCAGCTCAAGAACAAAGCCAAGGCCCTGCGCGTCCTGCGCTCACGCCTGCTCACCGCAAAGCAGGATGAGGAAACAGCCCGCTACGCGCAAACGCGCAAATCACAGATTGGAACCGGCGACCGCAGCGAGCGCATCCGCACCTACAACTTCCCGCAAAACCGCGTCACCGACCACCGCATCAACCACACGCTCTACAACCTCACCGAGTTCATCGAGGGTAAAATAGATCCCATGGTCAACGAGCTGATGACACGCGATTATGAGGAGCGTTTGAAGAACGCCGAGACACTTTGATTTCACTTCAGCGGCAGAACGACGTAGTAATACTGGCGGTTTCGGATGATTGTGAAGAGCACCTTCTCCTCCTTCGCCAGGCGGCTCATCATCTCGGAATAATCCTTCGCGCTGGAAACACGAACCTTGCTGATTCCAACAATCACATCGCCCGCGCGCAAGCCGGCCCCAGCGGCTTTGCTGCCATTGTCCACCGCCGCGACCACCACGCCGCGTTCCCCCCGTGCAAATCCAAACCGCGCCGCCGTGGCGGCGTCCATGTCGGCCACTGTAATGCCCACGGTTTCGCCCGCGGAAACCTCGGGCGGGGCGGCGACAATCTTCACTTTCACGACACGTTCCTGCCCCTGGTGCACCACGTTCATCTCCACTTCCTGCCCGACCGCTGTGGTTCTCACGATGGATGAAAGGCCGTGCGGATTATCGAGGGGTTTGCCGCCAAAACTCGTGATGATGTCCTTGGCCTCAAGCCCAGACGCCTGCGCCGGTGAATTGGGCTCCACGAAGACCACAATCACCCCCCTCACCTGCTTCAACCCAAGCGCCTCGGCAATCGGCTGCGTCAGCTCCTGGGCATGAACGCCAAGATAACCGCGGGTGACTTTCCCATCCTTGATCAGGCTCTGCATGATCGTGCGCGCCTGGTTGATCGGAATCGCAAAACCAATGCCCTGATAGCCGCCGCTCTGGCTGATGATGGCCGAATTCAGTCCGATCACTTTTCCATCAAGGTCCACGAGCGGCCCGCCGCTGTTGCCGGGATTGATCGCCGCGTCCGTCTGGATGTAGTCACCGTAATTCGCAAGCTTCACGTCCGATCGCCCCTTCGCGCTGATGATCCCCGCCGTCACCGTCTGGTCCAACCCAAACGGATTTCCAACCGCCAGCACCCAATCCCCCACGCGCACTGCATCGGAATCGCCCAGCTCCGCCGGCGTGAGCCCCTCCGGCTTTTGAATTTTCACCACCGCAACATCCGTGCTTGGATCCGCACCCACCACGCGCGCCTGGAATTTGTGGCCGTCCGAAAGCTTGATATAAATCTTGTCCGCACCCTGGATGACGTGGTTGTTCGTCAACACATAGCCATCCTCCACCAGCACGCCCGACCCCATCCCGCGCGGAAGCTCCTGGTGCTCCGCCGTCCCGCGCCGACGTCCGAAATAAAACTGGTACGGGTCCACCACCGTCACATCGCTGGTGGTGCTGACGCTCACCACCGAGGGTTTGATCTTTTCCGAAGCAGCCGCAAGTTCGTCGCTCAGCTGGCGCAGCACGCTCTCCTTGCCCGTCCCCGCGTGGAGCAACGGTGCGAGCGACAACAAACAACCCATCACAAAAACATGCTTCATCTTCAGTGCCATTCCACAGAAATTGCGGAGAACCAACCACGGATTACACGGATGGACACGGATGCTGCTGTTTTGGCAGCGCCAAAACAGCACGTCGCTCTGAGAAATCACACATCGGGTCAGCGTCCGCCACGGCGGACGCTGACCCATCCGTGCTGATCCGTGTAATCCGTGGTCTAAATTCTTAATGTCGTTTTTTTGTCTCACGAGAATCCCCCTCGAAGAATGCGGGCGGGAAGACGCATTTCGGCCACGTATGGGATGGCTGTGTTTCATCTTCATAAAATCAACATCGCATCACCATAGCTGAAAAACCGGTATTTTTCACGCACGGCTTTTTCATACGCCTCACGGATCAGGCCCGCTCCGGCAAACGCATAGACCAGCGCAAGCAGCGTGGTTTTCGGAAGATGGAAATTCGTGATCAACGCATCCACGGCCCGAAACTGATAGGGCGGCGTGATGAGCAAACCCGTTTCACCCGAACCCGGCTGAACAACCCCATCCCGCAACGCACAAAATTCCAGCGTCCGAACAGCCGTCGTCCCCACCGCCACCACGCGCCCGCCTCTGGCGCGTGCATCGGCAATCCTCCGTGCCGCATCCGCGCTCACCTCGTACATTTCGGGAAGCAAACGATGCTCTTCGACCGTCGCCGCCCGCACCGGCTGAAATGTGCCCATCCCTACCTTCAGGAAAATCCGGGCCGCATCCACGCCCAACATCTCCAGTTGCCCAAGCATCTCCATTGAAAAATGCAACCCTGCCGTGGGCGCGGCAATCGCCCCGTCGCGATCTGCGTACGCCGTCTGATACCATATACGATCCGAATACCAGACACGATCCTCGGGCACATCCACGGTCTCGGCACGACGTTTCAAAATGTACGGCGGCAACGGCATGTGCCCCTCGCTCTCAAGCAGGGCCCGCCACGATAAACCCGTGGCTTCCAGTTCCAATTCCCATTGGCCCGCAGGGGTGTTGGAGAGAACACGAAACACATTTCCCGTCCCAATCCCCGACAAACGCATTCCCACCCTCATTTTCTTCGCCGGCTTGACCAATGCCCGGCAACGTGAAGACTCACCAGCATCCAGCACAAGAATCTCAAATTTCGACGCGGGCCCCCTCGCATAGAAGCGGGCGGGCGTCACACGCGCCGAATTCAACACCAGTACATCTCCTGCCTTCAGGAATGAAGAGAGTTCGCGAAAGCCGCGATGCTCGATCGCCCCCGTCTTGCGGTGAACAACCATCAACCGGCAGGCATCACGCGGTTCGGCAGGCCGGTCCGCGATCAACCTGGTCGGAAGGGAATAATCAAGTTCCTCGAGTCTCATGGAAGAAACATCATCCTCTCACACTTTCCCGGGAATTTGTAGCCGAACTCGCCAGAGTTTGGCCGCCCCTGCCGATCCACGTTCTGGCGAACGTGGCTACATTCACACTTCAACTTTTGCCATTTGTCATTTGCCTTTTGCCTTTTGCCTTTTAATCTTCCCTCCTTTCCCATCCACCCAACTTCATCATGAAAATCGTCCTCGCATATTCCGGCGGCCTCGACACCTCGGTCCTACTCCTGTGGATCAAGCAGCGCTACAACGCCACCATGATCGCCTTCTGCGCCGATATCGGGCAGGAGGAGGAACTGAAGGGACTCGAAAAAAAGGCCGCCCGCACGGGCGCTTCCAAGACCTACATTGACGACCTCACCGAGGAATTCGCGCGCGACTTTATTTTTCCGATGATGCAGGCGGGGGCGATTTACGAAAACCAATACTTCCTCGGCACCTCGATCGCGCGCCCGCTCATTGCCAAGCGCATGGTGGAAATCGCGCTGAAGGAGAAGGCGGACGCCGTCGCGCACGGCGCCACGGGCAAGGGCAACGACCAGGTGCGCTTTGAACTCACTGCCGCCGCGCTCGCCCCAGAACTCAAGGTGATCGCCCCATGGCGTGACGAACAGTTCCGCAACCAGTTTCCCGGTCGCGCCGAAATGATCCGCTATTGCGCCGATCACAAGATCCCTGTCGAGGCCAGCGCGAAGAAGCCCTACTCGATGGACCGCAACCTGCTCCACATCAGCTACGAGGCCGGCATCCTCGAAGACCCGTGGCTCGACGCCTCGGCACCGGAACACAAGGGCATGTACAAGCTCTCCGTCTCGCCCGAGGACGCTCCAGACAAGCACGAATATGTGACGCTCGATTTTGTGAAGGGCAACTGTGTGGCCGTGAACGGCAAAAAACTTTCGCCCGCCAACGTGATGCGCGCGCTCAACCGTCTCGGCGGAAAACATGGCATCGGGCGCGTGGACCTCGTGGAAAACCGTTTCGTCGGAATGAAAAGCCGCGGCGTGTACGAGACTCCCGGCGGCACGATCCTTCACTTCGCACACCGCCAGATCGAGAGCATCACCATGGACCGCGAGGTGATGCACCTGCGAGACTCGCTCATCCCCAAATACGGCGAGCTGGTCTATTACGGCTTCTGGTTCTCGCCCGAACGACTGGCATTGCAGGCGCTCGTCACCGAAAGCCAGAAGGACGTGACCGGCACCATCCGCCTCAAACTTTACAAAGGCAACATCATCACCGCCGGCCGCAAGAGCCCCGTGAGCCTGTACAACCCGCACATCGCCACAATGGAAGCCGACCCGACGAAGGCCTACAACCAGAGCGACGCCACTGGCTTCATCCGCCTTAACGCATTGCGCCTGAAAGTCGCCGCGCAGGTGCATCGCCGGTAGCCAGGATTGTAGCCACGTTCGCAAGAACGCGGATCCGCAGGGGAGGCCAAACTCTGGCGAGTTCGGCTACACGATCACTTCTTCATCTCCACAATCTGACCTTTAAAAATCTCAAGCGCCTTCTTGATCAGCGGATCGTCGTCAAACTTCTTGTTCGCCTGTTCTGATTCCGGACTTCTTGTTGCAACAAAGCTCGACGTCGAAGCGGGCTCGTCTCCCTGAGGAATGGAAGGGTCGTTGGCAAACACCACCTTGACCTTCATCGCCTTGCCATCAAGCAACTCGCGAAGCCTGGCCTCGATCATCCCGCGGTTCTTCGGCGAATCCACCATCTCCTTCTTGAATTCAAACTCGGGATCAAAGCCGATGGTCAACGTGTCGGACGTCAACGAAAGCGGACGAGCCTCCACGAGCGAAGACTTGAGCATTGGGAAATGTTCCGCCGTGTGATCGAGAAGCTTTTTCCAAAGCACCTCCACCGAAGGATCCACGGCGGGACGTTCCACGGGACGCGCAGCCGGCGCCGGCGTTTCGCGGACGGGTTTCACAGCGGGCTCTGGTTCGCGACTTTCTCTCCTCGGTGCCTCGACCGCAGCGGCAGGCAGACTGCCCTGCACCCCTTTCAACCGCTTCAACACTTCCTCAAGCAACACCTCATCCTTCGTCTCGATGGCTTTCAATAAACCGACTTCAAACAAGATCTTTTTCGAAAGCGTCCAACGCATGTCATTCTCCGACTTGGCCAGGATTTCAAGAATCCTCAGCGTGCGCGCACGATTGAGCATCTTGGCATGTTCCTTCAATTCAACGAGTTCATCGGCCGTCGCCTCCGTCGGCTCTCCGCCCGCCTGCACCACCAGCACGTTGCGGAAATGCTCGATCAACTCGGCAAGCAACCTTCCCAAATCCTTCCCCTCATCGGAAAGTGACGTCGCCAGCTTCACCACCTCAAGACGTTCGCCGCTGATCACGCTGTGGGTCAGGCGCTGAACCTGGTCACGCGGTGCGAGGCCAAAAATCGAAATCACATCGCTCTCCTCCACCTTGTCTCCGCAAAATGCGATGATCTGGTCGAGAGCCGATTCTGCATCACGCATCCCGCCTGCCGCCCCGCGCGCGATGGCCAGCAGCGCCGTGTCGGAAATCTTCACCTTTTCCAGCTTCGCAATATGACGCAGGTGCTCGATGATGAGATCGTTGGAAATGCGATGCAGATCGAAACGCTGGCAGCGGGAAAGAATCGTCAGCGGAATCTTCTGGGGGTCGGTCGTCGCAAAAAGAAATTTCACGTGTGGCGGAGGTTCCTCCAGCGTCTTGAGCAGCGCATTGAACGCCTGCGTCGTGACCATGTGCACTTCGTCAATGTAGATGATCTTGTAACGCGATTTCGCCGGTGCATAACGCACCGTCTCCCTCAACTCCCGCACCTGGTCCACGCCATTGTTGGAGGCGCCATCAATTTCGAGAACATCCATCGAGGTTCCCGCCATGATCTCCGTGCAATTCGAGCACTTGTCACAAGGCTTCGTGGTGGGGTCCTTTGACTCCGAGCAATTGAGCGCCTTGGCAAAAATGCGGGCGGTGGTGGTCTTCCCGGTCCCACGCGGTCCGACAAAAAGATAAGCATGCGCGATCCGTTTCTTCCCGATCGCATTTTCGAGTGTCCGCATGATGTGCCCCTGCCCCACGACCTCGGAAAACTGCTGGGGCCGGTATTTGCGGGCAAGAACCTGGTACGTGGACATGGGTTGAAACTAGAAGTCTCCATCCCAAAAGCCAACCGGGAAATTCGGGAAGGATTCAGAATTTGAGCCACGGACGAAACACGGATTTTTGGACAGGATTTACGGGATTTACAGGATTACCGGAACGGCACGATTTTAAGAAGATGGACAAGGATTGAATCGCGCAGCGCGCAGCGCTGCGTGATTCGATCAATTCTGTTAATCCAGCTCCTGCCGAACATCCTGTAAATCCTGTCCAAAACTCTGATTCCGCCTTTGGCCAACTGCGCGTCAATTACTCCCCGCTTTGCCCAGAGTGATCCATTCCCGTATCGCCTCGAATTTGGCCATGGCCTTCTTTTGATCTTCAAGAATCGCGTCGAGCTGGATTTCGTAGTCATGGAGTTTTTCATTGGCCTCCTGCACAATTTTCTTCTCGCTCTCCGTTCTCGCGACAACCGAGGGTGTGAACAGCACGGAGCCGGTGTCGGCACGCGTTTGCTGCAAACAAATCCCGGCAGCAAAGCCCAGGGCCGCGACCACGAGGTAAGGCATGATTTTGATTTTCATAAATTTGTGTTTGTTATCGCGGTTCAATGAGGTCGCTGCCGCGCTCGGATAAAGCCCACACCTTCCCTCACTTCGTCCAGGAAATCAGAGATCGTGGCACCGTTCGCCTTGATCTGCTTGATTTTCGAGTCCAATGGATCGTCCGCAGGCGCAGTCGCCTCCTCGGCAAATGCCGGCAACACGACCAGCATCAACACCAGCATCGTCCGGTAAAATCCGGTTTTGATTGGATGTTTCATAAATGAGTTCCTTCGGTTCGGTTTCCCAACTTTTTCTGAGACTCGGCTCATTCCGCCTTCTTCAACGCCTTCGCAACTGCCTCCTTGATCCCTTCCCCTTCCAACGCCCTCGCAATCACTTTCCCATCAGGACCGATGAGAAAAATGGCGGGATAATCCCTCACTCCGTAATCCTCCATCAGCGTCTTGGGTTCTTCTTCAAAATATCCTTGAATCCATCCGAGATGATTCGCCTCGACGCCCTGCTTGATACGGTCGAGCGGAGTGCCCACGTTGAGGGTGATCATCACGAATCGTTCATCCTTGCCATACGCGTCATAAACCACATTCGGATACGGCGTGTCCGAGTATCTCCTCGGCTGCCAGAAATCGAGCAATACGTATTTTCCTCGAAAATCCGCAAGCTTGAGCGGCTGGCCGTCAATGGTCTTGGTTTCAAAAAGCGGGGCGGCTTCGCCCGGCTTCACCCGTTTGAACAGCGTGGGTTCGATCGCGCCGAGATCCACGGCCTCCTCGCCACCTGCCGGCACCATGATCTCCTTTTCCACCAAGCCGACGGGATCACCGAAGCCCATCGGTTTCAGACCGGCCTTCAACTCGATTTCCATTTGATAGGTTCCGGGTGACACATTCTCGATGCGGAAGGAGGCATCCGGTTGAAGAGGAAAAGAATAGTGGTTGCTCGCGTCCCTGAACCGATAGGCCTTGCCCTCGGGCGTCTCGAGCCGCCATTTCCAATACCACGCATTTCGCTGTTTCTCACTGAGCTCGTTCGGATAGGAGGCAGGCTTCTCTCGCAATCTCATTTCGCCGACACGTTCACCAGATGCAATCTCCTCAGCTAGTTCCTTGGGGATCGCCAGATGACCCACTACAGACCGTCCGCTCCCGCCGATGTCAACTCGCGTGCTCGCCCCCGTTTTGACTTCCACGAGGACGCATTGGATGTTTCCCCCTTCTGGACTGATCAGGATGTCTGTGGGAGGAACTTTCTCGAAGGTGAATCTTCCATTCGCATCTGTTTTTACCCAAGAGTACGAGTACGAGATACTGATGTCATCACGCGCAGGAAGGCCCATCCCTTTCCCGGAACTGAAACGCATGGATCGGTCGGCCTTTGGCTCCCTGCCGATTTTGAAGGTTCCTTCGATGCGTCCCCACGCTTCCAACAGAATGTCAAGGGACGTCGCGAGTTGCTCCGCAGGAACCTCCGCATACCCTTTCGGGTGAGCCACCACCAACTTGAACGGCTGTGAAGGATCCTGAAACCGGAAGCTTCCCTCGGCATCCGTCTTGACGTGGAGGATGCTTGTTTGCTGTTGCTCGTAAAATGCGCCGTCTTTGACAATGACATTGGAACCCTTGGTTGCCACATCCACCGTCGCCTCCGGCACAGGTTTCCCGTCGGGAGACCGAACCGTTCCCGTGATCCACTTTCCCTTGTTGAGTTTAAAGTCGAGTGTGACCCCGCCTCCGCCTGTCCTCAGGAGCGGCTTTGACGAGGCCGGTTCATAACCCTCGGCTTCGATTCGGATCAGGATGTATGGGCTGTTCGATACACGCTCAGCCTCAACAACTTCATAACCGCCCTGTTGAAAATCCTTGGCACCAGTTCGAGCCCAACTCGCATGGTCGGGATCAGGATTTGGAGGAATATCCGTGTTCCCTGGAGAGCCGAGGATCACTTTGAACGCCGGAATTGATTGTCCTGTCTCCGCATCGGACACTTGTCCACGGATGATCAGAGGTTTGTAGAGTACGATAACATGCTCGGGATCACTGTAGGTGATCACATGGTTTCGCACCGGCTGGTAACCGTCCTTGCCCGAAGCCTGTCCGAAGTCATAGCCAAGCGCGTTCGCCGGGGCATTCTTCCAGATGAAACGCCCTTCCGCATCCGTGTTATCCAACTGCCACCACCAGTGTTCAACCGCGATCCACCCACCAGTGATCGGTTTTCCCTGCTCATCCACCACCCGCCCCCGAACCGTGTGAGCCGGCTGGAGATGGATTTCCATCGGAGGCGCTTTGGGATCCCAAGTGATCTGACGCACATCCCACGCGTATTCTTTGGCTTGCACCTTGAGAACAACCTCGCCGGGTTTCTCTCCCTTCAAATAAAATCGCCCACGGGCGTCCGTCTTCGTCATGTTCTTCTCCTCGGGTTGAATCACCGCCCCCTGCACCGGCTTTCCCTGTGGATCAAAAACAATTCCTTCAAGTGTGTTCGCGGATTGTTGTCTGATCTTGGCAACGCCTACCATCGCTCCCACTGTTCCTCCACCTACCGCCAGCACGATGGCCGCAGCCACGGCAATCTGCTTCATCAACATGGACTTCAATGTTGCCTTCACCAGCGCGGTCACCTTGACGGAAACAACTGCACCTTTCCCTGATGCAAGAAGTGTGGCGGCCTTCGTCGTCGCCTCCACAAACGTGTCCGGAGCAGCGGAAGCCATCTGCGCCGAGAGCACCGTGCCCAACCCCGCAGCCGAAAGCGCCACGCCACGACGTGTCAATCGGCCCGCAAGCATTTCGCGCGCACGATTCAGGCGCACAGCCACCGCATTCGCCGTCAACCCCAACAATCGCGCCACCTCCTCGTGCGGACGTTCTTCCAGATGATGTAGCACCACCGGCACACGATATTTTTCGGGCAAGGCATCGAGTTCGCGATCCAGCCAGCGTTTGAGTTCTTCCTCCTTGTAATCCTTCGGTTCGACATGGGTTGTTGCGCTCATGGCCGCCTCCTTTTCCCGGGTTTGTCGAATTGCTTTCGACTCGCGGACGCACAGCGACACGTGACACGCCACATGGTAGAGCCAGCCACCGAGCGAAGCGCGGTTGCAAAGGCCCCGGGCCTTTTTCACGAGGGTCAGGAACACCGCCTGGGCCGCGTCCTCGGCGTCCTGTTCGTCCCCGGTCATGCGACGGCACACGCCCAAAACCATGCCGCTGTGACGCCGGACCAGTTCCGCAAAGGGACGTTCCACGCCCGTGGCCGTGAATTCCTTCAACAAATCGCCGTCATTGGAACTTGGGTTCATCACCTATGCTCTCGGTTCAAACAAGACCAACCTTACAGAAATCTTCATTTATATCCGATCGGGAAATTTCGAAGGCACGGCTTACGCATTTGGAATCAGCTTGTCATTCTTGTGCCTCTTGCGCCTCTTTGCGGCCATTTTCCGCATGCCAAACAAGCGGATTTGGCCGCATTGTCCTGCTGCGTGTTCGGGAAATCTGCGTCTGTCCGCGTTAATCTGCGGAGAAGATCCGGAGGCCGCGTTCTTGCGAACGCAGCTACATCATGAGTTCCGTGGTTTTCCTCCCGCTCTTGTTCGAAGTTGGACGTTCGACGTTCGATGTTGGAAGTTCACTCCGGACTGCCGCTGGCAACCTTGTTGGAGGGCTTATCCCGCTGGCTTGGCTGTGCCAAACCAGCGTATCCGTGCCAATCCGTGTTTCATCTGTGGCTTGCCCCCTCTTTTTCCGTGGGATCGGTGTCGAAATTTTCACATGCCACGCTGCAAATGACGGATCACGGACTGGATGATCTTGCGCCGTTCCTCGACATGACAAGCGCCAAGCACCCGGGCAATCAAGGTGCGGTGAAGCGTGAAGATTTTTCGGACCAATACGGCCGAATCAACCACAAGGCCGTTCTTGCCCGACTTTCGCAACACGACATCTTCAGACCCTGCCTTGTCGAGCCTTGACGTCATGAACGCCACAAGAATGTCATCCTTGAATACGGACAACACAAGAGCGGGACGCTTTTTACTGCCGCTCAAGTCCGTGAATGGAACCTCAATCAGAACGAGATCGCCCACGCGGTGGTCACTCATACAAATCCGGCTCATCCTTCAGAAACGCGAGGGACGGATTATGCGTCAGAAGCGCGGCCTCGTCTCCCTCCAAGTCGAGTGGCTCGATCACAAGCCGCCTCCCCTCCTCCCGCGCCACAAACTGGCGGGTCTTGAAGCGATTTCTCCAAGCCTTGGGCAACGTGATCTGCCCCGTGCCGAACATTTTCAAAGTTGTGGTCATACGTTATAAATTACATAATTTATGTAAATTGTCAAATTACACACGATACGCGATATGGGGCAGGTTCCGGAATTGTTCGGCGATGTCGAGTCCGTAGCCGTACACGAAACGGTCCGGGATATCGAAGCCGACGAAATGAGCTTTTGCCGGCACGGCGCGCTTCACCCGTTTGCGCAACAGCACGCAGAGTTTTACGCTCGCTGGACGGAACGTTCGCAGGAACCGCATCAGCTTCGACACGGTTCGTCCCGTGTCCAGGATGTCGTCCACGAGCAGGATGTGGGCGCCTTTCACCGTCAGCTTCAAGTGCGGATGAAAAATCACCTTGCCCGAGGAACGGGTGGCCGTCCCGTAGCTCGATGCCGAGATGCAATCCAGCTTGAGCGGTGTTTTCAAGTGACGCACCAAGTCTGCGAGGAAAATCACGCTTCCGTTCAGCACACCAATGAGGACCAGTTCGCGTCCGCGATAATGGCGGTCAATCTCGCGGGCCAGCGCCGTCACGCGGCGTTGGATCCTGTGGCTGGAAAACAAAACGCGGGTCTTCACGGCGCTGGATTTCCCTCGTAACGGAAAATGGTTTCCTGCCATGAAGATCGCTCGATGATTTCCAGCAGGATGGGATTGAGATCCTCGCGCAGGGGGCTTTCGTTGCGCAACGCGATCGCGTAATATTCGCGCTGAAAGACGTAGGGCAACA
Organism: Verrucomicrobiota bacterium; assembly: GCA_023269615.1. Lineage (GTDB taxonomy): Bacteria > Verrucomicrobiota > Verrucomicrobiia > JABWAM01 > JABWAM01 > JAHFSY01. The sequence continues at coordinate 24,620 of JAHFSY010000040.1, forward strand.
CCTCCACCTTGTCCTGAAGCGCCGCTCCGTTGGCCAGATATTTGAGAACCGGTTCATCGTACACAAACGCATCCACCCTGCCATCGGCCACCGCCTGGATCGCCTCCTGGGGGGTTGGATAAAGCATCATCCGGATGCGCGAATGCCGCAGATATTTTTCGCTCACAGAGCCCTCGACGCTGGCCACACGCGACTTGTAGAGTTCTTCAGGCCCGCGAATAGACGCTTCCAGATGGCTGGCTGTGACGGCCGAGGCCATGGCGCCCGTGAAAATAGCGAGGAGAACCACGCCCACCAGCATCCAGATCACGCCCACGACCCGTCCGCCGAAGCTGACCGGCACCTTGTCGCCATAACCCACCGTGCAGAGAGTCACTGACGCCCACCAGAGCGCGGAACCGATCCCCTGCGACAGCGCGCCTCCAAAATGTTCCGGGTTACGCTTTCGCTCAAACCACCAGACCAGCAAACCCGCGAGGACTGTCACGATTGACATGAACACGATCATTTTTAAAAAAGTGGGCGACAACAACCCTCGCATCACTTTCATCCAGTGGTACATTTCCGACCTGCGGGGAACGGCGATGGAAAGTCCCGAGGCGTAATAGGGATGGGTGAAATCAACCTTGCGCTCGCGGTCCGCCGAGATGGCGAGTCCTCCCAGCCCGACATCCACGGAATGGTTCTGGATTCCTTCAAGCGTGGCTTCGAGGCCCATCTCGCGAAACTCGTACTTCAGCTTCATGTCCGTCGCGATCTCCTTCCAGAGATCCACGCTGATCCCTTCCCACACGCCGTCCGCATTTTTCAAGCTGAACGGCGGTTCCTGGCGGACGCCAACAACCATGGCTTTGGCTTCAGGGGTGGATTTTGCAGCCGTGCAAAATCCCGACAGCGCGAAAGAGGTCAGCGATGCGATGAGAAACAGTTTCTTCATGCGAACCCGTCCACAGTTGCAAAAAGCACCGTCGTTTGGAAAGGCAAATGCGTTTCGGAGATGACGGGCGTTGTATTCGTCCTGAAAAAAGATGGATACCCGTCCCGATCCGTCGTATGGTCGGAATTCACGGCCATGGATGTGGCCGTGGGCATTCAATCCATTTTTTCCGAATTTAAAAAATGAAATCCTTCCTTCCCGTCACAGCCTTGACACTCTTCCTTGGAGCAGCGCCGATGGCTCCCGCGCAATCCACACCCGACCTCGCAGCAGAAAAAGCCGGGGTGGAGCAGGTCCTTGAAAATCTGGACAAGGCCCTGATGACCGAGGACATCGACCTCTACTCGAAGCAGATCGCCCAGGACAGCCTTCAGGGTTTCGGCGTGGGATCGCAAAAGACCGTGAAATGGGAGGAGATGAAAAGCGCGCTTCTCAAAAAGTGGACAGATATCGAGAATGGTTCCGTCAAGAACCAGGATCGCAACATCCAGATCGGCGAATCAGGCAACGTCGCATGGTTTTCCGAGTTGTTCGACTACAGCTTCACCCAGCAGGGAAAAACGGTTCAGCTCAACCATGTGCGAACCACCGGTGTGCTTGAAAAACGGAACGGCCAATGGCTGGTCGTCCAGATTCATTCCTCCTTCCCACTCCCCACCAAATGACCATGAACTCCCTTCGCCTTTTCCTGACAACCATCACCTGCGCCCTTGTTCTGTGTGCCTGCGGAACCACGGACGGAAACAAGCGCACAGAAAGCTCAACCTCCTCAACCGTGAGCAAAGGACAGGACCCGGGCCTGCCCGACGACCCGAACATACCGTGGTCCAGCCAGTATGGCAACTCGCCGTGGGACAGCTATCCGTTCTGATTCGCCACGCAACCCAAAAAACCTTGCCTCGCAAATCATTCCCACGTAGCTTTCCATTGAAATTCGATTTCAATCCTCGTGCCGTCACACTCCGGCAGTTTTCTCAACGTGACGTGGATCTTCAAGACGTTGATTGCAGAGGGAAGCGCTGTTAGCTCAGTGGTAGAGCATCACCTTGACACGGTGGGGGTCAGAGGTTCAAGTCCTCTACAGCGCACCATCCTTCGTCCCACTGCGGGACTACGGCTTGGCAACCCATTTCTGATCCTCATCATACGTATCACGCCATAGCTCCAACGGAGCGACGGCGGAAAGTCCTCTACAGCGCACCATCCTTCGCTCCCGAGCAAGTCATCCTTTCGACTCGTCGGCCCTTACGGATTGATTGCCGCGTGAACCTGCAGGAAGCCGGGTGCATACGTGAGCGTGAGGCGTGAATCGCCAAACTGCTCCATCAGCGCGAACAATTCGCTCATGGAATGCATCATGGAGGGCGTTAAAAACACGTTGTCGCCCTGGGGATTGAGCAGCCCAAGCGCGGCAAGAAGAATGCGCACCGTGCCGGGGGATTTTCGCAGGTTGAGTCGAATCTCGAGCCCCTCGGTCTTCTCCACGGGCCTGGATGCATTCTCGGAAAATGTTTTCAGCGCCTTTTCCATCACCTCACCTCCCGGCGCCAGAATCAACAAACCGTTCGAAATCGCAAAGACCGGCAGCTCCTTCATTCCATGCCTGGCCTGCCATGCCGCGCTCCCCATGCGCACTTCGTAATAATCCCCGGATCCGCCCTTGCGAATCACCAGGTTCGCCTCCTGCTCGCGATTGCATTTCTGCACCGTGGCTTCCAGCGCCTTGATGAATCCCACCGAATCGGTAAATGGAACCGCCACGATCGTCCGCGGAAACGGAACACGATACTTTTCGGAAATTACACTCGAATCACCAAATCCCACAAACATCTCATGGCCCAGCTTGTCGAGGATCGGTTTCCAGATATCCTTGTAACTCCCCAGCGCCGCATCCACCTGTCCTTCCCGGATTGTCGCAGTCCATGCCGACGGCAACCGCCGCTGCCCCTCCTTCCAAAGCGTCTGCGCGTCCTCCCATGAAAACACCGTGGAAACCAGGTCGTCCGGCTGTCTCAGACGGGCCAGCAAATCAAACTGGGAAACGGCCACCATGCTGCCCGCGATGGTGGGAGCGGGAATGCGGACATCCAACGCCACACGCCCATCCTTCTCCACCACCACGCTCCATCGCGCCCCCAGTCCATCGGCACTCTTCGTGTCACCACCCAGCCGCACGAAACCAAACGGACGTTCCGGATGCTGGAGACCCTGGGCGAAAAATTCGGAAAACCCGGCCGATTTCGCCAGGCTTTTGTCCGGCGCCGCATCCGTCCGTAAAATATCGAGCAACGGATCCTTTTTCCGGCTGATCGCCAGCACCGCAACCCCGTGAATGGCGTGAAACTGGATGTTGTAACCGGGCGTGGAGAAGTACGCCCCGTCTGCCTCGAAACACCATAGATTTTTCGGCAACGCCGACACCTTTCCGTCGGGGTTCAGGTCGAAAATCCGTGGCGTCCACGTGATGTGCTGCCCAAAGGGCGACCATCGCATGCGACGAAACCACTCCACGCATTCCTCGCGCCTGCCGACCGGGGAAAGCAGGTAAAGCGCCTCGTTCTCACGCGAATACGCAGCCACAACCCCGGATCCCCAGTATTGAGAAATCCACTGCTCAAGTGCCGTCAGGTCCCGGTCCCCCAGCCTCAACCCCTCGCAGGCCTCCCGAAAAACCGAAAGGCCCCGGATGGACGGATACACGCTGGATTTCCGGAATTCCTTCCAGTTTTCACGAAAATGAACGTCGCATGCAAACGCCTGCACGTTGGCCGGAATCAAGTCGCACGCGGTGGCGAGGGAAGGCTCGCCCACATCCATGAACTTGAGGAACGTATAATCCGCCTCCCGCATCCCGTAAAATATGCCGTACCCCGTCGCCATCCACAGGAGCACCCAGAAACTGATTTTCAACGCTCGGTTCATGCGTGATGCTCCTGCAGCGATTTCACCGTGATGCCGCTCCGCTTCTGTGCCTCGATCCCGTGCGCCGCCGCCCATGCGCCGGATGTCGTTGTCATGATCGGCACGTTGCGATGCAGCGCCTCGCGGCGGATCAGTTTCTCGTCCTCGCGCTGGCTCCGGTTGCCGGGCGTGTTGATGATGAAGGAAATCTCGCCGTTTTTCAGCATGTCGAGAACGTTGGGCCTCCCCTCGCTGATCTTGAACAATGATTTCGCTGCAACGCCATCGCCCTCCAACGCCTTGGCGGTGCCGCCCGTGGCATACAGCACAAATCCCAGTTTTGAAAGAAGCCGGGCGGCGGGAACCACCGCCTTCTTGTCGGAGTCGCGCACGCTGATGAAAACATTGCCGCTTTCCGGCAATGCCGGCTGAGCAGCCATCTGCGCCTTCGCGTACGCCACCCCCATGTCGGCATCCATCCCCATCACCTCGCCCGTGCTCCGCATCTCCGGCCCAAGCAGGATGTCCACGCCGTGAAATCGCGCAAATGGAAAAACCGATTCCTTCACGCTCCAGAATTTCGGCGTCACCTCCTTCGTAAATCCAAGCTCCTTCAACGTCTTCCCCGCCATCACGCGCGCGGCAAGCTTCGCCAGCGGCTTGCCGATCGCCTTCGATACAAAGGGGACGGTCCGCGACGCCCGCGGATTCACTTCCAGCACGAACACCTTGTTGTCCTTCACCGCATACTGGACGTTCATCAGGCCCGACACCTTCAGCTCGCGCGCCATCATCGTCGTATAATCACGGATGGTTTGCATCACCCCGGCATTCAGCGTGTGTGGCGGCAGCACCATCGCCGCATCGCCCGAATGCACGCCCGCAAACTCGATGTGCTCCAGCATGCCGCCGATGACCACGGTGTCGCCGTTTGGCATCCCGACATCCGCAATGCAATCCACATCCACCTCCGTGGCGTCCTCCAGGAATTTGTCCACCAGGACGGGCCTCTCCGGCGATGCCTCCACCGCAAAACGCATGTAGTGCTGCAACTCATCATCGCTGTACACAATCTGCATCGCGCGCCCGCCCAGCACGAACGACGGGCGCACCAGGATCGGATAGCTTAGACGCGTGGCAATCTTCAGCGCCTCCGCTTCGTTGGTCGCAAGCCCGTTGGGCGGTTGTGGAATTTTCAGGCGATCGAGCATCGCCGAAAAAAGTTTGCGGTCTTCGGCCATCTCGATGGACTCGGGCGATGTACCGATGATGTTCACCCCGTTTTTCTTGAGTGCCAATGCGAGGTTGAGCGGCGTCTGGCCGCCGAATTGCGCGATCGCACCCCAGCATTTCTCGCGCTCGTAAATATGCAGCACGTCCTCCAGCGTGAGCGGCTCGAAATACAGCTTGTCGCTCGTGTCGTAATCCGTGGACACCGTCTCGGGATTCGAATTCACCATGATCGTCTCGAACCCGTCCTCGCGCAGCGCGAACGCCGCGTGCACGCAGCAATAATCAAACTCGATCCCCTGCCCGATCCGGTTCGGTCCGCCGCCCAGGATCATCACCTTGCGCTTGTCCGTCTTCCGAATCTCGTCATCCCCCGTGTCGTACGTCGAATAAAAATAAGGCGTGTACGCCTCGAACTCCGCCGCGCAGGTGTCCACCAGGCGATAGGAGGGAACGAGCCCGATCTTTTTCCGCAACGCGCGGATTTCATCCTCCGTCTTGCGGGTGAGATGGGCGATCTGACGATCGGAAAATCCAAGGGACTTTGCTTTTCGGAGGAGCGCTTCAGCTTTCAAATCCATCCCCGTTTCATTATGCGGTTTTTGGGGGGAAGTCACGAAGAAGCTGCTGGCTGCTGGCTCCTGGCTTCTGGTGTCGTCCACAAACACTTCAACTTTTGCCCTTTGCCTTTTGCAATTTGCCTTTCCCTCCTCCTCATTCCGCATTCCGCAATCCGAAATCCCCATAAACGCCAGCATCCGCCCGGTCCTCCCCTTCTCCTTGCGATACGAATAATACCGGTCCAACCGGCATCCCGTGCAATCGGGATGACGCCAGACCTCGCCAACACCTTCCCCCTTCAACTGCCGTTCGATCTCCGAAACAAAATCCACGTCGTAGCAGCAGGCATGGATGCACGGGCTCAGCACAGCCACCATGTTTTTTGCATGCCCGCCACAAATTTCCACCAGCCGTTGCACGCCTTCGCGCGCAATGTTTCCCTCGGTTCCTTTGCGCCCCGAATGCAAAAGCCCAATGCCCCGCTTCTCATGCTCAACGAGGTAGATGGCGCAACAATCCGCCACATAAATTCCAAGGGGAATCCCCTGACTCGCTGTCACCAATCCATCCGCATTCGGAGCCGGCCTGTAGGAGCCGCTGTTAGCGGCGATCCCATCCACCACGGCAACCCGGTTGCCATGAACCTGCTCCGCCAACCTCAACCGCTCCACCTCGACCCCCTGGGAATCCAAAATCTTCCGATGATTCTCCCGCAATCGCGCCAACACCTCCCCCCTCCCCGCATTCACATCAACCCCCTCCTGGCGCACCGTAAACCCATGAACCAGCCACGAAAACCGCTCGAGCAAAGGAAACCGGATCATGTCGACGTGAAAATTCATGTTCGGGTTTAGAAACCAGAAGCTAGAAGCCAGTAGCCAGCAGCTTCTCCGCACTCATTTCATACAGATTTTCAGCAACGCCTCCTCGATCAGGTGGCGATGGTCGCCCCCGCCCGACACCATCCGCTCGTTGCACTCCAGCAAAATCTCCATCGCCTTCTGCAATTCAGCGCGCGTGTAACGCCCCGCACCACCCGAAGCCTTGAACAGCGCAAAAGGATGGCCCGCCAGCGGATTCAGCTTTTTGTCCTCGGGCAGATTCTCCGTCACCCATGACGGCAATCCCTCGATCTGCAACTTGAACGAATTGTAATCGCCCACCAGCCGCAGCACTTTCTTCTCCATGAGAATGCTCAACATCAGCAACAACCGCACCCGCGAGATCACGGCAAACAACATGGGCACCGGCGATTCGCCAATGAAAAGCAGGTTCTGCAGGGTGTCGAGCGCCTTGCGAACGTTGCGCTCGCCCACAGCGTCGGACAAGTCCCAGACCACGCCGCCGGGACGCCAGCTCCCGATCTCATGCACATCCTTTTCCGAAATGAAATCCCGATCACCGATGTAGACCGCAATTTTTTCCAGTTCCGAAAGAATGGTCCGACTGTCGTTCCCCGACATCTCCACCACGAGAACCGCCGCATCCTTCTCGAGCTTCTTCTCCAGCTTCCGCGCCGTCTCGTTTGCAAACATCAGCGCCTGCGCATGGTTTGCCTCCTGCTTGTATGGGTCCGCCTTGAACGCCACCACGCGCCCCTTCTTCTGGATCAGCTTGGCGATGGACTTGCGGCCGTCGAGCTCGGACGCCGTGATCACCAGGCGCGTTCCCTTCGACAGGCCTGCGTCAAAAATTTCACCAAGCGCCGTCAGAAATTCCCCCGTGCCCGCTGCCGAGGCCGTCTGGCCTGCCCCAAGCAAATTCGTATTGCGCCACCACACCACTTTTTCCGTCGCAAAAAATGACTGGCTTTGCAGTGACTCAAAAAGCCGCCCAAACACCGCAGCCGCCTCCCCCGCATTTCCGGCCATGCCATCAATCGTCTCAAGCCCAAACTCGGACGCGCCCTGGGGCGTCCACGTGGCAATGATCCGACGGGCCTCCTCCGTCACCAGGTAATCATCATCCCCGTGAATCAGTACCAGTGAATCGGAAGCTCCGGATTCCGGCTCCTCCGTCACCGTGAATTTTTTCTTTCGTGTCTCAGCCATCAAACCTTTGTGTAGCGGGCAGATCTGCCGTAACGCGACCATAAAAACGGCTCACCCCCCCTAACCCATGTTCCGTCTCCGCAACAGTTTAGTCCTGTAGGAGCCGTTGCCAACGGCGACCGGGAGGGGGTGGCAACCCGGGGATCGCCGCTGGCAGCGGCTCCTACCAGAAGCATCAGCCAACCTGTTCCTCAAAAATTCTTCATTCTTCATTTTTCATTCTAAATTTTCACTCTCGCCCAGCGAATATTGTAAATTCCATCCTCGCAGCACCAGAACACGCCGAACACATCGCCATCGGGCAGCTGCGCCATCTGGGGAAATCCACATTTCAACACGCTCAATTCCTCGCTCGCCGCCGCTCCTCCCCTCATCCCCGCGCTGGACAATCCCTGCCACACCGGCGCCTCCGCAAGATTAATCCACTTCTCATCCTCGATTTTCGAAAGATTCGCCCACAACCCGGGCTTGTCCTCACGCCGATACAGGCAGAAAATCCGCCCGTCTTTCAACTGAAGGATTTTTGCCGTCTGCCCCTTGATTCCCGTCGGCATCCGTGCGCCGAATTTCTTCCGATCCGCCGAGATCGCATACGGCGTCGGCAGCGTCTTCGAATCCTTCATGTCAAACGCCCACCCCACCGCCAGCAACCGCCCGTCCTGCATTTCAATCAACGACTGCTCCCAATGCGCCACACCGTCTTTCCACGCATCCAACACATCCATGAATTCCGGCCACGTGCGCCCCTGGTCGCGCGACACCAGCGCGATCGCCTTCATCCCGTTGGGCGCATCACCATCCCATCCCTTCCAGGTTGACGTCGGGAAAAGCCAGCGCCCGTCCGACAGCTCCAGCATCGTGTGGCAAATCTCAAACGCCGGCCCCACCAGCGGCGTCTTCACCGTGACCGGCGCGCTCCACGTGACGCCGCCATCGGTACTCCGCAGCAGGATCACATCCATCGGCACGATCCCATCCGTCTTGCGGCTCGCAATTCCTTCTTCGGCATTGTCACGATAAAATCTCGCGCCCATCGCCACCAGGTTTCCATCGCGCAACCGCCTCACTCTCACCGTGTGCGTTGCACGACGTGGTGCATTGTCCTGAAAAAGCGGAACCGGCTCCGTCCAAGTCTTCCCGCCGTCCTTTGACGCCGCGCGATACGTCCGGTAATCCAGACTCTCAGCCCCCTGTCCCAGGTCGAACGTGCAAAGCAATTCGTTCCCACCCATGGAGACAATCGAAGGATGCCACGCATGGATCGCGCGGAGATGCGGCTTCGGGTTCCGATAAACCAACCCCGTCGAAATGAGTTCCAGAGAATTCATCAATCCTTCGTATCAGGTCGCAGTCGGGATGCAAGACCCGGCAACCCAGATGACACGTCCGACCGATACCCGTGTTTCATCCGTGTCAATCCGTGGCGTCAATATCCGGCCGCCTTGTCCACCAATCCCAGCAACGGGCGGCCATCGCGGAAACGCTTCAGGTTTTCACAAAACATTTCCACGCAACGGTCGTATTGCTCGTGGGAAACAATCCGATGCGCGGAAATCAACAGGCGTTCGAGATCCCAGAGCGGTGATCCCTCAGGAGGAATCATCTGCAGATTCGCGCCGGCAATCGCTCCCTCCTTCAACACGCGAACAAGCGCGTCGAGATCGTACACTGCGGGACGGCCGGACACGTCCACCAGGTACGCTGTCTTTTTCATCGCCCGCAGCTCTTTCTCGCCGATCAGCTTCTCCGTCCCGGGTGTCAATGGGACGGCCACGATAACGAAGTCGGATTCCGCAAGGAGTTGGGGGGTTTGCTGCCGTGTCAGCACTCGGTCCACATCGTCAGACGCCGCACGGGGATTGCGCGAAATCCCCAGCACGCGCATTCCAAAGGCGCGGCACCGTCGGGCAATCTCCATCCCCATGTTTCCCAATCCGATGATGCCCACGGTTTTCCCATGAAGCTCCAGTGGTTCCGTGATTTCAAACATGCGTTTCGGACGCAGGCGGATGTCGTATTCGAGGCGTCGCGAAAAGGCCAGCATCACCGCCAGCGCATGTTCCGCCCCCGGAACATCAAAGCTTCCCTTCAGGCAGGTCATCGGAACCGGGCTGTTTACGAACTCGGGAAACATCACGCTGTTGACGCCTCCGGAAAATGCCTGGACCCAACGCAGCCTTTTCGCCGCCGCAAGAATTTCCGCGTTGAAATGCCCCACGCACAAAACGTCCGCCTCCACCACCCGCTTCACGATTTCAGCGGGATCCGCGCACACATCCACGTGGATTCCATCCATGCAGGAGCGGACGCGATCCAAGCCTCGCGGTGGGTCCCAGGTGAAAAGGACGTTCATCGAATCACGTCCTTGGATAAATCTCGTCAAGTTCCCGGATGGCTTCGTGGACAAGATTCCCCACACCCAGCCCCGGTCGTGATGACAATTGCAAATAGCCATCCTTCAACTGCGGAGGATACTCGACGATTTTGAAGTTGTTCAACGACACCTCGCGATGCAACTTTGGATCGTATTCGAATGACGTCATGCCGGGATACTCGACCATGTCGCCATTCGGCGCGCTCGCAAGAAGGTGCAGATGCGAGGCCACCGTCATGGCCGTCCACGGCCCATGCGGCACGCAAAGCATTCCCGCGGCCCCAGCCTTGCGCTGTACCTCGTCAAATTGCGTGATCCCGATCTGCTGGGCGTCGGGCTGGACGATGTCGAGGGCGCGGCGTTCGATGAACGGATCGAACTGGTAAACCGTGGTGAGGCTTTCGCCCGTCGCGATCTTCACATCCACCGCCTTCGACAACTCGGAGAAACCCTCCACATCATCAGGCCGCATCGCTTCCTCAAGAAAATAGACTCCGTGCTTCTCCAGCATCCGCGCTGCCCGGATGGCCGAGGCCGCATTCCATCCCTCCGTCCAGTAGGCGGGACATCCGAAATCCACCATGAGACGGATGGAGGGCCCGATCGCTTCACGCATGGCCGCGAGGTTGTCATCATCCTCGGGCGCAAAGCAGTTGCCCCATCCCGACTTGATGGCCTTGAAGCCCTGCCCGACAAAGGCACGACATTCGCGAACCAGTTCCTCGCTTGTCTTTTTTTTCCATGAACCATCCGTCAGCACTTCAAACAGACTGGCACTCGCGTAAGCCATCACCTGCGGCTGCACGGCGCCGCCAAGCAATTCGCAAACCGTCTTGCCCTGCGCCTTTCCAGCAAGGTCCCACAACGCCATGTCCAATGCGGCCATCGCGTTCACGGCCAGCCCGCCCTCCGCGCCACGACCACGCCGCGCCTGCCATTTCTCGAACATTTTTTTCCACAAGCGGCGTGGCTCACATGGATTTTCCCCTATCAGCAGACTCCTCAACGAAATGGAACCGTGTTCCACCAGCGCCGACACAATGCACCACGGAGCATCCGTTGCACCGATCCCGGTCAAGCCTTCGTCCGTATGAATTTCGACAAACGAAAGATACCCATGCTTTGGGCCGAGAACATTGATCCCGGTGATTTTCATGCAATTTGGCCGGGAGCGTTTCCGAAAAATCCGGATTCCGAGGTAGGGCGTGCCCGCCGAGCGCGCCGCAGGGGTGTCTTCCGGAAAGCGTTGCTTGCATAACAACAGAACGTCGAAGGCGCGCTCGGCGAGCACGCCCTACCTCCAGCAGTAACGGGTTCTTCCCTCTTGCGATGCATGAAAATCAAAGCAATGACAAATCCTTGAGACCGTTACGCAAGCGATCCATTTCTGCATCGGTCAGCGTGTGGTACGGTTTTCTCCGCCATCGCCCGGCCAGCCCATACAACTCCAGCATCCCGCGAATCCCTGCGTCGAATCCACCGGGAAAACTGGCAATCAGGTCAAACCACGGAATCTCATATTTGCGGATGATCTCACGGACGCGCGGAAGATCATTCGACTGGATCGCCTTCCAATAATCATCCGCGATGCGCGGAACAAACGTCGTAAAACTGGAGAGATACCCGTCACAACCATACGGATGAATGTCGAGGTGGTTCTGCTTCAATCCCCCGGAATACACCGCCCAACGGTCATGGACCAGTAATGCCATCTTTCGCCCAAAGTCCCCGCAGAAGTCGTCCTTCACAGCCACAATGCCCGGAACCTGTTCGAGGGCCAGCTGGAGAGTTTTCATCCCAAACGCAAAACCGCGCGGAATGAAAATATTGGTGACCACCATCACGGGAATATGCCTTGCCACTGCCGCATAATGTTCGATCAAAGATTCCGGCGTCGTCGAATGCCCCCAGTCCGGCGGCATCACCATGAGCACATCCGCGCCCGTTTCCTTCGAAAACTTTGCGAACTCAACCGCCTGTTCCGTCGAATAGTACCGATCCGCCGCCACCACCATGGCCCGCCCCGCCGTGTGCTCCACAGCCACACGCGTCACCTCCGCAATTTCCTTCTCGGTCAGCGAGACGTAGTGACTGTCCCCCGCCGTCAAAAGAATCGTCCCATTCTTCGATTCGATGTGACGGTCAATGATCGCGCGCAACCCTTTGTAATCCACGGAACCATCACGAAGGAATGGTGTGCGAATGGAACCATTCGGCCCGGTGAGCGCCGCACGGATTTCCTGATGCGTTTTCACCCTTTTACATTCGCCAACGTTTCCTTGAGCGCCTTGGCGGAATTTTGAAGTCCGAGCTGTTCCTTTGGCCACAACTCGATCTCCACCTGCTCCACGACGCCTTTGCGTCCCACGACGGTGGGAACGCTCAGGCAGATGTCGCGGATGCCGTAGGTTCCCTGCTGCAGGGACGAAACGGGTTGGAGGCGCTTCTGGTCAAGCGCAATGGCGTGAATCGTGTCGCGGATCGCGAGTGCCACGGCCCAGCCGGCGCCGCCTTTTTTCTTGATGACCTCGGCGCCGCTTCCCTTCGTTCGCTCAAAAATTTTCCCCTGCGTTCCCGCGTTCCATTGCGGCAATCCGGTGAGTGGGAGGCCGTTCACATTGGCGGATGACCAGATTGGAACCATCGAGTCACCATGCTCGCCTAAAATCAACGCCTTCACCTGCGTCGGGGCCAGTTGTAACTCGTCGGCGATGAACGAGCAGAAACGCGACGTGTCGAGCTGGGTGCCAAGCCCGATCACCTGCTGCCACGGCAGGCCCAGTTTCTGGACGGCCAGCTGCGTGAGGATGTCCACGGGGTTCGACACCACGAACACAATCGAGTTCTTGCAAAGGCCGGCCACCTTCATGCTGTCGAGAATCTGGTTGAAGAGCGACACGTTGCGGTTGATGAGATCGAGGCGCGACTCGTCGGGCTTGCGACGCAGGCCCGCAGTGATCAGGAAGATGTCGCTGTCCGACGCCTTCGCATAATCGCCCGCGTAAATGCGCTGGTCGGATGAGAAGGATGAGCCGTGGAGGAGGTCGAGGGCCTCGCCTTCCGCCATGGCCACGTTGGCGTCAATCAACTGGATTTCCGAAACCACGCCGCCGCATTGAAGTGCAAACGCCGCGCAGGAACCGACGCGACCGCCACCGCCGATGATGGATACTTTCATGTTTGAAATGCTTTTATTTTTCCAATTTCTCCATGATCTGGTCTGTGATCGCCTGCACGGCGGCTTCCAACTCGGGATCTGTGGAGGGCTCTGATGAGGAAGATGCTTCGGCGTTGCACGTGACACCCGGACGCCATTCGCCGTTGTCACAGAGCTCGCACTCCTTCAGGCCAATGCGGCGGTCGGGCACGCCGAGCTTTTGCTTGATGTTGAGCAGATCCTTGAGCTGCGTGGGTGAGAACGTCTTCATTTCGCCGCCGAGATGCGTCGCCACCACGATGGTGCGGCAGTACGCCTCGAGGATTTCCATCTTGAAATACGCGTCCTCCACCGTGTGGCTCCACGAAATCGCGCCGTGATTGGCCATGAGGATGGTGTTGTGATGCTCCACAAACTTCGCGATGTGCTCGCCGACCGGCGGGGTGCCGGGCGTTTCATACTGCGCAATCGGGACCTCGCCGATGAACACCTCGATCTCGGGAATCATGCACGTCGGCGGCTTCACGCCTGCCACCGCAAACGCCGTCGCATAGGGCGGATGGCAATGCACCACGGCCTTCGCCTTGGGCTGCGCCTTCATGACGGCGAGATGGGTGAGGATTTCGCTCGTGCGGTTTTTCACCCCCGCCTTCTGGTTGCCTTCGAGATCCACCAGGCACATGTCCTCGGGCTTCATGTAGCCTTTTGAAACCAATGTAGGAGTGCAGAGCACGAGATTGTCGGCAACGCGGATCGAGATGTTGCCACCGTTGCCATCCACATAAGCCCTTTCCCAGAGACGGCGTCCGACATCGCAAACCTGCTCCTTGAGGATTTGCATTTCCTTCGAGTTGAAAAACCCATCCATGTTGGATGGATCGGAAGCCCTGGAAGATTTTGTTTCCGTCGCAGGAGCGGGCGACGCCTTCAAATCGCGCATCAGGTCGCGGGCCGAAGGCGTGTACAGCGCATCGGACGGCAGCGATTTCAAATCGCCGCCTTTCTTCAACAGGTTTTCGATATCCTGCGCACTGATTAATTTTTTCATGATATTGTAGCTGCGTTCGCAAGAACGCGGCCCGGATGCCAAACTCTTGCGAGTTCGGCTACAAAAAACGTCTTCATGGTTTTGGAGAATGGAAAACTTCGTCAATGATGGCCGCGTTGATGGCATCCACGGGCGTGGAATCGGCGAAGGGCACTGCCGCCTCGCGTCCCTCGACAAACCCGACCGTGTCCCCCAACCCGCCACCCAGGCTGTCATACACCACCACGGAAGGATCGGAGCTGACCCCTGCGGGCGCTGTGAATTTCTTCTGGAAATGATCACGCGTGAACGGGCTCACCACAAGCCAGCGCGCCCCGGTGAGACCATCCACCGTTTTGCTGAGAGTGACGTTGCCGATGACTTGTCCTAAACGCATGTGATCAGTTCAAAGTTAGAAGCTAACAAATTGTTCCATGCTAAATGTTCCCTGCTCCATGCTCCTCGTCCACAAGGGCGATGACCATGTTTCGAATGGGGCTTCTGGGATCCTTCACCGCCGCACGGGCGGCGCTTCCATCGGTGGACACGATCACCCGCTGGTGCAGTGATGCCCCGTAAGTATCGATCGCAATGACAGGGGCCGTGGATGGCACTCCTTCGTTCGTGATGGGCTGGCAGATCAACATCCTCCAGCCGTGCAGGCTGGGGTGCTTGACCGTCGAAACCACGTTGCCTTCAATTCGGGCGAGAATCATTTAATAAATCCTCAAATTATCCACCATCACGCAGCGGCGGGTGCGTGCGAACGTTTTCGGGTTGGTGATCCCCTCGCCCGTCGGCGTGGCGATGGAATAACTGAGATACCCTTCGCCTCCGAGTCCGAGGCCCGACATGCAGGGGCCGTTCTTGATGAACACCGTGGTGTCGAGGGCGCGAGCCATGGCCGTCATGTGATTCACGTTGTGCGAATGGATGATGGAGGTGTGGCGGTAGTTGTGCTCCGCAATCTTCGAGGCAACGATTCCCTCCGTCACATCTTTCACGCGCACGATGGGGACGAAGGGCATCATCTGTTCCTCGATGACGAAGACGTGAGACGCATCGGTTTCTGCGAAAAGCAGCTCGGTGCCGGGGCGGGCGTTGGCTCCCGCGTGTTGCGCGAGGACGGTTGCATCCCTGCCGATGAGATCCCGGTTGATGACCGGCTCCGGGCAGCCGGCCCCGTGGCCGGCTTTGAAAGTGAACGCCGCCTTCGAGAGGCGATCAAGCTGGGAACCATTGAGTCGGAGCGCACCGTTTTTTTCCAGCGCGGACATCAGCGAGCTGGCAACGCGATCCACGACAAAGATTTCCTTTTCGCCGATGCAGAGCAGGTTGTTGTCATAGGCCGCCCCCTTGATGATGGCTTTTGCGGCGCGATCCATGTCGGCAGTTTCGTCCACGAGCACGGGTGGATTTCCGGGGCCGGCGCAAATGGCGCGTTTGCCCGTCTGCATCGCGGCCTTCACCACGCCGGGACCACCAGTGACACAAAGCAGCCGGACGCTTTCATTTGCGCAAAGCGACTTGAACGAATCGAGGGTCGGCTGCTCGATGATGCAGATGAGATTTTCAATTCCGATGGCGCGGTGGATGGCCTCGTTGTAAGCGCGCACGGCCATGGCCGCGCAACGGGCGGCGCCGGGGTGCGCATTGAAAACCACCGAGTTGCCCGCTGCCACCATGTTGATCACGTTGCCGCTGAGCGTGGGGATGGAATGCGTCGAGGGTGTGATCGCACCGATCACCCCAAAAGGCGTGTATTCCTCGAGCGTGATGCCGTGGTCGCCACTCACCGCGTAGGGCTTGATGAATTCCACGCCGGGCACGAGCTTGATGATCTTCAGTTTTTCGATCTTGTGATCGAGCCGTCCGATCTTCGTCTCGTTGAGCTCGATGCGCCCCCACTCCTCCGC
>JAHFSY010000041.1 GCA_023269615.1 Verrucomicrobiota bacterium
TTTTGCCATTTCTATACCAGGTGGTGGAACCCCAACCGCAAAGCCGAGGTTGTGGCGCAAAAGCTTGGCAAGCCGATGATCGCCTGCTCCGACACGCATCGGCTGCAGTGGATGAATTTCCATTATTCCCTGGTGGATGCCGAGCCGACAAGGGAATCTGTCTTTGCCGCGATCCGCGCCGGAAAATTTCAAAACAGGACGCGCCCTCTGACAATGCTGGAGTTCATCGCGAAGGTGGCATGGCATGTGGGTGTCAACGACCGTCGCAAATTCGAATGTCGGATGGGGTGGATGAAGCGCCCCCTCAAGCCGTGCAAGCCCATTCCTGTTTGAAATGTAGCCGCATTCGCAAGAATGCGGCCAAACTCTTGCGAGTTCGGCTACGGGGAGCCAAACTGATCCATCGGCAGCGCTTCATCAATCAGCATGATGGGGATGTCCTGGCGGATGGCGTAGAGAAATTTCCTGTCCTTGCGGATGAGGCCGCCGTCAATTTTTTCCGTGACGGGCTGGCCGCCGCGATTTTTGACCCCGCCGGATGCGATCCTGCCGTTGATGCGATCAACCAGCGGCTGATCGGCGACGGAGATGTCCTCCTTGGTTTCGGGGCAGCAAAGAATCTCAAGCAGTTCCTGTGAAATCATGGGTGGAGGCTATGCCTTTTTACGCGGCAATGGAATACTTTTTTGAGAGACCCGCACTAATTGCAGAGCTTCATGGCTTCGGCCACTGCGGTGCTCCAGATCAATCGAACAGGTTGTTTCAACTTCTGCGCGAGTTTGCGGCAGGATTCGAATTCGGGTTTTGCGGTGATGATCCGCCCATCCCGAAAACCAACTTTAACCTCGACGATTCCATGGCGGGTTTTGATTTTTCGGATTTCGCGCGAGAGGCAGACGCGGTCATTGCGACGGATTCGCAGGCCGAAGCTTCCCGTTTCCCGCAACAGCGTGGATGCCAGGCGATCGGTATTGGAGGGCTCTGCGAGGATGGTGATCATGGTGGCGGGGCGACCCTTCTTCATCACGATGGGTGTGAAGTAAACATCGCGTGCGCCTTCCTCAAACAGGCGTTCCATGGCGGTGGCGAGAATTTCCGGCGTCGAATCGTCCACATTGGTTTCGAGGACGTCCACCGCGCCTTCGGCCTGGGGTTGTGTCGTGCGTGCCGCTTCGCCCCACAAGGCGCGCAATACGTTGGGGTGGCCGGGGAAAGATTTGCTGCCCAGGCCGTAACCAATCTTTGTCACGATCATGCCCGGGATCGGGATGAATCTTTCCGCAAACTCCGCGAGGATTGCCGCGCCGGTGGGCGTGATCAATTCGCCCTCCACTTCGATCTGCCGCAAGGGAATGCCCTTGAGCAATTCGAGCGTCGCGGTGGTCGGGACTGGAAAACGTCCGTGGGCGCATTCCACAAATCCGTGCCCCTCACAGGGGATGGACGCAAGGATCTGTTGCGGCGCGAGATCCTCGATCAGGATGCACACGCCCGTGATGTCCACGATGGAGTCAATCGCTCCCACCTCATGAAAATGGACCTTGGTGGTCGGGACGCCATGGATTTTGCCTTCAACCTCGGCAATGCGTTGGAAGATGCTGAGTGCGTGGCGACGAACAAAAGAGGAGAGGCGGCTTTGCTCGATGAGGCCCTTGATGTCCTTGAAAGGACGTCCATGCACGTGATGATGATGCCCGTGATCGTCGTGGTGGTGATTGTTGTGATGATCATGATGATGATCGTGTGGTGTGATCACATCGAACTTGAGCCCGGTCACCTGCTGGCGTTTGCCGCGGGAAAAGCGGAGACGGTATTCCTTCGAGAGACCGAGCTTGCGCAACTCCAATTCCAGACGCGCACGCGACGCTCCAAGGTCGAGCAGGGCGGCAATGGTCATGTCGCCGCTGATTCCGCTAAAGCAATCGAGATAGAGAGTCGAAGCCATGATCCATGAGCCATAAACCAAAGCCTGCAGGATAAAAAGCACGAAGACATCCAACATCCATCGCTCTGGACTTTCTGCAACCTCTCTGACATGGATCATTCCTTCACTCCAATTTCCCATGAAATCAAAGAAACTACCCGCACTTTACACTCATCCCATCGGAAGTCTTCCACGCCCGCGCGTCGTCCTCGACCTGCTGGCGGAACGCGAGGCGAAACGGATCACGCAGGCCGAATTCGACAAGCGCATGGATGAGTTCGTCATCTTCGCAATCCGGCTGCAGGAACAGGCGGGCATGGATGTGGTTTCTGACGGTGAATGGCGGCGCGCGCATTATCTGAACGAATACCTGATGCGCATTGGTGGGTTTGCGCTCATCCGCCCGTTTCAGCACCATGGCCAGACGAAGATGACCTGGGTTTGCAACGGGAAGGTCAAGCCGGGCAAGCCCGTGTTCACGCGTGACGCGAAGTTTCTTGTGAAGCACGCCCGTCGCGCCACGAAGTTTGCACTGCCAAGTCCCTTCCTCGTGGCGATGCGATTGTGGGACGCGAAATTTTCAGCGGCGATTTATCCGACTCTCGAGGACCTGATGAATGACGTTGCCGCCACGCTGGCGGTGGAGGCAAAAATGCTGGAGGCCGAAGGGATTGACGTCATCCAGCTGGATGACCCGGCGCTCACGTATTACTGCGACGAGGAATTTGTGAAGGGGCTGGGGCATGACAGCCGCATTGACATGTCGAGCGGGATCGAAAAGCGCGTGCCCGCTGCCGTCGCGGCGATCAACCGGATTGTGAAAGGGTTGAAGGCGGAGGTGCACATCCACTGCTGTCACTCGGTGTTCAAGCGCGGCAGCGACGTGAAGGGATCGTACAAGCCGATCCTGGAATATTTTGATGATTTGAAGCTGGACCGCATCAATCTCGAGTTTGCATATCGTGACACAGGTGAGGCGGCAGATCTTGCAAAAATCCCCTCGAAGCTTGGCGCGGGCGTCGGGATTCTCGACGTGCGCTCGGAACGGGTTCAAACTGTCGAGGAGATGGTCCAGCTTGGGCGCGAATGTTTAAAGCACATCGACGCGAAACGCGTGGCCTTCAATCCTGATTGCGGATTTGCGCCGGACAGTGGCGAGCCGCCGACGATTGACGAGGCGTACGTCAAGCTGCGCAACATGTGCGAGGCTGTGCGGAAATTGAGAGAGGAGTGAGTAGCCACGGATGAACACGGATGAAACACGGATGAAGAAAAGCAGATATCGCATGTCCACACCATCCGTGTTTCATCCGTGTTTATCTGTGGCAGAATGCTGCTTCTCATGAAAATCAACGCGGCGCATTACAAGACGGGGAAGGTGGTCGAGTTCACGTTCAGGGACGGGCGCCTTGTTTCATCCCGTCCATCCAGATCACGGACCGGGCTGCTGTATGGGCCCGGGTTGTTTGACATTCAGGTCAACGGTTTTGCCGGTGTGGATTTTAATCACGCGGATTTTACGCCCGAGTCGTTTCGCGTGGCTGTCCATGCGATGTGGCGTTATGGGACGACGCATGTGATGCCCACGATCATCACGGCGCCGCCTGAAAAAATGGCGTTTTATCTTGGTGTGATTCGCGATGCGATGGGGAGGTTTCCAGAGTTACGCCGGTGCATGGCGGGCGTTCATCAGGAGGGGCCTTATTTTGCGAACCTGGATGGTGTGCGCGGGGCTCATCCACCGGAGAACATCGTCTTGCCGACGGTGCCGCATTTCAATTCGATGCAGAAGGCTGCGGGCGGCATGATCCGGATGCTGACACTTGCGCCCGAGGTGAAAGGTGCGCTTCCTTTCATTCGCACGCTGTCAAAGCGGGGAGTGATGATTGCGATCGGGCACACCCACTCGACGCCGGTGGAGATTCGAGCGGGCGTGGATGCGGGCGCGCGGATTTCCACGCACCTCGGCAACGGCTCGGAGCAGATCATGCCCCGCCATCACAATTACATGCTGGCGCAACTGGCGGACGACCGGTTGTATGCGAGCTTCATTCCCGACGGACATCATCTGCCGCCGTTCGTGCTGCAGACATTTTTTCGCGCCAAGCCTGCGGAAAAACGGATCCTTACCACCGACTGCATGGCGGCGGCGGGCGCGCCGGTGGGGCGTTACACCATTGGCCGCCTGGTGGTTGAGGTGGGACGCGATCGCCAGGTGCGCCAGCCCGGCAAACCCAACTTTGCCGGCTCGGCCATCACGATGGATGAAGGCATCACGAATGCGGTTCGTCTCGGCGGCGTTTCGCTCCAGGAGGCGTGGGACATGTCTTCGGTTTACGCATGGAATCTGATGCGGCGGGCGTCACTTGTCCGCGAGCCGTCGCTCGGAGATACATTCATCATCGCTCGACATGCAGGAGGACGCTTTGGCGTGCAAGCGACGGTGATTGGACGTAAACTTGTTTATTCCCGATGACACGACTTTCCGAAAATTCCTGCGGCCTGCTCATTGTTGATTTACAGGAGAAATTTGTGCCGGTGATCCGGAACTGGGATTCAACGGTTGCGATGTCCATCCGCCTGATTCGTTTCTTTCAACTCATCAAGGCGCCGATCATTGTCACGGAACAATATCCCAAGGGATTGGGCGCGACGGTTTCGGTAATTCGTGACGCGGTGGGTGAGACGAAGGCGTTGACGAAAACGACATTTTCTTCGTGCGGCACGGAGGAATTGAAGAAGGCGATTGCGGATGCGGGTCGGCGTCAGTGGGTTGTCTGCGGCATCGAGGCGCACGTGTGCGTGTTGCAAACGGTGTTTGATCTGCTGGAGTTGGGAAACGAAGTTTTTGTGGCGGTGGACGCCATCAGTTCGCGTCATGTCACCGACCAGGCTGTGGCCCAGGATCGGATGGCCTGCGCAGGCGCGGTGCTTTCCACGAGCGAGTCGTTGATGTTTGAGGCGATGCGCGACGCAAAGCATCCGGTGTTCAAGCATGCCTCGGCGTTGGTGAAGTGAGGGGGGGCTGCTGGCTACTGGCTTCTAGCTGCTGGTCTGTTCTGTTGCCTGTTGCAAATCCGACTGAGTATGTCCCTGTGTTAGTAAAACTTCGCGCAATCCCGCTCGAGTGTTGGACGTTCGACGTTCGATGTTCAAAGTTGGACGTTCATGCTGCCTTTCCGATCGTGCCCTTGGTCCCGTGGACACGACGGAGAGGCTGTCTCAGAACTCGCAAAAAGTTCTGAGACAGGGCGAAATCGACCATCCCAAATGCCTCGTAAAAAATTAAAATGCGTCATAACGTAAATACAAGCTTCGCTTTTTTTGAAACCGGAGTTCTGAGACGGCCTCCGGAGCGTGTCCCTCCGTTTTGAAGAGATAGGACTCGGCTTTCGTCTAGCGCTTCTTTGGAGGCACTACGCGATAGAAACGGAATTGGCGAATGGGTTCACCTTTGCGGAAGACTTCCACGTAATTGCCCAATTGCTCGAAAGAAAATTCACTGGACGAAATCAGCCATTCGCTTCGTGGGATGAAAAACAGTCGCGGTTGAAGCTGTCCGTAATAAATTTCCTGAAGGTAATAGTCACCCACCTTTGGCCCTGGGCATGAAGGGCCGATGTCTGCGCGACAACGGATGTCATAGCGGCATGCCTGCATGTTGAGTGAATCCAATTGCGGTGCGTTAAGGGCACGAGTTTTCGTGAGGTATCGGAGGTGATCTCGTGATTGTTCATCATCGGTCCAAACCACGGGATCAAGGCCGATTTTAAAATTGTAGTCGAAGGCGTATAATCGATGTTGCGTCGCGCATTCGCGCCACCCGATCTGCGCGTATTGGATGCTGTTGCGTGGCAGGACGGAGATGTTGAGTTTGCGCAGGAAGAAGGGCTGGTACACGGCGGCGGTGGCGAGCGCGCCGTAAAATCCAAAGAGCACCATCGCTGCGCGCCACCAGGAAAGATCGTGGTCAGCGAGTCGGGTGAATCGCTTTCCAATTTCGACGGCCATGTGGACGAGGGTGCCGGTGCTTGCGAATGCGGGTATCCACCAGGGCCAGGATGGAAAGCAGATGGCGAGGTACCAGGCGATCAACGTGACGCTTGATGCGAGCCGGTGTGATCGGAATTGGAACGCGGCGAATATCCAGAGCGGGCAGGCCACGACCGCGTAGAGGATGTGCGTTTGCGTGTAGCGTGTCGTGGTCCAATCCGAGTCCGCAAACACCTGCCCGGGTGAACCGAGGAATGAGAGTTGAGAGACGAGGGGCAGGATGAGTGAGAGGAGGACGAGCGTCCAGATCGCGCTGCGCCCACCGTATTTCCAGGCGAACCCTCCGGCGATTGCGAGCCACAGCGTTTGGAGGGTCCATGGGATGGCCCAGAGCGAGAGCGGGGATGAGCCGAAGCAGGTGAACCAGAGAGATGCAAATGTGAACCCTTTCGCATCGGTTGCGACGCACCAGAGTCTTGCGGCTTCGGGTGGAACGTCGAGGTCAACCGTGCCGGCCCATGCGAGGCGCGTGAGCTGAATGAGGCCGAGCGCAAGCCAGGGGAGCCAGGGTGAATGCAACAAGGTGGGTGCGATGAGTTTGCCCGGCTGCGGCAGGGATGGTGAGATTTTTGACCAGAGGCGTCGCGCGACAAACAGGAAGGCGATTCCGTAGAGCCACCCGAGAATGGCGGAGCCGGCGACATCGCTGGGATAATGCACTCCCACGTAGATGCGGGAGAACCCGATGATCGCGGCGATGGCGAGGAAGAGTTTCCGTCGGGCAGGAAACACGGCGCCGAGGATGGCGGCCGCGGCGAAGGCATTGGCGGTGTGCGATGATGGGAATGAGTTCCCACCCGCCGGGCCGGAGACGAGGGAGCGGACCTCCATGGAGGTCGCGGCCGGGCGCGGGCGTGCGATGAGGTCCTTGAGTGGATTGAACACCAGTGTGTCGCCGAGAGTGATGCCGGCGAGCAGCGCGAGCGCGAGCAGCCAAAGGCGCCGTGAATGATTGTACGCGAGCCATGCCAGCATGATGGCCAGGATGGGGATGAAAGGCGCGGCGGTGTTGAAGGCTGGAAAAATCGCGTCACACAAAAAATTTGTGAGCGCCTTGTTGATGAAATGAAACAGCGCTTCATCCAATTTCTGGAGATACGGCGGCATGGCGACGACTATAAGGGGCAACCGGATGGCAGGGCAAGCGCATCGCCGGACGGCTGTGGTCAGGCGTTTGTGACTGACATGCTTTGGTCAAAATCCCGCGCGATCATGGAGACGGTGGGGTAACGTCGTTCGGCGCGTTTTTCGAGACAATTTGAGATGATCCGGTCCAGCTTGTGGGAGACGGAGGAATTGGACGCGCGGACTGATGGCAGCGGATAGGAAAAATCGGTGTAGGTGCGAAAGATGTCGCGCTTCTCTCCCGTGACGACCGGCTTGTGTCCGGTGAACAATTCAAAGAGCGTGATGCCCAGCGAGAAGATGTCGGTCCGTTCGTCCACGGGCTGCCGGAGAATCTGCTCCGGGGCGAGATAGGACGGGGTGCCCTTGAGTTCGGACTGGGGTTTTGGGTGCTTGAGAATTTTTTGCGCCAGGTCGAAATCGAGGATTTTCACCTCGCCCCGGCGCGAGAGCATGATGTTTTCGGGTTTGAAGTCGAGGTGCAGGTAGCCGTGGTTGTGAATGTGTCCCAAGCCGTTGATCAGTTGCTCCATGATGGGCAGGGGTTCGGAAAGAATGGGATCCTTGCGCATCATGGTCTGGCGCAGGTTGGTGCCGTCCACGAACTCCATCACCGCATAGGGGATGGCGTCGAGCTTCACCAGCTTGATGATGCGGACCACATTGGGGTGATTGAGGCAGGCCTGGACTTCAAGTCCGCGGGCGAACTCGTTGCGTTTGAATAAATTCAGCTTGAACTTGGGACGGAGGCAACGGATCGCGATGGGCTTGTTCTCCGCGTTGTAGGCGATATAGACCTCCGCCATGCCACCCTGATTCAACTGCTCATGCAGGGTATAGTTGCCGCAACGCTCGATTTCCATAACATCAAAAAATCAACGTCCAGTATCTAAGGAACCCCGTGCGTTTTGCAATCACCAACGTGCGAACAGGTTGCAGGCTATTCCGCGGGCTTATTGCCCCCTCTCAGCCCGCGAAGCGCTCTTGCGATGCACGGGCGCTTTGTGTTCAATCGTTGCATGAAGCGATTTCGGTTCGACCTGTTGTGCGCATGTTTCTGTATTGTGTTGTCATTGGAATCCGCGGCGGCGGCGGATGCATCGCCATTGGCCGCATGGACCGGGGAATGGGATGGAGAACTCAACGTTTACTCGGCGACCGGTGACCGCATCGAGACGTTTCATGTCGCCATTTCATCCTCCGCGGATCCCGTGCATGGGAAGGGGCTGCAAAAAATCTCGATGAGGATGCGCTCCTCGAAGGAGGTGGACGAGAAACAGAATGGACTCCTGATGTCCGGCGCCTCCGGAATGCGGCGTGTCATGAAGGGGGAAAAAGGCGAGACCGTGAGCGACCTGCGCGGGAGATTGATCGGGCCCTCCAAATTCTATTGGTTCAGCGTGGACACCGATGGCGTGTTGCGCGAGGCCTATATTGAAACGATCGAGGGTGAGACGGCGCGGGTGAACGGCTTCCGATGGGACGGCAAGCGAAGCGGCAGCTATCGAATCATCGAGGGCGTGTACCAGCGTGCGAAGCCGAAATGAGACCGGGCGCTCTCAAGCGCGGCGCCCGAACGGTCGGCTCTTGTGGGACATGCTTTCGATCACATGCCCCAGGTCGTCGAGTTCACTTTCGACCATTGCGTGAAAGCCATCCGCGGAGATCGTCTGGCCCCCGAGGCCATCGACCGTGTTCTGCTCGGCGTGATCCTCGGTGGCGACGAGGTAGGTGGATGGATTCGCGCTCTGTCCCACGATGCGCTCGATGACGGCGTCGGCGGTCTGGCCATCCTTCGAGTAAAGCACCTGGATGCCCGTGCGTATGGGCTCGCCGCCCCGCGGGACGGAGCGCCCGTCGAACACGACAGTGAGCCGCCCGCCGTGGCAGTCGTGAAAGCGGGTGAGCAGAAGGATGAGCGCCTGTCGCGCGGCGGCGAGACTGTGCAGGCGCGCCTTTTTGAGTTCCGCCCATTGGTGGACGATGCTGTATCCGTCCACAAGGATGTGTTCGATGGCCATGGGTGGGATGAGAGCTTTTTGGCGGAGGGAACACAAGCTGGAGAAATTTCACTTTAGTGTTGGCAAACCGGAGTTTTTTTGGATTCTCTCTTGCGCAGTTAAATTTCACTGAGGAAGCCTATGCATTTCATTTTCCAAAAGCTGATGTCTGATCGCGCGCTGGTTGCGGGCGTGGGTGGCCTGGTCCTGTTGCTTCTTGGGGGTGGGTGCGAGACAACGAATGGCGGCGGCGGGGGGGATGTGGCGGTCGGGCCGATGAAGGGCGTGCTGATTGACGCGGGCCACGGAGGGGAGCCGGAAGAAGCTGCCGGGCAGGCGGGGGAAAATATGAACCGCATCGGGCGATCGGAGCTCCAGGGGTACCGCGAGGAATGTTACGGCGCGATCAACGCTTCCGGCTACAAGGAGAAGACGGCGACGCTGGCTGTGTCGCAAAAAATCCAGACGCTCCTGGAGCGGGATGGCGTTGCCACGGCGATGACGCGCACCTCGGATCGTTATGTTCCGCTGGACGACCGTGTTTCCACTGCGATGTCGCACCAGTATCGCGACTGGATTTTCGTGAGCATCCACTTCAACCGCAGCTCGGGCAAGCAGCAGGCCACGAAGCTGGCCGAGAAATACCGGACGCCGCGTGGGTTTGAGATTTACGTGTTGCCGCCAGGCGGCGGGCGTTCCAACGTGGGCAAGCGGGCTTCCTCGCGTTACATCACGGTGAACAACACGCGCAGCGCCAATCATCGTCTCGCGCAATGCGTCGAGTCCCGCCTCAGTCAAATTCCCGGCATGGTGAATCGTGGCATCAAGGAGGCGTGGTTCGTTGTCCTGCGTGGCAGCCCGAATCCTGCTCTCCTGATCGAGGGAGGTTTTATGTCCAACCCCGAGGAAGGTCGGTTGATTGAGAGCGAGGATTACCAGTGGAAGTACGCGCGAGCCGTGGTTGCGGGCATCGAGGATTACCGTGGGCAAGGTTCCCGTGCGGATGGATCCGTTCCCACAAGACAAACGCGGTTCGCCGCCTCGGACAAGGTGGGGCTGCGGGATTAGTTGTCGGATGACTGGTTGACGCGCTCGTATTCGGCCTTGGTTCCAACATCGGACCATTCGCCTTCGTCCAGCACCACGCCCCCGATTCGTCCTCCTTTGCGGATGAGATCCAGGTAGATCGTGATGATGGATTCCACCCGGACTTCGGGGATGTGACGGAAAATTTCCGGTTCAACGACATGAATGCCGGTGAAGAGAAAAGTTCCGGGCCGCCCGGTGCCCGCCATTCCCCAGATGTCGCTGATGCGCCCGTCGCCACCCAGCGCCACGTGCAGCGGCCCGCCCGTGCTTCGCAACACCATCGTCGCAAGATTCGCCTCACGCTGGTGATGGGCAATCGCGCGGTCGAGCGGAAGCGAGGTGAGGATGTCGCCGTTGTAGATGAGGAACGTGCCGTGGCCTGCAAGAAAATCCTCCACGTTTTTTAATCCGCCCCCCGTGTCCAGCAACACGGGCTCATGCCGGAAGGTGAGGCGGATCCCGCCCTGGCGGCTTGTCGGGAAGGTTTTCTTCCATTGATCCGGGGCATGGTGGGTGTTGATGATGGCTTCGCTCACCCCGGCTCCGGCGAGATGCTCCAGTCCCCAGGCCACGAGCGGTCGCCCGCGCACGGGGACGAGGGGTTTCGGGAGATTATCCGTGAGGGGGCGCAGGCGCGTGCCGAGGCCGGCGCCGAGGATGAACGCGCGCGAAACGGGGGGACGGGAGGTCATGGGCGGATGTTATTCCGATGGTGTGGAAGGCTGCAAATTTAATCGCCTTTCGCCATGCCCTATGCTCTAAATGCCGCATCCATGGCAGCCGATTATTTTTTATATACCGACCAGCAAACCGGGCCATACGATGTCCCGGCTCTTCAAGGCATGATGAAGCAGGGGCAATTGACCAAGGACAGCTTCATCTTTCGGCAGGGCGAAACGGCTGACTGGACCCGTGCCGAGGATGTTCCCAGCCTCAAGTCGCTGTTTCAGGCCGCGCCGTTGCGTTCCGCGAGTGGGCTTGCCTCCAAGCTGCAGCAGGCCACGGAGGTTTCGGGCGATGAAGGGTTTGGCACCATGCTCGTCTCTCCCTCCGCCGGCGCCAAGGTTCGCTCGATCCAGTCAGCCCTTCCTTCAGCCCCGCTATCCGATCTCCCTGCGCAAACCGCCGCGCCTGCCGCCGCGCCGGCGGCCGCAAAGGCCGAGGTTGCGGAAGCCCCGGTCGAGAGCCCAAAGGGTTTCTTTCAAAAGCTGATGGGGCTCTTTGGTCGCAAGTGAACGCCCCGGCCGCCCCGTGAAAAAAATCCTCGGCGGCGTCCTGGTCCTGGTTCTCGTGTGCGCTGCCGCACTGACGACCTGGTTCCTTCTTCGCAAGCCGCGTGTCTATCGCGCCGAGGACCTGCTTCCTTCCCAAACCATCGCGTTCATTGATTTTCCCCAGGCGGGCCTCAGCCGCCAGCGGATCGCCCAATCCGCAATCGGGCGGATTGTTGCGGAGCCCGAGGTCAAAAAATTCCTGAAACGCCCGCGCGAGGCCATGGAAAAGGAGATGAAAGCACGGGGCGATGCCATGGTGATTTTCCAGGAAATCATGAAGGCGCTGGCAACGGCCGAGGGGGAGGCGTTTGTGGCACTGACCGATGTCTCGATCAGCCCCCGTCTCGATTTTGGAATCGTGGGCGGCTTTGATCCCGGCAAGAACCGCAAGGATGCGGATCGAGCCATGGAGAAACTGCTCGAACGCTGCCGCCTGGAGTACCCCACGGCCGAGCTCGTGGAGCACAAGGCCGGGTCGCTTTCCTACAAGGTCTGGAGTCCGAAACGCACGGTGGAGATCGCCTTCGCGAAGGCCGGAAATTTTATTCTCTTCAGCTACGGCGAAGACCCGATGAAGCAGGTGCTCGATCGCGCATCGGACGGCAATCCGGACAGTCTTTCAAAATCGCCGCTGTTCACCGCCCACCGCGAACGCTGCAAGGGCTCGGACGCCATGATGTTCGTGAATCCGCAGGCGGTGTTCGGGCGGCTCCAGTTGTTGTTTGCGGCCAAGCCTGAATTGCAGACCCAGCTTGCGTCGGTGCTGGCCATCCAGTCGTTTGTGGGAACCACCACGATGAAGGGCGATGCCGTGGAGAGCCACACGTGGATGGGGATTCCGCCTGCTGCGCAGGGTGGGATGGGGTTTTCCGACTTCAAGCCCTGCGCCCGTGACACGCTCAATGCGGCGGGGCGCGACACCTTGCTTTATGCCGTGGTCAGCATGGATGTCGCGGCATGGTACGACCGCACCATCGCATCCATCAGCAGGCAGGGTGGGGGAATGGTCCGGCAATCCATCGAGAATTTCCTCGTTTTGCTCGAGACGCGGGGCATCCGCCTGCGCGAGGATGTCCTCAGCCAGCTGGGGCCGGAAGTTGCATTGATCATGGATTGGCAGGGCAAGACTCCGCTCTTCAGCGTGGTCGCGCAAGTGAAGGATCCCAAGCAGGCTCGTGGTGCATTCGAAAAAATTTTCCAGTTCGCGCAGGAACAATTCGCGCCTCCGGTCACCAGCATGCAGCCTGGCATGAGTGCCGGCGACGCATCCACCATTGTTTCGATCGTCCCCCCCCAGGCGGGACGCCCGCTGTCGCCCTCGTTCACGGTCACCGACCAGTTCCTCGTGCTTTCGCAGAATCGGGACGGCGTCGAAAACATCCTCCAAAGACTCGGCGGCACGCAGGAGCGGCTCTCCGCGAGAAAGGAATTCCAGCAGTGCGATGCCCGCATGCCCAAGGGCTATTACCAGTTCGCCTATTGTGACGAGAAACGACTGTTTGAAAGCGTGTACGATTCCTTGCACGATGTGCTTTGGATGATGATCAAAAGCCCCCAGTTTGCGCAGGCCGCGCCCTACATGGACCTCGCTGAGCTGCCGCACACCGACACCATCGCGCGACATCTTTCCCCGGGCGTCTGGGCATCGACCGTGGACGCCCAGGGTGTGCATCACGACAGTTGCGCGCCCTTCGATCTTCCCGTGCTCGTCTTCGCCGTGGCTCAATCCGAATTGCTCAACGGCGGCGCCGGGGCGATGCCCCGGTGATCATTCGTGACAGGTTTTTGTAGGAGCGGCTGTCAGCCCCTCGGCCCTGCTCGGGACTGTCCTGAGCTTGTCGAAGGGCAGCCGCGACCGGGGCGCGATCCAGAATCGCCCCTGACAGCGGCTCCTACAAGCGACAGCGACCAAACCTTCATAATCATTCCTCGGAGGAGATCCGAAAATTGTCGAAGTAAATGTTTGCGTCGGCCTGGATGCACAACCCCACCTTGCCGGGCCCGCCAATCTGGGAATTTTCCACGGCCATGATTTGCTTGTCGTTGATCTTGCAGGTGATCTTGTCGCCTTGAAACTTGACCGAGAGCGTGGTCCACACGTTGGCGGCAATCGCGACCTTCTCCTCCTTTTCCAGCTCCTTGCGTTTCCCATCCAACGTTGCGATCAGCGCAATCTGCGATTTCAATGTGTCCCACTCCAGGGAATAAACCTTCCCTTGCTGGCTGCGCCACACCAGCCCCACGGTGCGGGCGGTTTCCAGTTCGCCGCCATGACAGAAACGCACGCTGATCTCACCATCCTTGATGTTTGAAAACCACGCAAGGCATACGACGGAATTCAGGTGGAAGTGATTGTATCCGCGCATGGCGAGCACGTTGGGCTTGGTTGGCGCCTTCTCGTCGCGTTGCACCACCACCATGGGCCTGGCATCCGGGGGCGCCTCGATCACAAAGCCGTCGGGCGGAACATCCTCGGGGTCGTCGTCAAACTTGAAAACGCGTTCCCACGCCATCGCCTGTGTGGAGAAGCATAGGGCGAGGAAGAGGCAGGCGATCGAGGATGTTTTCATGTTTTTTTGGATTCAACCAGGAGGCCACGCGAGGGGGCGTCCGCCGAGCACGTGGAGATGCAGGTGGGGCACGGTTTCGCCGCCGTCGCGCCCGTTGTTGATCACCACCCGGTAGCCGCCCTGTTCCAATCCGAGCTTGCGCGCAACCTCCGCCACGGCAAGAAGAAGTTTTCCCAGCAGCGGCGCATCATCCGCCTTCGCCTCCGCGATGCGGGGGATCACCCGCTTCGGGACGACCAGCACGTGTGTCGGCGCTTTCGGCGCAATGTCACGAAATGCAATCACATCCTCCGTCTCATGCACGATCTCCGATGGAATCTGCCGCGCCACGATTTTTTCGAAAAGAGTCATGCCCGGGGACCCTATGCCATGCCGGCCCCGGAATCACGACAAAACCTCGGGCCTCTTCTTGGTTCTGGAGGTAGGGCGTGCTCGCCGAGCGCGCCGTCGTTCTCCTTCGGGATTACACATTCACTTTCCACGGACCACCGTTCTGGCGCGTTCGGCGAACACGCCCTACCTCAGATCATGCAATTGTCGGACACTTTTTCGATATTGCAAACACCACGCCATCGGATAGCGTTTCGCACCATGCAACACCCATTCCGATTGGCGGTCATCTCCGACGAGGTTTCGCAGGAGATTGTGCGCGTGATCGCCTTCGCACAGGAATTTCGGCTCGATGGCATCGAGGTCCGCAGCCTCTTTGGGCGCGCATTCAAGGACCTCACGCCCGCGGACGCGCGCGAGATCGGCTCGCGCCTGGGCGACGCCGGCCTGCGCGTTGCGGGCTGCGCCTCCCCGGTTTTCAAATGCGACATCGACAAGCCCGCCGAGGTCGCGGCGCATCTCGACATCTTCAAGCGCGCCGTGGAAAAAGCCGTTGCGTGGGATTGTGACCTCGTCCGCGTCTTCACCTTCTTCCGCAAGAACACGCCGTCCACTCCCCGGGACATCCAGAATGCAGCATCGTATTTTCCAAGACTGCTGGAGGTTGTGAAAGGGACGAAGGTCCGCATTGGCGTGGAGAACGAGTACACCACCATCGTGGGCAACGGCGCCGAGACGCGGGATTTTTTGAAGCACGTGGATTCTTCCGCAGTCGGCGTGGTGTGGGATCCGTGCAACGTGGTGTTCATGCCCGGCTCCGGCGATCCGGTCGCAGTGGATTATCCGATGGTGGCCGAACGGGTCATCCACGTGCATGCGAAGGACGCGCGGCGCGAGAACGGCAAGCCCCCCGAGCATTGCTCGGAACTGGGAAAGGGCGATGTCGCCTTGCGAAACCAGATCACCGAGCTGAAGCGTCGGAATTTCAAGGGGTGGCTTTCGCTGGAAACACATTGGCGCGCGAAACCCCTGAGCGCCGAGGCGCAGCACCTTCCGGGGGGCCATGTGTTTTCCGCCGATGCAGAACCCTCAACCCGCATTTGCATGAAACACCTGCTGGAGATGCTCTAGCTCCCTCCGCCATGTCATCAGAAATTGGATTCGCCATCGTCGGAGTCGGCACGATCGCCGACTTTCACGCGCGCGCCCTCAAGGATGTGAAGGGTGGCAAACTGGTCGCCGCATTCAACCGCTCGCGTGAAAAGACCGAAGCCTTCGCATCCAAATATGGCGCGGAAGCCGTTTCCTCGCTCGAAGTGCTTCTCGGGCGCAAGGACGTGGACGTGGTGTGCGTGACCACGCCGAGTGGTTCTCATGCCGAGGTGGCGATTCCCGCCCTTGACGCTGGAAAGCATGTATTCTGCGAAAAGCCGCTCGAAATCCAGCTCGACCGCATTGATGCCATGATCGCCGCCGCGCAGCGCAACCAGCGTCATCTCGCCGCCGTTTTTCAATCCCGCTTTGGGCAGGGCGCCCTCACTCTCAAGAAGGCGATTGACGCAGGACGTTTCGGGAAGCTCACGCTGTGCAGCGCGTACATCAAGTGGTGGCGCACGCAATCCTATTACGACAGCGGCGCGTGGCGCGGAACGTGGGAGCTCGACGGCGGCGGGGCCCTGATGAACCAGGGAATCCATGCGATTGACCTGCTGCAATTCCTGGTCGGCATGCCGTGCGAAGTGACGGCCTGCACCGCCACGCTTGCCCATTCGAAAATCCAGGTGGAGGACACGGCGGTTGCGGCATTGAAGTTTCCCCATGGCGCATTGGGAGTCATCGAGGGCGCCACATCGGCATGGCCGGGCTTCCTCAAGCGGATCGAAATTTCAGGCGAGCACGGTTCCGCGGTGCTGGAGGATGACCGTCTCATATTCTGGAAGTTTGAGAAGGAGACGGCGGAGGACGATGCCATTCGAGCGCGAGCCTCGCAGGCATCCACGGTCGGTGGCGGCGCGGCCGACCCCAAGGCGATCAGCCCCGAGGGTCATCGCATCCAGATGCAGGACCTGGTTGACGCGATCCGCGAGCAA
The DNA here is from genome assembly GCA_023269615.1 of Verrucomicrobiota bacterium. Classification (GTDB taxonomy): domain Bacteria; phylum Verrucomicrobiota; class Verrucomicrobiia; order JABWAM01; family JABWAM01; genus JAHFSY01. The sequence goes on from JAHFSY010000041.1 coordinate 16,456, forward strand.
CGCCCTCCCGCAATCCTTGGCGAGGAGGCCCGCAAGGCCGTGCAACTGATCCTCGCCGTTTACGAGTCCGCGAGATCAGGGCGGACAGTCCAGATTCCCAGGTAGGGCGCGCTCGCCGAGCGCGCCGAGGTGGTGGCTCGTGGAAGCGAACATGGACTTTGAATGAGAACGACGGCGCGCTCGGCGAGCACGCCCTACCTTCGGCAGGGAGGTCAAGCTTGCCTGAATTGGGCGAAAGGCTCGATGGCGGAAATGTATTTCAGGCGATCCGCCCGTTGCTCTGCGCCCCACTGGGTGCGAATGGTGGAGGGCCAGCTCATCCAGACGCGACGCCTTGCGCGGGTGAGCATCACGTAGAAGACACGCGCTTCCTCTTCCGTGTAACCATTCCACGGCGCAACCAGGCGCGGGATCGCCACGGCTTCGAATTCCAAGCCCTTCGCCGCATGCGCGCTCAGGAGCCGCACCCGCTCCGGGTCCACTTCCAGCATCATGTCCCGCCGGCTCAACGCCACCTGCTCGAGAAACGCGGGGAGGGAGAGAACTCCGCCCCGCCGCATTTCAAGAAACTGGGCGACGTTCGCGAGGTCCTCGATGTTTTTTGTCCGTGCGGTGTTGTTCCGATAATCGTGGTTCCCCGGCATCTCGCAAAGCATTTTCCAGATCGCAAGGATGAGGTCGGCGATGCAAAGCCCCTCGGCTTCCTTGTCGGCAGCCCGACGGGAAAGATCGGTCACGCGACGGAAGGCGAGCCCGAGTTCGCTTCCCATCTCCGCGATGAGGCGCAGCCGTGTGTGCTGGGTTTCGATGAGCTGCGGCATCATCTTTTCCAAAACATCCAGGCACGCGCGGGCGTCCACGCCGGCGTCATGCGCGCGGGGCAGCCCGATGCCCATCGCCTTGCACACGGCTTCCAGCCGCAACCCGGTGAGCTGCTCTTTTTTCAGCATGGCCGATGCAAGCGGCATGGTGTCGAAATGGATCGGCAGTTTGACGTCCATCCCCAAGCGCGCACATTGGCTGCGCACGAGACGAAGGTCGAATGCGAGGTTATGACCGAGAAGCGCGTCGCCGGTTTGAAATTTCAATCCTTGCTTCAGAACATCGCGGGCGTCCCTTCCCTTTTCGGCAAGAAATTCATCGGTGAACCCGTGGGTGCGGACGCTTTCGCCGACTTTGCCCATGGGTCGGATCCATTCGATGAACGTCTCTCCATCCTGGCGCGCGACACGGGCCAGCTGGATGACTTCGGCGGTGGCGGGATCGAGGCCGGTGGTTTCCGTGTCGAGGGCGATCACGCGTTGCTGCTTCCACGCTTCAAGAAGAGGCTGAAGCGGGTCGCCACCTGCGCCGCGCACGAGATAACCGAGATGAAGGCCGGTGCCCTCGGTGGATTTTTCAAGCGCATCGAGCGCACCTGCTTTCGCCCCGTAGAGTTTTAACAGCCGCTGGATGGGATGGCGCCGGAAGGGGCTGACGAGATGCTCGATGACAGCGGCCACGTCCTTCACCTCCTTTCGTCGGAAGAAATCAAAATCCTCGGCGACGAGGTGGGGAATTTCCGCCTCGCGGAGCGCGGTGGAGATTTCCACGAGCGTGCGATTCTGGCGCGAAAGCACGGCGATCTGGCTGTACGGAATTCCCTCCTTGTGCCACGCGCCCACCTGCGCCGCGACGGCCTGGGTTTCGTCATTGCCGTGCTCGAAATGCGACAGGCTGATTTCGCCCGTGCCGAGGTCGGCGCCCGCCTCGGGGAAAGGCTCCTGGCTTGGGATGAACTGCTTGCGCAGGGCGTTGGTGGCCTCGATCAGGACGGTCGCGCAACGGTAGTTGTGGCGCAGCGCGAGGCGCCGCGGCTGGAATTCGCGCTCGAACGCCTCAACCACCTCGCGTGGCTGGGCGAAGCGCCATTCATAAATCGTCTGGTGCGTGTCGCCAAAGAATTTGACGCAGCGATGCTTTCCGCCAAGGAGCGCGATCACCCGGTACTCGGCCAGGTTGATGTCCTGCACCTCGTCCACAAGCATCCACTGGAAACGCGCCTGCCAGCGTTCGAGCGCATCCTGGCTGGTCTTGAGCACGCGGTAGGCGCGGGCGATGAGGCCCGTAAAGTCCACCGTGCCGTCGCGATGCATGGCGTCGCGGTACATGATGAATTCCGGCGGCGTGGGCCCGGGTTTTTCGCCCATGAGAAAGCTGAACACGAATTGTTCGTACGCATTGAGGGCCTCAGTCTCCTTGTTCTTGTATCGTTCCGCGCGATCAGTGCGCGGGATGAACTGCCAGAGAAGCTCCTTCGCCTCGTCCTCGTCGAGAATTCCAAAGTCGGGCGGCAGCCCGGCGAGCGCGCCCTCCTCGCGGAGGAGGCGTGCGCAGAGGCCGTGAAGGTTGAAGAGCTGGACGCGGTGGCTTTCCGCCGGCAGGACTTCAGCCACGGCGGCGCGCATGGCCTCGGCGGCGCGGTTGGTGAACGTGAGCCCGAGAACGCGTTCCGGCCCGATCCCCGATTCGATGGCGCGTCGGATGGCGGCGGCGGCGGTGCGCGTCTTGCCCGTCCCCATCGGCGAGAGCACGAGAAGTGGTTCGAGAACCGCCTCGATCACGGCAGATTGTTCAGGGTTGGGAAAGGACATCCCCGCAGTCTATCCCGAAGAGGCACACGATGGCCAGAAATTGGAGAGGCTTCCGTGTCGTTTAACGGAGGGACACGCTCCGGAGGCCGTCTCAGAACTCCGGTTTCAAAAAAAGCGAAGCTTGTATTTACGTTATGACGCATTTTAATTTTTTACGAGGCATTTGGGATGGTCGATTTCGCCCTGTCTCAGAACTTTTTGCGAGTTCTGAGACAGCCTCTCCGTCGTGTCCGTTTTGGGGAAAAGGGTCTGCTTTTCTTCCTTCGGAGTCCACGGAAGTCTCTCGCAAAGCCGCAAAGGCGCAAAGTCGGATTTTCACGCAGCGTCGCTGCGTGAAAAGATGCTCAGGTTCAGGAAATCTGTGGGGAAATGCCGAGATGCGATTTCGGCCGACGCCGAAACATGCATTTGAAGCGTCATTTTTACGTTCACGACGCTTCAGCATCAGGCGTTTCTTGGTTACTCATGGACATAAGCCCAATCTGAAATCCGTTCGAGGCAGCCACCGTATCCAGTTTTGGGGTAATTCTGAAGCGCGAAATACATGAACTGGTCCCAGTTGAGACCGCCGCTTGGAGTGGAGACAACGAGAACCCAAGGGTTGCCGTCGTAGCCGGCCGCCTTCGCGCCGACGTAATACTCGTAGCTGGCATAGGCCGCCATGCCAGTGCTTGGAATGGACGGAAGGAACTCCGGCACAAGCGCGGTCAGGTCAGGAGGTGGGGCACCATGGCGGGACTCATACGCGCGAATGGCTTGGACGAGAGGCGCACTGCGCTCGGCAAGATGCTGGAATGCTGCCATGCGGACGCGCCCGCCAAGTGGAAGGCCGATGAACACGGCCGCAGTAAATACAGCGGAGGCAACCAGAGAGCGAACCGCAATGGGACGAAGGCGACGAATAAAAAGGAGGAATGGCGCAACCAGCAATGCGAGTAACGCAGCCGGGAGCGGCAGCATGATGAGCATCTCGAGCGTGAGAAATGTATTGGAGCCGAAAGGCGCGACGGCGAGATATTGAAGCAGAGGGGCCAGGACGAGAGGCAGTGCGCTTACAGCGATGAGTCGGAGAAGCGACGGCGAACGGAATGTCTTGGCGTCGGTCATTGATGTTGGTGGCCGCCAGACAGCCCAAATGCAGGTTCCGAAGGCACGAACATGAGAAAACATATCCGCATCGGCAGGGATGTCCACAAGGAAGAATCGGTGCGCGGAATCGGAATCAGAGGGGTGAAGGGAAAAGGATGAAGGATGAGGGATGAAAAGGGGGCGGGAACTTTCAACATCGAACGTCGAACTTCCAACGTCCAAGGTGAGGGAAGACGGAAGGAAGTGTTGCAGATTTTCTGAACCTGAACGTTTTTTCACGCAGCGTCGCTGCGTGAAAATCCGGCTTTGCGCCTTCGCGCCTTCTCGCCTCGCCAAAGCCTACGGCGTAGCGCGGGTGCGAGAAACCCTCCGAAAATCTGCGTCGTTCGGCGTTAATCTGCGGAGAAAAATCCGGGTCCCCCCGGGTCCCGGTCGCGGCTGACAGCCGCTCCTACGAGGAAGATGATTTTGTCGTCAGGCCGCGCTGCTGATCAAAGATGCTGGGAGTTCTGTAAAATCATCAAAAAGTGGCCTGACACGTTGCACGACATAGAAGCCGGATGTGTCCACAAAGACGGTTTTCATCGCCGCTTGGAAGCGACGATCGCCTCGGCGAACTCATGGTCATGCTTCTTCAAGCCGGTCATGGGGACGGGGTGGAATTTACCGGCAATGTCCCTGATGCTCTTTCGGCCCGGGCGTTTCTTGCTCTGGAAATAAAGGTCTAGCGCATCGCGAATCAACTGCGCGATCGAGCCGTCCCCGGCTGTTGAGCATCGCTTAAGACGGAGGTATTGTTCGTCCTGGAGCTGGATCTGTGTTCTTACCATGATTACACTTTGTCATGATACGATAACATGCTGCAAATGGAATTTCAGAATTACATTCCAAGGCTTGAAATGTGGTTTCGGAATGTAGTCAGCGCGTGTCAGGGCCATCGTCCCAAGTTTTCGGGCTTCCGGGTAAGCGGTTAAGCCATGCCACCAGCTGACCGAACACGATCAGCGCACCGCCTGCCGTGCATGCCGTGAGCAGTTTAGACTTCACGTATGCCCAATAGAGGGATGGGTTATCCTTGCGGTATGCAACAAGGTTTGAAGGTGGCCTCTTTTGAGAAATAGAGGCTTGGCCCGAATAGAGTTCCCAACCGGCAAGAGCGACAAAAGGGGCGATGTAAAGGAGGCCGGCTATGACACAGTAACGCCTCACTTTTTCGGGGCTGGCGATCTTGGCCATCGGAGATCCAGGGTGAAAGAGTGATTCGGAGCTGGTCGCATCAGGGTTTGCTCAACTCCTTGAGGCGGGTCTCAATGAAGGCATCGATGGAATCATGAACCTCCTTGTCGATGAAAACCGCATCCTTCTTGGTTTTGAGTTTGTTGAGAAAATTGATTTCCAGAGGTGGCATCGATGCGCTTGCTTTGGCGATCTGCTCACGGATCGTCTTCGCTTGCGCCTCGTAGTGCATTGGTTTCTTGGAGATTCTCCCGGCATCCTCAGCCTCCTTGGTCCACAGACCGTTGAGTTGGGAAAGAATTTTCCCAGCGGTGTAGTATTCTTCCAGCATCCCGGATTTGCGAACGCCGTTGAACATGCCTTGGTCCATGATGGGCTTGTCGGCGGTTGCGAGCCAGTCGTCGAGATTGAACTGGGACTGGCTGTCTGGCATGTCGGCCCACTGGCGTTTTCGGACACTCATTTCCTGCTTGGATGCCATCTCATATTTTTCACGGACGCATTGCAGGTAGAGTTCCAGGAGTTTGTCGCGGTCATGGGTGGCCTTGTGATGGAGAAAAAGGACGCTTGGGTCGCAAGGTTTGGTGTCGGAGAGGCGGGTTGTCCTCACGGCCATCCGTCGCACGCCGGCGAAAGGCGTGCCTTTGAACATCTTGTCGTTCTTGATCTCCTCGCTGGCGGTGATGCCGTAGGTTGAAACTCCAATCACTTCCCCGTTTTCGTTCACCACGGGTCCCCCGCTGCAACCGGGAACAATCGGGGCTGAAATTTCGAAAATAGGAACGCCGTGTTTCGCCCCAAGGCCTTTCACGACTCCTTCCAGTGGTGAAATAATTCCATCGCCCTTGGCGTTGCCGGTGACAAGAATTGGGTCGCCTGGTGATGGATCCTTGCCCTGTACGACGAAGCATTCCGGAACCGTATCTTTGGGAAGCTTCACGAGACAGAGATCCGCCTCCAAATCAGCCTTGATCTCCTTTTCAACTGGAACCTGTTTGCCATTTTGATCGAAGACCTTGAGCTTGAGAAGATCGAATGCCCCACCAATCACGTGAGTATTGCTCGCAATCCAGAAGTCGTTCCCATCCTTGTAATAAAATCCGCTCCCGGACCCCAGCGGTGTCTCGATGATCACCGTCGCTTTTGAGACAGACTTGACCACCTCGGGCTTGATTTTCTTGATGATGGAGGCGTCGCTGGCATCCGCAGCCTCTCCACCAGTCGAAGAGTCTGGCGTGGGGGTGCCATGGTTGGAATTGGTTCCCCCATTCTGCATGTTGCGCAGATTGAGAGCGGCCTGGGCTTGTTGGGCTTTGTCAGCGCGCGCCGAAGCACTTGCCGCTTTATTATACCAACGGACGGCCTCTTCCTTATTTTTTTTAACACCCAAACCATGTTCGTACATGCCGCCGACCGCCCACATCGCCTGGATCGCACACATGATTTGTGGGTTGCTTTCCTGGGCTTGGGCTGCAGCCTTCAGATACCATTTGAGAGCTTCGGCATAGTCGAGTTTTACCCCACTCGAGCCCTGTTCGTAGGCCTGTCCAAGCATGAGCTGAGAAAAGACATCTCCATGCTCAGCAGCTGCACGCATGGCGTCCACCGTAGGCTGCGCATTCGTCGTCTGCGCACCCGCACCCTTGGTCTCTTCACGAGTCAAACCACCCGTGGTCGAAGGCTCAGGCAGGAGGGGGCCGCGATGCTCGCTTTCCTCAGTGATGCGGATATTGTTCAGGGTGGTCACAGCGTCCGTATTTCCGGCCTTTGCCGCCTTTTCGTACCAGAGGATGGCCACCGCCGAGTCTTTCGGAATACCCCTGCCGTTTTCGTACAACAAGCCGAGGCGGAACATGGCTTGCGGGTGCGCCTGTTCAGCGGCTTTCAGGTACCATGTGCGAGCCTCGGAATAATTGTCGGGACCCAGGCCATGACCGCCCTGCTCGTAGGCGTACCCCAGCATGTACTGTGCGGTGGCACTTCCTTGTGCAGCCGCCTGTCTCCATGAGGCAGCCGTGGCGTCTTCAGTGGTCGCCTTGGCGTCGGACGGGGTGCCAGCGGACACCAGAAAAAGCAGAGCCAGCACCAATCGATGTTGATTTTCCCGACGCATAGGCACGATTGTGATTTGCTTCAACTGAAGTTGGAGAAATTCGGAGCATGGCCAAACTATAACTCCAACCATTGAAAGGCAAGATCGAACGCGTTCCGAAAATCTGCGCCGTTCTGCGTTACTCTGCCGAGAAAAATCCGGGGGCCGGTCGCGGTTGGCAGCCCCTCGGCACTGCTCGGGACTGTCCTGAGCTTGTCGAAGGGCAACCGCTCCTACGGGGAAGATGTGGCGGCCTCTTTAATCGGCCAGCGCAAAATCCACCTGCTTTTTGAAGCGGTCCACGCGCGAGACTTTTACTTTCAGGCGTTGGCCGGGCTGGATCACTCTTTTGGTTTTCTTTCCGGTGAACTTCTGGCGCGCGGCGTCGAAATGATAGAAGTCATCGCCCAGCGTGGAGATGTGGATGAGGCCCGAGAGCATGTAATCAGGGAGCTCGATGAAAAGTCCGAAGTTGCGCACCTCGGTGACGAGGGCGTCAAACGTCTCCAGCTTGTGTTTGCGGAGCTGGTTTTCGAAGTATTCGATGAGCTTGAGCTTGACGGCCTCCTTTTCCGCCTCGTCGGCGACGCGTTCCGTGATGGAGCAGTGGTTGCAGATCGTGTCGAGCGTGGCGGAATCGTATGCGGCGTCGCGGGCATGGGGCAGGGGTTTGCGCGAGTGTTTCGTTGCGCGGATGAGCGAGCGGTGGATGATGAGATCGGCGTAGCGGCGGATGGGGCTGGTGAAATGGGTGTAGTTTTCCTTGGAAAGCCCGAAATGCCCGACGGGGGTTGTGGAATATTGCGCGCGCTTGAGGGAGCGCAGCAGGTTGAGCTTGAGGATGTATTCCTCGGGTTTGCCGGCGAGCCGCTTGAGAAGTTTCTGGATTTCACCGCGCACGGAAGGATCGCCCATCGTGAAACCGTTGGCGATCACGAAATCCCGGTACTGCTCCAGCTTGTCCACATCGGGTTCATCGTGGACGCGGTAGATGCTGGGCATGGTGCGGCGGCGCGTCTCCGCCGCCACCGCTTCATTGGCCATGAGCATGAATTCCTCCACGAGCTGGTGCGAGATGTCGTTCTCCTGTTTCTCAATGCGTTCCGCCAGCCCGCGCTCGTTGCAGTGGACCTTCAGCTCGGGAAAATCGAGGTCGAGCGATCCGTTTGCAAAGCGCAGCGCGCGCACCCTGGACGCGACGGACCAGAGATCTTGGAGCAGGCGGCAGACGGCAGGATTGTCCACGAGGGGCTTGGAGCCGGCCTGGGGCTTGATCACGGAAAGCGCCTGCTTGTAGGTCAGACGCGCGGAGGAGCAGATGATGCTGTCATGGAAAGTCCGCGAGTGGACGGTGCAATCGGGGTTCAGCTCGAAGAGGACGGTCTGCGTGAGGCGTTCGACGCCTCCCTTGAGCGAGCAGATCCCGTTGGAAAGGTGCTGGGGCAGCATCGGGATGACGCGGTCGGGGAGATACACGCTGTTGCCGCGTTCGCGCGCCTCGCGGTCGAGCGCGGACCCGGGTTTCACATAATGGCTTACGTCGGCGATGTGCACGCCCAGGAGCCAGCGGCCGTTGCCCGTGCGCTTGAGAGAAAGGGCGTCGTCGTAATCGCGCGCGTCATCGGGGTCAATGGTGACGACCATGTCCTGGGTGAAATCCATGCGCCGCATCCGTTCGGCTTCGGGGACTGTTTCCTCGATTGCCTCGGCGTGGGCAATGACTTCAGGGGGAAAGTCCACGCGAAATTTGAATTTCTTGACGATCACCAGGATGTCGAGGCTGGGATCGTCGGAGCGCCCGATGACTTCGGAGATGATTCCCTCGGGGTTCATCTGGCGATTTTCCCAAGGCTGGAGTTTCACGACCACGCGGTCATCCACCCGGGGCTTGAGGGTGCCGTGGGAGAGGTTCACGTACACGTCACGCTGGATGCGCGGATCATCCGGCCGGACGAAATGAAAGTGCGGGCTGCGCTGGAGCACGCCGACGAGCGTGGTGTTGGCGCGTTCGAGGACGCGGATGATGCATCCGCTGATCTTGTCGGAAGCACGCTCGGGCACGCGTCCCTTGCGCCGGGCGGGTGGCTGCTGGTTGACGCGCACGAGGACGCGGTCGCCATGCATGGCGACGCCGGTGTCCTCGGCGGGGATGAAGATGTCGGGGGATGCCTTGGCAGCGGGGTCGGGCGACTCGGGAATGACGAAGCCGAAGCCGCGTTCATTCATCTGGAGGCGGCCTGTGACGAGGTTGGCCTCGGAGGGGAGGACGATGCGGTCCTTGCGAACGTGGACGACGGAGCCCTGCTGGAGGAGGTGATCCATGATGCGCCGGACCTGGCCGCGTTCCGAGGGGGGGAGTTTCAGGGAGCCAACGATCTCACTCACGCGCATGGGGCGGTAGCCGGGCGATGAGAGAAGGTTCTGGATTCTCTGTTTGAGACTGTTAAGTTCAGGTTTCATGTCAAAAAGCGCAACGCGGTGGATGGTATGGGCCGGGACGGCACTCCTTGCCTTCATAACCGTTGCGGAGTTGTCCCGCGAGGAATATCTGGCGGATCTTGGCGAGCAGAAGGCAAAGCTGGACCGCGACCTTTGGATTCTGGACCGGAAGAACCGCCGCGAGGAGAAACTGATCAACGCGGTGAAGGCGGTCATGGGGCAGGAGAAAGCCCGCAAGGAAATAGAAATCGGAATCTCCGATCTTCGCAAGCTTCCCTTTTCCAAGCCCGTGGTTTATCGCCGCATGGCGAGGGCGGAGATCAAGCAGTACATCATTTCCAAGCTGGGGGCACAATACACCACCGAGGAATTTCACAATTACGAGCTGTCGCTCAAGCGCATCGGCCTCCTGCCGATGGACGTGGACCTGGTCAAAATGGTCACCGAGCTGCTTTCGGAACAAGTGGCAGCGTTTTACGATCCCGACACCCACGAGCTCTACACGTTTGCCGAGGCCAACCTGGACAATAACTTTGAGAGGACCATCATGGCCCATGAGCTGGTGCATGCGTTGCAGGACCAGAACTTCAATTTCAAGGCACTGGCGTTGCGGGCGAAGGACAACGATGACGCGGCCTCGGCGGCATCTGCCCTGGTGGAGGGGGATGCCACGTATCACATGGGCGTTTTCCTGCGGATGAATTACAAGGCGCACGAAATTCTGGGCGACCTGCAGCTTCTTTTCTCACAGCAGAATGATAAAATGTATTCCGCACCCCCGTTCCTGCGCGATTCGCTGCTCTTTCCGTACCAGGATGGTCAAATTTTCGTCTCCGAAGTCCATGCCCATGGAGGGAACAGTGCGCTGGACGCGATGTTCGCCAATCCGCCCCAGAGCACCGAGCAGGTGTTGCACCCGGAGAAATACATCGGGCCAGCTTTCGATCCACCCGTGGCGGTATCCATTGACATCAAGCCCCGTGCTTCATGGAAAAAGCTTCACGAGAACACGGTTGGTGAGATGGGGTTGCGTTCGCTTTTCACCCAGCGCCACACGGACGATGCCGCCGCCGTGATCGCCCAGGGGTGGGGAGGGGACCGTTACGTCCTGTACGAAACCGAGCCCGGCAAATGGGTGTTGATCTGGAAAACTGTTTGGGATAGCGAGAAGGACGCCCGTGAGTTCTTTGACGGAATGGATGATTTCTACAGATATCGGTATCAGGCCCCCGGGCCTTTGGCGCAACCGCATGGAACAGCGTCCAAGCCAAAGCCTGCATCGCCCTCTGACGCTGTTTTGTTTTCGGTGGCCAAGCAAAAACAATGCATCACCATACGTGGAAAGACGGTGCTATTCCTTGATGCGCCCGATGCAAAAACGATTCATGCTCTGTTGGACGAGTTTCATCGGCTGAAGTAGAATAGATAATTTTCAAAATCCGATACTTTATCTTGTCAATTGCCGATTTCACGTTTATATCTAATTGAATAGAAGGAGGTTACGTTGAAAAATAGAATCTTAGCAATTTCGTTTTCATTTCTGATCGTTTCCACGGCTTTTTCGCAGGATAATAACAACAAGCAGGAGATCAAGATCAAGGATGTCACAGCCAGCCTGGATCAGGCGCCGCGATATGCGATGAGCGGGCAGCAGCCCCAGGCGGATCAATCGAAGAAGTGGTTGGTGATCGAGGCGATTCTCGACTCTGAGCCTGAATGGGCTGACGAGGTGACCTTGAAGTTTTATGTCGCTGCCCAATACTTCAAGGAAAAGGATCGCTTCGATATTTTGGCGACAACGGTCACGGTGGTGAATGTCCCGAAGAACCCGGGCGGCGGCAAAAAGAATATCGTGCCGGTGTTCCTGGATCCCAACTCAGTCAAAAAATATGGCGGGTCGGGAACTCAATTTGTTCTGCAGATTGCGGTGCAGGTTTACTACAAGGGGAGGCTGCAGGACACCTTTTGGATGACCCCTTTGAACAAGGGGAAATCCTTCTGGGAATCCACGCCGCCACGGGGCGGGGTTTTGTTGAACCTCATGCAGTCGCCCTGGTCTCCGGCGTTCATCGATTACTACGAGCAGGTGAAGCCGGCTTCCGCAGTTCCCGCCGCCTATTGATTGCTGGAGCGGGATTGAAACGGTGAAAATTCCCTGACCTGATATGGCCCTCAAGCGATTTCTCGCGCTGGATATCGGCGCCAGCAGCATCAAGTTCGGCGAGTTCATCTCGTCGGGACCGGGAAGCCTGTCGCTTGTGAATTTCGGCCATGCGCCGATGCCCGTCGTGGATCCCAGCGCGGATGAGAACCGCAATCCGACGATTGTTGAGGTGTTGAAGAAGTTGCTGGCTGATCGCCAGGTCAAGGCAAAGCATGCGGCTGTCTCCGTTTCCGGCCAGATGGTGCTTACCCGTTTCATGAAGCTGCCCTCGACCGACGAGGCCAAGATTCGCCAGATGGTGCGTTACGAGGCGGCGCAGAACGTTCCATTTCCCATCGAGGAGGTGGTCTGGGACTTCCAGGTCGTTGGAGGCAAGGGGGAGGCCGAGTTGGAGGTGGTGCTGGTGGCCATCAAGAGCGAAATCATCGAGGGGGTCAACCAGTGCGTGGAGGAGGCGGGGCTGAGCGTGGAAGTGGTGGATGTGGCCCCGATCGCCTTGTATAACGCCATGCGTTACAATTATGAGTTTGACGAGAGCTGCACCCTCATTCTCGACATTGGCGCACGCACCACCAACCTCATCTTCATCGAGGGTAAGAAGGTCTTCATGCGCAACGTGCCGATCGCGGGCAATACAATCACCCAGAACGTTTCCCAGGAATTCGAGATCGGGTTTGCCGAGGCCGAGGATCTCAAGCTGCGCCAGGGGTTTGTGGGGCTTGGTGGCGCCTACGAGGAACCGGAACTCGAATCGGCCGCCAAGCTCAGCAAAATCATTCGCAACGTGATGACGCGCCTCCATGCAGACGTGGCGCGCTCAATCAACTTTTACAAGACACAACAGGGAGGCACGGCGCCCAAGCGCCTCCTCCTCTCCGGCGGCAGCTCGATCATTTCCTACGCTGATTACTTCTTCAAGGAGAAGATGGAGATGGAGGTGGAGCACATCAACCCGTTCAAGAATGTTCCGTTTCAGGTTCCTGCCGAGGAGCTCGAAAAAGTTGCACACTCCATGGGCGAGGTGGTCGGCCTGGGGCTCCGCCTCGAAACCGAATGTCCGATTGAGGTCAACCTTGTCCCCCTGTCCGTCACCAAGAGACGGGAATTCAGGCGCAAAATCCCATTTTTTGTCGCCGCCATGGTCGGCGTGATCTGCGTGGTGTGGGCTTACTGGCTCTACTACTGGAAAGCCGAGGGACTGCTCGCCGACCAGCTCGCCCGCGCGACGCGGGACGTGGACGAGCTCAAGCGGATTGATGACGACATGAAAAATGCGGATAAAGCCAGGGATGTCGTTCACGTGGACGCGGAACAAATCCGGAACATCATCAAATTCAGGACGCGCTGGATCAATTTTCTACAGAGGCTCAATGCGATCGTTCCAGCCGAGATCTGGATCACAGAACTCGTTCCGCAGAATGACGGCAAGGTGATCTCCTACATTGGGACTGCGGTCGCAGCTCCCGACCAGCCTGTCGGCGGCGGGCGAGGGGGACGGGGGGGGCGGCCGATGCCGCCGATGCCTGGTGGCGCCCCGGATCCAGCGGTCGCGGTGGCGGCAGTCCAGGGAAAAAGCGTCGTCACCGAGTTTGAAATCCGCGGCCTTTGCCTCAATAATCCCAAATCGGCCAGCAGTTCCAAGCCGGTCGAGGATTTCAAACAGAACCTTGAAGAATCGCCGCTTTTTTCCGCGGTCAAGATTCTCTCAAACACCTCGCCCATCGCGTCGGACTGGACTTTTGAATTTCGTTTCAAGGCCACGTTGAAACCTGAGGAGTTCATCGAGTATTAACCGGCCGTCCATTTTTCATGAAGTTTCTCAAAAAAAATCTTCCTCTGGTTGTGATCCTCGCGGTTTTTGCCGTCGGGCTCGGCGTCAGCATTTTCATGCTCAAGGCCAAAATCCACGTCCGGGATGATCTCGCTCAAAAATTGGAGGCAATGATTGGTGACCGCCAGCGGCTGTGGGACCAGAAAAGCAAGCTGGGTGGCTCGCTCAGCGCGGACAATGTAAAGCTGATCAAGTCCAACACGGAGAACGAGAAAAAAGTGGTGACCCAGGGGATCGGCCTGTTGCGCCGCGGGACGATGTCGTTCGAGCCGCTGGATGAACTGCCTGCGCAGACCAAGATCCGCCTGTCCTGCCAGGAAATGGCAAAAATATTGGACCAGAGCGGGATCAAGCACCCTGATAAATTCTGGTTCGGATTTGAGAAATATTCGGGCTTTCCGCCCAAGACGAACGCCACTCCGATGATCCAGAAACAGTTGAAGATCACCGAGGAAATCATCAAGCTCACGGCTGCAGCCCCGGTGCAGGAACTCACCGTGTTCAAGCGAGTGGTGTTTGAGGATGCGATTGCGGCAGCCGCGGCTGTTACGGTTGCTGGAGGTGCCGCCCCCGCCGCTTCCGGCCATTCACCCGCCACGGAACCCATGATTTCCCTCGGATCCACGTTCGGAATGGTGGATGCGCCGGGGTATCTCTACACCGTGATGCCTTTCCAGATTGAGGTTGTGTGCGATACCGATTCGCTTCGCAATTTCCTCAATTCACTGGCCCACTCCGAGTTCATCCTGATCCCCCGCATGTTGAACATCGCCAACGACAAGCCGGGCGCGATGGCCGGCTTGCCGGAAGCTCCGGTTGCGGAAAAGAAGAAGGCGCCTCCCGGTCCTGGCGCACCCGGGCCAGCGGAACCCACGGAGGACAAGGTGGAACCGGTGCAACTGGACCCCGACGAATTACCCTATGTATTGGGACAGGAGACCATCAAGGTCGGGATGCGCATCGACTACCTGGAGTTCCGTCCTGAGCCCAAGGTGGTTGAAAAAGGGAAATCCAAGACGGGTGGGCGCGACACGGATCGTCCTGCGGAGGGCAAGCGTTGACCGCTTGAATTTTTCATCATGAACTTCAAGGCATTCCTGGCATTTTTAGTCCAGTATTACGACCGCTTCATCACGGGCATCGTCATGCTGGCGCTGGTGATTTTTATCGCCCTGCTTGTGTCCCGCGTGGGCGAACTTCGAAGCCAGATCAGCCAGCAGGACAGCCGTCCCGGAAAGATTGACCCTGCCAAGTCCTACGAGCTGGAAGACCTGAAAAACAGTCTTGCCATGGTGGACACCCCGCCGGGATGGTCCAGCAACAGCCACCGTCTCTTCATCGCGCCCTATATGAAGGTGTTGAAACCGGAGGAATATCCATATCCGACGATTTACGATTCCAAAATAACGATCGGGCTCAAGACCTCGGAGGGCCTGCCCTACGAATGGTTGGAAAAATACGGGCTGTCCACGAAGAACCTGGTGGCCGACACCGACCCGGATGGCGATGGCTTTACGGTGCGCGAAGAATTCCTGGCCGAGACCAATCCCGTCGACGGGTCCAGCAAGCCGGATGTGGCGCTCAAGCTTCGCCTGGAGAAGATCACTCAAAAGCCCTTCCCATTCATCTTCAACGGAGTCGCGGATGGCGCCGAAGGCCTCAAATTTTCCATCCTGCGAAGGGATGGAAAAAAGAATTATTACTGCAAGCTCAATGAAGAGATACCGGATGCGAACGACAAGGGATTTAAAATCATGAAGTATGAGCCGAAAACCAAGGAGGTGCCCGATCCCACCATCAAGGATGCCGATGGAAAACCGCTGGTGACCACGGTGGATGTATCCGAACTCACCTTGCAGAGAGAAGGGGGGAATCCTGTGATCCTGATAAAAGGAAAGCAGGGGACGGCGGATGATTTGTTTGCTCGACTCTATTTTATTTTGGAGGATCGTTACATTGATGTGGGGTCAACGTCCGCGCTTTCGCTGCAAGGCATTAAATATCAAGTAGTTAGCATAAAAAAACTTGACGCCACCCATTTCGAAGTGATAGTTAAGCGTTTGGACAACGGTAAAGAGACCATCCTTTTGCAGCTTAAACCCGAAGAAATCAAATCACCAACAGGAACAACACCTTTCGGCCAACCGCCTCGACAACTGCCGGGGGGAGCTCCTCCACCGCCAGTTAATCGAGCCTTGCCACCAAGACCCCTGCCGCCCAAACCGAACCCCCAGCCCAACAGAGCTCCTGCCGGTTTTTAGGTTCCTGATTTATTGCATCACTCTCATGAAAACGTTGCTTTACTCAATGTGGGTTAAATTAACCATTGTTGCGCTTTGCGGGCTGCCGATGGCCATTTTGGGACAGGAAGCCACCACGGATGCCAAGGAGGCTGCCAAGGAAGCCAAGGAAACCGCCATCGAGGGTGCCAATGCTTCCCAGCTGGAACTGGTGCGACGCCAGGAAGCGTTGATCAGCGCGCAGTTGATGATCAAGGAGGCGGAGAGTCTTGCCACGCAGGGTGATTTTGCGAAGGCGTTGAGCATTTATGAGGAGGCGCAGAAGAAACTGACGAGCGCTCCAGCGTCCGCCATCGAATTCGCGCAGATTCGCCAGGGTGCCTCGATTTGTGCCTTCAGCCTTGCCCGTTCACTCTATGACAAGGGGGATTATACCTCGGCCGTCCGCTACGGGCAGCAGGCCTACCAGCTCAACCCGGAAAATCGTCAGGCATTGGAGCTGGTGGAAGCCGCACAACGCGAAAGCAGCAGCGGGGAGGTTCACAAGGAGGCGGTGGAACAGCGCACAGCGGCCATACCCAAGGAACTTTCCGAGCCGGAATTTGTGGCAAGGCAGCAGGAAGTCCTTAAAAAATACCGCGCCGCTGAAAACTATTTCAAGAGCGAGCAATTCGACCTGGCCGAGACCAGCCTCAAGGATGTCCTGCGCATCGACCCCTACAGCGCCACGGCCTACCACCGCCTGCGCGAGGTGCAGCTTGCGAAATACAAAAAACTGGAAGCCGCCAAGCGCCAGGCCGAGATGCAAAGCATGCTCGAGGTCCAGGAAGGGTGGAAATTGCCGCTTCGACGGGACAAGGCGCCGCCCACGAGTGGCAATGTCACGGACGATCTTGGCACTTTTGGCAACACGAGTGATATCATGAAAAAGCTCAAGGATATCAGGATCAAGAAGATCGAGTTTGAGAACACCCCGATCATGAGCGCAATCAATTACCTGATTAATGAAAGTCGCGAAGCCGATCCGAATCACCAGGGCGTGAACATCATTCCGGCGTTCGCAAAGTCAACCGGGGGTTTTGAAGCCGCAACGCCAGCACCGGACGCGGGGGGAGGGACGGTGACCGATCCCACTGGAGGTGGCGGAACCACGCCTGCAGCCGCTTCCGGCCTCACCGTGACGCTGAATCTTCGCGATGTGCCGCTGCTCAATGCCATCAAATTTCTGACAACCGTCACGGGTTTGAAATATCATGTGGAACCTGATGCCGTGATGATTGTTTCAAGCGACCAGGGCATGATGAAAGGCGGAACCCAGACCCGCACATTCAGCGTGTCGCCCGGCATTTTCCGATCGGTTATTGAAAGCACCAGTGGAACTGGCGGTGGTGGTGGTGGTGGAGGAGGAGGAGGAGGAGGAGGAGGCTTTGTGTCCATGCAATCATCCAACGGCAAGGCCAAGGCGGCCGACGTCAAGAAGGCGTTTGAGGAATTCGGAATCGATTTTTCCAACAAGAACACCAGCATTTCATACAACGAATCGCTGGGCATCCTGGTCGCCACGCATTCCAATGAAGTGCTGGACCAGATCGAACAGATCATCCTCAAGCTCAACAAGACTCCTCCCCAGGTCCAGATCGAGGCCAAGTTTATTGATATCCGACAGAGCGACCTGGAGCAGTTGGGCTTCCGATGGGCCTTTGCGGACGCCACGCAGCACGAGTACACGGTGGAATCGGGCACGGGTACATCGCTGCCCGGCATCCCGATCGGCGGGCCCTACCGTGGTCTCGGCAACCCGCTGACCACCGGTTTGCGAAGCACCCTCAGTGCAAGCGCGCTGGATGCATTGCTGTCGGGAGCGACCAGCGGCGTCGCCCCCACTGTGATGACCATCACCGGTGTGCTCACCAATCCCCAGTTTCAGGTTTTCATTGACGCATTGAGCCAGAAAGGCCTCACCAACCTGCTTTCCGCGCCTCGAGTCACCACCACCAGCGGTGAATCGGCAAGAATCCTGATCACGCGTGAATTCATTTACCCATCCGCCTTCACCGATCCGCAGATCTCGACGGGTACATCCGGCGTCGTGGGCGGCCAGGGTGCCGTGGCCATCGCGGGACCTTCTCCCAGCGCCTTCTCGACGCGTGAAATCGGCGTGATCCTCGATGTAAAACCCACCGTGAGCAGCGACAGTTATACCATCAATATGACGGTGTCACCCGAGGTTGTGGACTTTGAAGGGTTCGTGAATTACACGACATCCGCCGTGGCCGGCTCGACCTCGGTCACCTTTACCTTGCCGCAGCCTATTTTTAACAAGAAAACGTTG
Organism: Verrucomicrobiota bacterium; assembly: GCA_023269615.1. GTDB lineage: Bacteria > Verrucomicrobiota > Verrucomicrobiia > JABWAM01 > JABWAM01 > JAHFSY01. Next base: position 34,512 of record JAHFSY010000041.1, read on the forward strand.
ACCACGAGCGTCATCATTTGGGATGGCCAGACCATCATGCTGGGCGGGTTGATCAACGAGGTGCAGAGCAAGGTGAACGACAAGGTGCCGTTCCTTGGCGACATCCCGATGATCGGGCGCTTCTTTCAGAGCAAGATAGACCAGACAAGCAAGCGAAACCTGATCATCTTCCTCAACGCGCGCATTGTTGACCCGGCCGGCAATCCAATCCGTACATTTCAATCGAACATTCTGAGTTCGACGGCCGAAACCGGCGCGGCGACGCCGTAACGGGACGGGGAATTCGACTTGACTTTCAGCCGATTGCGGATAGCCTCGAATATACCCATGAAAACGCGATCCTTTGTAATCCCGCCCTCGTTCCTTGCTGCAGTGATGGTGCTGTCTTTGATTTCAACTTCTTACGGCCGTATCTTCCGCAGCGACGGCAAAGTCAATTCACATCGCAGCCGTGATGCATTTGCTCCGGTTCCGTTTTCGAGCTCGGGGGGCAAGGGGGGACTGACCTCGGTCGCCTCCACCGCATTCTCGACCAACGGCAGTTTCCCGATGCTGCCCAATATCGTCAACACGGTCATGGCCTTTACTGTTCCAATCGGTGGCACCATCAACAGCCTGTCGGTGCATATCACCGCCAATCATGGCGACTTTGGATATCAGGGACTCATCCTGCAAAAGCTGAACAGTTCGGGGACAGTGGCCGCATCCGTCATTCTCCAAAACGCATACTTTTACGGGCCATACACGACCATCACCGGCAACCCTTTTGACCAGAATGACCAGGACGTGACCTATAGCACCTTGGCCTCCATTCCAATTGGAAACAACTACACCTACCAGCCCCTGCGAACCACGACCAACGTTGTCGGGGGGGTTACAAACGTTTACAACTTTGATTGTCGCCTCATGGGAACGTTTTTACCCGATGGGTCTTTGAGTGGTTTCACGAATGTTGACGTGGCAGGCTCATGGTTGTTGGTATCGGATGGTACCGGGCATGGCAGCTTCGGTGGCACCATCACCTCATTTTCCATGGATCTCGGGAATGTGTCAGGCAGCCCGTTTCTCAAGGATCAATTCGGGAATCTCATCACTGTGCCACGTTACGTTTCTGAAACACCCTCGTTTGCCGGCAAGAGCCCGCGCTCCGCGGGGGAGCCGTGAGACGGAAGTCATCGCGGAAGCAGCATGCTCTGACTCTGACGGAGCTTTTGGTGGCCGTGTCCATCGTTTTCATTCTTGTCGCCCTGTCGGTTCCCGTCCTTCGCGATTTTCGAGGACGCTCCAAACAAATGGCCTGCATGGCCAATCTTCGTCACATTTACGGCGGCATGGCCATTTATGCCTCGGACAATGATGGCTATATTCCCAACGGCCTGGCGACGAATTTATCGCAGGGCTTTTTTGTCAGCGGGGTGGATTTGCCGTTCGCCCTCGATTCGTACAGCGTGGACGAATTTTCCTTCCGGTGCCCGATGGATACCCCAACCTCGCCCATGGGATTCGGCGACCCCGGATATAACTCAAGTTACAGCTATAACGGCATGATGATACAGCGCCTGGGGGAGTCGTACACAGGCAAGGATCATACCTGTGGGCCGGACGAATTTGCGCTTTTGACCGAGGGATATGTTCACTGGCGGGGCAGGGCGAACACGCTGTTTCATGACGGTCATGTTGCCGCCCGTAAATTTTGATGCGGCACTGCAGGTTACGCATTTGGACTCCGAGGTTCTTCCAAATCTGGATGCGGGGTGGTTGCCTTGTGCTTTTTGTGCCTCTTTGCGGCCAATCCGTCTGTTCGGCACGCGGGAAATGGCCACAAAAAGGCGCAAGAGGCACAAGAATGACGAACCGATTCCAAATGCGTAAGCCCAGCTGCAGTGCCACGGATGGATTTGATTTGTGCTTGGAAAGATGATAGAGTTTGTGTCCGTGAAAAAACTTGTTTTTGTTTTATTTTTTGGGTTCGCGGGAATTCACCTGGCCGGGGGTGTTGAGAAAGCACCGCAAAACCGTATTTCCGGGATTTATTCCCCCAAGAACACGGTTGTTCTGGAGGCCGGTGAACTGACCCGATTGATGCGGGTTCCCGAAGGTCTCCCCGCCATCCCTTTCACCTTGCTCTCCCAGGCCAATGACATCGTGGAGGTCACTCTTGCGGATGGCTCGATCATCCGTCAAGGGCCCAACACCCTGGTGGAGTATGTGCCCAAGGAAAAACAGGCCGCCATCATGGCCGGCTCGGTGCTGGTTCGCTTCACCAACGAGGGAGGCGTGCACCTGAATGTTCCGGATGTGAGCGGCAAGGAGAATTCGGTCGCCCTGATCGCCTATTCCAAGGATGGAGTGAAAGTGATCGCACTCGTCGGCAAGGTTGATTTTCGCGGCAAGGAAGTGGACCAGGGCGAGATGTATTTTTATCCCGGAAAGGGAGAGATGCAGGGGCCCTTCATGATCGATCTGGCCGCCTTGATCAAAACATCCCCGATTGCCGTGGAATTTCCTTATAACCGATGGATCCGCGATGCCACCGATCCATCCATTGAAAAACAAAAATGGCTGAAAAATCTCGGAATTATTGAGCCGACGCAGACCACGCTCGACGGGAGCGGCATTCGCGTCAAGAACGTCGTCCCGTCTCCTCCCGCGACCAGGACCAACCCCCAAACCGAGACCCGAAAAGCCGAATGACAGGGCGTTTTTTCCCAGGGCTTCCGCATTTGGGTTTGGCAACGCATAGCACATAGCAGATCGTCCTTCTTGCGCTCCTTGTGCCTCTTCGCGGCCATATTCCCAAGCACCGAACGGCAGAGATCGGCCGCGAAGAGGCGCAAAAGTCACAAGGTGGCCAATAGCAAATCCATGGCCATTCCAAATGCGTAAGCCCTGGGCTTGGGCATTTTTGCGGTATTTTTGCACCTTGACTTTTCGCAGTTAATCGTTCATTGTGAACGCGTTCTAATTATTTTAAAAAAGGGAGTCCGTCATGAATTCTCATAAATATCTTTTCACTCTCATCCTCTCATGTGTCCTCGCGGTGCTGCCTGTGCTGGGACACGCTGCGGCACCCAAAATCACGTCGGTGTATTCGCCGGGTTCCACGGTCAAACTGCAGGCCGGTGGCAAGGAATCCAAATTGCGTCAGACGGCGCCGCTCCCCAATGCGCCGTTTACGGTGACGACCGCAGCCAACGACATGGTGCAAATCCAGTTCGAGGACGGCTCGTACGTGCGTCTCGCTCCGGAATCTTCCGTCGAATTTGTTCCGCAAGCCAACCAGGTCACAGTTTACAGCGGGTCGGCTCTGATTTATTTCTCACCGACTTCCACACTGAAGGTGGCTGGGCTCGATGTGACTGGACGCGACAGCCTGTCCCTGGTTTCCATTGACGCGCATGGAGAGCGCGTCCTGCCCATCGTGGGCGGAGTCAATTTTGGTTCGGTTGGCATCCAGGAAGGCCATATTGCCACACGGAGTTCGGATGGTGAAATTGCGGATTTGGGGCGCACGGACTTGGACGGTTTCAAGCGGGAATCCCCCATTTTAATTGATCTCCCCGGTTCGCCGAGGCTGTCCGCGCTAGCACCCCCCTCGCCTGGAGCGCTGGCTGGAAGAATTGAAAGCATGGAGACTGTTCGCCGCAATGCAGAGAAGGAAGGGAAGCAACAGGGGGAGTCCCAGACGTTTTTAGGATCTGAATTTGGCAACGGTGAAGGATCCTCGGCTCGCATATCCCAGACGCTTCCCGGTTTGGCTGGAAGCATCGGGGGAGTGATCAACCCCGAGCAATCATTTCAGCAGATTACGCAGAATGATGTTCTGAATAGTCTTGTGCCGGCAGTCGTGGTTGCAACCGGCGGCGGAGGTGGCGGCCCGCCTCCTCCTCCCCCTCCGCCTCCCGGCGGCCTCGATCTGACTGGGGCGTGGACCGTTTCCGCGGTTGGGGTGATCTTCGATGGAACCATCACGATCACGCCTTTTAGTTTTGATGCAACGACCGGCTTGGCCAGCTACAGTGTGGAATCCCTGACTTTCAGCAGCGACGTGATGGCCGGAGGGATTAACGCTGCCGTGAAGAAAATGGATTTTACGTCCACGGGTGTCAATGTTGGCGGCAACGGGTTTGAGTTTGCAACGGATGTGAATATTGGAGCCGTCAACTTGACACTCACAAGCACCCTGGCGACAGCGAATATTTCCAGCGGAGCTGGCGTGGATTTGACGGCTGGACAGATCACGCTCTCGAGTGCCCAGAATGTTTCATGGGGTGGAGATTTGACATCGAACGGTGCGAACGGCACGACGGGTGCGGCGGGCGCAGCCGGCGCAGCTGGCGGAGCTGGAACAGGAGCGGCAGGTACGGCGGGTACGGCGGGTACCGCAGGCACGGCGGGAACAGGCGGATTGGTCAGCGTGTCCGGTACGGCTGTAGCCATTACCGGCAATGTGACGGCAGCTGGAAGCACCGGAGGTACTGGCGGCGATGGCGGTGCAGGTGGGGCGGGCGGGTCTGGCGTTGCTGGCGTGAATAGCGGTGCTGGTGGCGCTGGCGGCGCTGGTGGCGCTGGCGGCGCTGGTGGCGTGGGGGGAGCCGGCACGGTAACTCTTTCAGGTAGTGCTTCTGTAACGGTAGGGGGGAACATTGCAGCGAATACCGGTACGGGCGGCGTGGGCGGAGCAGGTGCTTCCGGAACTGCGGGCGGCGCAGGTGTTGCTGGATCTGTGGCGGGTGCTTCCGGTAACAGTGGTACGGGTGGTGCTGGCGGCGCTGGCGGTTCTGGGACGGTTTCTCTTACATCTTCTGCGGGCACGGTTGCGGTGACGGGTACTATTACTTCCGCAGGTGGCGCGGGTGGTGTTGGCGGCTCGGGCGCAGTTGGCACCATCGGAACCGTTGGTAACGCTGCGGGTGTTGCTGGCTCCAAAGGCGGAGCTGGATCGACCGGCGGCGCGGGTGGCGCGGGTGGCGCAGGCGGCACCCTCACGATCAATGCGAACCAGGGGCTGACTCTCAATGGCGCCGTTACTCTGGCGGGCGGCACTGGCACCACGGGCACGGTCGGATTGGCTGGTGGCACTGGTGGTGCTGGCCTTGGTGGAGGGAACGGAGCGGATGGCGGCGACGGAGGGGCTGGAGGTGCCGGAGGGATTGGCGGCGCGGGTGGAACGATTAATATCACCTCGACTAAAACGGTCACCGCAGCTGCAGCCGCAACGATTACTTCAAATGGCTCGACAGGTGCCGCAGGTGCCGCGTCTGCAGCAGGTGGCGCAGGCGGCGCAGGTGGAATCGCGGGCAATACAGGTGCTACCGGCTCAATTGGACAGGGAGGT
>JAHFSY010000042.1 GCA_023269615.1 Verrucomicrobiota bacterium
ATGAATTTCCGTTTTCATTTTGCAACGCTCATGATTCTCCTTTTCGGAGTTGCCACGGCCTTTGCCCAGTTCGGTGGATTTGATATTGGGGACATCGTCAAGGGTGGGCAGGGCGCCGCCAAGGTTGCCAAGGGCGCGGCGGGCATCGGCCTCAAGGAGGAACGCGCCATGGGCGGCTCGCTCGCCGTCGAGATCGCCGCCAAACAAGGCGGCATTCTGAAGGATGAAGCGCTCACCAAGCGCGTCGCCACCATCGGCCAGGCTCTCACGCTTTATTGCACGCGTCCTGATCTCAAATTCACCTTCGCCGTGCTCGACAATCCTGGCGTGAATGCCTTCTCCGCCCCGGGCGGCTACGTGTTTGTGACGAAGGGATTGGTGGCGATGTGCAAGAACGACAACGAACTGGCCGGCGTGCTCGCCCATGAAATCGCGCACATCACCCGCCGCCATGCGCTGAAGCTCATCTCACGCAACGAAACGTTCAAGGGCCTCGGCGAAATGGGCTCCGCCGCCGGCGGAAATTACACCGGCTACGACGACCTCCTCGCGGGCACACTCACGACCATCCTCGAAAAAGGATTCGACCCCGCCACCGAATTTGACGCCGACCAGCACGGCACGCTCCTCATGTACGACACCGGCTTTCCGCCCAAGACCCTGCGCGACTTCCTCGCCAAACTCAAGGCGGGTGAAGGCGATGACCGCCCCTTCTCAACCCACCCCCCCACCGGGCACCGCATCGAGCGATTGGATGAGTACATCAAGGAAAACGGGCTGGTGAAGACTGCGACAGAGAAGAAGTCATCGGATTGATTGCAGTCGAACTCAACGAGTGTGCGATTTGGTGTTTCCGCCCTCTGGTTCATGCGACGCTCCGGTAGTGGGTCATTTTGAGAAATCAAAATCCCGAGACTTGGGAACTGTAGCGGCGGCCTATGACCGCCGATGGGCGGGCGACGGTCATAGACCGCCGCTACAGAGTAAGATGTGGCTTCAAGCTCTCAAAATGACCCACTACCGACTCTCCCGGAAGATTGACAAACCATCCTTGCTGGTCTATATGAGCGGCAATGCAACTCATCAACGCAACCCTGCTTGCGCTTCGACTTCTGGCCCTTGGCCGGATGGGTTGAGTTGATTTACCCCCAAATCCCTTTTCGCAACTCAACCCACCGGCTCCGAAAGCTCGGTGGGTTTTTTATTTTCCACCAGCCCCACTCGAAGCCGGCAACCTGACATCACCATGAACAACCACGTGCGTATCTTTGACACCACGCTGCGCGACGGCGAGCAATGCCCCGGCGCCTCCATGAACCTGCGGGAAAAACTGGAGGTTGCCCGGCAGCTTGCGCGCTTGCGCGTAGATGTCATCGAGGCCGGATTTCCTGTCATCAGCGATGGAGATTTCGAGGCGGTGAAAACCATTGCCACGAAAATCCATGGCCCCATCATCGCGGGACTCGCGCGATGCTTGCCCAAGGACATTGATGCCGCGGCCGCGGCCGTGAAACCCGCCGGCAAAAAGGCGCGCATCCATGTCTTTCTCGGGACATCGAAAATTCATCGTGAATTCAAATTCGGCAAGGCGCAGTCGGAAATTCTGCGGCTGGCCGTCGAGGGCGTCCAACGCGCCCGCAAACACGTGAAGGATGTGGAGTTCTCGCCTGAGGACGCTTCGCGCACGGAGCTGGATTTCCTGACGAAGATCGTCGAAGCCGCGATCTCCGCCGGCGCGACGACCATCAATATGCCCGATACCGTGGGCTACGCCACGCCCGAGCAGTACGGTCACATGTTTGCTCACGTGATCGCCAATGCAAAGGGCGCTCGGAACGTGATCTTCAGCGCGCATTGCCACAACGACCTGGGATTGGCCGCGGCCAACTCCCTGGCCGCCGTGCAGAATGGGGCGCGTCAGGTCGAGGGAACGATCAACGGTATCGGCGAACGCGCCGGCAACGTCGCGCTGGAGGAAGTCATCATGGCCATGCAGACCCGCGCCGATTACTACAAGGGCCTGCGCACGGGAATCCAGATGCGGGAAATCGTAAAGACCTCGCGCCTTGTCTCGCGCATGTGCGGGTTCCTGGTCCAGCGCAACAAGGCGATCGTCGGCGAAAACGCCTTCGCGCACGGCGCCGGGATTCACCAGGACGGCATCCTAAAAAAGCGCGAGACGTACGAGATCATGGACCCGGTGAAAATCGGCTGGGGCGTCACCGAGCTCCCCCTGACCAAGCACAGCGGACGCCACGCACTGGCCATCCGCCTGAAGCACATGGGTTACCAGCTGACCGGAGCCGAAATGGAAGCGGTTTTCACCCGTTTCAAGACGATCGGAGACAAAAAGAAATTCGTGTACGACGACGATCTGGCCACGTTGGTGGATGACCGCATTTCCGACGTGCGTGAAATCTGGTCGTTGGATTACATCTCCGTGAGCACCGGCAACCAGACCGTCCCAACCGCCACCGTGCGCCTGAAAAAACCACGCGAAGGTGCCAAGGGCGAGGTCATCCAGGACGCCTGCACCGGCGATGGCCCCGTGGACGCGGCACTGAAAACGATTGATCGTATCACGGGAAAACGCGGCAAGTTAATGGATTACCAACTGCGCGCCGTGACCCAGGGAAAAGATGCAATTGGCGAAGTGACGATCAAAGCAGATTTCGGCAAGGGCCGGATCGTGACCGGCAAAGGTTCCTCCACCGATGTGATCGAAGCCAGCGCACGCGCCTACCTCAATGCCGTGAACCGTGCTCTGACTCAGAAATAGTTTGGTAGCTGCGTTCGCAAGAACGCGGCCTGGGGAGCCAAACTCTTGCGAGTTCGGCTACAAATACCGCGCAAACCACTCCCAACCCATGTTGTAAAAATCCACGGACGTCGTGTGGGTCAGATCGGGTTCGTGATGAAGGGCCTTGATGCCGGGGAGGCGATTCCACACGGCGCGGATGGCATCGGGCGGGCAGGTGAAATCCTTGCCCCCGCTGCTCACGAGGGTCGGAGCTTTCAACAGCGGGGCGAGATTCACGGGGTCGAAGTAATCGAATGTGTTAAGAAACACCGGATCGCCTACCAAGTCGGGACAGCTTTTGTATGCGACGTTGTGACGAAAATCGCAGAGGAAGGGAACGTGGGAAACGACCGCCTTCACGCGGGGATCAATCCCGCCGACGGAAAGCACAATGCCCCCGGCCTGGCTGGTCCCGTGCAAACCGATGCGATTCGGATCCACATCGTGACGGGTCAGCAGATAATCCACCCCGCGCATCATGTCTGCGTACGCGCCCTGGTAATAAAATCCCTCGGGGTTGTGTTTACCGTGATTGACCCAAGCTTTTTCCGCCCCAGGCTGCACTTTCCAGAGCTCGGCCGATTCACCCTGTCCCCTCGGATAAACCTGCAGGATGATGTAGCCGCGCTGGCATTCCGCAAGAGAGATGCTCATTCCCCATCCGCTGTAGCCGGGCGCGGTCACGATCGCCGGCAGACGGGGGCCTTTTTCCTCATCGAGGCGTGGCGAGGAAAGATACGCGCGCACCTTGACGCCATCGAGACTGCGATACGTGATGCGATGCGGGTAGTAGGAATGAGCCTTGGTGTCCGCGATCGAGATTTCCACGTCGATGGGCTCCTTCGCCAACTGTTGCCTGGTTCGATCCCAAAAGGAGTTTAATTTTACTTGATCCATAAGAATGTCGCCGACGGCGTCCCCCCCCTTGGAATATCATCCCTTGCTCAAGACGACCGATTCTTTCCTTCCTGTTCCATGATTCATGATCCATGAAATGATTGATTCGAAAATCACTTTTCCGTCCTCGGAGCCGAGGATGGATTCGCTGGCTCGTTCGGGGTGCGGCATCATGCCGAGCACGTTGCCCGACCTGTTCGTGATGCCGGCGATGTTTTCAAGCGAGCCGTTTGGGTTGGCTTCGTCCGTTGTCTTTCCCATCCCATCGCAATAACGAAAAGCCACCTGCCCGTTCCTGTTCAACTCAGAGAGAGTGGATGTATCAGCGAAATAATTCCCCTCGCCGTGCGCGATCGGGATTCGAAGGACCTGGCCCTCCTGCGCCTTGCACGTGAATGGCCCCGACGCGTGCTCCACGCGCAAATGGACTGACTCGCATTGGAATTTCAGCCTGCGGTTGCGCTGCATCGCACCCTGGAGGAGTCCCGCTTCGAGTAGAATTTGAAAGCCATTGCAAATGCCGATCACGATCCCGCCCGCGGCAGCAAACTTTTTCACCGCGGTCATCATGGGGGCAAAGCGCGCAATGGCCCCACACCGCAGATAATCGCCGTACGAAAAACCGCCGGGCACCATCACGCAATCCGCGCCCTGAAGATCTTCATCCTTGTGCCAGAGATAGAATGCCTCATGGCCCATCACGCGGCGGATGACGTGGATGCAATCCTGGTCGCAGTTTGAGCCGGGAAACTGGACGACGCCGAATTTCATGCGCACACGCTTCCGATCGCTTTTATTTTTGTGGTTCTTGCGCCTCTTCGCGGCAAATTCCATTCGGGCAGGAGGATCAGCCGCAAAGAGGCGCAAGAGACACAAAAGGAACCCCGGATGACACCGGCGTTCATTTCTCCAGCTCCAGCCGGTAGTCCTCGATCACGGGATTGGAAAGGAGGTCCTTGCAAATGCCGTCCAGCTTCTGGCGGGTGAGCTCAAGGTTTTCGCCCGAAATGTCGAGCTCGATGTATTTGCCGACGCGCGCTTCGCTCACACATTGCATGCCGAGTTGTTGGATGGCGTTGGCGACCACCTTGCCCTGTGGATCGAGGACTGTTTTCTTGGGTGTTACAACAATACGGGCCTTCATGGGGAGGATGCTTGCATGATCCGGATCCCACTTCAAGCCTTCAACGCCCGCTTCACCGCGACAATCACATTTTCAAGATCGGTGTCCTTGCTCACATATCCGGAGGCGCCGTAATGAAGCGCTGTCTGCATCAGATTTTCCTCGTATCCCGATCCCGTCAGCATCACGACATGGATCTGCGGATGGGCGGCCTTGATTCGTTGCAGAAAGGTGAGCCCGTCCTCGTTGGGCAACCGGATATCGAGGAGAACGGCGTCCACGTGGTCCTGCTCCATGATCTTTTCGGCATCCATGGTGTTGCCCGCGCCGGACACCCTGAAGCCCTCCTCCTCGAGAAATTCCCGCGTCATCTCGATGATCATCGACTCGTCATCCACGACGAGGACATGCTTCTTGGGTTTTTTCAGGAAGGACATGGTCGTCAGGCGGAGGTTGGCGGGGGATTGAGCCGCCGCGCGATTTCGAGGATTTCCAATTCAGATTTCATCGGTGGAGGGTTCCTGATGTCCGCAACGTAAACCCCTTTCCTGTTTTTTTCAACAACCACGCTTGATTTCTTCAAGCATAAATTCGACAGGCGGCGGGAAATGCTGTTGACAGCAAGCTCCTCTCCCGCAAACCCTTGGGGATGCTGGAACAAGTCAAACGCGCCCAGGAGCGGATTCGCGACTGGCTGCTCGGTCAGCAACATCCGGAAGGTTACTGGGTGGCCGAGTTGCAGGGCGACACCATCCTGGAAACCGAGTACGCCATCTACCTGCACTACATGGGGTGGGGCGAAGCGGACACCTACCGTCGGCTTGCCAATTACGTCCTCACCCAGCAGAACCAGGAAAACGGCTGGGGCATCCACCCGGGCGCGCCCACGGACATCAGCGCCTCGGTCAAGGCTTACATCCTCCTCAAGCTCGCCGGCCACGATGTGAATTCGGAGCTAATGACGAAGGTCCGCGAGAACATTCTTCGCCATGGAGGAATCACGAAGGTGAACAGCTTCACAAAAATCTACCTCGCGCTCGTCGGCGAATTTCCGTGGGAAGGCGTGGCGGCGATCCCTCCCGAGTTGATCCTGTTCCCGAAGAATTTTTATTTCAGCATCTACTCGATGAGCGCGTGGTCACGCACCATGATCGTGCCCCTCTCCCTCGTCGAGCATGCGAAGCTCACGCGGCCGTTTCCATTCAACGTGGACGAGCTCTATGCGGGCGGCCGGGAGAACGCGAACATTCACATGTCCTGGTCGCCGAATATTTTCAGCTGGCATAATTTCTTCCTCACGTGGAACTACATCATCAAGGCGTGGCAGAAGCAGCCGATCCACCCGTTCCGCGGCACGGCGATCCGACGCTGCCATGAATGGCTCCTGGAACGGCTGAATCATTCCGACGGTCTGGGCACCATCTTCCCCGCCATGGTGAACTCCTTCTTTGCGCTCACCGCGCTCGGCTATCCACCCGATCATCCGCTCATTCAGCGGGAGAAAAAGGAGCTCGAGCGTTTCATCATCCGCGAGGGCGACACCATGCGCCTTCAGCCCTGTTTCTCGCCGGTGTGGGACACTGCATGGATCGTGTCCGCACTGAAGCCCGCTGGTCTTTCGGCCTCGCATCCTGCGCTCGTCAGTGCCGGCGAATGGCTGCTCTCCAAGGAAACCACCATTGTTGGCGACTGGGCGATCAAGAACCCACAGCGCGAACCGGCGGGATGGTATTTTGAATTTCGCAACGAGTGGTACCCGGACGTGGACGACACCATCATGGTGCTGCGGGCATTGAACATGATCGAGGTGCCCAACCGCGCCGAGCTTGCGCGCGCCGTTGAGCGCGGATTCCACTGGCTTCTCGGCATGCAGTGCCGCAATGGCGGCTGGGCGAGCTTCGACAAGGACAACGACCATTACCTTTTCACGCAGGTGCCATTTGCCGACCACAACGCAATGATCGACCCTCCCACGTCGGACATTACCGGGCGTGTGCTCGAGTGCCTGGGCGAATTCGGTTATACCTCCGACATGCCCGAGGCTGGGCGCGCCATTGAGTTTATCAAGAAAGACCAATGTGAGGATGGATCGTGGTTTGGGCGCTGGGGTTGCAATTACATCTACGGCACGTGGCAGATTCTCGTCGGGCTGGCTGCCATTGGCGAGGATCTCAACCAGCCTTACGTGCAGCGTGGCGTGCGCTGGATGAAAAGCGTCCAGAACGAGGATGGCGGCTGGGGGGAAACGCTTGCTTCATACTCCGATGCCAACCTCAAAGGGCAGGGACCCAGCACGGCGTCGCAGACCGCGTGGGGTGTTCTCGGCCTGATCGCGGCCGGCGAATCACGCAGCCGTTCCGTCCGCCGCGGCATGGAGTGGCTTCTCAACCACCAGAACCCCGACGGCTCGTTCACCGAGACGGAGTGGACTGGAACCGGATTTCCCAAGGTCTTCTACCTCCGTTACCACTACTACCGGGCTTACTTCCCGCTCATTGCATTCAACGAGTACACCAAGGCATTCCCGCCCGAGCGAACGGAGGCAGTCCCGTCCCAGGGCAAAGCCGTTCGCAAGGCGTAACCACGCCCGTCGGAGTACGGTTCCAAGTTTTTCGGCTTTCAACTTTCCGTCTCCTGCCGCATCTTTCCGCCATGCCGGAATCCAAGATTGCAGAGCGTTCGACTGTTCAAATCAAGGACGCCCCCTTCGAGCTTTCACTCCGTCCCACGGCTTTTGACGATTTCACCGGCCAGCCGAAGGTCAAGGAACGCCTTCAGATCCTCGTCGAGGCGGCCTCCCAGCGCAAAGACACGCTCGCGCATCTTCTTCTCATCGGCCCGCCCGGCCTCGGCAAGACCACTCTCGCCAACATCCTCGCCAAGGCGATGGGCGGCAACCTGAAGTCCACCAGCGGGCCCGTCATTGAGAAAGCCGGCGACCTCGCCGGGCTCCTCACCACGCTTGAGGAGGGCGATGTGCTCTTCATTGATGAAATCCATCGCCTCCAGAAAACCATCGAGGAATATCTTTATCCCGCGATGGAGGATTTCAAACTCGACATCATCATCGACTCCGGGCCCAACGCCCGTTCGGTGCGCCTCAACCTTCCGCACTTCACCCTGATCGGCGCGACCACTCGCAGCGGCCTGCTCAGCTCACCGCTCCTTTCGCGTTTTGGGGTTCCCTACCGCCTCGATTATTACACCGCCGAGGATTTGCAGAAGGTGATCCTGCGCTCGGCCCGTATCATGAACGCCGACATCGAGCCCGAGGGTGCATTTGAGATCGCTCGCCGCTCGCGCGGCACACCCCGAATCGCCAACAACCTCCTCCGCATTACGCGCGAATACGCCCAGGTGCGCGCCGGCAACAGGATCACAAAGGACGCCAGCCACGCCGCGCTCACCATGTGGGGGATTGACGAGGACGGGCTCGACGAGATGGACAAGCGCCTTCTCGAAACCCTGCTCCACAAATTCGATGGCGGCCCCGTGGGCATCGGTTCCCTCGCCGTGGCCGCAGCCGAGGAACCCGGCACCATCGAGGAAGTGTACGAGCCATTCCTGATCCAGGAAGGCTACCTGCGCCGCACCCCCCAGGGCCGCGTCGCCACCGAACTCGCCTACAAAAAACTCGGCCTCAAATCCAAAAAAACACCCGACCTCTTCGGGTAGCAGGAGTGACATCATGAAAACAGGAAGATTACAGGACAAGGTCTGCATCATCACCGGCGCTGCGCGCGGAATCGGCGCAACCACGGCGCGCGTCTTCGCCCGCGAAGGCGCCCCCGTGACCGTGGTTGATATCCGTCCCGACCTGGGAAACAAGGTCGTTGACGAAATTAAGAAGGCGGGCGGCCGCGCGATCTATTGCTCATGCGACGTGACGAAGTCGGCGGAGGTGAAAAAGATGGTGGATGCCACCGTCAAGGAATTTGGAACCATCAACGTCCTTTTCAACAATGCGGGAACCGCGATCGAGGGGACTGTGGAGACATTGTCCGAGGAGAACTGGGACAAGACTTTTACCATCAACGTCAAAAGCATGTTCCTCTGCTCGAAACACGTCGTGCCCATCATGCGAAAGGGCGGGGGTGGAGTGATCATTCACCAGGCCTCTGAATCGGGCTTGATCGGGTTTCCCATGCACCCGGCCTACTGCGCCTCCAAGGGGGCGGTCATCAACCTCACGCGCTCCATGGCGCTCGGGCATGTGGCGGACAAGATCCGCGTCAACTGCATCTGCCCGGGCACCATCCCCACTCCGTTGTACCATGAATTTATGGACCAGCTTCCCAACAAGGATGAAGTCGTGGAATCCCTCAAGCGGGAACACCCGCTCGGGTTGGGGACGGAGGAAGACATCGCCAACGCCGCCCTCTTCCTCGCTTCGGATGAGTCACGCTACATGACGGGCTCCGCCCTGGTCGTGGACGGCGGATACACGGCCAAATAAACAGCAGATTATTTGCTGGATTTCTTCCCTTTGGCGGCGGTTCCGGCAGGGAGCAGCAGGATCGCACCGAGACCTCCGCAGAGGACGGCGGCTTGGTATATCCAGGTTGCCCGGGCGTGCCAGCTGTCGAATTCCATTTTCAAAGCTGTGGCTTCGGACGAATGGGAATTGGTCATCCCCATTTTGAGCTTGTTCAGCTTGTTCGCGATCCATAAATCGCTGATCGCATTGATTCCAAGAACCAGCAGGCAAAGAACCAGCGCCCAGCGCGTGCCTTTGGCACCTTTCGATTCGCCAATGGAGGCGATCAGCAGGAAGAAGGTTGCGATTCCGATCGTGATGTAGGTGATGAAATAGACGCGCCGCAGCATGGCGCCCGAAATTGCCCCCAGGACACCCCGATCGACGCCGCCGGCCACATCCGGATTAAAGATCGTGGGGGCGGCCACCGCGCCAAAAAAAATCGCGCACCCCAGCCAGAGTCCCAGCGCCAGCAACGCCGCATTTTTGGAGAAAGCACCCATTTGAGAAATTTAAAAGTCGTGGGAATCAGTTGTAAAGCAGATGTTTCAGACGCAAGTCGCGGAACTTGCTGCAGCCATCCTTCCACTTCTTGAAAAGATCATTCAGGTCTCGTCCGTCCACGAGCCACTTGCGCGCCTCGTCGGTGCCGCACACCTTGTCGAACATCGAAATCTCCTCGGCGTTCGCCCCCTTGAACAGCTTCGGGGCGTCCAGCGTGGCGAGGATGACGAAATTGATTTCGATGAGCGTGCCCGCGTCCTTGGGATCGAGATCAATCTGGACACCCTCGCAGGCTTCGCCTTTGAACTCGGCATAGAACGGCTTGAAGCGGACCGGGCGGAAGTGGAGACCTCGGGGACATGGGGATTCTTCCATGTTGATTACTGAACCTTCGACCATGCCTTTATAATACGCCCTTGCCCAAGGCCACATGCGATTGAGCGCATCGCCAAGAAATTCTCCTTTTACCCAGGGCGCACCCACCACCTTGAATGGCAACGTATAGCCCACGCCATTTGAAACCTGCCCGAGTTCACCCAGGATCCCGGTCGCCGCATACGCCTCGCAGCTCGACGCTTCGGGGATGTGCGGCGAGGTCGGGACCCATTTCAGCCCGGTATCCTCCCACATCATCTCACGCTTCCATCCGGTCATCTTCACGATCTTCAGCTTGTCGTAGTGAGGTGCCACCTGTTCCTTCACCATCTGCGCCAGCTCGCCCATCGTCATTCCGTACAGGTATGGGACATTCAACGCGCTGACGAATGACTCGAAACCCTGTTCCACCATCGGCCCCTCGATCCGCTCGCCACCGATGGGATTGGGACGATCCAGCACCACAAACTCGATCCCCGCATCTGAGCATGCCTCGAGGCAATTTTTCATCGTGCTGATGAATGTGTAACTGCGCGACCCGATGTCCTGCAAATCGAAGACGAGCGCGTCGAGCCCCTTCAGCATCTCGGGGGAGGGCTTGCGATTTTTTCCGTAGAGCGAAAAAACAGTCAGCCCTGTGCGCGCATCGGCACGGTCGCCGACTTTGACGCCCGCGTATTCGTCGCCATACACGCCGTGCTCGGGTCCAAAAATCGCCACGAGCTTGCAACGGTCCGTCCTGCGCAAGACATCCACTGTGCTGACGAGATGGGAATCCACGCTGGCAGGATGCGCGACCAGCCCCACTTTTTTCCCCTCAAGCGAGGCAAAGTTCTCCTCCTCCAACACATCTACGCCCAGCTTCACATTCGCCGCGACAACCACCGTCGCGAGGCAAAGGAAAAGGAAGCCATGAAGCAGTCGCAGGAACATGGCACTTGCGTACCCCACCCATCCGCGAAGCGCAACATCGTTGAAGCCTCCCGTATGTAAAAGAATTCCGGAGGTCTCTCGCAAAGGCGCAAAGGCGCAAAGTTTTAGAAAAGAAGGCGGATCGGTCGCTTCACGCATCGAAGCACGCTGCGATGCGTGAAGCGACCACATGCCTTTAGGGAACAAGGAGAGCTTGGCGCCTTTGCGACTTTGCGCGAAACCCTCCGAAATCCTGCCGCCTTCCGCTGCCTTGCGGAGATATTGTCTTGATTTGGCGCAACGCCTGGAACAGGAATGGTCGCCTATGAAATTCCTTATCTGGTATCCCTACATGCTGGCCATGGCCTTGTTCGTCGGCAAAATCGCGACTTTTTCATTTTTGATCGCGCCGATCGTTCACAAGACGCTGGAAAAGGACCAGGCCGTCAAATTGCTGCGCGTATTTTTTCCACGCTATTACAAGTTTGGAATCGGTTGCTCGGTTGTTGGCCTCATCCTGGTGCCGGTGATCCGACAGTTGATTCCGGAGTCGGTGGTGCGGCCTTACTGGGCGATCCTGTGGCTCGTGGTCCTGATGGCGGAGGTTTTCGCGCTCAAGGTGCTGGTTCCGACTGTTGAGGCGAATCGGGAGGGACGTGCCCAGGGTGATCCGGATGCGACGAAGCGTTGGGAGTCGGCGCACCGGTTTTCGGTCCAGCTCAACGTGATGAACCTGCTCCTCGGCCTTGTCCTGATCCTCCTGTACGTCCGGTGGTAATGCCGCAATTGGCGGGGGCCTTCAAGTCTTCGACGGCGTTGCTGCGGCAGGGGATGCCGCGGGTGGCGACGTGGATGTTGCCGCGGGCAGGGTGACGATGAAAATGGTTTCGCGGTGATCCTGCAGTTTTCTGAGTTGCGCGAGGATATTGGGTGCCTCGGTGGAGGGCAGTTTGGCGTCCTTGAGCACGCTGCTCTCGGCGAGCGTCAGCTTGTTTCCCTGCACGGAAATTTTTCGCGAGGCGTGCATGAAGGATGTGTTCAGGTCGAGGTCTTCCGGCTTGGATTTCAGCGAGGCGCCCTCGGGCACTTCGATTTCGTAAATGGTGACGCTGGGGTCGCTGGGATAAAAGTGGAAAGGACGGTTGCGCGGTGCTTCGAGGGCGGCGGTCCAGTCCTGCCCCTGCTCGCTGGTGGATCCCAGTTTAAAGACGAGCCCCTCGGACGAGCGCGAGGCGAAGCGCGGCAGGGTGAAGCTGAGCACGCTCTTGAAATTTTCGCTTTCATCGTTGGGATCGGTGACGGTGAATTCGAGCAGCTTCTGGCCCTGTTTCTTGTAAGCTTCCTCGAGGGATTTGCGGATTTTTTCAGGCGGGTTCCTGCGCATGCTGAGCTTGACGGTTCGTGCCTCGATTCCATGGACCTCGTGGATTTCAGTGACGGTGGCGCTGCCGTTGGGGTTGAGCTTCACCACGGTTTTATTGAGCTTGTCCTGCTCCATCGGGACATACGCGGGGAGGGTGATGACTTCGCCGGTTTTGCCATTGACGCGCAACGCCTGCACGGCGCTGCACTCGATGGAGAGGCGACCGATCTTGCTGGGGCCGGCGGCGGGGTCGAGATAAATCAGTTTGTCGCCCACGCGCGCCTCCACGATGCAATGGTCGAAGCGGTTGATGCTGGCCGTGGGGGCGTCGAACTGGTGCCCGTAGCCCGTGCCGACGAGGACGAGGCTGGCGGGGATGCCGACCTCGCGGCATAATGCCATCACGAGCAGTGACTGGTCCTTGCAATCGCCGTAGCGGTTGGTGAACGTGTCGGCCACGGGATGCGGCTGATGTGAGGACTGGCCGAAGTGGACGCCCACATAGCGGATGTCCTTGGTGACCCAGTCCATGATCGCCTGCAGCAGGGCGGTTGGGTCGGAGTTCGCCTTCTTGAGGTCGGCGACCCTGGTTTTGGCTTCCGTCGGCAGGGTGTCACGGCCTTCGCAGAGCCCGGTGAACCACGAGGCTACGTCGTTCCATTGCAGAGGCGTGGAAAACTCGTAGCCCTGCCAGGTTTCAAAAAACATGGGCGAATACATTTCCGGTTCAGGCTCGTCGAGGTTTTGCGTCGCCAGCTTCCATGTGATCGTGCCGTCGGGGTTCTTCGTCTCTGTTACTGCTGTGGGGCAGCGGACGGATTGTTTTTGCAGCCCAAGTTTTTCCGGGAACGTGATGGTGAGGTCTCCCATTGCAATGATGGTGGAAGCAGTCATCCAGCGTTGGTAATGATGCCCGGCCATGACTGGCTTGGACTCCCTTTCCTCCACGATGTCAAGGATCTGGCCCGCCTTGAGGGGCGGAACATCGAGCGTGATGTTGCGGACGTCCCAGTAAACATTCTGGTTGCTGTAGGCGTGTTCGTCCTCGGCCAGTTCCACATTGGCGTTGCGGCCCTTCCCCTGGATGTCGAGGATGCGCACGCTCTTGAGCTTCACTTTTTCGTGCGAGGAATTGTAGTTGATGTGGACGCTCGGGGACGGTCCCTGGTCGGGGTCCACCACGTAATAAGCCGTGCGGGTGACGCTGGTCGCGGTGGCATCGGCGGCGAGCTTGGTATCGGCCTGGTCGAGGAGGATGATGGACGCGGTGCCCGTCGGGAGGGTGTTGGTCTTTGGCATGCGCGCGATCGCCTTCATCAGAGGATCATCTGCGGCAAGCTGTGCGGGCGCGTAGCCGAGGGGATTGTTCTTGAAGCCCGCGAGATTGTTCTTGAGGTACTTGGTGAATTTTTCGGCGTCCTGGTACCCATCCTGGATTGCGAGCGCCTCGCCCTTGTAATTCGCCACGATCAACGTGGGATAGCCTGTGGCGTCGTATTGCTCGGCAAGGGTGCGGTTGGCGTCGGACGCTTCCGGGTTGACGCGCAGAAGGACGCAGGTTTTCAGGTATTCCTGGACGCCGGAATTGGCGAACGTTTCGCGCTCCATTTTCTTCGACCAGCCGCACCAGTCCGTGCTGACGTCAATGACGAGCGGTTTTTTTTCCGTCTCGGCCTGCTTGAGGGCCGACACATAGTCAGCGGCCCAGGCGAGCGGGGTTTTCCCTTCACTGCCGGGCACCGGAACCTGGGCATTTGCAACGGCAAGCGAAAAACAAAAGAGGGACAAAACAATTCGAAAGTTCATGCCATGGAATCCGGATCAGGAGGAGCGTTTCACGAGATTGGCAACACCATACACCCATTCGCCGGTTTTCCCAAGTTTGAAATTGCGGTTCAGGCGAGTTTCAGTCCGTGGGGCAGGAAGGGCGCGAAGTCGCTGCGGTTGTTAGTCGCCAGGGTGGCGCCATCCGCAATGGCTGTGGCCGCTATCAGGCAATCGGCCAGCGATTTTGGGCGACGGCCGGTTTGTGAGAAAAGCCATCCGGCGCTGTTACCATGTTCCATGGTAAGGGGAAGAACACCGTGGATGATTTCGTGGGCCAGGTCGTGCTCGCGCATGGTCAGGGGGCCGCATTGGAATTCCGCCCAGGTCATGGCGCTGACGTAGATGGACTTGCCCTGGCGAAGCCATGATTGGACGCGCTCAACGACTTCCGCCCGTCCGCCGTGGGCGTAGTAGATCAGGTAGTTGGTGTCGAGGTGAATACGATCTCCGTCCATCCTGCCTACCTCCGTGCCGCGCGGACCTGGCGGATCCAAGCTTCAATATTCACGTGTCGCCCTTGAAGGCTTTCCTGCAGCCGTCCGGCCGCCGCCAGGCGCTCCTGGATGTCCGGCGGATGAACGAGCACCTTTTCAGCCATGGACAGGGTGCGGCGCACCACTTCGGCCTGGGAAACCTGCCAGCGCAAAGCCAGCTTTTTCAGCCGCTTGATGGTGCCTTCGTCCAATGCGAAGGTCGCACGATGGGTCATGGTCGCCATACCATAACGTCGCACCATCATGGTCACGGTGTCAACCAAACTCATTCAGCGCAGCCACGAATCGCGGTGGATTCGTTCCAAAGTTTCCACGTCCGCGATCACCTAAATCAGCGGGAGGGAGCTGGCAGAGATCACAGCCCGGCACTTTTTCATGTATTCCCTCAACAGGTGATAATGCAAATTTCGGAATAGCAAATTTCGATTTGACACGCATAAAGATAAATGATAAACGATGAATTAAGCATGATAAACAATGAATATATCACGAAAAAAATGAATATTCTAAATCGGCAATTCGCAGAGGCAATCAACTTGAAAATGATGCTATGGACTTTCAAGGTTCTGTTTGTCGTGGTGATTTTGGAGTTGTTCGCGATACCCTTCAGCTGGTTCATATATAAAAACTACGGATTTGAATTCGGGATGGACCCTTTGTTGGGCAGCCTCACTGCTTGCTGGATGCTCGGTCAAATCGGGTACTGGTTACTCCTGATCCTGACGCTCTGGGACTTTCGAACGGGAGAACGCCTCTTTCGCAATACCAACGTCAAGCGGCTGGAGTGCGCTGCGCTGTTGTCTGTCCTCAACGGTTGTTTGATCACTTACGGGACCCTGCTAACGGATTTTTCAAAATCGAACACCTTGAAATATTTTGAGTCCAGACAGTTGATCTGGGCTGCGATGGCGATGCTGGACGGCATGATCACTTTCTTTTTCTGGCTTGGCGTGTCGTGCCTGCTGGCCAGGGCGATTCAGCTCAACAAGGAGCAGGAACTTACGATCTAATTGCATGTCCATCGAAATTCATTTGGACCGGATGTTGGTGGAGCGGAAGATGTCCCTCACGGAGCTTTCCGAAAAGGTCGGTGTCTCAATCCAGAACCTCTCGATTCTCAAAACGGGAAAGGCGCGGGCAATCCGGTTTTCGACGCTGTCGAGCATCTGCCATGCGCTGGACTGCACGCCCGGCGACCTGATTTCCAATTCTCCAGGCGTGATTACTCCCGAGAGTGCCGCCTCCGGCGACAACCTCACCGCTTGAAAACCAGAAATTTGAAGCCATGAAAAAAATCATCCAATCTCTCCTTGCATCGCCCAAAAACGAAAAAACAGTGGTGGTCTTCTGGATTCTCCTTGTTCTGTTTGCGGTGCAGACACTCCTGAGGCTCGGGTTTTCGCTGCAGAATCTTGTCGAGATGGGCAGACAAGTCGGGGTTTGGCAATGGTTTCGTCGCATGGGAAGCGAAGCCCTTTTTTTTACGGCCGGGGCCGTCATTTTCGCTCCGATGCTTTGGGACCTTGCGCGGAATCAATTCCTGCGGGAGGCGAGCGTCCGCCGGTTGCGACTGGTTGCGATGATCACAGCTGTAGAGTTGCTATGGAATGCCGCTTTCTGGATCATCAACGACTTCAATTGGAGGTTCATTCTGGTGGAGGTGATTGTCCTCTTGGCGATTCTCGCACGAATCCTATTCTGGTTTGGCGTGTCCTGTGTGGTAGCCGAGGTGGTTCGAATCAAGGAAGAGCAACAGCTCACGGTGTAGGAAAAACAGTTTTCCTGTAGGATTGCAAAATGGCGCCGGGATTTTTTACTGCCACAAATGACATGCTTTTGAATATTTTTTGGGTTGCATCCCGGACATGAACTCTCAACGTTTGGAATTCATGCCAGCCTCCTCATCCAAGACGCAGCACCCTCTTTCGCGGAAGCCAACCGCGCGGGAATCCAAGGCGTTCAGCATCTCACATCAGAACGTTCTGCTCGAACGCATGGAAGGCAATATCCAGATGATTGCCGACGGTCATGTGCTGTTGCGCGAAAAACTGGACGGATTGGAAGTTCGGATGGAAACCCGTTTCAATGAAGTAGATCGCCGCTTTGACGCGGTGGATCGCCGCTTCGACCGTCTGGAAGGTCGCGCGGATCGGCTGGAGGGCGACATTGGCCAACTCAAGGAAAGTCAGGCGCGAATGGAGGGTGATATCGTTCAGTTCAAGGAGGGGCAAGATCGGCTGGAGGAAATCGCCAAAGAAATTCTCCAGCGCGTGAAGTCCCTCGAAAGTCGGGTCGCTGCGGTCGAAGCCCGCTTGCAAGTGCCGATGCCCGCAACCTCGATTCCCGACGAGGTTTCTGAAAAAATCCGCCAGCTCGAACAAAGGATCGCCTTCCTCGAATCACACGTCGCGTGACAGTGAACGATCACTTGTGATCGGCAGAAAAATTCGACGAAGGGCCGTCTTTTTGGGTGTAAAATGTTTGTCTCCCAATCTTAACCACAATCCTTTAGAGTGCAGTTCGAGAGCGTCACGAAACACCCATGGGCCACACCAGCCCCCTTCGACGCAAGTTGTAGGGCGAGCATTTGCACGCGTATATTTCTGAATTTCCTTAAAAGCCGCAAACATTGCAGCAGGTCGCGGGAACGATTCTGGCTTACCTTTCCGCACGTAATAGGAGGCATAGTCGGTAAACCAGCCACCAACGATGAATTCTGATCGTCCTTCTTTCGCATATCTGGGAACATGGTAATCAAACGCCGGGCCTCCATAGCGCTGATCAACCGAATAATATGGCCTTCGACCCTTGGTAGGTTCGATGTATGTGACCGACAACGGACGAACGGACCATGAATCCGATAAAACATGGAAGCGCGGACTAAACTTGGATTTGCGAATGACCTGTAAAAGCTCATCGAGAGTCTCATAAACAGGCAACTTCGAAGTGTACCCCCAATCAGCCACAAAACGCGGCTTATGGAGATTGATCAACCATGCGAGAAACTCTTCGGTGTCACGTCCTGACATAAAAAAGTTTAAGTCGCTCATAATTATTTGGATTAAATATCGCGATTCGAATGGATGTCAATGGGGGACGTCACTGTTGTCCTGCTGATGGCAAGCCGGGCCGCTTGCCCTACATTAGGCAAGCCTCAGATTTATGGTGATCGTGCGAATAGGTCTGGCAGGAAGGTTGTCATCTGCGGAATGTAGGTGATCAGCATCAGTCCGATGAAGAGGACGAGGAGCATGGGGAGGACGGACCAGCAGACCTCCGCGAGTGGCTTTTTGAAGCGGTAGGAGGCCAGGAGGAGATTCATTCCCACCGGTGGCATGAGGAAGCCGAGTTCCATGTTCGCCAGGAAAATGATTCCAAGGTGAATGGGGTTGATCCCGAAGGCGAGGCCGATGGGGACGATCAGCGGGACCATCACGATGATCGCGGCGTAGATTTCCATCACGGAGCCGGCCACCAGCAGGACCAGGTTCAAGAGCAGGAGAAAGACGTATTTTGAATGGATGGAGCTTTGCACCCATGCAAGCGCATGCGTCGGAACCTCGGCGTCCACCAGCCAGTTCGTGAATGCCAGCGCCACGCCGAGAATCATGAAGACACCGCCCACCAGCAGTCCGCATTCCGACATCACGCGCGGACTGTCTCGAATGATCCGCAGGTCGCGGTAGATGAGTGTTTCGACGATGATCGCGTAGAGCGCCGTGACAGCTGCGGCTTCGACCGGGGTTGCAAGGCCGCTGAACAAACCCGCGAACGCCACCACGGGAAGAAGAAGTTCCCACTTGGCAGCCCACATCGCTTCTCGGGCTTCCTTCCAAACAAAGACCCGACGCTCCGCGGTCGGTGTTCCCTTCCAGATTCCCCACGCGGCGGTCATGATCACCAGCAGGATGCCCGGCAGGATTCCTCCAAGGAAAATTTCCTTGATCGGGACTTTTGCGATGACCGCATACAGGATCAATGGAAGGCAGGGCGGGAAGAGCAGTCCGAGCGAGCCCGCCCCGGTCAACAGCCCCAGGGCGTCACGTTCCGAATACTTTGCGGCCAGGAGAACCGGCATGAGCAATCCACCCAGTGCGAGAATGGTGACGCCGGAACCGCCCGTGAACATGGTGAAAAATGCGCAGACGAGCGCGGTCATGATGGCGGGCCCGCCGCGGAATTGTCCGACCAGGGCGTCGAAGACACGGATCAAGCGCTTTGAGGCGCCGCCTTCCGCGAGGAAATATCCTGCGAGGATGAAGAGTGGGACGGTTGGGAGGGATGGATTGGTGACGAGCCCGTAATGGGATGTGGGAATCGAGACGATGGAAACATCTTCGCCCCAGAAAAGAATCAAGGCGGCCCCTCCCATTGTCACAAAAATAGGAACCCCGAGAATGGTTGCCACCAGCAAAATCATCAAAAAGGGAATCACGAGATGTGCCGGCGCAAACGGGGGACGCCATGCGACCCAAGCGAGCACGCATGCGAGGAGGGTGGCGGTCACGCGTCCGCGCCAGCCTTCAGACGCGTGACGGATGAGTCGGAGCGTGACGGCACCGAAACCGAGAGGGATGATGAGTTCGACTGCCCAGATGGGAATACCGTAGGCGAGGGGTTTCCCCGCCTCCCGTTCAAGCTGGACGAATTGGGCGCTGGCGATGCAGAGGAAGGCGCTGATGGCGATGGCCACGGAGCCGCCCACGATTTTGGCAGCGGATTTCCACCGGCCTTTCAGAAACATTTCCAAGGCGGAGAGGGAGAGCAGGCGGTTTTCCCGCGCGGCGATTGCACCGCCCAGCATGCCCACCACGAGGCAGAGATGCTGGACCAGCGAGGTGGAGCCGGAAATTCCGACGCCGAAAGCCTTGCGGAGGACGACTTCGGCGAGGGGAATGACGACCATTGCCGCGAGCGCGAGGGTGACGAGGATGTTTTCCGCGGTGACCAGCCTGTCCCGCCACGATCCGGGCTTCCATGCCGCGGATGGGGATTCAAACCACGTCATTTGGCTCCGCCCGCTTCCTCGCGGTGGGCTTTCAGGAGGCGCAGGACCTCGTCAAACAGATCCGCCGGCACGATCTTGCCCCGGATTTCCGGATAGATGCCCTCGGCCATTTTGCGCCACTGCGCTTCGACTTCGGGAGTGACGGCGTGCACGGTCAGGCCGCGCTTCTTCATGGCGTCCACGGATTCGCCGGATTCGGCCCGGCTCTTGGTCCGGATCTGGTCGCCGGCCTCGACTGCGGCTTTCAGCAATTCCTGCTGTGTTGCGGCGGGGATGGCGTCCCACGCTTTTTTCGTGATGACAGTTCCGCCGACGAGCGGGGCCCAGTTGAGTTCGAGCATGTGGGGCGCGGGTCCATAGAATTGTCCTGCGAGCGCGTAGAAAGGGGTGGTGGGAACGGCCTCGAGGAGTCCGGTCTGGAGGCTGGTGAGCGTGTCGGTGTATTCAAGCGGGACGGGGTGGTAGCCGGCGGCCTTCATGAGATCGATCTGGTTGTTGTCACCCGACCACGTGAACATTTTCATCTTCTTGAATTCATCCGGCAGCGTGGCGGGTTGTTTCGAGAAGAAGCGCACCCAGCCCGCGTCGCCCCAGAAGAGGATGATGAAGCCCTTATCGAGGAATTTCTTTTCCAGCATCGGCTGGAGTTTCTGGCGGATGTAATCCACCTCGTCGAGGGAATGAAAGGCCATGGGCAGGTTCTGCAGGCAGCGGACCGAGTCGTCGATCTCGGAGAGTCCGCCCACGGAAAGCATCGCGGCCTGGATCTGGCCGGCGCGCATGCGACGGACCATGTCGGCTTCGCCGCCCATGGTGCCATCGGTGTAGATGGTGAGGCCGACTCCGCCGCCTGGTGCCTGGCGCCATTTGTCGCCCATCGTCTGGAGAATTTGATGAAACGATGTGCCTTTGGGAGCAAGCGTGGCCAGCTTGATTTTCGTGGGGGCGTCCGCGGCGGCGAGGTGGCCCGTGCAAAGAACCAGCGCGGCCAGCATGGCCAATAGAACGGAGCGTGTCCCTCCGTTCCAGAAGTTGAGGAATTTGAGGATCATGGTCACTCCACAAAAAGTTCGTCCTCGCGCGACAGGAGCCAGCGGGCGCGTCGTTGCATCACGAGGTTGGAGAGTCTCCATTCGGGATGTGCGTCTGGGTTGATGTCGAGGGCCTGCTTCAGGAGGGCTTCAAATTGCTTGCGGTCCTGGCGGGCCACGGACACGGCTTCCGCATAACCCACCAGCGGCGAGGCCATCTCGCCGCGCGACAATTCCATGGCCCGGTCGAAATGTTGTTTCGCGCGCGCGGAGGCGTCGCCGGCGACTCCCTTGCGGGCGGATTCGTAGGTGACCAGGAACGCGTGGATTGCGCCATGGTCGTAGTCGGGGTCGAGTTCCAGCGCGCGGTCAATCATCGCCTCCACGATGGGCTGGTCGGCGATCAGGTCCGGGTTGTCCTTCGAGAGGGAAATGGCGGACCCCCACGAGGCGGACGTCCAGTAAAGCAACGGCACGTCGCGCGCCTCCAACTGTGCCACGGCCAGCTTGGGATTCTCCCGGAGAGCCTTTTCGAATCCCGGATGACGCACCTCCAGCCCGCGCAAGCCGTACCCGCGGGCGCGCAGGTGGAGCCGCCGTGCCCGGGTCTGCAGCGCCCGGGCGCCGTTGAGGTCGCGGGCCTCCATCTCGTCGGCGTCCTCCTGCACGAAGGCGTAGGAGTACTGGGTGAAGCCGCGCGACGCGGCCAGGAGAAGGCCCTCGTGGCGGGGGCTTTCCTCGAGAAGGCTTTCCATCAGTTTCAGACTGAAGGGGCTCGCGCTACGGATCAGCTCGGGATCGTCATCACTCGAAAACGTGCTCCCGCTGCTGGCCAGTGCATCGCCCATCTTTTGCACGGCGATTTTATTGACCGAGCATCCCGCGCAAGTCACGAGGATGAGCGCGCAAACAGGGGCTTGCAGCAGGATGCGGAAAAGGTTGGTGTTCAAGGGGTTCTTTATCGCAGTTTCATGGGGTCATGACAAGCCAGCAACACGGCGGTCGGCGGACAAAACAGGTTTGACCCCAGCCACAAAAGCGAGTTTGATATGTTTCCATGCGCTTTCACCCATCAAAGATTTCCATGTGCCTGGCCCTGGCCTGCCTGGCCCTTGTTTCCTGCACCAAGAAACTGGAGGAGGATACCGCTGATCTCAAGAAGCGGACGGGCGAGCTCAAGTCCTTGCAGGGCGTCGAGGAAAAGCGCCTCGATGAAGTCAAGTCCAAGCTCGCCCAGGTGGAGGCAGACCTCAAGGCGTTGCCTTCCAAGATTGATCCCAAACTGGATGCGGCGAACAACGAGAGCAAGAGTCGTGACGCCAAGCTTTCCGAGGATGTCGCCAAACTGGGTGGCAAGCTCGACCAGGCGCTTGCCGCCATCAAGAAACTCGAGGATGAAATTGTTGCCATGAAGCAGCGCGAGGAGGAACGCAGGAAAGCGGATGCCCTCAAGAAAGTTGAATTGGAAAACAAGACACGGATCAAGGCGGACTATGCCAAGGCGTCGCAAGTCATCCTCGATGAATGCAAGGCGGCGCTTGGCGCGCCTCCCTTCAAGGCGACTGAGATGGTGAGCCAGGTGAAAAAGGATTTCGAAAGCCTCCGCGCCCGTCTGCCCGAGCAGCAGGGGACGGTCGTGGACGAACGCCTTGCCGAGGTGATCAACATGGTGAAGGAACGCGCCTCCGGCACCGCGATTCCGCCCGTCGCTGACAAAACCGCCAACGAGATCGGATTTTACAAGCGGATCGTCGCCCGCATCGAAGACGCGCAAAACGAAATCACCGCGCTGCTCGCGGATGAAAATTGATCGGATCCTCCCGGTTGTCTGAAAGTTTCCAATATGATTTTCCAGCACAGATTGCTTCTCATTGCGTCGCTCCTGGCGGCGCAGGGTTTGTACGCGGGTGAGATTCAGGACGCCGTGAAGCAGGGGGATGTTGCCAAGGTCAAGTCACTCGCAGAAGCCGACCCGAAGCTTCTCCAGTCGGAACCCGGTAGTTGGACGCTCCTGCACGAGGCCGCAAGGAACGGGCGCAAGGAAGTTGCTGAATTTCTCATCGCCAGCAAGGTCAACATTGATGCCAAGGACAAGGATGCCTGGACGCCACTGCACGTCGCTGCGCAGTGGGGGCAGAAGGACATGGTGAAACTGCTGCTGGACAAGGACGCCAGGGTCAACGCGCATGCGAAGGACGGCACAACTCCGCTCCATGTCGCATGCAGCATGTTGCAGACCGAGGTCGCGGCGCTGTTGATTGCCGCCCGCGCGGATGTGTCCGGCAAGGACGACTCCGGGAAAATCGCCCTTTTTCATGCTGTTCAGCCCGATCAAAAAAGCATCACGGATCTCGGCGTCAAGCCTGGGAACCAAAAGGAACTCGTCGTGATGCTCTTAAAGAAGTCAAACCCCTCGACCATGGATGCGTCTGGGAAGAGCCTGTTGAAAGTGGCGGAGGAAGCCGGCCTGACTGAAATCCTGGCGCTTCTCAAGCAGGCTGGCGGCAAGGAAGAAGAAATCCCTCCGCCGGCGCAGTGATGCTCAGCGTGGTTTGACGCCGAAGCCGTGTTTCGTTGGAACCTCGATCCGTCCCTGGCGCAGCTGCAGAGGTGAAGTCACCGAGGATTTCGTGTAGAAAAGCGACGAAGGAAAATCGCATGCGATTTTCTCCACGGGAAATGCCGACAGCGATGCCGCCAGGCACGCCATGGCCGCCTGACCGATATCGCTCTCCAGGTTCGACCCGATTGTGCAACGTTTGCCAGCGCGATGCGCGGTTTTTACCATGTCCAGGGCATGGGTGAATCCGCCGTTCTTGCCGGCATAGATCGAAAGAATGTCGAAGGCGTCGCAATCGAGCGCCTCGGCCAGTTGCTCGGGGCTGAAAATACACTCGTCCGCCAGGATCGGCACGCGCACGCGGCGGCGCACGTCCGCCAGCAGCTTGATGCGCTCCCGGTGGGTCGGCTGCTCCACCAGCGCGAGGCGATAAGGCAGAAGCTTTTCGATGTGGCGCACCGCGTCGCCTGCATTTCGGAACGCCCCGTTGTAATCCACCGTGAACACCGGCTCGTCGCCCAGCGCATCGCGCACGGCGCGCAATCGCGCAGCGTCATCCATGCCCGGCAGCCCGGTTTTGAATTTGATCGTGCGGATGCCCTCCTTCCAGAAGTGTTTTGCAATTTTCAATGTCCGAGCCACGGGATACGCCCCCACGCTTGCGCGCGTGGGGATGGTTGTCACCGGCTTGCGGTCGGCAATCAGTTTCATGACGGACACGCCGCGTGACTTCGCCCATAAATCCCAAAGCGCCATGTCCAGCGCCGCCTTGGTGAACGGATTCGCATACGCCGCCTTGTCCATCAGAAGCAGCGCTTCGCGGGGGTGGTCGAATCGCGCCCCGAGAAGAAGCGGGGCGAACACGCGCCGTATCATGATTTGGGCTGTCTCCGCCGACTCGCCGCTCCACAGCGCCACGGTTGCCGCCTCGCCATACCCCCGGTGGCCGCCGTCCCCATGAACAGTCACCTCCACAAAGCGCGAGGTGTCATGCTTCCCGGCCCATGAAATCACCACGAGCTCGGGGCGGATGCGGTGGTGTACGATGCGTGTCTCAATTTTTCGTATTCTGAAGCTCATGGCAGTTTGATGACCTTTCCGGTTTTTGCTGATTGTTCGCAGGCGAGGGTGACGGCTAGTGCGTGCAGCCCGTCCTCCACGGTGGCGCCGAAGGCCCTGCCATGATCCATGGATTTTGCGAACGCGTCAAGCTGGCGCCTCCAATCCTGTTTCAAGGGTTGAATGCGAAGTTTTTCGGCGCGCCCACGATGGCGGAAATTGCCGGTTCCGGCAAAAAAGTCCAGTTCGAGCGAGCCGCCAGGGCCCGTGATGGCGATGGTGCAGCGGGGATAATCCGGCAGCATGTGCCCGATCTCCATCTCCAGCGTCGAGCCATTGAGGGTCTGGATCTGCGCGCACCAGAAGTTTGCGCCTGCAAAATCGCCCGCCGTTTTCATGGCCACCGCGCTGACGCGTTTCACGGGTGAGGGATTCCAAAGCCCGAAATAATCCACCACGTGCGATCCTTCATGCGTGACGGATGAGCTGTTGCGGAAAATCTGCTGCATCATGCGGAAATGGGTGGTGTTGGAGCGGTCCAGGCGTTCGTCATAAATCGCGGCGCGGAAGAGGGCGGGCGCCCCGATGCGGCGGACAATTTCCCCCACGCGCCTCACCATTTCGCAATATCGGAACACAAAGCCGAGCTGGTACACCACGCCCGTTTTTTTCACCGCCCGTTGCAACCGCCGCCCATCCTCCATGCAGGTGGCCAGTGGTTTTTCATCGAGGACAGGTTTGCCGTGTTTCAGGAATTCGATGGCGACGTTCACGCTGTGCTCGGGATGCAACGCCAGCACCACCGCGTCCACGCCGGGGCGATCGAGCAAGGCGCGATGATCCGTGATGAATTCGATGCCGCCAGCTTTCTGGGCCAGAAGCTTTGCGCGTTCAGCTCGAACATCGCAAGTCGCGACAAGTTCAAAGCGGGAATGCTTCAACAGGGAGGGCAGGTGTCCCAATTCGGCAATTGCCCCGCACCCCACAAGCGCCACGCGATAACGTCTTCCAGGCTTTTTCAAAGTCATGCGTCCGGGTTGGTTTGGCCTCTATTTTTTGAAACGGATCGTTTCCGTTGCAACGTTGTTCGAGGAGTCGCTGGCCCTCACGACGGCGTGGTGGTCGCCGGGTTTCAGTTTGTCCAGCGGGATGCGAAAGGTGTTGGCCTTGGCGTCGTAGATTCCGCTCACGGGCGGGAGCGGGCGCCAGTCCTCGCCATCGAGCGAGTATTCAGCTTCGTCCACGATGCTGGTGGTGTCGGCTATCGTCAGGCCCAGGAACCCTTTCGGGACGGTTTCGGCGGGCGGATCGGCCTTGATGGTTGGAGCGGTGTTGTCCACGGTAAAGACGTCGCTGGTTGTTTCATCGGAGAGAGCTTCGTCCTCTGCATTGCTGGGACGGTCGGTGCCGACGACTTTGAGATAGTAGTCGCCATCGGGCCACGTGGCAGCGTCCCACGAGATGAAGGGATTGGCCAGGTCGGCCTTCAGAATTTTCCACTCCTCCGAGCCGGCGGATCGGGAAAGGACGGCGAAGCGGATCTCGTCGCTGTTGGCGTCGTTCGCCTGCCATGTGGCGGCGCGCCAGCCGAGCCTGCGGATTTGCTGGATGACGGGGGTGCGCGCATACGCGGCGTAGGCTTCCTCCGTGGCGTCCGAACCGGATTTGCCGCCGCGCGCGCCGCTGTAATTCGGGGTGATGGCAGGGAGGGCCAGCTCGACCTTGGGCGCTTTCACGAGATCGATGTTGGGTTGCAGCACGGAGATGCGGGAGAGGCGCGGTGGCTGGTTGGACGCCCGGTAAAAAAGCGTCACGCTGTCCACGGCGGGGGCGGATGATGCACCGGCTTCGAGGAGGATCTTGTACTGAAGAAAATGCGCCACGGGGCTGGTGACGCGGTTTTGTTTGTCGAGGGTTGTCCATGGGCTCCAGACCTTGTCAGGCTTGGAAGTATTACCGCTGCGGGTTTGAAATTCGATTTTTCCCTGGCTGGCAATGGTACGGGAATCGAGCGCGCCCCATTGGGAGGAGGCGTGGGCTTCGAGCACGACGGATTCGAATGTGCCCTTGCGGCCAGGCGCGGTGTTCAGGGACCAGATCGCACCGCCGTTGGACGTGGCTGCGAGCCATCGGCCCTTGTCGCCTGGAAGAAGAGCGGTGATGGTCTCGGCTTCAAGCTGGCCGAGGATGCTGAACTGGCGGGGGGCGGTGAACTCAATCACTTTTCCCTTGTGGCCTGTACCTGCCCAGATGTGGCCGGATTCCACCTCGGCCAATGCGTACACGTCCTCCAGCCCGCTCCACCATTTTTCAATCGAGCCATCGGGACGGATGCGGATGATTTCGCCGGCACCGGGTGTTTCCGGTGCGGAGAGAGTTTCCTCCGCGGGCTTCGCTGCGTCGGCGGGCGGAGGTGTGGGCGTCGTGGGAACGGCGGAGTTCGCGGCGGTGATGGCCTTGAGAGCGCCAGGCATGGAGCCGGGCGCGGATTTGCCGTTGCCGATTGCTGCAACAAAAATACCGCCGGCGGCGCCGGCAACCAGCGCCTTGATTTCGCGATGGCTGGAATCGTAGGCCACGAAGGGCGAGCCCTCCGTTCCGCCGGTTTTGTCAAACCGGTACACAAGGCCGGAGCCGTCCGAGCCGACCCAAAGGCGTTTCTTGCTGTCGAGCAGGAGTGTTCGCAGGTGTGTTTCGTCGCTGTCGTAAAAGACTTTGCCTTTGCCGTTCGATGCGATCTTGAAGAGTTTGCCCTTGTCGCCGGTGGCCGCAAAGAGGTTCCCGTCGTCATCGAATTGCAGCGCCCAGATGTACTTCTCCTTCGGCTCGAAAAAAACGGAGGACTTGCCGCTGGCGTCCAGCTTGTAGATTTTTCCATCGGGCGCGGATGCCGCGTAGAGGTTGCCCGTCTTGTCGAAGGCAAGGGCCTGCACCTGGAGCTCGGCGGCCTTGAAGAAAACGGCGGGCTTGCCGTTCGCGCCAATTTTGAAAACCTGGCCTTCGTTGCCGGCGGCGACAAAAAGATCTCCATTCGTGCCACGCAACGTGGCCCAGAGGACGGAAACGGGGAGGGCGCTCCATTTGCTGGTGGTCGGGCCGATCTTCAGGAAGCCGTCGCTGGTGATTGCCACGCCATGCGGATCGCCCTCCGCAAAATCGTAGAATGTGTCATTGTTGAATTTTTCCGTCTGCGTGGCGCATGCAACGGCCGAGGCGAGGCAGAGGATGAAAATGAGGTGGAGGCGTTTCATTTGATTTTGATTTTGACGCTGCGACTGCCCTCGACCACGGAGCCGAAATCAATCGTGGTCTCGGAAAGAATGGCGTCCTGGATCTGCGTGGGGTGGTCTGCGCTCTGGTCGTCGAGGAGGAGTTTCTGGACGGACTCCGGCAACGACGTGAGGCGTTGATCCTGCACTTGAAGGCCTGCTGCCTTTTTCTGGAGAACGAGGTGAAGCGAATCGTGGCGGTGGCGTTTGTTGAGCGCGGCAATCAACTGGCGCATGTCGCGTGGCGCCGAGCCGGAAGACAATACGCCCGCGCCGGCGAGGGTGCCGGTCAATTGGTCTGCACGGTTCGCATCGGCGAGTATGAGTTCAACTTCACCCGACTTCGCCTCCTCGGGCAGCACCACGTCATAATCCTTGTAAAACCGTTTGCCGTGCCACGGCTGGAAGCCGGCGTGGACATGGATGGTGTCGCCCGGGTGCGCCTCCAGCGGCTGGGCCGTCATCTCCTCGATGCTGGCGCGCTGGACGGATGGCATGACCTTGATGTCCACGGAGATGGATTTCACGCGCGGCGTCTCAAAATCATTCTGGTACATCGGAACAAGCTGCCAGGCGGGCAACATCACGGCGTCAAAAAGCCACGCGTAACGCTCGCCGGTAAACTCATCTTCGAACCGCAGCGGAGGGAGCCCTTCGAACTCAATGGTGCTCTGGAGCGTCAGGGTGACCTCTTCGGTGCGCTCCATGACGCCGGCGAGAAATTGAATCAGGGCGGTTTGATACACCATCGGCGTGAAGAATTTGTTGTCGCAGAAGCGCAGCTTCCACGAGCGGGTCGCGTCCGGCCAGCGCACGGTCACGCTCATCGGTGTCATGCGGGGTGTTTTTCCAATGACGCCACCCACGGCGGTGAGGCGATCCTGGGTGAGGCTTCCCACGACGCTTCCTTGGTTCGCCATCTTGGTGGAACTCTTGTAGTTGGGGAGAATGGCGACGATTTCCGCTTTCCCAAGGGGGATTTCCACCGCTCCGATGCCGTCCACCACTCCGATGTCGAGGAACGGGTGGCCGAACGCGAGGATCCGGTCGCCGTCCCGCCACGTGAGTGTGCCTGTTGCAGCGATGCTGAGGTCGCCTTCTGCAATGACGCCTGTCGCCGCGGCGCCGGGAACGAGATCTGCGGCATC
Source organism: Verrucomicrobiota bacterium (assembly GCA_023269615.1). Classification (GTDB taxonomy): domain Bacteria; phylum Verrucomicrobiota; class Verrucomicrobiia; order JABWAM01; family JABWAM01; genus JAHFSY01. The sequence continues at coordinate 28,848 of JAHFSY010000042.1, forward strand.
GGCGAGCTTGCTCGCGCCGCCCCCTGCCGCCATTTGTGGAAAAAATCCGCTCTCGCTCCATGCCTGCATCACGCGGTCGGCGATATGCGGGTTGAGCCCGCTGATTTCCAGGGGCGGCTGAAGCATCTGGGCGCGAGCCTTGCTGGAAAGTATCGGGGCGGGTTTCAAGCCGGCGAGACTTTTGATCGTGGACATTTCCGTGGGTGGCTGGGATGAACGCGACGCGACGGGCTTGTTTTCCTTGAGGGCGAGCACTTCCAGCATGGACTCGATGGGCTGGACTCCGAAGATGGGTTCCTTGCTGAACTCCCAGCCATAGGCGAGGGCGCCCATGAGCTTTCCGTTGATATAACATGGGCTGCCACTCATGCCGTGCGCGATGACCATCATGCCCGTCGGGTCGCTCGTCATTTTGCACCAGATCACATCATGCCCCGGCCCGATGAAATCCTTGGCGATGCCCATCACCTCAAACTGGAATGGTTGAATCTTGGTCCCGGAAAAAACGGTGAGTGCCTCGCCCTTGAGTCCGGGCCTGACGTCTTTCAGTGAAAGGATGGGCGTGGCCGCCGGGAGGACCAGGGGAAGCAGGATCAATACAAAAAAGCACGGCAGGCGTACATTCACCCGCTTGATAAACCAGATTTAATGGACAGGGTCAAACGCAAGCGGAGAGCGAGAAGGCTTTACTCACACGGGGATTCTGCTAGATGATGGCGGTGACATATGACGCAGAGCGATTTCAGAATATTCCGCCAGGTGATGGTGTTGGCTTGCATGGGGTTGGGAATGCTGGGATGCGAGTCAACGCAGTCCGCCGCGCCCGCCTGGTCCACCCGCTACGAGATCATGGTGCCTGCGGTGGATGATGATGGCCACCCCAGGTCGGTGGTCCAGCGCGAGGCGATTCTTCGCTCGATGATCGCTGATTTTGGGATCGTGGTGGTGACCCGCAGCGGAGTGGTTGGTTATGGGCATGAACCGGACGGCATGGTGAAAGCCGACACCCACTGGCGAGTGGTCGTGGATGTGCCGGGCAAGGATGCCGATAAAAAAATGATCATTGTCCGCGAGAAATTTGAAGCCGCCTTTGGGGAGGACGATGTCTGGATCGTGCGCTATCCCGTGGAAAAAGTCCGGATGCAGAACATGCATCTGCAGGAATAAATCGCTACTCTGCCGTTTTTACCTGCAAGAGGTCGATCCCATCATCGGGCGGAATGCGAAGAAGGCGAAAAGCAGCATCACGATCACGAGGGGTGCTGCCTGCCACTGATAGGACGGCCCGCCTTTCGTGATGTACATCTCGATGGAGTTGATGAGGGATTGCAGCGTGAAGGCGAGGAGGATGGCGGGGACGTTGAATCTCCAGATTTTCCAGACGAGAAGGATCCCGATCAGGCGCTGTAATTCTCCCGAGGTGGCGGCGAGCCCGAATTCACCCCATGTTTTTTCCCCCATCGCGCTGAAAACCGGCTCGGCCAGCAGCACGACCCATACGAGTTTCGGAAAACGACGGTACACCACCACAAGGCAGGCAACCTTGAGCGCCACATCCAGCAGGTTGTTGTAGCCGAGCGAGAGCATGCCCGAGAGCGATGCAAACCAGGGCAGCGCGGAGTTCACCGCTGGAAAATTATACGATGCGACCCGCCAGGGGAACAACCATCCGGACGCCATCGCATCGCCCAATCCCTTCACCTGCCAGATCGCAATGGAGAAAAGGCCCAGGGCCAGGGCATCCAGCCAGAGCCTCCGCCGTGCCCCGATGGCTGACGGCCAGAATACAATGTCCCGCCATGTCCAATTGAATGCCCAGCGCATGAGGCCGAGCGTCACACTCACGAGCAAAACCTGGACGAGGTATCCCAGCACCGTGCCGGCCACCAGGTTCCCGAGCTGGCCGCCGATGAAGAAGGAGGCGGACTTCGTGGTGTCGTAGCCGGAAAAAAACCAGGGCATGCCGTTGAGCCAGTCCAGCAACCCAAGGAATGAGGGCACCAACGCGACCAGAAAGCCTGTTTTCCAGGGCAGGATGTTGAGCCTGATCATGAGGATGAACAGGACGACGATGATGGAGATCTTCCCGATCCACAGCAACCATCCCAATTGCCCCACCATCACATCCTTCCAGCCGGACAACGACTGTTCGCGCTGCCATGCCTCCGGCACCTTGACCCAGCGTTGGAATCCTATGGCCTCATCGCCCTGCACAGTGATGCTGGTCCGCAATTCCGACTCGCCGCGATGCCAGTCCTCCCGCTGGAATATGAAAGAGTAATCCCGTCGATGTTCCTGCTGCGTCATGTTGTCCTGCGTTATTTTTTCGCGATCAAAATGGACGCCATGATTTTCCAGCAGCTCCTTTTTCGCAATCGCGAGGGCGGCATCCTTCTCGAGTGACCCGCCCTTGCCCTCCCGCGGCACGAGGTGGTTCCAGCTCACCAACCGCCCATTCTTGTCGAGGGTGAAACGATATTCTTCCTTCTCGCCGAATCGAAAGTAGCGCGTCCACCACGTCATATCCGGCAGCTCCGTGTCATAAAGTTCCGCCACGGATTTCAGGTCGCCGTGCTCAAGCAGGTATCTGGCTTCCGTGCCACCGACGTTGAGTGATGTGATCCGGTGAAAATCGCTTGGGTTCTTCCCCCGCTCACGCAGCAGGCTGTCAGCCGCCGCGGCGATCTCCGTGCGCGATTTGGAAAGTTTACCAAGACGGTCCATGCAGTCCTGGGGAAGGGGCGCGAATTCCACGGCTGCAATCACGGTGATTGAGACCGCGAGGACGGCCAGGCGCGTGCGGGCGGAGAGGGCGACGGGCGTGAAATTCCAGGCTTTCGAGGGCGCCTCCCACCACCGCGTCCCGGAATTGTTCGACAGGGTGACGGACGACTTGGATGGATCGCGCGACTCGAGCATCTCCGACCGTCGCGCATATCGCCACCAGCCCCAGACACCGAGGGCGATTGGCCAGAACGAAACCGCGACCGCCCCGATGCGATCGGCCCAGGATGGAGATTGAATCACGATGAGGCTTCCGAGCCAGCAGTCATAGAGGTAGTGGGCCACGAGCGTGCTCACGATGCCATAGCGCACCATGAGCCAGCCCCAGAGGATGCCCTCGATGGTGAGCTCGATTCCGCGCGTGTACCCGGGCATCTGCGGATAATTGCTGTGCAGGAAGGCCCAGGTGACCGCGGAGAGAATGATCGCCACCCAGCGCGACCGGAAAATCTTGGTGTATAGAAGAATGGCCAGCGCGCGGTAAATCAACTCCTCGCTGAAGGCAGCCGTGAGACCCACCTCCATCGGCTGCACCCACGGCATCCAGCCGCTCAGCGTTTTCGCGTAATCAATCTCCACGGGCACCCAGACGCCGTGTTGCCGTCCAACCACGTAAAAGAGGCACACATATCCGACGCTCCAGCACGCGAACGCAGTGCCGATCGCGATGGAGCGAAGGGTTTCGTCCCGGCGGAGACCTTCACGTCCCAATCCCAGCTCGAAAGGAAGGTGTTGTGGCAGATGCTTGCGGTAGAGGGGATCCACGATGAAAGCGAGCACCCAGATGTAAGCGGTCGCATACGCCAGCTGTTTGGCGGTGGTAAAAATATTTTCCAATATGTAACTGCCCCAGTTCTTCTCCGTGTCATAACTCGCAATCACCATTGGGATGTCGTTCAGGCTGTTCGCGAGATACACCAGGAAGAGAAGCGCCACCCACCCCCAGGGCAGCGCGCGCCGCCACTTGATGCGGCGCTGGTACATGTAAGCGATAAAGAGGAAGCAGATCGCAATATCAAGCGGCCAGTTGGCGTAGCCCGCCAGCTGGTAACAGAGCTCATTCACCGTTTGCTTTTTTGCAAAATCCCGTGACCATGTCTCCGGTATCTTCAGGTATTCGGAATATTCTCCCACTTCGTTGCCCTGGATGGTCACTTGCAGCCGGTAACGCGCCTCCTTGACTCGCAAGTCGTCCTGTTCCCAGACGAAGGTGTAGTCGGTGCGCCTGGGCTTCTTGTCCATGCTGTCCTCCACGAAATGAAGCTGGGCGAAAGGGTGATGGGCGACCTGTTTCCGCAAAAACTCCCCGGCCAGGGCCCGCGCCTGCTCCTTCGAAAGCAGGGGCGCCGCGCGACCTTCCTCAATCTTGTGAGTGTAACCCGTGAGATTGCCCCGCGTGTCCAGGTTGACCTGGAACTCCTCCTCCTGCTCGGGCTTGAACCATCGCCCCCACCAGTACCAGATCATGACACCTTTGCGGGAAAACTCCTCGATGGCCGGCAAGCCAGCTTCCAACTCGATGTATGTCTTTGCGCTGTCCTCCTCGCCAAACGCCACGGCATGGCGATACCCAGCCAGCGGATGACGCTCGGACTCGATCCATTGCGCCATGCGCATTTCGGCTTCGCCGCGGGTAATCTTGAAGTCGAGGGCCGCGGTCGGGAATGCCTTGTCCCAGAGCGCGAACGCGAGACCCAGGCCAGCCGCCGCCAGGGCGATCAGAAAAAAGGCCAGTTTTGAAAACCTCACGCAACATCCATCCCCGACTTTGCCCGAAATGTCGAGCAACCAGAAAATCACTGTGTGATGGGATCGTGTTCGTAAAACAACCACATCTAGGTAGGGACGGACCGCCGGGCCGTCCGCTGCGCAACGGCGCGCCCGGCGGTCGCGCCCTACCCACCAGCAAAGCAACTTTCCGTATACGCCCTAAATCATGCTTGGCATTTGTTTGCATAGACGGCATTGCAGGGGGGAAATGACACGCGCGGAAGCCTGCCTCATCCTCAACATGGTGGACCACGTCGGGCCGATCACGGTCCGACGCCTCTCGGAGAAATTCGGAAGTCCCGAGGCCATCCTCGAAGCCTCCAGCTCCGATCTCAAATCCGTCCAGGGCGTTGGCGTCAAATCCGCCCAGGCCATTTCCGCATGGCGCACGACCATCGCATGGGAGGAGGAACTCAAGCAGGTGGAACAATCCGGCATGCGGCTCATCCACCAGGAGGACCCGGATTATCCGGTTCATCTGAAGGAAATTCACGACCCTCCGCTTATTCTCTACGTTCGCGGCAAGCTCGAGAACGGTGAAAAAAATTCGCTCGCGATCGTCGGCATGCGCCACCCGTCGCATTACGGAATGGAACAGGCGCGCACGTTTGGCTACCAGTTTGGCAACATCGGCATGAGCGTCGTGAGCGGCCTCGCCCTCGGCATCGACACCGCCAGCCATCGCGGATGCTTGCAGGCAAAAGGCCACACGGTGGCCGTGCTCGGTTTCGGATTTCAATATCTCGCCAAGGCGGGAAGCGCCAAGCTCGCGGATGACATCGTGGAAGCGGGCGGGGCGATCATCAGCGAATTTCCATTCAAACGCCCGCCCGACCGCCAGACCTTTCCCATGCGCAACCGGATCGTGAGCGGCATGACGCTCGGCACGATCGTCGTCGAGGCCGGCATCAACAGCGGCGCGCTCATCACGGCAAACTTCGCCCTCGATCAGGGACGACAGGTCTTCGCGATGCCGGGACGGATCGATTCACCGCAATCGCTGGGCTGCCACAAACTGATCCAGACCGGCGCAAAACTCATCCAATGCGTGGAAGACGTGCTGGAAGAGTTCGAATACCTGTTCCCAAAAAATCAAAGAGCCTCAGCCGCACCCAATGGGGAAGGCATGACCATCAAGCTGACTGAAACTGAAAAAATGATTTTGGACGCGGTTCCGCCCAATGAAGAAACTGAGATCGACGCCGTCATGTCCGCCTGCGACCTCCCACCATCCGTCGTATCCGCCACGCTCATGGTCCTTGAAATGAAGCGCGCCGTGCGGCAGCTGCCCGGAAAACGCTACGTCCGTCTGGTCAGTCAAGCGAGCGTCTCAACCCCAACCGATGCCAAAACCCATCCACGTTTGGAATCTTTTCTCCGCGAGTCCGCCACCGAGGGAGATGAACCCCTCGATCCGTCCCGCTTGTGAAGTGAATTGTTCTAAGCTCGTAGAGTGGCATGAACTCTGTCCCGCATTGAGGAGATGCTACGGTTGCAAGTGCGCGGAATCTGTTGGCGTCAGTGTGGTCGCGTGCGAGAGAGGCTTCCCGCCCTCTGTCTTTTCCCGCAGCCAGCCGCTTGGATCCTTTTCCACACGATCGAGCACCTGATTGAATTCTTTTTGGGAGGCACATTTACACAGAGTGCTGTGGAACTGCCGGCGGAAGTTCAATGGGTAATCCATGAAACCATTTTGGATCAGTTGTAGTGAAAGCCCGACGAGTCGTATGTGTGGATCGAGTTTGCCTCCACACCCAACCGCTTCACCGCCCCAAATGGTGCCGTGGCCGGAGGAATATCCCATCTCGGCCCATTGATGCTGATGCGGAACGGCAATCAACGTGTTGTAGATTTCAGATGTTTTCGAATCATGAATCGTTTTCGACCAATATTGAACGCCCATGCACTCGTAGCGGATTTCCTGACGAGTCATGCCGCAAATCACGCATCCCGCAGAACGATTGTGGCGCGAGAAAACAATAAGGCAGGACAGTACACCAAAAAAGCAAATCCAGAATATGACTCTCGCGACCACTTTTGTTGGGCTCTCAACACGCGATAAAAATGATTTCTTGCCCAACATTTGCAACCATCTTGACTTTACCAGTGACATTGACGCAATCTACACCCGCATCATGGAGATTCGCAAGCGGTGCCTGACGTTCCATTATCAGGCAGTTTCATATCGCACTTGCAGTTTTCGCCCGTGCACTTGACGAACGATGATCATCTCACCACGCGTACTCTTCGGGCGCTTCGCCGCCGGTAAAGACGTTAATCGTTAGCGAAGCATTCTTCAGACGGGAGCGCGGGCAAGATGCCGCCCTCCCGGTATTTTGCGACGCTCCTTGCTATCGAATTTGACCCGTTCCGCTGTCAGGTCGTGCTTTCATCACGCGCGACAATTCTTTCGCTTCAGAGAATATAATTGACATCCTTGAATGCCATAATTATGGTGCCATATTATGCATCGCACTACGATTATGCTTCCTGAAAATTTGAAAGCCGCCGCCGAGCACAAAGCACATCGAATGGGGCGGTCGTTGGGACAGCTCATCCGAGAGGCGTTGGAGAGGGAATTGAGACCATCGAAATCTCATCGGGCAGAGGATGTGCTCCTCGCCGACTCTCGAATCTTCCGCGGTGATGCCCCCACGGATCTCTCAACCCACCATGATGACTACCTTTACGGAGACAAGGCATGATCTTCGTGGACACCGGTGCGCTCGTAGGGCGTTACGTTTTACGGGATCAGCACCATGCCGAGTCGGTCACGGGTTGGAAAAAGATTGGGGATGACAATCTGTCTTTCTGCACCAGCAATCTGGTCATCGCCGAGGCGCTCACGCTGATCGGGCGAAAGGCGGATTATCATTTCGCGGTTGAGACCGGTAGACGGATTTATTCAGCCAACGCCATGAAAATCCTGCGGTCGGATGCAGCCGATGAAAACGCGGCCGTTGGCTTTCTCGAGAAATATTCCGATCAAAAAGTGAGTTTCACTGACTGCGTTTCCTTTGCCATCATGCGCAAGCATCGCATCCATCACGTGTTTGGATTCGACCACCATTTTCAAGCCGCAGGCTTCACCCTTTGGAATCGCAGGTGAGGCCCGATGCTTCGCATTCGGGTGTCAGGCCGATCTTCTTGCTGTTGCAGCTCCCGCCAGAGCTTTCCGCTTCAACGATTCGTCCTGAGAAAAAATGGGCCAAGCTGTTGCGCTTGCGAAGGGAAGACTGCTTGGGAGCGTCGTTCGGGTTACTGGATTTTGAATTGTTCCAGGACATTGCTGATGTCGGACATTTGATCCTTTTGAATGTGCGCTTCCCACAACTCCAGGATGACCAGGGAGGGGCGGCGTTGCATGAAGGCTTCCCCCTGGATCCATTTCCAGAGTTTGCATGACACCGGTTCAGGGATGCTTTCAAGAGTCCGCACGGGCGCACGAAGATAACACTCCAGATAATTCCTCATGCAACCCGGCTCGTAATCCTCAAAGCTGTCTCCCAACAAGACGACATGACTCTCCCTTCTCGCAGCTTCAGAGAACAACGCCTGATCTTTGACGTCGAATACCCAACTATTCTCATGGTGGTGTTGCTCAATCCAGGGCGACTCGAATCCGAGAAATTGAAGTACGCCCGCCGGGGCGGGTTCCGAGCGCGGTTTTTCAAGAGAGGATGAATATGGTTTTGCGTCGCACCACTCGGGATGCCTGGCCCGGACATGTCCGGAGATGGCCTTGCAAGCCACAAGGCATCCCGTGCAGGACCAGTGATGATCGACGGAGTGATATAACAGATCCGGGCTGCTCAACCTGATTTTTTCATCGAGCATGATTTTTTCAAGATCCAGGGTCGGGACACCCCTCAATTCCAATTCACTGATCAATCCGCGGTAGAGCCACTTCATGGAATGAGGCGGCTGATGGTCGGAAAAGAAATGCTCAGGGTAGATTCTCAACCGGTTGGGGACGATCACGACAAGCAATTCGGTCCTTCGAGACGCCAGGAAGTCCCTCAATCTCGCAACGTCCTGAGCGTGCTTTGCAATTCGTCGCCGGCCAGCCTCCCCCCGGCTCACACGGCAATCCATCTCCCACTGGAGGTACCACCACCCTCCCTTGTGCGCTCCAACTATTGGCGGAGTTTCCCCCGCAAGCTCGTAAGCACCCTCGGCAAACAGCGGGCGCAATCCGATAAATACGGGGGAACGCCGATTGATCAGGTGTTCCTCGATCGAACGAGCCCATGTTCCGTCCAGCAGGCTGTCCCCCGAGGAAACCGGGGGAAAGGACCCCACGTTGGTGATATCCGTGGCAAAGACGCACAACAGGATGGCTACAAAAAAGCTCCAGAGCCCGAATTCCCCTGGGGACCGTTGATGCAAGGAAGGTGGAGGGTGCGCATCCATCAGAATTGCTGGTACAGAAATGGCCGATAGCTGTTGCAGATCATCCTGCACAACGTCAGCAGGAAAATGGCGCCAAAAAAACACGCCTTGGGCCATCCCAGCCTTTGCGCCAGGGACCAGGAGGTTGGAGCCAGGGCAACGATCCAAGGCGTGAGGACAAGCGCCCCGACGGTGGAAGGTCTCAGGAACGCCTCGATGGAGCTCATTTCGGACAGGCCGTTCAAACCAATCATGCCTCGAAGAACCTGTCCCAAGGTCCAGGCGTCCGGGGCACGGAAGATCGCCCAGCCGATCATCACCAGGACGAAGGTCGCCATGACATTGAGCGGATTCCAGTGCGACACGAACAAACTCCGCTTTTCCCGGGAGCGTTCGATCATCAACAGCACCCCGTGGTAAGCCCCCCATAATCCAAACGACCAGTTGGCTCCATGCCATATTCCACCCAGACACATGGTGATGAAAAGATTCACATAAGTCCGGATGACGCCGTTTCGATTCCCACCCAGCGGAATGTAAAGGTAGTCACGAAGCCAGGACGAGAGCGTCATGTGCCACCGTCTCCAAAAATCAGTGATGCTTTTTGCGCGATAGGGCGAATCAAAGTTCTTCGGAAATTCAAACCCAAACATGTTTGCCAGCCCGATCGCCATGTCTGAATATCCCGAGAAATCAAAATACAGTTGCATCGTGTAGGCATACACCCCCAGCCAGGAATCCAGGAGCCCGTGTGAATCGCCGTCAAACACCGCGTTTGCCAGTGGAGCCATGCTGTCCGCAATGAGAATTTTTTTTCCGAAACCGATGATGAAAAACAATGCGCCGCGGGCGCATTGGGACATCGAGTGCGTCGCCCCGATTAACTGGGGGCCAATGTCCTTGTATCGAAGGATGGGGCCGGCGATCAAATGCGGGAACAAGGCGATGAAACTCGCGTAATGGATGAACGAGGGCGCGGGCTTGATCTCGCGGCGATAGACATCGATCGTGTAGCTCATTGATTCGAAGGTATAAAAGGAAATCCCGATCGGCAGGAGGACGTGCGCGAATGTCAGGGGCGGTGACCCGGCCGACTCCAGGGCGCTGTTGAGCACGCTGATCCCGAAATTAAAATACTTGAAGTAACACAGGACACCCAGATTGCAGACCACGGAGAGAACGAGCCAGCGTCGGCGCGCGACATCATCCGGCGAATTGTGGATGGCGTGCGAGCAAAGATAGTCAAAGAGGGTGGTGAGAAGGAGCAGGATCAGAAAATCCAGCCTCCACCAGGCATAGAAGAGATAGCTGGCGAAGAGCAGCAGAATCAGGCGTCCCATTCCACGGGGATGCGATTGCCAGGGTCGATACACCCAAAACAATCCATAATAACTGACCAGAAGCACCGGCAGGAAGATAAAGAGGAACGGATATTCGACAAAGTTCATCGGCTATTCAGTCTGAACTTTCGGTGCCGGGCCGCTTCTTCTGCGTTTCCAGCTTCCGCCAGCGCGCTCGAATCATGATGACTTCCTCACCACGCGTATGCTTCGGGCGCTTCGCCACCCGGGCCGGGCCACATCTTGTCGAGACGCTCCATCGTTTCTTTTGAAAGGCGGATTTCCGTGGCGCGGACGGAGTCCTTCATCTGCTGCATGGTGCGCGGGCCGATGATCGGGGCGGTCACGACGGGATTATGCAGCAGCCATGCGAGGGCGACGTTCGCGGGGCTTTCGCTGATTTCACGGCAAAG
>JAHFSY010000101.1 GCA_023269615.1 Verrucomicrobiota bacterium
GCCCGGTGTGGAACGGCAAGCCGGGAACACTACGGACACTGGATGAAGCGCGCGCGGGGCTTTGCCCGCCAGCATGGGATCGCGTTGCCATTCCAAGGTCTCCATGAGACTGACCACCAATATTTTCGGCGTGTCCGTCAATGGATCAAAAGCCGCGAGGAGAAATGGCCCGAGCTGCTTCCGGCTGCGGGAACCCACCTTGTCTTTTCTCCCGATCCACATATCTGGCCATCGCTTCGCGCCGCCGGAGTGGACGAACGGATTTTTCTCAAGTCCGTGAACGCCCGGACCATGAAGGAGTTTTCAGACTGGCGGCGCAAGGAACTTGGCCTCGGCCATTCGCTGGGTTGGGTGGCTGGAACGCATGTCGATAAAAACGGTGCTGACGGTCATCCCCATCTCCATCTGGTTGTGTTGAAGCGCGACGAAGCGGGACGGGAGGTGGATTTGTCGGTCACAAGTCTCAAGGGGCATCAGGTAAAGGATGGCCCGGATCCTTTGGCGGAACTCAAACGGCTTTTCGAGAAAAGTATCGAACGCGAACTTGGGCGATTCGTGAACCGGGAAACGATCATGGCGCTTGAGAAGCCTCAAGAACCGGGAGCAGCCAAAACTTCCGCCCCGTATCGAACACAGACGACCTTTCCCTTTCGCTACAAACTCCGCCTTCTGGCCCGTGGGTTGCAGGCGGTGTTCCGGGTGATGAAACCGCCCAACAAGGGAGGTTTTTCCACGACTCTTCCCTACCAGGCAGGCACCGCGCTTCGCTTTCTTGGACTCGCCAGAACCGGAGGGTTCAGACGAGGGCGCACTCCAATGTTTGATCCTGCTGTCACGCTCGCGTCGATCCTTCGCGGCGTTCGCGCATATCGCCCAGTTCCGATTTTTCCAACCCTTGAACGATAATCCCATGCGACCCATCCGCTCCATTTACCACCGCGCCTACTTTTGGGCATGCACCTTCATGTTCACCGCAGTGACCTACGCCCAGGCGGGCTGGCTCGATAGCGGCAAGAAGCTGGCCATGGATGCCGCCGAGCCCATCGGGATTGTTGTCATGATGATTGGAGGTATGAAAATTAGCCAGAAAGACCTCTATGCCGGAATCGCTGCGGTGGTCGGCGGTATCTTCATTTTTAAAGCCCCGGACATCGTCGCGGGGCTCAAATAAAACCAAAAACACCAAAGGAAATCCCATGCCAGCCAACGCAACCAAAACCGAAACCCCGGAACTCAAACCCATCACGCCAAAGATACGCGAGTGCCTCATCAAATACTTCGAGACCCGGCCACCTGCACAGGCGCTCGACGCCAAGGAGTATGACTCGATCAGGGATTACGTGAACCGCTCCCGTGGTGGACTCACGAAGGAAGCCTACCAACTCGTCAAGGATGACAAGGAACTGGTCCGGGCCGCTGCCAGAAGCCAGGCGCAGCGCGATCATCGTGTCATGGAGCGACGATCCCCTGAGATTCGCGAGCTGCTTCTCAAGGCACTCAAGGCCAATCCGGGGGAAAAGAACCTTTCCCTTCCGGAATTCAAACAGGTGGCCATTTTTCTCGACCAGAAAAATGGAGGCATCCGTCGCCATGCCTTTCGTATTTTCAAGGACGACAAGGAGGTTCTCCAGAAGGCCGAGAAGAACCGTTTCAGGAAGCAGGAAGTTGACGCCTCCCAGGATAAATCCAAAGCCAACGGGAGGAGCCCAGCTCGTGAGGCATCCGAACGCGCTCCGGAAAGTGCCATTGATTCCGTGCGCTCCCGTCGAGGCTACGAAACGGATCATGCCAACGAAGCCGAACGAGGCGAATGAATCGGATGAGCCAAAACACCCGAGTTGAAGAGATCCTGCCGTCCATCCCGTGTTCGCGCAATCTGCGGAGGCGAACCGGCGTGTGGCTTGGCGTGGAAGCATGGGAACTTTTCGTGATTGCCGTTCTCTCCATTCTTCCCGACCTCGCCTATCGCATGGGCTTCTTCGAGAAGCCCAACCTGCTTCTCGGGCTCGCCATCAGCGGGAGTGCGCTCGCGTTTGTGATCCTCTTCAAGCGCAACAAACCGCCGAACTACTTCGTGCTCTGGCTTCATCATCACTTCCTTCATCCGAAGGCGTGGCGGGCGCCGCGTTCGCAAACAGGACCCGCGCCCATTCTGGACGATGAAACCGGAGAAAAATCCCCATGATCGAACCCATCATCATCCCATCGGGCACATCATCGGCCACAAATGACAAAGGGCGTGTCGTGATCCAGATCCCACACGACACCGGCGATGTGCGCGTGAGCTTCACCACGGAGCAGGCGTTGATCCTTCAAGCCAAACTTTCCCACGCGATCAAGGAGGCTCTCTATTTCCGCAAATACCAGGCCGCCGTCTGGAAAATCTGATGAAGCTTCACGCCCATTCCTTCATCGACGAGCACCTGCCAGATGCATGGCTCGATGACGACGCCCTGCTTTTCATCAATCAGGATGATGAAGCGTTTGCGGTGAAGGGATTCTGCGTCGCGGGCCAGCCAATGACGAATCTTTCTGCCGAACACCTTGCGACATGGCGGACGTCGGCGATGGCCATGCTCAACTCGCTAGAAATCCACACCCATCTGGATTTCTATTGGACGGTCGAAAACGATTATTCGGAGTTCATCGCCGGGCACAAAGCGGGAGCCGATCCGTCGGCGCCCGCCATCGCCCGGCATCTCCTCGATGAACGCCTCTCGGAATTTGAGCAGGCGCAGACCGCCAACGAACTTCGCCGCCGAAAACTGTTTGTCTTCGTCAATCTGCGACTGAACCAAAGCCGTCTTGCGACGAATGAGGAACTGCGGAGGAGGCTCGACGCCCGGCACGATCATAAACTTCTCATGACGGAGTGGCGTGCCGCACGACAGAAGCTCGACCAGGTGGCCGGGATGGTCCGCCATCCTTTCGAGGCCTGCGGCATGAACACGGTCATGCTCGATGCAGCAGGCATTCGCCGCCTGTACCGAAAAGTTCTTTCGCCTCACCGCCGTTTGCTGCGTGTCCAGGAGCCGCCTGCGAATGAACGGGGCCGTCTCTGGAACGAAACTCTTCTGAGCGACGTGGAACGAGTTCCTCCATTCCTGCGTTTCGATGAGCACTATCACGCCTTCCTCTCGGTGACGAATGTTCCCCAAGAGACGCGAACCGGGTTTCTCTCGCACCTTTTCAACCTCTCTTTCCCGGATTACGCCATCAAGATCACGATCCGGACCACTGAGAAACAATCGGAAATCAAACAGCTCCAGTCCGACTACGGTTCCAAACGCGGCTTGCAGACTTCCAGGGAACGCGGAGGCAAGCCGGTGAATGTGGAGATGGAGGCCCAGGCCGAGGAAATCCGCGAGGAAATCCGCCTGCTCACCCAAACGCCACAGCAGATTTTTCACGTCCAGATGATAGTTCATCTCCGGCATCCCGACCAGACGGAGCTTCTCCGCCAGGTGGACGAGGCACACATCAAAATCGGCTACTGCGGCGGGATGCAGGCCGTCCTTGAACGGATTGCCGCGCCAGAAGCCCTCCGGGCCTGCCTGCCCGGCTGGACCCGAGAAAGCCGTCTCGACCGCTTCCACGTCATGAAGTCGGCCAACGCCGCAGATTTGATCCCCGCGAGCACCGATTTCATAGGAACGGGACGCCCTCAGCTTCTCTTCCCGACCCCCGAAGGTGGATTGATGTCGGCGCATATCTACACGGCTTCGCGTCCTTACCACAACGTCGTTGTGGGCGAAACCGGGGGCGGGAAGACCTTCCTCCTGAATTCAATGGTCACGCAACTCGTTGGCCAGGGTTTGAAAAGTGTTTCGGTGATTTCCACCAAGGATGAATTCGGCCCGCTCATGTCCGTTTACACCGGTGAGAAGATTTCATTTAACGAAAGCAACCCGGTCTTTCTCAATCCGTGCGCCATCGCCGGAAATGAACCCACACTTGATGAACTCGCCGCGATGACGGCTATCCTTGAAACAATTTTTGGCGACGAGATGAGCGATGGGGATCGTAAAATCAGGCAGTCGCGGATTTTGAAAGCCGCAAAACTTGGCTTTGCGAAACATCAAAACAGCACCCGTCTTCGCCATTTCGTCGAAGCCTTCCGCTTTGGATGGGATCATGACGACCCCGAGGAATTAAAACGCCTTGGAATGATCCTTGAACCCTATGCGCAAGGAGGACTCTACGGCGAATTTTTCGACAGCAACACCCGCAAGCCTCTCGACCTTTCCAACAATTTCAAGTTCTTCGATTTTTCAGGAATTCAGAAAAATAAGAATCTGGCCGCCGTGATGATGATGGCGCTCACGACCGGTGAAGCGCTTCGTCTCTCGAAACTCCCACGCCATTACCGCAAGGCGCTTCTCCTAGACGAGTGCTGGGCCTTTGTGGACAACGCGGCTGGCGGCGATTTCATCGAAAACGCCCTCCGCGTGTACCGGGCATTCAACTGTGGAGTTTTTCTTTCGACGCAGATCATTTCAGACTTCCTCAACTCCCGTATCGCTCCGGTCGTGATGTCCAACTGCCACAACTTCTTTCTTCTGCGCACCCGCGACCACCGGGCCATCGCAACGATGCAAAAGGAACTTTTGCTCACCGACGAACTCGTTGCGCGTTTTGCCAGCATGCCCGATCCATCCGAAACGGGCTACTCGCGCTTCCTCTACATTCACCGCGCCGAGGCACAGCACATCGCGGGCGAAAGCATGAACCGAATTGGCCGTGCCGAAGCCCTGCTTTATTCCACCAGCCCCAACGTGAGCCAGCTTCGCGATCACGTCTTAAAGCGCGAAAAAGACCCATGGAAAGCGGTCTCCCGCCTGGCGGAAATGAGCCGCGAAGAACTCGCGGCCGAAACCGCGCGGCTGTTTGTCTCATCTGAACCCTTACTCAACTGAACTCGTAAAACCCAAAGGAATCCCATGAAAAGTTTAAAAACTGAAAAGCAACATTCAACCAAACCTCAAAAAATGGTTTTCGGAGGTTCCCTGAACATCCTGCTCGTGGGTTTGTTGCTGGCCTGCGTCGCGCCGCAGGCCCAGGCGCAGGTTGTTTTGGCTGTCGAACAGGCGGCCATGGCCAATGGGACGCCGGTCGTGCTTCCGCGCATCCTCCGCTCAGCAACCGTTGTGTCCGGCACGGATGGCGTATACACATTCAATTCCGGAGCCGGCACTTCCAGCGTCTCAGGCAGTTCGCCGGTCACGATTCTCAGCCAGTCAATCACGCCCAACGACTTTTCGGTTACAACGATTGGGG
This sequence comes from Verrucomicrobiota bacterium, assembly GCA_023269615.1. GTDB lineage: Bacteria > Verrucomicrobiota > Verrucomicrobiia > JABWAM01 > JABWAM01 > JAHFSY01. Next base: position 5,278 of record JAHFSY010000101.1, read on the forward strand.
GAATTGGGCCGCTGGAACTGGTGACTGCGGACAATGTTGTCCGTCTTCAAGCAAGCTCGCCAACGGTTTTTGTGAATACGGTAACGTCCACCGCGACCTGGACAACCGCCGCCGCATCAACCGCAACCGCGACGGTCAGCCAGGATGTTTCCTTCACCATTGTGCAACCCGGACAATCGCTCAGTTCGATCATCACACAATACACCAGTCCGCAGCAAAGCATTGCGCCGGGGACTGGATTTTTGACCCTTGCCCATGGGCTTGGAACTGCCCCCGACACCGTTGCCATTGTGCTCCATTGCATATCACCCGACCTCGGATATCCCGTTGGCGCGGAAGTCTTTTACCCAGCGACCCAGAATCAAGGCTTTGGCGGGATTACTCACGGCATGACCGTCCAGTTTGACGCCAACAATTTGTACCTGAATTACACCGCTCTAACCCTTGTCCCCAACGGGAACCCCAACGGTGCGGGAAACATTGATCCCACAAAATGGGAACTCATCGCAAAAGCCTGGGGATCTTCCACAACAACCACAGGAACCGGCGGAACCGCGTCTTTACTGACTGGAGGCCAGGCTGTTGCGGTCAACGTTTCCAGAAAATCTACAACGGTGGAAACGACCCAATTACTGGCTTTCAAGTTGGCTGCGGTTACAAACGCAACTCTTTCCAGACTGTCGATCAATGTTTTGAACACCGGCACAAACGCCACGAACCTTGGCTCCCTTAACCTTTTTCAGGACACGGATGATACCGGCGCGTATTCGGCGAATGACACCCTCCTGGCAACAACAACGAATGCGGGGACCTGGGCGAATTTTTACGGGCTGAGCGCGAGCTTGAATCAGACAAACAATACCTTCTTCCTTGTTTCAAGCTTCACTCCAAGCGCCCAGGAGAAGAATACCTATATTTACGCGAGTCTCGCGCCGCAAAACATCGTCGTCCAACTGTCGGGAACCAATGTTTTTGTACAAACATCCGGGCCAAGCCTGATCGGGCATCAATACGCCTTTGTGGACACAACGGCTGCGGAGGATGCTGCCGCTGCCGCTGCGTTATTCAATCAAATCAATTCCGCTGTTTCCGGAGCAACCAATGCGCTCTCGGCCCAATATGCGATTGATCTCAACGCGGCAATTGCCGCAGGCACTTCTCGAAACGCTTCTTCAAGCTCAACGAGGAAGACCGGTCTCCTTGAATCCACTCTTCCCGCAGCCGCCGCAGGCGCCGCCGCCATCGGGGCGGCATTCACGAGCGACGCACTCAACAAGGGGTCGTACAGCCGCGAATTCACACCCCGCCAATAAATTGAAAACATGAGAAATCCACTTTTTTTATTCGCAGTCATGATGCTTTCAGGATGCGCCTCGCCGGGTGGAGGCCAGCGTGTGGCAATTGACTCTCTCGCAACGGCTGGGGGCGGCGCGGCGGCTTATTTCGCCGGCGACAAAGACCCGGCCATGACGACCGCTGGAGCCGTGGGAGGCTTCGTCGTCTCCGAGGCATTCCAGGCCATCGCCAAATCCGGACGCCAGAAGGCATTCAACTCGGGCATCGAGGAGGGCACAATCATTGGCCAGCAACAAGTTCTCAAGGGATTGTGGGAGGAGTCCAACGGTCTCCCGAAAAATAGACGGGGCAATTCCCGCACACTCGTGCCCACGCTCAATGTTCCGGCACGTTCGCAAAACGGCGCGCGTTATGACCCCCACACTGCAACGCCGTCATCCATTCACCCCGAAAAGATTTTTGTCCCAACGTCGTCAACGACCAACGCAACGTCGAACGCCCACTACGAAACGTTCCAGGAACAGGACCAACCATGAAATCAACCCACTGCTTCATCCTGCTCACAGCCTGCTGCTCACTGCTCACCGATGCACACGCCCAGATGGAAGTCCACGATGGCGCGAATCAAGCCACCTCCATCGCCAACCACGCGGAAGAATTATCGAAGTGGGTTGAGCAGATCAACAAGGCGACCGAACAGGTGAATAAATTAAACGACATGATTTCTCAGTTGAATGACGTTCAGGGACTCATCGGCAAAGGCATGGAAGCAGTGGGTATTGATCCATCCATCACATCCACCATTGATCTCGCCAAGGCAGTAAATAATTTCGGGACCGCGCTCCAGAGCGTTCAGCACAACGCGGGCAACGTTTCATTCGATCTCGATAAACTCAGGCAGGCCACCACCGATCCGCGCGCATGGGAACGCTATATGACCACGAGCAAAAGCTACGAGTCCACCCAGGATGCGCAGAAGAAGTACGACGAGCAGATGAAGAAACTGCAACAGGAACGCGCCAAGGCAGCCGCGCAATTAAAAGCGGCCAAGTCCCTGGGTGAAACCAACAAGGCTCAGGCCTCACTCGATTCCGTAGATGCCGCCGCGAAGGATTTGGCCGAGGAACGTAAACGGGCTTTCGAGCAGCAGGAGGCCAATTTTATCGAAAACCAAAACCAGAAGGATGCCTGGGAGCAGGCCGGACGTGACTGGACTGCGAAGGAAATGAACACGATGGGCAAAAGCATCAATAATTATCTGCAACCAGAAGGAGGCGCCAAGAAATGAAACGGTTTTTCGCCATTCTGTTCGCCATTCTGTTCGCCATGCTCGCAGCCATCGCGCCCATCGTATCCGCGCAGGATGCAGCTCCTGCCGAATCGCAAAGCCAGGCCTCATCCGGTCCGGGGCCCGGCAAGCCTCTTCCGCCGAATTCCCAGGTGACACCGCCACCTGATCTCACGGGGTTGCGCGAACGCGCTACTTTTGTCGCTGACCAGATCAGGGAACAATCGGTTGAACTCATGCGTTTTCTGGCAATTCTCGCGCTCATCTACGCGGGTTACCACGCGCAGTTTCGGGGCTTGGAGGAATTCGTCTCCACACTGCTTCGCATCGTCTTTGCTTTCGCCCTTCTTTCCTCATTCAAGGAGATCGTTCCCTATTTCTTCGATGCCCGAAAGGAACTCATCGGCTCACTCCCCTTGGACACCGTGGACGCCACGGCCCAGGTCGGCACGATGATTGGCACCGTCGGACTTGGGACTGTCCTCATGGGGCCAGCCGGAATCGGTCTTGCGGCAGCCGTATTCATTGCCGCCCTTGGTATTCTGATTGTTTATTCCGCGCAAATCCTCTTCGAGGCGATCCTTCTTGCCTTTGCCCCGCTCGCCATTGCCTGTCTCGCGTTTCGTCATACCAACGGAATCTTCACCGCGTGGATGAAGACCTTCATCGCAATTCTTCTCGTCCCGGTCGGCTGGACGCTCGCCATGGTTCTTTGGAAAAGTGTCTTTGGTTGGCACGGTGGCGCGACCGATAACCCTGCCGAAAACGGCACAGACCTCGCGGCCTCGCTCATCTACACGGCGGCGGCAGGAGCCATCTTCATGGGAATGCCTGTTCTCACCGTCTGGCTCGTCAATCACGCCAGCGGCGCGGCTGCCGCCGCAATGCCCTCGCCTCTCCAGGTGCTTTCCACCTATCTGTCGGGAATGGCTGTCCGGTCCGCCGCAACCCGTGGTGGCGCTCCATCTTCAACCGTCAGCATGCCCTCCGCCGGCGGGTCGGGCTCCATGCTCTCAAGCACAAACGTGGGTGCTTCCGCACTCGCGTCGAACGCTTCCACGCAAACCGCATCGAATCCCTACACTGACCGAATCCGCACAGCCCAGAAACATCACAAACCATCCTCATGAACGACACCCAACCACCATCCCAGCGTCTCGATCCGAAGTGGACTTTCATTGCGGCCATCATCCTACTCGTAATCCTCTATTTCCTCTTTGGATCGAAGAGGGAGGCTGCGCCTTCCAACCCGATGGAAACCGAGACGGCAAAGAAAATGCGCCAGTCCATCAAGGACGCACGCGGCTGGTGAGACCGAAGGTCTCATCACGCCATAGCTTCAGCGACGGCGGATAAATCAAGTTCTTTTCACATGCTGAAACGCAATTCACCGTTCAAGTTGACGACCCACTTCCGTGGATGGAGCCGCGTGCTCTCGCTCGCTCTCGCGCTTTCCGTGCTCCTGAACTTCTACCAGGTATACGTCCAGACACGGCTCGCGGCGAACATGGCCACGCCACGGATTGTGATGCAAACGCCAAGCGGCATGGTGTTGCCCGTGGCTGCCAGCGCCTTCGTCTGGACGCCCGAAGTTGCGCGAGACTATGTGAAACTTTTTCTTCCCGTGCTCTACACGTTCACGCCCACCGGGACCCCGGCTTCCGAAATGTGGAGTCCCTTCATCAACTTGCAGCTTCTCAAAACCGCCGAGGAACGATTCCGAAAAAACCAGTTTCGCATCGAAACCGACGGCTTGAGCCAGACCCTCTTTGTTCGTGAAGCAATTTATGACCCGGAGTCCGAAACTGCGAAGATCGTTGCCGAACTCCGAATTGTGAACAAGGCGGGACAGATCACACGCACACCGCTCAGCCTCTCCGTGG
>JAHFSY010000003.1 GCA_023269615.1 Verrucomicrobiota bacterium
ACCCTCACGCAGGATCCCCACAATCTGTTCCTCACTGAATCGTTTCTTCATCGGTCTTGCCTTTCGTTCTTGCGGCAAGACTATACGTCCTTTGCGTCCACTTCCAGCCTGTCAGGTCAGAAGCTCGTCCAGAAATTCAGTTTTGCACACAATCAGGACGACGACGCGAAGCGCCTCTACATCCTGCGGTAGGTGACGTCTACAGCAATTCTTTGATCAACGATTTGCCCTGGTCGGCGTTGAGGCCGAGGGGGCGGGTGGCCAGGGGGCCGCCTTCGTCGAGGATGGGCTCGAGGGCGTGCAGTGCGGGGAGGTCGGTGCGCTTCCAGAAAAGCCCGATCGGAATCTCCTCGCCCCACTTGTAACCCTCGTCAAGCGCCTTGTGGAAGTCGGTCACGTCATGGTTTTTTTCGTCGAGCATTTTAACGCGCTGGTTGAACCACGGGTAGGTGTTGTCCTTGTTGTAGGTGACGCATGGGCTGAAGACGTCGATGATCGCGAAACCCTTGTGCAGGATGCCGCCCTTGATCAGCTCGATGAGGTGCTTCTGCTTGCCGCTGAATCCGCGCGCCACGTAGGTCGCTCCCCCGTTGATCGCCATGGGGATGGGGTTGATCGGATTTTCCACGCTGCCGTGTGGCGTGCTCTTTGTCTTCATTCCGAGACGGCTTGTGGGCGAAACCTGGCCGGTGGTCAGGCCGTAAATCTGGTTGTCCATCACGATGTAGGTGAGATCCATGTTGCGTCGCATCGCGTGGATGAGGTGGCCCACGCCGATGCCGTATCCATCGCCGTCGCCGCCCGTGCAGACGACGGTGAGTTCATGGTTGGCAAACTTGAGTCCCGTGGCGACGGGGAGCGAACGTCCATGCAGCGTGTGCATGCCGTACGTGTTCATGTAGCCGGGGAGGTTCGAGGAGCAGCCGATGCCGCTGACGATGGCGACTTTGTGCGGAGCGAGGCCAAGTTCGCTCAGGGCGGTCTGCAGCGTGCTGAGCACGGAAAAATCACCGCAGCCGGGACACCAGTCAGGGTGGACCTTTCCTTTGTAATCCTTGGCAGTAAAGCCCTCGGGCCTGGCTTCGATTTTGACGGGCGGTTCAGCGATGGTTGAGCTCATAAAATTTCGTTGGAGGTTTTCAAACCATGATTTCCTGCTCGGGAATTGAAACGGTGGTCTTGCCTGCGAGTTGTTCCTTCACGGCATGGACGATGTGATGGGGGGCGAACGGTTCGCCGTCGTACTTGCGGACATGGCCGTGGGGCTTGAATCCGGTTTCAGAGCGGAGATAGCGCTCAAACTGGCCGCTGAAATTATTTTCGATCATGATGACCTTCTTCGACTTGGAAAGGATTTCCATGATTTCCTTGCAATGGAGCGGGACGAGCCAGCGGATCTGGAGATGGCTGGCGACGATTCCCTCCTCGGCTGCGAGCTTTTCCACCGCCTCGCGAATGACGCCGTCCGTCGAGCCCCATCCGAGGAGCGTGACCTGCGCGGTTGCGGGGCCGACGAGTTTCGGAGGGGGGATCACGGCGAGGGCGCCATCCATCTTGCGCATGCGCTTCTCGTGCATCGCGCGGCGCTTGTGCGGGTTGGTGAATTCATCGCTGATGATTCCGCCATCCTCGTCATGCTCATCGGAAGCCACCACATGAAGATGCCCGGGGACTCCTGGAACGGCACGCGGGGAAATTCCATCTTTCGTGATCTTGAAACGCAGGTAGCTGCCATCAATGGCGCCGCCGCTGGGATTGGCCACGTCACCGTTCCCATGGCCGTTGGCGCCATTGGGAAGAATGAGGGAGCCGCGATCAATTTTCGGCTGCAGGTTGAGTTCGTCGGGGTCCACGCTGGCGGTTCCCTCGGAAATCAGGAGGTCCGTGAGGATGATTCCCGGAACCTGGAATTTGTCGGCGTAATTGAACATTTCCGGGACGGAGTGGAAACAATCTGCGACTGAGGTGGGGGCCACAATCAGGCGGGGATAATCGCCCTGGCCGGCGCCGAGCACCTGCCATAAATCGCCTTGTTCCGTCTTGGTGGGCACACCCGTGGAGGGGCCTGCGCGTTGCACGTTGATGCAGACCATGGGAATTTCCATCATGGAGGCGGTGCCGAGGGCCTCCGTCATGAGCGCGAAACCGCCGCCCGAGGTGGCGCACATGGCGCGGACGCCGCCGTGGGCTGCGCCGATGGCCATGTTGGCGACGCTGATCTCGTCCTCGACCTGCCGGACCATGATGCCGAGCTGGCGCGCATGCCTGGCCATCCACATGAGCACGCCGGTGGAAGGGCTCATCGGGTAGGCGCAATAAAATTTCACGCCGGCCGCGGCGCCGCCCAGCCCGAGCGCGTTGTTGCCGGTGGTGACACCCATCGGCTTGTTCAGCAGCGGCAGGGGCGTCTTGAATGGCTTGAAATTGGCGGCGGCGTAATCGTAACCGGCTTTCGCCACGCCCACGTTTTCCGCGATCACGGCGTCGCCCTTTTTCTTGAACTGCAACGCCAGGATGTCCTCGAGGGTCTTGAAATCCACGCCGAGCATCTGGAGCATGACGCCGAGGGAAATGGTGTTCATGTTGAGCTTGTTCGTGCTCGTGCCCGACAATTGCTTGACGGGAATCGCGCAAAGCTGGACCCCGGCGGCCACGGCGCCGGGCTTGACCTTGTCGATATCGAAAAAGACGCTGGAGCCGGCGCCCATCAGGCGAAGGTGGCGATCCATGGTGTCCTGGTTGAGGGCCATGAGCGAATCGAGCCTGTCGCCGTGGTTGCGGACGGGCCCATCGCTGGTGCGGATGGTGAGGAAGATATGGCCTCCGCGGATGATGGACTGGTAGGCGTTGTAGGCGAAGAGCTGGAGGCCGCGACGGACAAAAATGCGGGCAAGAATGTCTCCTGGTGTGGCAATCCCTTGTCCCGCCTCACCACCAATGGCAAATGCATAATCAACTTTGGGCATAAGCACGGAAAAATACCTGCAATGGCAGCGTGGCGCAAGGACAGATTCGGGGCGTTGAAGTTTGCACGGGGCCAAACTCTTGCGAGTTCGGCTACGTCATGAATACTGGACGATTTCCGGGGTGTCCTTGTACGACGGCGTTTTGCCGCGCCACAGTCGGCGGTGCATCTTTTTCTGGTCCATGAAATACATGCGCATGAGGAGCGTGTAGCCGGGGGTTTTTTCGTCGGGATGGCATTTTTTCCCGGTGAGGCACATCGGGCCACCCGGGTCGCGCTTTGCCATGAGCGCGAGTGCGCCTTCCGCGGTGGGATTTTTTGAAAGTTCCTCCACGTATCTCTTCATGTTGTCCCACTGACCCTGGCACAATTTCCAGAAACAAGCGTCCACGTCATCCTGCCCCGCGCCGATCTGCTCGAGGTATTTGGAACGCTGCGCGTTTTGGAAAGCGCGGATGCCGGGATCGAGAGCACCCATACCGGTGATAAAGTTGATTCCCTGGGCATTCGGCCCGCGAATCGCCACGCGGCAGCGTGTCTTCTCGAATGCCACCGAGTTTCCATGATGGTCGTGTACGAGAAGGTTCTGGCCGCTCCAGAAATAATTGTACCGCACGAGAAACGCCGTGGCCTCCTTGACCGTCGCGCAATGCTCCCGGCAAAGCTCGATGGGATTGACGGGGAAAATCTCGGGCGGAATTTCGTCCAGGTGCAGGCCGCTGCCCACGCCGTCGAACACGAGCGGATGCGAAAACGGCCACGGGCTTCCCGGGGGAACGGGTTTCTCCCCTTTCCAATACGTGATTGGGTCGTCCACGTTCTTGGCGTGAAGCTGTCCCTGGTCGGAGCGTGGCACGTAGAGAACCCTGCATTTTTCCGGCATGGGAAACACGAACATTCCACGCCCGGTTTCCTGGAACAGCCGCACATCGCGCCAGAAGCCCAGCGACTCGCACAAGGCAACCGAGTCGTCGTCGAGCCCCGCGTCCTTGATGCCGCGATAGTATTCGAGCAGCAACTCCCTTTCTCCATCGAGCTCTGGATATTGTCGGAGGTCGGGCACCGCATCGAGCCGCTCCCTGTGGTAAGCGGCGATTTTGCGGACAACATCCTCCTTCGTCCATCCGAGTTCCTTCGCGATGGCTCGCGCCATGTCGTGCTGGTACGACGCCCCGCCGCCGCCGCTGCTGGAAAGCCAACGCCCGCGTTCCTGGCCGCGCGTGAAAGCCTGCTTGAGTTTCTGCGGGGAAGGTTGCGCCATGGATTCATTTTTTACCACGTTGTGGCGAAAGCGCAACCCTCTGCCCGCCATTTTCCTTGCTGATGGTAGGGCGCGCTCGGCGATCGCGCCCTGCCTCGGCATTGTCAGACGGGGAGAAAAATACGGTCGAGGTATTCGAGGAGAGATTTTTCATCCGGCGGCTGGCCTCGAAAGGCCACGTAGCCGTCGGGGCGCACCAGATAGATGCCTGCCTCCCTCGTGCCGTAACGGCGGTGGGCGTTTTTCGCGGGATCGAGAATCGCCTGGCCTGTCCACTTCCAGTGCGCCGGGCGCTTTTCCGCGGCGATGATCGCCTGGATGCGGACATGCGTGCCGCATCGCTTTTGCACGGCTTGTGCAATGGATTCAAAAGAACGGGACGATTCCCCGGTGAAATTTTCCCCGCTCACCAACAACAGCGTGTGCGCCGGGTGGCGAAGGATGTCGAACAGCCGCACGACAGATCCATCCTCGCACTTCAAACCATTCACATCGGGTGCGCGATCGCCGGCGGATGGGCCGCCATCAAAAAGATGCGCGCCATGCCCGGACACGATCGGGCTCGCGCGATAATGAATTCCGATTTCGGACACAAAGTTCGTGAGGAGCCGCCTGATCCATTTTTGACGGAGAACCCAGGGGCCGACCAGGCAGCGCAGGAAATGCATGAAAGCGTTTGCCTCGATCGCGCTGCGAAACATCGCATCGGTTGTGCGCAGCACTTTCTCAGCCACGGGATGGCGTTCTGCATTGTAGCTTTCAAGAATTTCCGGCCGCGCGGCACCGCTTGTCACGAGCGCCAGCTTCCATGCGAGATTGAACGCGTCCTGGATGCCGGTATTCATCCCCTGTCCGCCTGCGGGGCTGTGGATGTGGGCCGCGTCGCCGGCGAGAAAAACGCGTCCTTCCCGAAATCGCGGCGCGATGCGGCAATGGACGCGGAAACGAGCCATCCAAAGAGGGTCGCGCACCACCGTTCCGGGCGGAGCAAAACGGTCGGCGAGCGCCTGGAAATCCTGCAGCCCGGGCTCCTGGCCGTCCAGCAGCGGGTGCTCCCTGCAAAAGGTGATGATGCGCGCGTAACCGTTGCGCATGGGAATCACGGCAAAAACCCCCTTCCTTGTGATGAAGCCGTGCCCCGTGTCGTTGGGCAGAGACCACTGCACGCGCGCGTCGGCCAGCAGGAATTCCTCCTCGTATGGCACGCCGTCGAAAGGAAGTCCCAGGCCATGGCGGACCGCGCTGTGTGAGCCATCGCAGCCGAGCAGCCACCGAGCGCGCACCGTTTCCCTCCGCCCGTCCGCATGTTTCAATTCCGCCTCCACTCCTTCGCCATCCTGTTGAAATCGATCCAATTCACACTGGCGCTCCACCTCAAGGCCAAGCGACCGGAGATGCCCGATGAGCATGTGTTCTGTCTCGCTTTGCTCGAGGATGAGCGGAAAGGGATGCGGGCTGTCCACGGCGTCGAATGTCACAAGGCCGACCCGTCGCCCGTCAAAGTAGGGGCTCAACGCCTTGATGGGCTGGCCGCGCGCCAGGGCCTCGGTGATCAGCCCCATGCTCTCGAAAACCTCCAGTGTGCGCGCCTGCACGACGAGCGCCTTGGATTTGTCAGATGGCGCCGCCACCTTGTCCACGATGCGGCAGCTGAGGCCATGACGCCGGAGTTCCGCCGCCATCGTGAGGCCGGTGGGTCCCGCACCGATGACCAGCGCGTCAAGGTTCATGGGGATTGCAGATTGCGGAATGCGGAATGGATCGGAAAAAAGACGGCGCGTTCGGCGAACACGCCCTACCTCGAACAGTGAATGGTTTGAGCATGGCTGAAAGCTGATGGCTGACGGCTGCTTATCCGCGGCGGATTTCCGACGCGGCGAAATGGAACTGCATGCGATAGACCTTCTTGACGCGGCACTGGATTTTTCCGGTTTTCAAATCCACCGATGCCGGAATTTCCTGTCGCTGGATGTCCACCACGGCGTGGTATCCGCGCTCGGAAAAAATATCGATGAGCATCGCCAGCGCCACCGGGTCCTCGAGGAGCGCGTCCTCCGAGTTGACCTGCGCCATGCCTGAGAGCGCGTGGCGGATGATGATCGGCACGATCTTGGCGTCAATCAGCGCGATCACCTTCTTGAAAAGGTCCGTCTGCTCGACCTCGTAGGCATCAAGGCGGCGCACGAGTTCCTGGCGCGCATGCACGACGATCTCGCTGGCAAGGGGAAGCTTGCGCAGGCGGTCGAAGGTGCGTGGGTCGAGCTCGAGCGAGCTCTGGTATTTCAATTCGTCGAGGATGTTTTTCTGCACCTCCTCGACAGGCCCCTGGGCGTTGACGAAATGGTAATGGAACATCTCGCGCAGCGATTGCAGGGCATCAAAGGTCTGCTCCTTGAAAACGCGGTAGCGGTTGCGCGCGGCCTCCTCGCTGAGGTCGGTGACGCGTTCCTCGAGGAGCGTCCCGATCCCGCCGCGGCGGATCTCCTCGTTGTGCTCGTGCACCTCGCGCCCCCGCTTGAGCTGTCGCCCGATGCTTTCCTTTTCATCCACGAAGAGGACCATGATGTGGTAAATGGGCTGGCGGAAATGGATTCCAAGCGGAGTGTGAAAATATTCGCGGCGCAACTGGTGCATCCTGGTGAAGAGCATCTTGAGGCATTCCACCTGCACGCGCGTGCGCGGGAAGCCATCGAGCACCGCGCCGTTGATGTACTGCCTTTCGAGAAGCTTGCGCAGCAGGATGCCCACCACCTCGCGGTCACCCACCATGCCGCCCGAGTCCTTGATGCGCCGGGCCTCGGGGCCGGTGAGCAGGCTGCTCACCACGATCGGTTTGCAGGTGAGGTCGCGGGCCTTCATGATGAAGGGCGTGTTGGTGCCCTTGCCCGCGCCGGGCGCGCCGCCGAGAAGAATGATCTCCTTTGGGAAACGAAGCTTGTCGCGCCCAAGCTCGCCCTCGAGTTCCTCCCACACGGCATTGAAAATCAAATGCGCGTCCTTGATCTCCAGGTCCTTGTGCGCCTTCGCGGGATGGGACGTGGCGGAATGGGAGGTGGAAGCCATGAAAGAGCCGCCACGTTTGCGCTTTTCAGGCCGGGGATCAATTCCGAAAAATCTGCATTCAAAGGTAGGGCGCGATCGCCGAGCGCGCCGTCGTTCTCCTTCGAAATCACACATCCACTTTCCACGAGCCACCGCCTCGGCGCGCTCGGCGATCGCGCCCTACCTTCTGGGGAGAATACCGGGGGATTATGGGCGGATGCGGATCGTGACGTCGCCCCTGGCTGCGCATTGGCAGGCAAGCCGGTGGGAGCCGGGATCAGGGCCAAATTGTTTGCGCTCCAGGCCGGTCACGGGATTGAGGTTCTCAGATCCGGAGACGATCTCGATCGTGCAATTGCCGCACCAGCCGCGTCCATGACACAGGAGAGTGAATGGGCAGTAGTTCTTCGCGCCTTTGAATACGCGGACGCCTTCCGCCTGCAGGGAATCATGGAGGGTGGCGCCCCCATTCAATGACGGGATTTTGCGGTGAATGTTCTCGCAAACGATCGTCGGCATGAATCAGGGAACGATGAAGATTTTCCCGGTGTGAGGGCAGCGGGCCGGCGTGCCGGACGCCATGGGGCCGACGTCCACCAGCTGCTTGTCCTGCGCGTAGGGGCTCTTCACGAGGCCGGGCCACTTCGTCTTGATGGCATAGGGGTAGCCCTTCTTCTTGGGGAGTTTGTCCAACGGGATGATTGCCCCTTCGTCGGTGGGCGAGGTGGTTGACACCGTGGCGTCCTGCGGCGGAGCATTGGTTCCCGTTGTGGACGGATCCACGGAGGGCGGCGGCACGCTGGCCGATGTGTTGTTGGGCTTGGTGGATTCACAACCAACAAAGACCAGCGAGACGACTGCCAGGGCGAGGCACGATGAGAAAAAAGATTTCATAGGGCGATCATCCTAACGAACCCCGCGAACATTTCAATCCCGAATTCAAATTTCAAAATGGCACGTCCCGATGCGAAGCCTCCCCTTGGCTCCGATTTCTCCGCAAATTTTCGATCCGATGAATGTTCCACCTCCTGCTGTCACCAACCCATGTTCCATGTTCGTCGTTGATTCTGCGTCTCGTTCCCGTTGTAGTCGGCGGATGCACCTGTTGCGAAGTTTTTCCGAGCTTGCCCGCTTCAAGCGTCCCCTCTCCCTGGCACTGGGTGTGTTTGATGGCGTGCATGTGGGACACCAGTCGGTGATCCGCGAGGCCGTGTGGCAGGCGCGTTCGTTGAAGGGTGACGCTGCGATCCTCACGTTTCACCCGCACCCGGCCAAGGTGCTGCGCCCCGACCGCGCGCCATCCCTGCTCACGACGGAGCAGCAGGACTACGAGTTGTTTTCCGCGCTGGACACCGACGTGTGCCTCATCCTGGATTTCACGATGGAGCTGAGCCGACGCGAGCCGTCGGATTTCCTGGACGAGTTACGGCGGGCGGCGCCTTCATTGCGCGTGGTGGTCGTGGGGCCGGACTGGCATTTTGGGCATGACCGGGGGGGGAATTTCAAACTGCTGAAATCGTGGGCGGTGCAAAATAAAATTCACGCCATCGAGGTGCCGCCCGTGCGTGCGGATGGGGAAGTGGTGAGCAGCACGATGATCCGCAGCCAGGTGCTCGATGGCAACCTCGCACTCGCGAATCCCCGGCTGGGGCGTCCCTATCAGGTGATGGGGCGCGTGGTGCCGGGTGACGGTTTTGGGGCGGAGATCGGGTTTCCGACGGCGAACCTTGATCCCGAAAGTGAGTTGATCCCCGCGCGGGGCGTTTATGCGGCGCGAGCGCTGCTGGAGGGCGGTGTTTATGCGGCGGCAGTGAACATCGGCGTTCGCCCGACCGTCTCGCGCACCGCGGAAGTCCGCGTGGAGGCCCATCTCCTGGATTTCGATGCCAACCTTTACGGCTATCACCTGCGCCTTGATTTCATTTCCCGCCTGCGTGAAGAACGCAAATTTCGCACCGCAGAGGACCTGAAAAAACAGATCGCATCCGACGCCGAATCCGCACGCCAGGCCGCGCATGGATGAAGGCAGATCCTCCGCTTGATATGCGGGAAAATCAGGAGTAAGGACCCCAAAAGGTATTGTCTGCGGCCGCCGAGAGCGCCGCCTTGGTGTTGACACTCACGCTCAACTGGCTGCCAACCGTGATTGGTCCGCCGCCAGGGATGAACCCGTTGCCCAACAGGTCTGTGCCGTTGCTGCCTGCCAGCCTGCTGCCTGCTTTCAGGTAAGGTGTCGCATCCGACCAAGTGACGGGGTCAGTCTGCCGCTTGTTGTTTTCCAACGCATACTGCTCCTTGGCCGAGTCCACCATGCGGAACTCGTTGAGGATGATGGATGCTTGCGAGCGCTGGCGTGCCCGTATGAAGCTGGGCACCGCAATGGCTGCAAGCAGGCCGATGATGGCTACCACGATCATGATTTCCACAAGCGTGAAGCCCTCTTGATCCCGACGGGAGGATGGAAACATACGATGACTCCTTTGTTATTAGGTTATTTATGAATATGGCTTAGATGAAGCATGGCCTCTGCCACAATCATTCACCCTGGGCTTTACCTTAAAATGCACCGAATTTGAGAGGGTGTGGAAAGGGAAATTATCAGAATCGCTACAATGGATTTTTCTATGCGGCGCGTCGTAAAACCGCATGTTCATCCTAAATGCAGAAAAATCGCGAAAATCGGGCTATTTTTTGTTCTAAAGGATGAAAATCGGGCATTTTTGTTTTAAAAGTGCAAAATTATTGTTGCATCCATTATTAAAATGGATGTAAATGCGGCACTCAAGAGTAATTTTTGAACTGTATGAGAACTTTGGATGATCAGGAGAAGGCGGTAGTGCGGACGCTGGTGCGGGATCCGCGCATGAGTGATCATGCGATTTCGGAGAAAACCGGGGTGCCGGCCAAGACGCTTTCGCGCAAGCGCCGCCGCCTTGAGGAAGAAGGCGTGCTCTCATATCACACGATGATCAACATGATGGAAAGTGGCTCGGGGCATTTTACGACGCGTCACCTTTACATCATCAAGTTCCGGCTGGGCGTCACGAAAAAACAGATCGTGGACGAGATCAAGATCGAGCCGAACATCAAAAGCGTGTTCACGGAGCTGATTTTCGAAAGCCATATCGCGGAACTTGATGGGCATATCGCGCTGCTGATGCTGATCGAGGGGAGGGACGACTCGGACGTGGTGGAGAGCATGCAGGCGAAGATCATTCCGTCGTTGAGGAAGAATCACGGCGCGGATTCGATCGAGGAAATCCAGACGCTCCGCGTGCTGGCGCCGATACGGATCATGCGGAATTACATCCCGATGGTGAACATGCATGAGGGCGTGATGAAAGAGACGTGGCCGGAGGACGCAATTTTTGTGGGATGAGGAAAATTTATAAAATGAACAGATTTCACAGAGTTTCGGAGAGTTTCGCGCAAAGGCGCAAAGGCGCAAAGGCCGCCCTTTGTCCCGTTCTCGTCCGCAGATTTCGCAGACTGACGCAGATTTCCAAACGGCATTCAACCGCGCCATTTTCAATCGTCACTGGGGTGACGATTGAAAATGGCGCGCTTGGGATCAAGGGTCCGACGCAGCAGCTGAACCTTTGCGCCTTTGCGCCTTTGCGCGAGACTCTCCCTCTGGTCCTTACGGGGTCAACGACCCTGTCGACAGCAGATCCTCTTTGCAAATGAAGATGACACGCCAACGCATTCACGGACTTCCGCGGGCGCAGGGGTTGTATGATCCGCGCTTTGAGCATGACGCTTGCGGGACGGGCTTTGTCGTGAACGTGAAGGGGAGGAAATCGCATGAGATTGTGCGCCAGGCGCTCACCGTGCTGAACAACCTGGCCCATCGTGGTGCGTGCGGGTGCGAGGCGAACACGGGCGATGGCGCGGGAATTCTTTTGCAGACGCCGCATGCATTTCTCAAACAGGCGTGTTCGGACGCGCGCATCGAACTTCCCCCGCCAGGCGAATACGGCGTGGGGATGGTTTACCTGCCGACGAATGCCAAGGAGCGCAAGGCTTGCGAAAAAATGTTCGACAGCATTGTGCTTGAAGAGGGGCAGCGCGTGCTGGGCTGGCGCACGGTCCCGACGAACAACGCGACGCTCGGCAACACGGCAAAATCCGCGGAGCCACTCATTCGCCAGGTTTTTATCGGGCGCAGCCCGAAGATCGCCGACGACATGGCGTTCGAGCGCAAATTGTACGTCATCCGCCGCCGCGCGGAAAATGCGATCCGCTATTCGGGCATGAACGGTGGCGACCGTTTTTATGTCACGAGCCTTTCCCACAGGACGATCATCTACAAGGGCATGCTGATGTCGGAGCAGGTGGAGGATTTTTATCCCGAGCTGGCCGATCCCTCGGTGGAGAGCGCGCTGGCGCTGGTGCATTCGCGCTTCAGCACCAACACGTTTCCCACGTGGGAGCGCTCGCACCCTTATCGCTACGTGGCGCATAACGGTGAAATCAACACGCTGCGCGGGAACGTCAACTGGATGCAGGCGCGCGAGGCCGTGTTTGCGTCGGACCTTTTCGGAGACGACCTTCCAAAAATTCTCCCGGTGGTCCAGACCGATGGCAGCGACTCGGCGATGTTCGACAATTGCCTGGAGCTGCTTGTGCTGGGTGGGCGCCCGCTGCCGCACGCGATGATGATGATGATTCCCGAGCCGTGGACGAATCATGAGAGCATGAGCGACGAGAGAAAGGCGTTTTATGAATATCACAGTTGCCTCATGGAGCCGTGGGATGGCCCGGCCTCGATCGCGTTCACCGACGGCGTCCAGATCGGCGCGGTGCTCGACCGCAACGGGCTGCGCCCGTCGCGCTATTACGTGACGAAGGACGACCTGGTGGTGATGGCTTCCGAGGTGGGCGTGCTCGACATCCCGCCGGACCGCGTGCTGGAGAAGCAACGTCTCAAGCCCGGTCGCATGTTCCTGATTGACACGAAGGAGGGGCGCATCATTGCGGACGAGGAGATCAAGCAGAAGGTCGCGACGGAGCATCCGTATCGTTTGTGGCTGGAGGAGAACAGCGTGTCACTCGACGATCTGCCCGGGGTGAAGGAGCTTCCCGAGACGAATCACGAGACCGTGTTGCAGCGTCAGCATGCGTTTGGTTACACGATCGAGGATGTGCGCCTGCTGATGTCGCCGATGGCAAGCAACGGCGTGGAGGCCATTGGTTCGATGGGTACCGACACGCCGCTCGCAGTGCTGTCGGACAAGCCGCAGCTTCTTTATAATTATTTCAAACAGCTTTTCGCGCAGGTGACCAATCCTCCGATTGATTGTATCCGCGAGGAAATCGTCACGTCGACCGAGACCACCATTGGCACGGAACGAAACCTTCTCAAGCCTGTTCCGGAAAGCTGCCACCTGCTGAAGCTCAAGACTCCGATCCTCACGAACGAGGATCTGGCGCGTCTCGTAAACATCAAGGAGCCCGGTTTCAAATCCGTGACGATCCCGATGCTTTACAAGGTTGCCGATGGTCACAAGGGGCTGGAGAAGGCGATGAAGGAAATTTTCAACCTGTCAAGCGGTGCGATCGAGGAGGGGGCGAACATCGTGATTTTGTCGGATCGCGGGATCACACGCGAACTCGCCCCGATTCCCGCGCTGCTTGCCTGCTCGGGTCTGCATCACCATCTCATCCGCGCCGGCACGCGCACCCGGGTGGGGCTCGTGCTCGAGACGGGGGAGCCGCGCGAAGTGCATCATTTCGCATTGCTCATCGGCTACGGCGCGGGCGCGATCAATCCGTACGTCGCCTTCGAGACGCTCGACGACATGATCCGCCAGGGGATGCTGCCGAAGCTGACGCACAAGGACGCTTGCAAGAATTTTTGCAAGGCGGTGGTGAAGGGCGTGGTGAAGGTGATTTCGAAGATGGGGATTTCCACGATCCAGAGTTATCGTGGCGCGCAGATTTTCGAGACGGTCGGCCTGAAGCAATCCGTCGTGAAGCGCTATTTCACCGGCACGGCTTCGCGCATCGAGGGCGTGGGGCTTGACGTGCTGGCGCGCGAGGTCCAGGCGCGCCACGACCACGCGTTTCCGCTGCGACCCGTGAACGGGCGTGTGCTCGACGTGGGCGGCCAGTACCAGTGGCGTGCCGAGGGCGAGGTTCATCTCTTCAGCCCGCAGACGATCCACAAGCTGCAGCTCGCCTGCCGCACCAACAATTACCGTGTGTTCAAGGAATACACCCAGCTCGTCAACGACCAGACAAAAAAACATTGCACGCTGCGCGGGCTTTTCGATTTGAAATTCGCCCCGACCCCGATTCCGATCGAGGAGGTGGAATCGGTGGATGAGATCGTGAAGCGGTTCAAGACGGGCGCGATGTCGTACGGCTCGATCAGCAAGGAGGCGCACGAGGGCCTCGCCGTCGCGATGAACCGCATCGGCGGCAGGAGCAACACGGGCGAGGGCGGCGAGGATCCCGCACGCTACACGCTGGATTCCAACGGTGACTCGCGCAACAGCGCCATCAAGCAGGTCGCGTCGGCGCGTTTTGGCGTGACGAGCAATTACCTGGTGAACGCACGCGAGCTGCAGATCAAAATGGCGCAGGGCGCGAAACCGGGCGAAGGAGGACAGCTTCCCGGGGCCAAAGTCTATCCGTGGATTGCCAAGGTGAGGCATGCGACGCCGGGCGTCGGCTTGATTTCGCCCCCGCCGCATCACGATATTTATTCGATCGAGGACCTCGCGCAACTCATCCACGACTTGAAGAACGCGAACCATCATGCGCGCATTAGCGTGAAGCTCGTGTCGGAGGTCGGCGTTGGAACTGTCGCGGCGGGCGTGGCCAAGGCACATGCCGACGTGGTGTTGATCAGCGGTTACGACGGCGGAACGGGCGCGTCCCCGCAAACGAGCATCAAGCACGCCGGCCTGCCGTGGGAGCTTGGGCTTGCGGAAACGCACCAGACGCTTTTGCTCAACAACCTGCGCAGCCGCATTGCGGTGGAGACCGACGGGCAGTTGAAGACGGGGCGCGACGTGGTGATCGCGGCATTGCTGGGCGCCGAGGAATTCGGCTTTGCCACTTCGCCGCTCGTGGTGCTGGGATGCATCATGATGCGGGTATGCCATCTCAACACCTGCCCCGTGGGCGTGGCGACGCAGGACCCGCAGTTGCGCGCGCGCTTCACGGGTGACCCGGCGCACGTGGTGAATTTCATGCGGTTCATCGCCGAGGAGGCAAGGGAGGTCATGGCGCAACTGGGTTTCCGCACCATCGTGGAAATGGTGGGGCGCGTGGACAAGATCGAGCCGCGCAAGGCCGTGGAGCACTGGAAGGCCAAGGGGCTCGATTTCTCAAAAATTCTTTTCCAGCCGAAAGTGGCGAAAGACGTGGGGCGTTATTGCCAGATTCCACAGGACCACGGTCTTGACCTGGCTCTCGACAATCGCGTGCTGCTCAGGGTGTGTGAGCCCGCGCTCGAACGCGGCGAACCCGTGCGCGCGACCCTGCCCATCCGCAACACCAACCGCGTGGTGGGAACGATCCTTGGCAGCGAGGTGACTCGGCGTTATGGAATCAAGGGGCTGCCCGATGACGCCATCCATCTTCATTTCAAGGGTTCGGCGGGGCAAAGCTTCGGTGCGTTCATTCCATGCGGAGTCACACTCGCGCTTGAGGGCGACGCCAACGATTACGTCGGCAAGGGACTTTCCGGCGGGCGGATCATCGTGCGTCCCCCCGACGGCGTCGCATTCGCGGCTGAGGACAACATGATCATCGGCAACGTGGCGTTTTACGGCGCGACATCCGGCGAGGCTTACATCAACGGAAAATCCGGCGAACGCTTCTGCGTGCGCAACAGCGGAGTCCACGCCGTCGTGGAAGCCGTGGGAGACCACGGTTGCGAATACATGACCGGCGGACGCGTGGTGGTGCTCGGTTCGACGGGCAGAAATTTTGCGGCGGGAATGTCCGGCGGCGTCGCGTACGTGCTCGACCAGGCGGATGATTTCAAGCCGCGCTGCAACCAGCAGATGGTGGGGCTTGAGCGAATCGAGGACCCGACGGAGGCCGAGGAAGTCCGCCAGATGATCCAGCGCCACGCCAATCATACGAAGAGCAAGCTCGCATGGAAGGTGCTCGCGCTCTGGGACGAGATGCTCCCGAAATTCGTCAAAGTCATGCCGAAGGATTACAAGCGCATGCTCACCGCCATTGACCGCGTGAAGAAAACCGGCATCAGCGGTGACGAGGCCGTGATGGTCGCCTTCGAGGAAAACGCGCACGACGAGGCCCGGGTGGGAGGAAGCTGAGGGGAGCTGCTGGCTTCTAGCTCCTAGCCTCTGGATTTTATTTATGATCATCAACATCTCGGATTCAACAAATTCTGTTGTTCTCTTGCAGGAGGTAGGGCGCGTTCGCCGAACGCGCCGAAACGCGGCAAATCCACTGAGCCAGTGTGATTCTCCCGAGATGGATTTGTCACCCCGCGGCGCGCTCGGCGAGCACGCCCTACCTTCAAATCTCAACCCAGCAGCTAGCAGCTAGAAGCCAGCAGCTCTCTCCCCCCATGGGCAAACCGACAGGATTCATCGAATACTTGCGCGAGCTTCCGCTCGACCGTGACGCCGTCAAACGCATCAAGGACTGGAAGGAATTTCACCTTCACATGGATGAGGGAAAAATCCGCGAGCAGGGCGCGCGCTGCATGGATTGCGGCACGCCTTTCTGCCACACGGGCCAGTTGATCGGCGGCATGGCGTCGGGTTGCCCGATCAACAATCTCATCCCCGAGTGGAACGACCTCGTCTATCGCGGCCTCTGGCGCGAGGCGCTCGACCGCCTGCACAAGACAAATAATTTTCCGGAATTCACGGGCCGCGTCTGCCCCGCGCCCTGCGAAGGCTCCTGCGTGCTCGGCATCAATGCGCCGCCCGTGACAATCAAGAACATCGAGGTCTCGATCATTGACAAGGGTTTTGAGGAGGGATGGGTCGTTCCCGAAACTCCCGTCGCACGCACCGGCAAGAAGGTGGCCGTTGTCGGTTCGGGACCCGCCGGGCTTTCCTGCGCGGCGCAGCTCAACAAGGCCGGTCATCTCGTCACGGTGTTTGAGCGCTCCGATCGCATCGGCGGTTTGCTCATGTACGGCATCCCCAACATGAAGCTCGACAAGTCCGTCGTGCAACGCCGTGTGGACCTCATGGCAAAGGAAGGCGTGGCGTTTGTTCCCAACACCGAGGTGGGTAAAAATTATCCGGCGGAAAAACTGATGAAGGATTTCGACGCCGTCGTGATCGCCACCGGCGCGACCAAGGCACGCGATCTCCCGATCGAAGGACGCCAGCTCAAGGGCATCCATCTTGCCGTTCCCTTTTTGCACATCAATACGAAGAGCCTGCTGGACGACAAGAGCGGACCGGATTTCATCTCGGCGAAGGACAAGGACGTGATGGTCATTGGCGGTGGCGACACGGGCACCGATTGCGTGGGCACCTCGATGCGTCACGGTTGCAAAAGCCTGGTGCAGCTCGAAATCCTGCCACGCCCTCCCAACGATCGGGCCGCAAACAATCCATGGCCCGAATGGCCCAAGGTGTACAAGATGGATTACGGACAGGAGGAGGCGGCCGCCAAATTTGGCGCCGACCCGCGCATGTATTGCATCACCGCGAAAAAATTCGACGGCGATGACAAGGGTAACGTGAAAGCCGTGCACACCGTCGGGATCGAGTGGGCGAAGGATGACCAGGGGCGATTTGTGCCGAAGGAAATTCCCGGCACCGAAAAAGTAATGCCCGCCCAGCTCGTCCTGCTCGCGATGGGATTTCTCGGACCGGAAGAATCGCTGCTCGACCAGTTGAAAATTGAAAAGGATTCGCGCTCCAACGCCAAAGCCGATTTTGGAAAATTTGCTACGAGCGTAAAGGGCGTCTTCGCCGCCGGCGACGCGCGTCGGGGCCAGAGCCTGGTGGTGTGGGCCTTCAACGAAGGAAGAGCCGCGGCAAGGGAATGCGATCGTTACCTGATGGGGACGACGGATCTGCCCTGAGTCCCAGCGATCAGCGGTCGGCATTCAGCTTTCAGAGGTTGCTGGCAAACATCCGCCAGGCCGCGCCCCGGCCCGCCAGTACTTGAGCCCAAGCCCCTGAAGTGCTACATTCCACGGCATGGGCAAGCTTCTAAAAAGCTGGCGGATTCGGATTCTGTTGATTCTGATTTTGTTGGTTGGTATCGGAGCATTCACATGGTCATGCCTCGATCAAGTATCCAAGCTTCGTCTCAAAGCAAACCTTGGAGATGCACGATCACAGTTTTATCTGGGCTCTGAAGTGTATGGGAGTGGATACGGGGAGATAGCGAAAGATTCCAAACAAGCGTTCAAGTGGATACGGATGTCTGCTGATAAAGGCTATCCGATGGCACAGCTTGATATGGGTGCCATGTACGCAAAAGGCATGGGCGTACCAAAGGATGAAGCAGAGTCCCTCAAATGGTACCACAAGGCGGCTGAGAATTGGCGCAAAAGCGCAGAGCATGGTGATGCTGATTCGCAATTGTGGCTTGGGGTAATGCATCGGGATGGTCTTGGCATGGGCAAAGATCCCGTCGAAGCTTATAAATGTTTCATTCTGGCGTCCGCTGAGCCCAGGCAATTGGGAGTTGCTTGTCGTGACCAAATTTCCAAGCAGATGACACCCGAAGAAATCTCCGAGGGCAAACAACGGGCCTCGGCTTTTGTTGCCAGGAAATAGTCCGGCGGCAAAGCCGATCTCGAAGAGCCTGTAGTCAACTGCCTGATGAAGCAACGCTACGAGCTTTGGGAAAGCGACGATTCCAACACCCTCGTTGCGGCGACAGGGGAGCATCGGGGCATGACCATGTGCGAACCGAACAGTCGCCTGATTTTGATCATCGAGGCGGATTCATGGGAGGAAGCAAGAAGCCTGCAAGAAGATTATCTCTACCATGGTGGACGGGAGAAGCTTGGCCCGTTGGATATTCCCGCTTCCGACTTTCAAATTTCAACATACCCCTGCGGCCTGCGTGAAGCAGATATCGTGGAGATCATCGAAGAACACCCGATCACGGACCCCGAAGGACGAGAGTATCAATCTTTTCCAAAGGGTTCAAAATTCCGGATTTATCCCGGCGACAAGGCTTTTCCACAGATCATCCTGGCCAGAAGAATAGACGACAACGGCATCGGGCAATTTCACTCCATCAGAGATTTTGAAGCTGTTCGACATTGTTATCGGAAACTGGAAAATAGCGACGATTTGTAAATGCACCATCAGTTGCTGCCCTGCGCCAGACGTTGAGTTCGGTTGACAGCGCAGCATTATAGAGGTTGAATGACCGCATGAAAAATTCTTTTTGTCTTCAACGTTTCAGCATTCTCATCTTCAGTCTCATCGTCGGCATGTCCTTGGTGGCGATACCAGCGACCGTACAGGCCCGTTCGGATGATTTGATCATTGGCGCCATCGAACAAGTTGGCAAAAGAACCCACCGCGATATGGTCATTGTGGACAAGGACGAAATCATTGTCGCGGACGCCATTCGTTCCGAAGTCGGAAAAAAATTCCTCTATGATTCGCCTGGCGAAGAAGTGGATAAGACGCTCGAGGATGGCAAGACACGGACTTTCGTTGAAAAGAGCAAGGACTATCCCAAGGGCATCAAGCAGACGGTTTATGCGATCAAGGATGACGACGGTGACATCATTGGAGCGGTGATCGTTTCGGTTCCGATCTCCAAGTAAGCATTTTCACGGTTCGAAGCAGGCGTCGAGCTGTAGAGGCTCAAAATCAGGATGCAACCCGGTAGAAGTGTTTCTTGCCGGCCTTGAGGACCGCTCCATCTTTGGGTGAAACGCTTGCATGCGGGTCGGTGAGTTTTACGCCATCCAATTCCACGCCGCCTTGCTGCAACAGGCGCCGCGCTTCGCTTTTGCTCGCGATCGCACCGGTTGCCATCACCAAATCAAGGGCGTTCCATTCGGGCTTCGAGTCGAGCTTGAGCTCGGGGAGGTTTGTGGAGGCGGGATCATGCTTTGAAAATTTCTGCTCGAAATCCTTTCGCGCCGCCTTTGCCGCCTCGCCCCCCTGGAAGCGGGACGCAAGCGCTTCGGCGAGATTTTTCTTCGCCTCCATTGGATGTCCGGATTTCAATTTCACAATCTCACCTTCGGAACTTCCCATCAACAGCGTGTACCATTTCCACATTAGATCGTCGGAGATGGACATCGTCTTTCCAAAAATTTCTGTCGCGGGTTCGTTCACGCCGATATAATTGCCGTAACTCTTGCTCATCTTCTGCGTGCCGTCGGTGCCCTCAAGGATCGGCAGCAGCATCGCCACCTGGGGTTCCTGACCGTCGTCCTTCTGCAGGTCACGTCCCACGAGGATGTTGAAAAGCTGGTCGGTGCCGCCAAGCTCGACGTCGGCGCGGACCACCACGGAGTCCCATCCCTGCATGATCGGGTAGAGCGTTTCGTGATGACGAATATCGGAGCTCGCCTGCAACCGTTCCTTGAAGTCGCGGCGTTGCATCATCTGTGACAGCGAGACGGCGCTGCTGAGCTTGATGATTTCGGTAAAGGTCATTTTGCCGAACCAGTCGCCATTGAAGACGATCTCGATGCGCTTGGAATCGAGGACCTTGAACGCCTGCTCCTGGTAGGTTTTGGCGTTGGCGAGAATTTCATCGCGTGTGAGCGGCGGCCGCGTGGTGGAGCGGCCCGTGGGATCGCCGATCATCGATGTGAAATCGCCGATGATGAGCACAGCCGTGTGGCCGAGATCCTGAAACTGCCGCAGCTTGGAAAGTGCCACCGTGTGGCCGAGATGCAAATCGGGTGCCGTGGGATCCACGCCAAGCTTCACGTGCAAAGGCTTGCCCGCCGCAAGCTTGCGCTTGAGTTCCTCGGGCGAAATCACCTGCGCCGCGCCACGCAGAAGAATCTCAAGTTGTTCGGAGGGAGATGTCATGGGGAATCGGGAATTTCTAGAGCAGAGGAAAGGCATCGCCAAGAGAGAAGTTTTCACCCCACGTCATTACTGCAGTGTGCCCGTGAGAATTCACATGATTGGACATCGGCGCTTTAATATGACGATAATCGCAGCAACACCCTATGAACGAGGAAGACTCATGAACAGCCAGCGAACCACCCGCGTGGCGGCGATCTGCCTGCTGGTCGTGCTGCTGCCCTCGATGCGCGGAGAGAAAAATTCCGACGAACCGCTCCCCGCAGTGAAGCAGTTCATGGACGAGATGTGGCGCGGACTTCGCGAACGCAAACTCGAGGAGGCTTTCAAGGGATCAGAAGAATTTTTTGCCGACCGCCTTGATGCCAGCAGCGGCGGCAGGACTTTCAAGGACAAGACTGATCTCTGCCGGCTTGCGTGGGTGGATCAACTTCTGCGCCATCCCATCGAAGCCATTGGCAAGGGAGACGTCTTCACGCGCCAGCTTCACGAGGCCAGCCTGCCAGCCATCACGGACATCGCGTTTGAAAAGCTCGCACCGCTCGGAAAGTTGACGCCCGCCATGAATCAGGATTTGCGGCAAATGGAGACCCCGCTGGAGCAGGTGGTCTCTGCCATCGAGCAGGCTGACGCGGCTGCACGTGCAACCCTCGCTCCATTGACCGACGCCGAACGCGCCGAGCTGCGGGCCGAGATCTACAAGCAGACGACCGACTGCAAAAACGGTCATCGCGCGCCCAGCAAGGAAAAGGCGCTCCGCGTGTACACGTTGCTCACCAAGATGGACATGCAACCCATCCACCGCGCTGCACGTTCGCTCGCCGCCCTTGCAGATCCGAAACTTCTCGAGGCGCTCTCCCACATCCCCGCGCAACAAGTTCAACCCATCCAGGGCGTCAAAGGCTCCATCACCGCTGTCATCGAGACGAAGGCCGGAAAAATCATCGTGGGTGGAACCGAGGCCAACGAGTATGCGCTCGACGAGATGGATGGCGTCTGCGGGGTGATCGATCCCGGGGGCAACGACACCTACATCGAGGGCAGCGTGGGCGACAAGCGTCCCGCGCTCGTGATCCTCGATCTTGCGGGGAACGATACGTATCGCGGGGAAAAACCGGGAATCCAGGGTGGCGCGATTCTCGGGCTGTCGCTGCTTGTGGATGTTGCGGGCGATGATGTTTATGAGGCGCATGACGTGGCGCAGGGATCGTGTGTCGGCGGGGCGGGCATTCTCGTGGACATGGCGGGCAATGACAAGTATCGGGCGTACCGTCGGGTGCAGGGGCAGGGGGTTGCGGGAATTGGAATCCTGGCGGATGTTGCGGGGAATGATGACTATCGCGCGGCGATGCTTGGTCAGGGCGTCGGGGGCCCGCTGGGGTTCGGGCTGCTGGCCGACCAGGCGGGCGCGGACCATTATTACGCCGGCGGCCTTTATCCGGGGCCTTACGATGACTCGCCGGGTTACGCCGGATTTTCACAGGGGGTGGGCGTTGGCCGGCGTGGCACGGCGAATGGCGGAATCGGCGTGTTGCTGGATGGCGGTGGTGACGACGTGTATGAAGCAGACTATTTTTCGACGGCGGGCGCGTACTGGTTTGCCGCGGGATTTCTCAGGGACTTCGGCGGCAACGACCAGAGAGTGGGCTCAACGCGAACCGCGTTTGACGGCTTGGAGCGAAAGGTCGGACGGTTTCTTCGCTACGGTTGCGGATTCGGTTGTCATTATGGAGTGGGAATGATGTTTGACGACGAGGGTGATGACAGCACATTTGCCGACTTCGGCGGCGTTGGTTTTGCGTGGGACATGAGCGTTGCGGTGATCTGGGACGGCAAGGGAAACGACCATTACGATTCGCCCGGCCACGGAGTGGCGGGGGCCTACAACAACGGGTTCTCAGCCGTGCTCGATGGCGGAGGGAGCGATGTTTATGCAGGTGCGCCGCCGGCCATGGCCGAGGCGCAGTCCGAATATCACAGGGAACACCCCACGGCAAAGAGCTTCACGTTCCTGATGGACTGGCAGGGAGCAGACCAATACCCCGACAAGCTGGAAAACAGCCATTCCTATGAGCGAGGTTGGGCCGGCGGGTTTTTCATGGACCGGTGACGCGATGTTTCATCCGCGTCTTGACTTGGCTAAAGACCGCAATAATAATTCTCGAATGAAGCGATGGATGATTTGTGCGGGTATCCTTTGTGCCGTTTGTTGCTCCGGCGCGGTCGTTGAGTCCTCCCTGCTGCAACGGGAGCACGAGGAATACAAGCGCGCGGCTGAAGGCCCAAAAAATGAATTTCATGCTTCTCCGTGGGTTGTGCGATTCAAGCAGGCATTGAGAGCGGCCCCGGAAACGGATTTGGGACGGCGTCAGGCGCTGAACGATCTCATGGAGCTGTATGTTGCGGAGAGCGATTTTCGGTCAGCCTTGCGCATCAATGAGACTCTCCTGGCAGGGAGCGATGTCACTGTTGCTGAAAAAGCACGCCTCTATCGCAATCTGGCTTCGAATGCGCTCGCCGCCTATTACCAAAAGAGCAAACCGCTTTCCCTGAAAGAAGTGCAGCCTTACTTCGCTAAGGCCTACTTCTCGCTCTCTGAGCAGAAAATGACTGCCGATGCGGCGGCAGTGTATGAGGAATATGCCAACTGTTTTGAGATCAAGATGGATCTCACATTTGGCACAATCAAAATTCCGAACGCAGAAGTCCCCGAGACCAAGGCTTCGACGGACAACAAGGTGGACGATTCGAAGAAGGCCGACGTCAAACCCAAGGTTGAAGAACCCAAGGGCGAAGAACCCAAGAAAGAAGAAGCGCCAGTGGCGCCTCAGGATCCAGTAACGCCCAAATAGAAGGCTCTACGAGAGGTCGGTTGTAAACCCGCAGCGCATCGTGTTTTCTGTGATGCACCGGGGGTCGCAGAAGTGGGAAAGGTATCCGGGGCCACCCGCCTTGGAGCCAAGGCCGCTCATTCGAAAGCCTCCAAAGGGCTGGCGATTGACCATCGCGCCCGTGCTGCCGCGGTTGAGATAAAGATTGCCCACGCGAAAAGCCTTCCGCGCCTCGTCGAGATGACGGGGGT
This sequence comes from Verrucomicrobiota bacterium, assembly GCA_023269615.1. Classification (GTDB taxonomy): domain Bacteria; phylum Verrucomicrobiota; class Verrucomicrobiia; order JABWAM01; family JABWAM01; genus JAHFSY01. The sequence goes on from JAHFSY010000003.1 coordinate 23,325, forward strand.
TTCTCGAGTACACGGCTCCCGTCAATGCGAACTCGGTATTGACGCCTTGTTTCAGAGCTTCCTCGAAAGTCTTCACCTGCAGAACAGCGACAATGGGCCCAAAGAATTCATCCTGAAAGAGCCTGTGTGCGGGATCATGGATGGAAAAAATCGCGGGAGGCACGAACCATCCCTCGGGCGGCATGGGGCCTCCCACATACAGCGGCTCGGCACCGGCCCCTGGATTTTGGATGACACCCTTCAGGCGATCCCAGGCGGCCTCGTCGACGACGGGCCCGAGGAAGCAGCCCGGCTTGTGGGCGGCATCGACGACGATGCTGCGGGTTGCCTCGACCAGGCGTTCGGTAAAAAGTTTGTACACATCGCCCACGACGATCACGCGCGAGCAGGCGGAGCATTTTTGGCCCGCATAACCGAATGCGCTCTGGACGATCCCGCTCACCGCCTGGTCGAAGTCGGCATCGTCGTCCACGATGATCGCATTTTTCCCGCCCATCTCGCAGATGACGCGTTTGACCTGCGGCTGGCCCCTTTGGGTTTTAGCGGCTTCCTCAACGATGGAGAGGCCCACGCCCTTGCTTCCCGTGAAGGCGATTTGGGCCACCGAGGGGTGTTGAACGAGACAGACCCCGATTTCTTCACCCACGCCGGGCAGGAAGTGGATAACATCCGATGGGAATCCCGATTCCCGCATCAGTTGATGGAGTCGGAACGCGGTGGCGCTTGATTGCTCGGCTGGTTTGATGAGAACTGGATTTCCAGCGACAAGGGCGGCGACGCTCATGCCACAAAGAATGGCGAGCGGAAAGTTCCATGGGCCGATCACGGCCGTGGGCCCGCGGCCCTCGCAGGAAAGAAGGTTGTCTTCGCCCAACATGGTTCCCACGGCGTGCGGGGCAAGTTCCTTGAGCGCCTGTCGCGCATAGTAACGGCAAAAGTCGATGGCTTCCGCCACGTCGGCATCGGCTTCGCGCCAGGGTTTTCCAACTTCAAAACATTGAAGGGCGGCGAGGGAAATGCGGTCCGCCTCGATGCGATCAGCCAGTTTTTCCAAAAGCAGGGCGCGTTCATCCAGCGGGCGATCCCTCCATTCAGGCCAGGCCTTGAGGGCAGCCGTGACGGCGATTTCGACCTGAGCCCTGGAGGCGAGGCTGATTGCGGCGACGTTCCTGCGTTTGTCGCTGGGGCACTCGCGGGCGAGTTGTTCCCTGGAAGAAACTTCCTTGCCGGAAATGACGATGGGCACGTGAATCGGGAATTGTGCGGCGACTTCGTCCAGACTTTGTTGGAAGGTTTTTCGAACCTGGGCATTTGTGAAGTCCAGCATGGGACAATTCTCAAAGGGCGACTTCAAGTCACCTGCGATCATGGCATGGGCTTCATCCCGGTCGGCTTTGGCTTCGGGGCTGGCCAGCAACTGGTTGATGTCAACTTTGTCATGATAATTCATACGCAGGAATCCATTGTTTGAAGTGTTCTCAAGGAGGCGACGGACGAGATAAGCCATGCCGGGGAGCATTTCCCCGACGGGGCAGTAAAGGCGGACACGATGGCCCAGGGATCGCAGGGCTTTGCGTTCCGGTTCGGCCATGCCATGGAGCATCTGAACTTCGTAGGCCGAACGCGGCAGCTTGTGAGTCTCCGCGCAGGCGATGGCGTGGGAGATGCTGCGCAGGTTATGACTGCCAAATGCCGGGTGGAGGCGATCGATGTTCTGGAAAAGATGCGTGGTGAGTGACTCGTAGTTGGCGTCAGTGGCGGCCTTGTCCGTGAAGACGGGGCAGGCGAGGCCCTGTTGCCTGGAGTGGACGACCTCGAAATCCCAATAAGCGCCCTTCACGAGTCGCACGGTGACGGGCGAGCCGCGGGAAGCTGCGATGGAGACCAGACGATCAACATCTGCCCGGGAGGATTTCAGGTAGGCTTGAACGACGATTCCGACATGCGGCCAGTTTCGAACCTGGGGGTGACAGGCGATTTCTTCAAAGAGATCGAAAATGATCTCGTGAAAATCCCACTGCTCCAAATCCATGTTGATGAAGACATTTTTTTCCTTCGCGCGAAGAAACAGGGGCAGGACCCTGGCTTTCAGGCGGGCGACCGATCCCGATGGATCCGCGGGGTTGAGCTGGGGGTCCATCGCAGAGATTTTGAGGGAAACGTTTGTGCGCGGAATTTCCCCCAGATGGTTGCGGTCGAGCAACTCCTTTGATGGCCAGTTTTTGGCTTCGTCGGAAAGTTGTTCCACCAGGGCCATGTACCGTTGCTGGCAGATGGCTCCCTCGGCATCGCTGACGGTTGCTTCGCCCAGAAGATCAACCGTGAAGGCGAGTCCTTCCTTGTGGAACCGGCGGAGGATGGGAATGGCTTCCTCGGGGCTGGTTCCGACAATGAACCGCCCGGCCATGTCGGTGATGTTCTTTCTGATGCCGATCGAGGCCACGCCCCCGGTCAGGTTGCTGGAGGCGAGCTTGAGGGCGGCACTCATGAAGGCGGGTAGCTCGCGTCCCTCACGGATAAGATACTGGCGCACGTGCTCGACGACCTGGTCGGTGGTCTTGAGCGAGGGCAGGACATCAACAAAGCGGAAGAGGTCCAGCTTGAACGTGGGATCCTTCATGGCCCATTCCATGAGCCGCCCATGCCAGTAGTCCTTTTCAAAAATTCCCGGCGCCTCTTTTTGCGAGAGCGCCCAGAGTTCCCGTCCGATGCGAAGCAGATCCGCTTCCGAGGGGTTTTTGTTTCGCGTGTCCTGGGCTTGATTCATGTAAATGGTTCCACATCCATCCAGTTTGATTCGGACAGCAGGATTTTCATGCCCGCATCCTTTCACAAGAACCCCTTCAGGGCAAGCGGCCCGGCTTGCCATCCCGGGCATTCATGGCGGACGGCTTTCCCAGATCCAGCGGAAGGATGGGGCGAAGTGGTGCGGATCTTTCTTGAGCGCGTCCGTGATACCCGCAGGCGTCCACCATCGAACTTCGGAAATTTCACATTTTGGAAATTGGAATGGACCATCGGATTTTCCCTCATAAAGCCAGACGAATTCCCACCCCAGTTCCTGGCACGCTTCAAATTTTCGGACGCGGCTCAGTTTGGGTGAAACGCCCAGTTCCTCCACCACTTCGCGTTCCGCCGCCGCGTCGTAGTCTTCGCCCACGCCAAGATGACCCGCCGCCGAGGAGTCCCATGTGTTGGGGGCAACGTCTTTTTCCGCCGAACGTTTCTGGAGAAGAAGGTCGCCGTTGCTGTTCCAGAGAAAAATGTGAATGGCGCGGTGAACCAGGTTCCGGCGATGAACTTCGCTCCTCCGCTCCCGCCCTGTCACTTCGTCGCGCTCGTTCACCACGTCAAACCATTCCTCCACCGCGGCGGGCTGTTCGGACTGGGAGAGGGCGACCCATTCCTCCACGCTCAATTCTTCGGGGCGGCGGGTGCGATGCTTTGCATCCGGCCACTCGCGTCCGAAGATTGCGCCTAGAGTCTTGCGCCGTTTCTGGAAAGCCTGCTTCACCCGCGCGCGAAAACGGCTCTCGGCGTCCGCATCGCTGAAGAGGGGCGCCTCGCGACGCTCCATTCGGACAACCGCTGACGCGACTTCGGGACGCGGCCAGAAGACGCTGGGGGGGACCTTGCGCGTCATTTTGATTTGATAAAACGCCTGGGTGAGGAGCGTAAGCAGTCCAAAATCCTTGGTTTGCGGGCCTGCGACGAGGCGTTCGGCGACTTCGAGCTGGATCGTGAACAGCATTCGTCGAGGCCTCAAATCGGCCTCGCACAGGCGGACGATCAGCGGGGATGCGATGGAATAGGGGAGGTTGCCCAGGACAATGGAATTTGAGATTGGAGATTTGAGATTGGAGATTTCCTCCATTGCGTCCGCCTCGATCAAATGCGCCTGCGGAAATCTCCCGCGCAGGAAGGCAGCAAGGCGGCGGTCTTTCTCGATGAGAGTCAGTTTGTCTGTTTGTTCGGGAATGAATTCCGTGATGGCCCCCAGGCCGGGGCCGATTTCCATGACGGAATCTTCAGGCTGAATTCCCGCCTCCTCGACGATGCGGCGGGCCACATTCTGGTCGTGCAGGAAATTCTGGCCAAGGCGACGGCTGGGGCGGACGCCGAGTTCGTTGAGACGAAGGCGGATTTCGCTGAGTGTCATTGCAGATTCAAATGGCCGCGGGCTCCTTGCGATGAGGCGGCAAAAAACGCGGTCAGGCTTCCGACGGCGCGAGAAGCGATTTTTTCAAGACTTTCGAGTTGCGTCCGTTCTGCTCGTATTTTTCGCGGCGTTCCCTTGGAAGATCGTTGATGCCGCCCTCGGTGAAGCCGCCCTTTTGCTGGAAATAATTGAAGGCCTGCGTGGAAAGGCAGAAGAGGGCCTGGCAGCCTTTTTCGCGCGCCTGCATCTCGGCATAAGTCATCAGCTTGCGGCCGATGCCTTCATTTTCATGCACCGGGCTGACAAAGAGGCAGGCCATCTCGGCCATCTTGTCATCGGGATACATGTGGAGGGCGACGCATGCGACCGGGTTGCGATCCACCTCGAACACGAAATAATCGCCGAGCTGTTTCTCGACATCCGTGCGCGTGCGTTTCACGATCTCCGAATTCTCCACGGGTTGCTTGATGAGCTTGAGGATGTTGGCCACGTCCTTTTTCATCGCCTTGCGGATGGCCTGGTATTCGTTGGCGTGGATGAGCGTGCCGATGCCCTCCTTCGAGAAAACCTCGGCAAGCAGGCCCTCCTCGACGCGGCCATTGATGATGTGGACGCGGTGCACCCCGTTTTTCGCGGCCTTGTATCCATGGTCGAGCTTTGAAACCATGTCCTCCGCCACATCCGCGCGGTGTTTCTTGAGCATCTCCTCCGCCTCGGCAATCGAAAGCTGGTGGACCAATTCGCCGGATTTCGAAATGCCGTCGCGCGTGGTGATGTAGATGAGCTTGGCGGCGTGAAGCGCCAGCGCGACCTCGAGCGCGACGGAATCGGAATTCACGCGGAAGGTCTTGCCGTCACCATCAAACCCAAGCGGCGGGATGACGGGCACGATGTTGCGATCAAGAAGTGTCATCAGCAATTCGGTATCCACACGCTCGACGCGTCCCGTGAAGTGGTGGTCCACGCCGTGAAGAATGCCGGCCGGGTGCGCAATGATGGCATTGGAGCTGGCCGCGCGCAGGTCGTTGGCGGAGAGGCCCTCGATGATCTCATGCGTGACCCGGTTGGCGGCCGTGAGTGCAAGGTCCAGCGTGGAGGCGCTTGTCACACCTGTGCCGTCGGCGTTCGAGATGTCCTGCTTGAGCTGGGTGGCGATGGCGCGAATCTGGAAGCTGGCGCCGTGGACGATGACCACGTGGATGTTCAGGCTGCGCAGAACGGCGATGTCGAGCAGCAGGTTGGCGAAGTTTTCGTCCTCCACGATTTCTCCGTCAATGGAGATGACGAACACTTTTTCGCGAAAACGCGGCACGTAGTGCAGAATTTCGCGCAGGTCAGTAAGCTTGATCATGTCTCGTTGCTTGGAACGAGTCAGTTGAACGACAATCGCGCCCGGGATTCAATGCAATTTTGATCCCGTATTTGTGACGTGCCGAAGATGGCAGGGAGGGATTCTCCGCAGATTTCGCAGATGGACGCAGATTTCCCTGTGACCCGACGGAGTTTTTGACAGGATTACAGGATTTTTTGGATTAACAGGATTTCTGAACGTCAATCAATCCCGCCATTCCGATTGAAAGCCAGGCTTTCAGTCGGAATGGCGGGATTTGGGTCAAGGGCAAGCTTTGCGACTTTGCGACTTTGCGCGAAACTTTCCTAAAAAATCTGCGGAGGAAATCGGGATGTGGGGAAAATCGTTTGACGCGGCTTCCCGGTTGCACGATAGGTTGCGGAGTCACATGGCAGCGCGCTTTTATCTCGATCACAACGCCACCACGCCCGTCCATCCGGATGCGTCGCGGGCCATGACCCCGTTTCTCGCGGAACAATTCGGAAATCCCTCGAGCATCCACGCGCGCGGCCGCGCCGCGCGGGCGGCGATGGATGCGGCGCGCGACGGGATGGCGTCGCTCCTCGGTGCGAAATCCAAGGAGATCGTTTTCACTTCGGGCGGCACCGAATCCAACAACCTTGCCCTCTTCGGCGCGGCGCATGCACACCAATCCCGGGGGCGACATGTTGTGACGTGCGCCACCGAGCACCACGCCGTGCTGCACCCGTGCGAACGGCTTCGCGACGAGGGATGGGAGGTGACGGTTCTTCCCGTGGATGCGATGGGGCGTCTGGATGTCGGCGCCTTGGCGGATGCGATCCGGCCTGAAACGTTGCTGGTCTCGATCATGTCCGCCAACAACGAAACGGGAACACGCCAGCCCGTGCGCGAGATCGGCGTGCTTTGTCGTGGGCGCGGCGTGCTGTTCCATTGTGACGCGACCCAGAGTTTTGGAAAGGAGCGCGTCCATGTCGGGGAATGGAACGCCGACCTGCTCTCGATCACGGCACACAAATTTTACGGGCCGAAGGGCGCGGCGCTGCTTTACGCAAGAAGCGGCGTGCAACTGCAACCCCAGCTTCTTGGCGGTGCGCATGAGCACGAGCGGCGAGCGGGAACGGAAAACGTGGCTGCGATCGCCGGCATGGCGGCAGCCGCGGGCATTGCCTCGCAACAGGCTGAAGCTGAAAACAAGCGGTTGTTCACACTCACGGAAAATCTTTGGGCGGAGCTTTCCCGATCGATCATGGAGATCCGCCGCAACGGGCACGCGACGGAGCGGCTGGGAAACACGCTGAATGTGAGTTTTTCGGATTGCGACGGCGAGGCGCTGCTCATGGGATTGGATTTGGAAGGCGTGGAGGTTTCGAGTGGATCCGCGTGCATGGTGGGTTCGGTGCAGCCCTCGCACGTCCTCAAGGCGATGGGTGTGGATGCAAAGCTTGCCACGGCAAGATTTTCCCTCGGCAGTTCCTCGAAGGAGGAACACATTCCAAAAATTGTTTCGCGGGTGAAGCTCGTGGTCGGTAGAGTCCGCCAGAGCCGCAGCTGATTCGCATCTGTGTTTCATCCGTGTTCATCTGTGGCTTCCTGTTCCCAAATGCGCAAGCTCTCCACATTTTTATGCACGTGGGCATGTGCCGCATGGGCGCTGGCCGGGACTCTTGCCCCCATGAATTTTGTGATTTTCCCAGACACCCCCGGCCGATCCCTGGTTGAGGCAGCGGGAAAAGGCGATGCAAAAACCGTCAAGTCGCTGCTGGACAGAGGAGTCAAGGTGGATGAACCCGGATTGGGCGGCCTGACCGCGTTGCCGTGCGCGGCAGCCGCTGGAAAAACCGATGTGGTGAAACTTCTGATCGACAGGGGGGCTGACGTTCATGCGCCATCCAACCTGGCGTGGGGTGACTCTCCCTTGATGCTGGCCATCACAAGCGGCCATGTTGATACCGTGAAACTTCTCATCGAGAAAGGCGCCAACATCCATGCAGCAGACAAGTGGGGAAGTCCCGCGTTGATCCACGCAGCAACGATCGATCAGTTTGAGGTGGTCACACTTCTCATCGACAAGGGAGCTGACTTGAAGGCAAAGGATGAGGAAGGTCGCACCGTGCTGGCTTGGGCGGCAAGATACGGCAGAATTGATGTGATCAAGACTTTGCTTGTGAAACATCTGGATGTGAATTCAAGAGCCAAAAATGGATGGACTCCGCTGATGGAAGCAGCCCACGGCGGTCAATCGGAAGCCATCAAGGTATTGATCGCCAATAAAGCCGACATCCATGCCAAGGAGATCCAGAATGGCTGGACTGGATTGATGGAAGCAGTTTTCAGGGGGAACCACAGCGCCGTGAAAGCGCTGATCGAGGGCGGCGCGGATTTGAACGCGAGGAGCTCCATCGGACAAACCGCCCTTGGGGTTGCATTGACTTTCGATAAAAAAGAAATCGCCGAACTGCTTCGGAAACATGGCGGGAAGGAATGACTTGGAACAGAGCCAAAAAATGGTGGCTGGGGAGGGAATCGCACCCCCGACACAGGGCTTTTCAGGCCCCTGCTCTACTACTGAGCTACCCAGCCGACCCAAGGCGAGCGGGACACGTTAGAAAGCGCCCGGGCGGAAGTCAAAGGCAAAGAGAAAGCAGGGATCATGGATCATGGGACAAGGGACAGGGAAATTGATTTTTTCATACGTCAATCACCCGGCCCTTGCCGGATGGAGGACGCTGGGGCTCGATTTTCACCGAGCGAACTGCGATGCGTGGCCTGGACTGGAATGATTTCAGGACGATGGTCACGATGCTGACCACCAACGCGCCCCAGAAAGCGCTCCCCCAGCCGTCCACGTGAAAACCATGCACAATCTTGCCCACGAGCAGAAGCAAGCCGCCATTGATCACCAGCATGAAGAGGCCAAAGGTCAGCAGAAGCAGGGGCAGGCTCACCAGCATGAGGAATGGCTTCAGAAATGCATTCACAAAACCCAGGGCCAGTGATGCAACGAGCAGGGAGGCAAGATTGTCATACCAGATCCCATGCACCATGTGCGCCGCCGCGAGCACGGCGACCGTGGTGATCAGCCATCGGATGAAAAAATCCCTCATGACCTTTCATTTCACGCCTTTTGCCCGGCAATTTCAACCACGGATGACGGAGAGAAAAGGCTGGTGGGAAATCCTTCCGGGAATTAGGTTTGGGCCCGCACTCCCATGAAATCGAACGAACGCTTCATTGACCTCGAGGGGAAAACCCGCGTCGGGCTTCTGGAGTCCGACTCCGGGGATTTCCTTGGCGTTGGCGAAGTGTCCGTGGGCGGCGTGCCACTTCGGGATGGCAGGCGCCCGATCGTCATCCGCTTCGACACGCCGTCGGGAATTCTTTATTCACGCCTCGTCATCCAGGACATCAAGGCGGGCGCATCCGGTGAAACGCGCGTGAGCATGAAGGCGCTGGGCCTTCCGTGGGGGCGGACGGAGTATTGCGATGAGCATGACCAAACCATGGTGGACCTGGGCCTGCCGTTGGAAGCGGTGGAAGACCGGTTTGTTTTGATTTTGTCTCCAGCACAGTTGAGCCTTGGTGGACGGGAATGGCGGGGGCTCTCGATGGCTTTTTCTTTCCAGAGTGACGGGCGCGTGATTCACCGGATCTGGACGCACGCCACGTGGGAGATTGGCGGGAGCATCGCGGGGAACACGGTGCTGCACCAGGGGCAATGCAACGAGCCGGTTTATCACGGTGCCCGGGACACCTTGTTCACCACGTCGTGCCTCAAATCACTGACGCAGCATGGAAATCCGCAGGGGATTTCCTATCAACTGGCGTCTCGTGGGGGATCGCTGCAGACATTTGATTTTCAACACTCGCCACAGGGGGCGCTGATGGCGTACTGGCCGATGTTCGACAGCATCTCGAGCGTGATCGAGTCCCCGAGGGGGAGTGATCATCTGCATGTCGTGGACGAACATCGATTTCCACTGAAGGGCGAGGTGACGTCGTCGTCGAAGCACATCCTCTTCACCCCGGGGCCGCTGGAAGAGCACGAGGCGCGCGACCTTTGGTGGGAGGCTCACGAGCGCGTGAATGGCGGCATTCGCGCGATGTTCGGCATCAAGCCCACGATCCCCATGCCCGAGGCGGTGCTGTACAAGGGGGCGCGCGGCCGCCTGAAAAACCGCCGCTTCCGCATTCGCATCCTGGACGACGACGTGGACAGCGCGGAAATATTCCAGTTGATTGCCGACAAGGTGCTTCCCAAATTCTCGCGCCAGGGCATCCGCCGGTTCTGGATCAACCTGCAGGTGACCCAGACCGACGCCACGGAACTGGGAATGCGCAAGAAGCTCGATCTCGGGCTGCACGGCGACCTCACGTGCTCGGGTCCGTGCGCGACGCATCGTTTTTACCCGTCGGATTTCTGGGGCGGAATGAAGGCGTGGAAATATTTCGTCGACAAGGCGCATGGGCTCGACATGAAGGTGGGGCATTGGTTCGCGCCGCATCTTTCGCCCCGCGCCCCGATCCTCACGCAGCATCCCGAGTATCGCATGACGAACGTCAACACCCTGCATCGTGGCGGTGGATACGGAGACTCCGTCTGTGCCTTGGATTGGAACACCGGCGTGTACGATTGGATGCTGCAGGACCTCAAGTGCTGGAAGGAGGAGGGCGGGCTGGATTATCTCTTCGTGGATTCATGGTCCAACACGGGCTTGTTGCCGATGAATTACAGCGAGGGGATGCGCACCAACACGCTTGCGCTGGGAAGATTTTACGCCGACCTGCAAAAAATCGGCATCGAGTCGCTCGCATTCGAGGGGGTTTCACCCTACGGGCTCCCATGGTTCGGCGTTTCAGATTTGCATGGCGACCAGAATCCAGGCTCCGAAAACCGCATCGTTGGGCAGAACGATTTTGGATGGTGGGTGAAGGAGGAGGACATGGCATACGGCCTGCTCCTCGCGGTTTCCGAGCGCAAGCGCACCGGCGTGGAGCTGGAGCGGATCCAGTTTCGATTGATGGCCAGCCGATCCTATGCCGCCTTTTGTTCGGACGAGGTGTACGACTTGAAGATGGGACTTCCCGGCTGGTGGGAGCGTCTGAACCACACCTACCTGCAAGTCGTGCCGCACATGAAAACGCGCCGCCTGCTGCCGCAGCGCAAGGGCGTCTGTTGGGAGGATGGCGACGTACGAATCGTGTGGGCGTTCGAGCAAAACGCGCTGCGGCCCGGCTCCGAGGCGCGCGTCGAGATGTTCGAAGGAGAAAAAATCATTTCAATCGAGCACCAGGGCTGGCTCCACCTCAAGCCATGGAGCGTGTACCGCATTCGCAATGTGCCTGCGGGAACAAAATTATTTTGACCGCCTAGTCGTCGCGCTTTTGGGTCCCCGGCAAGGCGCCCATGATGCCGAGTGACAACATCACGATGCTCGCCCAGACGAGGATCTTCCCGGCGTACTCGCCGATGGCCTCCGCCTGCTCCTGGGTGATGGTCCCGGCCTGGTCGCGGGCGAAAATGTAAATGAAGGCGGTGCCGATGACGACAGCCCACAGCGCCACGATCCAAAGTCCACCGGCTAGCACGCGTTTCATGATGGGGATGATTTAAAGTGAAAACTGAGTGCAGTCACGCATACCCGATTTGGAACGGTTGCGCCATTTTTGATTTTTTACCAAGGCGATTTTCAATGCGGAGAAGCTGGTTGTACTTGGCGAGGCGCTCGGAACGGGTGATGGAGCCGATCTTGATCTGGCCGCCGTTCCATCCCACCGCGAGATCGCTCATGGTTGAATCCTCACTTTCGCCTGAACGCGCGGAGATGATCGTGCGATAGCCGTGACTCTGCGCGGTGATCAGGGTCTCCCATGTCTCGCTGAGCGTCCCGATCTGGTTCACCTTGATGAGCACCGCGTTGGCGATTCCACGTTCGATTCCCTTCACGAGGCGCTGCGTGTTCGTGGCAAAAAGATCATCGCCGATCAATTGCACGTGCGAACGAAGTTTCTTCGTGATGATTTCCCAGCCCACCCAATCCTCCTCGCTCATCGGGTCCTCGAGTGAAAGGATGGGGTGACGGTCGCACAGGCGCGCGAGAAAATCGGCAAAGCGCGCAGCGTTCATGCTGCGCTTTTCGCTGGCGAGACGGTATTGCCCCTTTGAGAAAAAATGCGTGGAGGCGACGTCCACGGCGATGCCGATGTCGCGGCGGGGGCGGAAGCCGGCGGCGCGGATGGCGTCGGCAACGTAACGCAATGCCTCCTCGTTGGAGCGAAGCGAGGGACCGTAACCGCCTTCGTCGGCGACGAGATGCGCGATGTGGCCATGACGTTTGAGCAGCGCGCCGAGCGTGCGATACACTTCGCTGGTCCATTCGAGGGACTGTTTGATGGAGCGCGCGCCGACAGGCATGATGAGGAAATCCTGAAAATCGAGGTTGCGTCCCGCATGCAGACCACCCGAGATCATGTTGATCATCGGCAGTGGCAGCGTTGCTTTTTGGACATGGTATTGGCGGGCGATGGACTGGAAGAGAGGCAGTTTTTGTGAGGCAGCCGCGGCGTGCGCGGCTGCCATCGAGACGCCGAGGATGGCGTTCGCGCCGAGACGGCGCTTGTTGGGTGTGCCGTCGAGCGCGATGAGTTTGCGGTCGAGGTCCGCCTGGCGGGTCACGCTCATGCCACGGATGCGCGGGGCGATGAGGCGGTTTACATTGTGGACGGCGCGCTGCACTCCGAGGCCGCCGTAACGTTTTGAGGATCCGTCGCGCAATTCCAGTGCCTCGGCAGCACCCGTGGATGCACCACTGGGCACGATGGCTCGTCCGGTGTGTCCGGACGAGGTGACGATTTCGACTTCGACGGTGGGACGTCCGCGTGAGTCGAGAACTTCGAGGGCGCAGCAGGAGGCGATGAGCATCTGGGATTTATCATTTATCATTCTGGAGATTTCCACCTCCAAATGATCCATGCGACCTGCCGCAGGCTCAATGAGGGCAAGGGCCGCCAAGATAGGCGCGGATTCCCTCGCAGAATTCGATTGGGTGAAGGTCGAAATCCTTCACGGCTTCTGCTGGATCGCCCGTGTTGTCTTCTTCCAGCATGAGGAGCTGGTCGCGGTTGAGGAGGGGCTTGGACAGGAATGTCTCATTGATCAGCGCAACGATTTTTGCGGCTTCCATCGGGACGGGCATCATGATCACCCGCGGCTGGATCAGCAGGCCCTTGAACACGCAGAGCGGAAGGAAAAAGTTGGACCAGCCACCGATCCATTTCTTCAAGGGCGGCTCAACCATGAGCGTGTCGTGCCCCATCGCCCCTGCAATCGTCTGGAGAATATCCCTCAATCGCAAGGGCGTCGGGCCGCAGAGATCGTACACTTTTTTGGACGCATCGGGTTTCGTGACCGCGACGGCGAAACATTTTGCGACATCGTCCACGGAAACGGGTTGCAGATGCGACCAGCCGCCCTCGATTACGGGAAGAGTAAAGAGCTGCAGGACGTTGAGCGGCAGACGCATCATGCGCGCGAACAGATTTACAAATTCATCATCCGGCCCATAAATGATGGAGGGGCGGAAGATCGTCCAGTCGAGCCCGCTTGCCCGCACGGCTTCCTCGGCCTCCCATTTGCTTTGGTGGTATTTGCTGCGGGCGTTGGCGCGCGTGCCGAGCGCGCTCATGTGGATGAAGCGCTTGACCTTCGCCTTCTTGGCCTCGGCGACGAGGCTCTGGGTGCCTTGGGCGTGAACACGTTCGAACGTGTTTTCTCCGACCTCGGCGATGACGCCAACGAGGTGGACGACGGCGTCCATTCCATCCGCACAACCCGCGAGCGATTTTGCGTTGAGGATGTTCCCGTGAAAAATTTCCGCGTTGTACTTCTTGCGAATATGACCCGCGCTCAACGGGTCGCGCGCGAGGATGCGCACGGTGTGTCCCGCGGTGACAAGCTGGTCAAGAACGGCGGACCCAACGAAACCGGTTGCGCCTGACAACAGGATTTTCATGGGGATCGGCGCCGTGCGTCACATCTTCGAGGAAATGCGCATGCCGTAGAAGGAGCGGTGCACGAAGTAGAGCGCGATCGCGAACATGACCACGCCGAAGCCTATGCGCGCGTTGGGCGAGGAATTGACCGCAATCTCCACTGCCAGCAATCCGAAGAGCGTCGTGAACTTGATGATCGGGTTCAGAGCGACGGAAGAGGTGTCCTTGAAAGGATCGCCTACGAGGTCGCCCACGATGGTGGAGTCGTGAAGCGGGGTGCCCTTCTCACGAGTCACCACCTCGACGATCTTCTTGGCATTGTCCCAGCACCCGCCCGCATTGGCCATGCTGATGGCGGAATAGAGGCCGAAGATCGCGATGGAGATGAGGTAGGCGATGAAGAAAATCTCGTTAAAGCACGCGAATGCCAGCGTGATGGTGAAGACCACGACGAAGATGTTGATCATGCCGTACTGCGCGTATTGCGTGCAGATGCGGACCACTTCGTTTGTGGCGGCGTCCGATGCCTTGGCCACCCCGTCCAATTTCATGTTCTTCTTGATGTAATCCACCGCGCGATAAGCTCCGGTCGTCACCGCCTGCATGGAGGCGCCGCAGAACCAGTAAACCACGGTTCCACCCGCGATCAGGCCGAGGAGCACGGGGGCTTCCACGATGCTCAACTTGCTGAAGATGTCCCCGAGACCTTCCTTCACATAGTGCTCCTTGAGCATCAGGATGAGGGAGAAGATCATCGTCGTGGCGCCGACGACGGCAGTGCCGATGAGCATGGGTTTGGCCGTGGCCTTGAACGTATTGCCCGCCCCGTCGTTGTCCTCCAGATACAGCTTGGCCTGGGGGAAATCCGCCTTGAATCCAAACTCCTTCTCGATTTCCTGTGAAATGTTCGGAATCTGCTCCACACACGAAAGCTCGAAGATGGACTGGGCGTTGTCCGTCACGGGCCCATAGCTGTCCACCGCAATGGTGACGGGCCCCATGCCCAGCATGCCGAAGGCCACAAGCCCGAAGGCGAAGACGCCGGGATAAGCCATGAACGAGTCGAAACCCACCGTGCTGCAGACAAAGGCCACAACCATCAGGCCGACAATCGTGAGACCCATCCAGAAGCAGGAAAAGTTGCCCGCGATCAATCCCGACAAAATCGTGAGACCCGTGCCACCCTGGCGTGTTGCATCCACGACTTCCTTGCAATGCGCGCTGTGCATGCTGGTGAAGACGCGTGTCAGCTCGGGGATGACCGCCGCGGCCACCGTGCCACAGCTGATGATGATGCTGAGTTTCCACCACAGCTCGCCAAATTGCGCGCCCAACATGGTGTAACTGAAGAGGAAGGTGACGGCGATGCTCAGCACCGATGTCAGCCACACAAGCACCGTCAGGGGATGTTCAAAATCAAACTTTTCCTTCCCATGCGCCGATCCGCGGGTGATGAGAGAATTGATCTTCCACGCGATGATGGAGGTAAGGACCATGACAATGCGCATCGCAAAAATCCAGATCAGCAGCGGCGCCTGGAAGGTGGGCTTCACCGCGAGGCAGATGAAGGTGATCAGTGCCACGCCCGTGACGCCGTAGGTTTCAAAACCGTCGGCAGTCGGCCCGACACTGTCGCCCGCGTTGTCGCCGGTGCAGTCGGCGATCACGCCCGGGTTGCGCGCATCATCCTCCTTGATCTTGAAGACGATCTTCATCATGTCGCTGCCGATGTCGGCGATCTTGGTGAAGATTCCGCCGCAGATGCGCAGCACGCTGGCTCCGAGCGATTCACCGATCGCGAAGCCGATGAAGCAGAGACCCGCGTATTGAGGATCCACAAACTTGAGGACGATGATCATCACGATCAGCTCGACGCTCACGAGCAACACGCCAACGCTCATGCCGGCGCGGGTGGGAATTTCCGAAAGGTCAATGGGCTCGGCCTTCAGCGCGGCGAACGCCATGCGGCTGTTGGCCACGTTGTTGATCATCATGCCAAACCAGGCCACGCAGTAGGACCCGAGGATGCCGATCACCGACCAGCCCAGAATCAGCACCACCGTGGGGATGGGCAGGCCCTTGAGATAACCGAAGTAATAGGCCATTGCGCCACCGATCAGGATTTCCAACCCGATCAGGAGCTTGCCCTGTTGAAGCAGATAGGTGCGGCAGGTGCTGTAGATCAACGTGGACACATCCAGCATGTTCTTGTGCGCGGGCAGCGCCTTCAATTGGTTGAGAATCACCACGCCGAACGCCATGCCCGCCAGGCAGACGCCGATGCCGATCCATAGAATCGTGCCGCCCGTGAGGGTCGCACCGAACAGGTTGACCGACACATTTTCCGTCACCGGCAGCTTGATGTCGGCATCACTCGCAAATCCCAGCACGGGAAGCAGGGCAAGGGTGACAAACAACAAACGGCTCAAGAGCCGCGACGAAATCAGGCGTGAAAAAGGCGAACCAGTCATATAAGCAAGCGATTTAAGTTGTGATAAACGTTATTTCCATTCCATTCTCAAGATCCAGCGTTGGACCCGCCAAACGTGGCCCGAATTGGAGCCAACCGGGGATCCAACAAGGAGCGGTTTAAGTCGCCTAAAATCACGGGCATGACAAGCCAAAAGATGAAAAAAGTAGAATTAGACGCACGACGGCAACAGGCTGCGCCGACTCATGTCGCGCTCACGCTAGCCGGTTCCGATTGCAGCGGCGGCGCGGGACTTGAGGCCGATCTCAAAACCTTCCATGCGCACCACGTGTACGGCATGGCCGCCGTCACCTGCGTCGTTGCCGAAAACCCGCGCCATGTCGTCTCGATCCATCCCGTTCCCGCACGCCGCGTACGCGAACAGATCGCCTGCTGCCTCCAGGGCATGAAGCGCGTCGCCGTCAAAACCGGAATGCTCTACTCCGAGCCCATCATTGGCGCGTGCAGTCTGGAAATCTCAAATCTCCAATCTCAAATCTCCAATCTCATCATCGACCCGGTCATGGTCGCCACCAGCGGAAAGCGCCTGCTGCAGCCAAAAGCCATCCGCGCGCTGAAAAATCTGATCGAGGCACACGCCGACCTCGTGACACCCAACCTCGACGAGGCGGAAATCCTGGCCGAACGCACGATCCGCACGGAATCACACATGGTGGCGGGAGCAGCGATCATTGCGGAGCGTTTCTGCTGCGCCGTGCTGTTGAAGGGCGGGCACTTGAAGAACCTTCGCGAAGCGGCGGATTTTTTCTGGAACGGTCGCGATGGCTTCTGGCTGAAATCGCCGCGCATCCGCGGTGTGAAAACACACGGCACCGGCTGCACGTATTCGGCAGCAATCACCGCCCATCTCGCGCGGGGCCTCCCTCTCGAAGAATCCGTGCGACGGGCCAAGCGCTTCATCACAAAGGCCATCCGCGACTCGCACCGCTTCACGTCCTGGATGGCGTTGAATCACAATGCGTGAAACCTCATCCGGCCAATTTTCACAAGGGAGCCTGTTTCTTGGTGGCCAAATCGTTCGTACGGATTCAAACTGCATGCCAACGATCCCCATCGCCTTCCCATGCGAACCATGTTCCGCGCTTTGCGCCATCGCAACTTCCAGCTCTTTTTCGCAGGGCAGGCGGTGTCGCTTATTGGCACATGGATGCAGAATATCGCGCAGGGGTGGCTTGTCTATGACCTCACGCATTCGGCGTTCTGGCTCGGATTCATCGGGTTCGTGGGATCGTTGCCGGCCCTTCTCTTCTCACTGATCGGAGGCGCCGTCGCGGACCGGGTTCCGAAACGCCCGCTGATCATTTTCCTCCAAGGTGTACTTCTCCTCCTGGCACTGGTCCTCGGGCTGCTCACCGCATACGGATGGGTCAAGCTCTGGCATGTGGCGGCGCTTGGATTTCTCTTTGGGCTCGCAAGCGCCTTTGAAATGCCGGCGCGACAGGCGTTCATCTATGACATGGTTGGACGTGAGGATCTCGGCAACGCCATCGCGCTCAATGCCGCCATGTTCCATGGCGCGCGCCTCATCGGACCCGCCATTGCGGGAATCCTCATGATTTCGGCATCCAGTGTTTTAAGGGGAATCGGCATCTGCTTTCTCGTAAACAGCGTTTCCTACCTGGCCGTCATTCTCTGCCTGTCCCTCATAAAAGTTGCTCCTCACAAAAAGGAGGAGGGAAGACCGGACGTCCTCCAGTCCACCCTGGATGGTTTGCGCTACATCCGCAAAACGCCATCCATCTTCGCGGTGCTGGCGCTGGTGGGGATCATGACGATCTTCGGCTGGTCAAGCTCGGTGTTGATGCCCATTTTCGCCGACCAGGTCCTGCATTCCGGGCCGGGGGGGTTCGCACGTCTGGTGTCGTGCAACGGTCTGGGCGCGGTGATTGCCGCGCTGACGCTGGCGATGGTCATCGACCGTGTTGGCCCGCGGAGCCTTTCCTTCGGAGGCATTGGAATTTTCTGCGTCTCCGTCGTGGCGATGGCTCTTTCAACCGACTTCTGGTTTTCAGCCGCTTGCATGGTGCTCACCGGTTTTGGCTTGGTGACCTTTTTTGCCACGAGCATCACCACCCTCCAGAAACAGGTGCCCGACCACATGAGAGGGCGCATCATGGGCATCTATTCGTTTGTCTTCTTCGGTTTTTTTCCCATCGCAAGCCTGCAGGCCGGGACGATTGCCGATTGGGCAGGCGCGCCATTCGCGGTCATCCTTGGGGCTGTCATTTGCGCGCTGGCGGCCGTGATTGCGGCACGACTTGCGCCACGGTCCGGATGACCGTGGTTCAAAAATCGTTCTTGTCAATCTGCCACCGCCACCGCTACTCTTTCCGCGCATCGAAACACGAAAGGATCTGCCATGACATGGGAAAAACCTGACTTTGAAGAAATCAATCTGAGCATGGAAGTCACCGCTTACGCGAACACCGCGAAGCCGTAACTGACCTGATATCAGTTCTCTGAAAGGCAGCCCGGATTTTTTTCGGGGCTGCCTTTCTTTTTTCCACCATGCGCATCCATGTCCTCGGCTCTGCGGCGGGTGGGGGAGTTCCCCAGTGGAATTGCGGATGTCCAAACTGTCGAACTGCTCGACGGAGCATTCAGCGGTCAGCGGTCAGCGCTCGGCTTCATCCCTCATCCCTCATCCCTCATCCCTCTCTTCGTCGCACCCAATCCTCGGTTGCCGTCAGTGCGGATGGAAAACGCTGGGTTCTGTTGAATGCCTCGCCCGACCTGTGCACCCAGTTTGCATCATTTCCGTCACTGGGCCCATCGGGTGGAAAATTGCGTGGTTCACCGCTGGAGGCTGTGGTGCTGACGGATGGCGAGATGGACCACGTGACCGGGTTGCTGTCGTTGCGCGAACAAAAAAACCTGCGGCTGGTTTGCACGAAGGGTGTTTTGAATTTGCTGAAGCACGATTTCCCGATCCTTCCGGCACTCGGCAGATATTTTGAGATTCAACACTCATCGTTTCCGTCACGGATCGCCGGCCTTCAGATCCTTGCCGAGGATGTTTCGGGCAAAGCACCTCCGTATGCGAAGAGGGCGTCGCGCAATGGAGATGTGACAGGTCTCCGGATTAAATCCGTCGAAACCGGAAAAACGCTCGTATACCTTCCCGGCGTGTCCGCGATCACCAACAGGGTTCGACGACTGGTTGATGGATGCGATTGCCTGCTGCTGGATGGCACCTTCTGGTCGAATGATGAAATGACATCGCTGGGGCTGACGAAGCGGACGGCGCACGACATGGGCCATGTCCCGATCAGTGGCGATGGCGGCAGCCTGGCATGGCTGTCGGGATTGAATGTGAAGCGCAGGATTTACATCCACATCAACAACACGAACCCGGTTTTGCGGAAAGGTTCACGCGAACGAAAAGCCGTTGAGCGGGCAGGTGTTGAGATTGCGCATGATGGAATGGATTTTCGATTGTAAACCGTCCATTCTCCACACACAGGATCAATCCATGCAACGACACGAAAACAAACCCTGGTCGCCGTCCCGATTCGAGTCCCGCCTGCGGGCGGTGGGCGACCTGGGGTATCATGACAAGCATCCCTTTCACGTCTGGATGAACAGGGGGCAGCTCGATCGACGGCAGATCCAGGGGTGGGTGGCCAACCGATTTTATTACCAGACGCAGATTCCGATCAAGGACGCGACGATACTTTCCAATTGTCCCGAGCCCGAGGTTCGGCGCGTGTGGATCCAGCGGATTCTCGATCACGACGGGTTTCGCGGCGAGGTGGGGGGGATTGAAAAATGGCTGCGCCTTGGCGAGGCCGTTGGCTTGAAGCGCGCGGAACTGATCGAACAACGGCGATTGATTCCCGCCGTGCGTTTCGCGGTAGATGCCTACGTGAATTTTTGCCGCGCGCGGCCATGGCTCGAGGCCGTGGCGTCTTCGTTGACGGAGCTGTTCGCGCCCGCGCTGATGGCGAAACGGCTGGGGGCATTTGAAAGACATTACCGATGGGTGAACCAGGATGGGCTGCGATATTTCCGCGCGCGCCTGACGCAGGCCCCGCGCGACACGGATTATTCGTTGCAGCTTGTGATGGAACGATGCCGCGCGCGGGAGGACCAGGAGCGGTGCGTGGACGCGTTGAAATTCAAATGCGACCTGCTCTGGGCGATGCTGGATGCCATTTACCTGGAGTATGGGGTGCGGAAGAAGATTTAGCCACGGATGGACACGGATGAAACACGGATGAACGAGGCCATGAATCCCATTGCTGAAAATGCCAGACCCCGTCTTGCGTCCAAAGCGCGTTTGAAATGGGATGAGGCGAGAAAGAAGCATCTCCTGCTTTTTCCCGAGGGACTGCTCGTGCTGAACCCCACGGCCCGCGATGTCGTCGCTTTGTGCGATGGAACCATCACGTTTGCGGAGATGGTGAAGAAGCTGGGGGAACAATACAAAACGGAGACGGTACGGGCGGATATCGAGGAGCTTCTCTCACGACTTGCCGACAAGGGGCTGGTGAAAATCAAGGATGAAGGATGAGGGATGAGGGATGAAGCTGGGAAAAATATGAGTGAAAGAATACGAACGGATTTGAAAATCAGGACCAAGGACTTCGCTCTGTGCGTGGTCCGCCTGTATTCAGCGTTGCCGAAATCGGTCGAGGCACAGGTGCTTGGCAAACAGTGTTTGCGCTCAGGAACCTCGGTTGGCGCGCACTATCACGAAGCCAGACGAGCCAAGTCTGATGCAGACTTCATCAACAAGATGGAGGGTGCGCTGCAGGAATTGGATGAGACTGCGTACTGGCTTGAGCTGCTGGAAGATTCAAAAATCGTCTCCGCGCCGTTGCTTCAGACGCTCAAAAAAGAGACCGACGAGTTGATCTCCATTTTCGTAACCATCGTCCGAAAAGTAAAATCAAACGGCACCAGGAAGGAATAGGCTTCATCCCTCATCCCTCATCCTTCATCCTTTTCCCCCGGTGCCCCCTTCATCCCTCATCCCTCATCCTTCATCCTTCAAAGAGCGTCCTTACGCGCTTCTCTGCGAGCTGACGTATCGCTGTCCGCTTCAATGTCCTTATTGCAGCAACCCGGTGGATTTCGCGCGTCATCGTGATGAATTGCGGACGGAGGAATGGGAGCGGGTTTTGTCGGAGGGGGCGGCACTCGGCGTGGTGCAGGTCCATTTTTCCGGAGGGGAGCCTTTGCTCCTTCCAGATCTGCCTCGGATCGTTCGGCGCGCGCGCGACCTTGGGCTCTATTCGAATCTGAGCACGGGCGGCACGTTGCTGACGGAAAAAATGGCGAAGACACTGCGCGAGGCGGGGCTCGACAGCCTGCAGGTGAGCGTCCAGGACTCGGATGCGGAAAATTCAGATCGCATGGCCGGCGGGGCACCATCGTTCGAGAAAAAAATGAACGCGGCACGGTTCGCAAGGGAGGCCGGTTTTGCGCTGACGATCAACGTGGTGTTGCATCGTCAGAACCTGGACCGGATCGAGGCGATCATTGCGATGGCGGAGAAGCTTGGCGCGGAGCGGCTCGAGCTGGCGAACACGCAGTACAACGGATGGGCGTTGAAAAATCGTTCCACGCTTCTGCCGTCGCGAGCGCAGGTTGAGCGCGCGTCGTCTGTGGCCGGGCTGGCGCGTGAACGGCTCAAGGGGAAGATGGAAATCCTGTATGTGATTCCGGATTACTTCGAACAATTCCCCAAGGCGTGCATGCAGGGGTGGGGGCGCGTCTTCATGACCGTCACTGCCGATGGCTCCGTTCTCCCGTGCCAGACCGCGAGGGAGATCCGCGGCCTGACCTTCGAAAACGTAAGGACGCGTTCATTGGAGGAGATCTGGTTTCGGTCCGAGACATTTTGTAAATTTCGGGGAACCGACTGGCTGCCCGAGCCATGCCGGAGCTGTGAGCGCAAGGAGATGGATTTCGGTGGTTGCCGATGCCAGGCCTTTCTGGTGACGGGCGATGCGACAGTGACCGACCCCGTCTGTTCCCGCTCACCCCAACGCGGTTTGATTGAAAAGGCGCTGGAAGAGGCAGTTCCGGGAGGCGTGCTGATTTACCGGAATGCGAACGAATCGTTGAGACTGGGCTGACAGTGCGCGCCCTATTTTGACGCGGGTTTTCCGTTGAGGGTTTTCAAGTAGGCCATGATGTCGTGGAGCTCTTTTTTTGAGAGGAGCTTTTCAAGGCCCTCCACCATCACGGAGTTTTTGTTGGTGCTGACGCTGGCGATGTCTGATTTTTCCAGCGAGACGAGTTCATCCTCGGTGGAGATCAATTGCATGGTGAAGTTGTCCTCGTTCTTTTTGTAGCCGATGGTTTCCGTGCCATTCTTCGTGGTGACGGTGAATTGCAGGTAGCCATCGACGATGTCGGCGCTGGGCTTGACGATGGATTCAAGGATGTAATCGGGCGTGCGCTTGGCCCCGATGCGGGAAAGGTCGGGACCGATTCTTCCACCTTCACCGAGGACCATGTGACAGCGATAACATTGGGCCTGGCCTTTTGCGTCGGAGAAGAGGGCCTTGCCATGAGCGGCGTCACCATCCTCGAATGGTTTCCAGGCGGATTCGCCGCCTGCTGCGGCGATGCTCCGGATGTAGGCGATGAGCTTCCAGATTTCCTCGGGTTTCAGGCCCACCTCGAAATTTCTCATTTCGGTGCCGGAGACCCCCTTGTTGATCGTGAGAAAAACCTCCTCGTCAGCGCCACCGTGAATCCAGAGATCATCGGTCAGGTCCGGGCATTTTCCTCCGTGTCCCGAGCCCCCGTGGCAACCGCTGCAGTAAGAGCGATACATGTTTTGCCCCTCTTGGATGGCTTCGGGTTTGCCCTGGAATGGATTGGCAGATTTGTTGGGCGCAGCGGTGGCCTTGGATGGAGGCGTGGTGTTGCGCGAGCAGCTTGTGGCGGTGATGAGGAACAGGGCGAAGAGAACGGCGGATCCAATTTTTAAAAAAACTTTCATGCCAGCGTCGGGTTTAATTGAAGGGAGGATAAAATGGGGCGCCGTATTTTGCGAGGATCGGCTCGACCTCATGATTTTCGAGCATTTCCTGGATTGCCTTGTTGAGGGCGGCCTTGAGTTCCTTGTCCTCCTTGCGGACGGCGATCGCGGTGTTCCAATGGTCCTGGGGAGCGGGATCCTTGAGCAAATCAACATTCCATTTTGGATGGGTCTTCAAGAGCCAGCCGGCTTGCAGCGCGCCCACGTAACCCACGGCGACTTCGCCCTTGTCCACCGCGACGAGGATCGCCTCCTGGCTGGGATATTCCTTCGCGACGTGGCCCTTCAATTTTTCCGCGACCACGCCCGCCTCGATTCCAACCGTCATGCCCTTGAGGTCGGCGAAATTGTGAATTCCCTTCTCACCCCGTCGCACGGCAAGGATGAAACCAGTCCCGTAGTAAGGCTGGGTATAATCAATGCCCCTGACCTTGACGTCGAGAGATCCGGGTGGGACGTCCATGAGGCCGTCGCAATATTTCTTCATGAGTTTGGAACCAAAGGAAAAATGCTGGGTGTGCGCCCAGAACGGCTTGAGTTCCACGCCGAGGTGTTCCGCGATTTTTCGTGCGATCTCGATGTCAATGCCGGGAGGATTGCCGTCGATGCTGGAGAACGGGGGGTCATTGGGGTCGAGGGCCAGGAGCAGCGCGCTGCGTTGCCTGACCTGGTCGAGCGTGGTGTACTGGGCGAACGCGGCGGAGGAGATGAGACTGAGAATGATGAGAGAGGCGGGAAATGATTTCATTCAAATGGGGGGAAATAGGGTGCGCCGTATTGGACGATGAATTTTTTTGCCTGCCCGCTTTGGACCAATTCCTGAAAGGCCTTGTCGAGAAAATCCTTGAGATCCCCGTCCTCCTTGCGCACCGCAGCGCCGATGTTCCACCGGAAACCCGCCTCTGGAACATACCCTTCCACGAGTTTGAAGCGGAGCTTTGGATTGCCTTGAAGCATGAATCCCACGTTGGGGGCCCACATGAACCCCGCCTCAATCTCGCCGCGTTCCAGTCCCGTAAAGATGGCTTCCTGCCTTGGATAGAGCCTGCGCGTGTGGCCCTTGAGGTTCAGGTTGTAATCGGCGACCGAGCCCGCCTCGGCGCCAATTTTTTTGCCCTTCAGCTCCGCCAATTTTTTCGCGCGCGGGCCGTCCTCGTTGACGACGAGCACATAGCCGGTGCTGTAGTAGGGTTTGGTGAAGAGGACTTTCCTGCCGACGTTGCCCACATCATCGCCCGCGGTGTTCACTTCGATCGCCGAGCCGAGCGCGCAATCGCATTCCTCCTCAATGAGATCGCCCAACGGCGTATTGCGAATCGTGTCCACCCAATGGAATTTCACCTCGACCCCCAGCTTTTTTGCGAGTTCCTTGGAAATCTCGACGTCGAATCCTGGCGGCGTCTTTTGGGAATGCGAGTAAGGGAGGTTGTCAGGGTCGAGGGCGACGACGAGCACCCCCGCCTTGCGAATGCGCGCGAGGGCGGACTCCTTGGCGGCCCAGGCAGATGGCGCTTGGAATGTCAGGCATTGGACAAGCAGGCACAAGCCTGCCAGCCAACGTGCGTAACGCATGGGTGTTGGGAAGAAGTGAGCGTGGCGAACACAATCTTCCGCATTCTTACTTGGATGCCGTCTCGTCAAACAAACCGAAGACGTACATCGTATCGCCCTTACGCGAATTTTTCAGCCAGGGAGCGCCGTCACCGGCGAAGCCGGCGGTCCAGCCACCCCAACCCGAAGCGATGGCAATATACTGTTTGCCGCCGATTTTGTATGTGATGGGAGGCGCATGAATGCCGGAGCCGGTCTGGAATTTCCAGAGAACGTTTCCATCCTTTGCATTGAATGCGATGAGATTGCCTTCGGCGTCACCTGTGAAGACCAGGTTGCCCGCCGTTGCGAGAACCCCGGCCACCATGGGTGATTTGGCTGGGAAATCCCATTTCTTGTCGCCCGTGCGAACGTCAATCGCGCGCAACGCACCTTTCGCCTGGTCCTTGATGAGGTTCAGGGCGCTTCCCCAATAGGCGATGCCTTTTTTATAGAAGATCTCGTGCGAGGTGAATGTCGCGCCGTTCTCGATCACGGGGACGTACGCAAGATGGGTCTTGGGGCTGTAAGCCATCGGCACCCATTCCTTGCCGCCTGCTGCGCCAGGAAATGCGGGGACGCCTTCCTTGGTTGGCATGGCCTTGGGGTCAACGCTGACCGTGCCGTCGTCATTCACCTTGCCCCAGGTGACCTTGCAGAAGGGCTTGGCGTAAAGGAATTTTCCGTTGGTGCGGTCCAGTGCGTAGAAATAACCGTTGCGATGTGCCTGGACCATCGCCTTGACTTTCTTGCCCTTGATTTCTTCATCAATGAGAATCTGCTCATTCACGCCGTCGTAGTCCCAGATGTCATGCGGGCTGGTCTGATAGTACCAGTTCAACTTGCCCGTGTCGGGATTCAGCGAAATGGTGCAGACGGTGTAAAGATTGCTGCCCTTGCGCACATCGCCGTTGAAATCGGGGCCAGGATTGCCGATGCCCCAATAAAGCTGGTTGAGTTCCGGATCATAGGAACCCGTGACCCACGCCGATCCTCCTCCGTTCATCCATGAATCCCCCTCCCATGTCTCC
The DNA here is from genome assembly GCA_023269615.1 of Verrucomicrobiota bacterium. Taxonomy (GTDB): domain Bacteria; phylum Verrucomicrobiota; class Verrucomicrobiia; order JABWAM01; family JABWAM01; genus JAHFSY01. The sequence goes on from JAHFSY010000003.1 coordinate 48,915, forward strand.
GAGCCGGGTTCGCCCTTGGCAGGAACCGTATAGAAGCGCCATGCGAGATCGCCGGACTTCGCGTCGTAGGCATCAATATAACCACGAATGCCATATTCGGCGCCCGAGATTCCGACGATGACCTTGTCCTTGACGATCAGAGGAGCCACGGTGGCGCTGTAGGCGGCCTGATAATCACCAAGTTTCTTTTCCCAGATCAGATCGCCTTTTTTTGCATCGAGGCAGACGAGATACGCGTCGAGCGTGGTCATGTACAGCCGGTCGCCGAGGATCGCGAAACCGCGGTTGACGGCATCGCAGCAGAGAGCAAGGCCGTCCGGCAGCTTGCGGTCGTAGCGCCAGAGTTGGGCGCCAGTCTTGGCGTCCACGGCGAACGCGTGGTTCCACGGGGTGGTGATATACATGATGCCGCCGGAGACGAGGGGTGTGCATTCAAAACCGTCGAGCACGCCCGTCTGGAACGTCCACATGGGGACGAGTTTTTTTACGTTGGAATCATTGACCTGGTTGAGCTCGCTGAACCGCGTGCTGCGATAATCGCGGCCGTACATCACCCAGTCGTCCGAGCTTTTTCCGGCGTTCACCAGGCTGTCGCCGGTCACCTGGGCCGAAACCATCGGCACGGAGGCCAGGGCGAGAAACGCGGCCGATGCTGCAACTGACATCATTCTATTTTTCATTGGGATTCCTTTTAAGTCGGTTTGACAAAGGCGCGAAAACAATCACGCCTTTGAAGGGGAAAGTGGATGGGTGAGGCCAGCCAAAACGGTGGGTGGCGGAGTGAGTGAAGGGTTCATCAGCGCCCCGCAGACTGCCACACGGGCAAAATTAAAGGCAACCCTTTTTTATGGTTCTTTTCGTTTTATCAGCTGATCACAACCCCAGAAAACCCGCCAGGATCTCGCCGATCAGCACCGCCACCTCGGTGATGTAAAGCAAACCGGTGCCGGCCTGGTTGGATCCCGTCCGGGCACAGCGCCAGGCCATGAAACCAAACACCCCGGGCAACAACAGCCCCCACAGGATCCGCATTCCAAAAAAAAGCCCGTCCGATGTCGGCGGCGGCAGTTTCCCTCCGTTCGCATGACCTCCCATGATCCACAAACACGCGGCACCCAGCACGAGCGCGCGGAGCGCCACCATCGCCAGCAATTGCGAGGTGGCGCGCTGGAAATGACTGAATGAAAGCCCGCGCATGATAAGATACCAGTGCCCCAGGATCATCGCACCGTTCGACCACCCGAAGAGGAGCGCGCCTGCTGCGACATTTGCCAGCGCCAGCACGCGCGAGCCCGTCCGCGGTTCCGACATCCAGATCTGTCCCGCGAGAAAGATGGCTGCCAGCACTCCAGCGAGAGCCAGCAAAGCTTTGCCCCACTTCCACCGCTCTGCGGAGAAATGGCCGGCAGCCAGCACGGCGAAAACGGCGGATGGAAAATAATACGACATGTAAAAATGGCTTCCCGACGACGCAATCGACATGAGCAGGAACGCGGCCGCGGCCAGGTACGACTGGAAGTTGAAAAAACTCGCGCGAATCTCGCCAGTCCGTTGCATGCAGACAAAGAGGATGGTCCCCATCCCGAGTTCGCCCATCACCACGGCCAGCACGGAAATCAATTTCATTGGGATTTGTCTTCGAGATGCAATTGCGGGGGATGATGCGCGTCATAGGGATTGTGCGTGTAATCCGAATCCTCCAGCTCCGCGAGCCATCCACGGATCCGTTTCACGAGGGTGGCGACGTCCAGTCCCTCCGTCTCCGGCGCGTGCGGCTCCAGATTTTTCAGCGCGAGGCGAAACAGACGCGCCGCAGGGTTGAGCTTTGATTTTTTCAGATGAACGAATGCCCCCGCAAGCTGGATGAGGCCCTTGTAAAACGAATGAAGCGGACCGTCCGTCTCAAGCCACAATTCCTCGAGCACATCGTGCGCCTCGTAATGCATCCGTCGGTTGAAGCAATCGAAAAATCCGGAATAGTGCGGGTCAAAGCCCCTCCCGGAATTCCCGGCCAGCAATTGCGCGATCTTTGCGGATTTTTTGCTCACATCCGGCAGTTGAGCCGTGAAAGCGGAAAGTTGAAAGTGATTTTTTGAAGCCGTCCCCGCCATCAGCAAGGCAACTTATTTTCCGGACATGCTCTCATGACGGAAACAACATGATGTTTTGAAGGAGGAGGCTTGCGTCAAGCCGCGTCTATCCGTTGATTACAACATGCCCATGCAAATTTTACCCATCTCCGCAGAGTATCTGCGAATGCTGATCCTCCCATGTCCTCCGTGTTGATCGTTTCCAGCACCATCGGTCATCTCATCCACAGCATTCGCGGCCAGCGCGTCATTCTCGACGCCGATCTGGCGCGGCTCTATGGCGTGCCCACCAAACGCCTCAACGAACAAGTGCGACGCAACCGCACCCGGTTTCCATCCGACTTCATGTTTTTGTTGACCCTCCACGAGATGGAAACTTTGAGGTCGCAAATTGCGACCTCAAAGAAAGGACGTGGGGGACGCCGTTACCAGCCCAACGCATTCACCGAACACGGCGCTCTCATGGCAGCCAACGTCCTCAACAGCCCCAAGGCCATTGCCATGAGCGTCGAGGTTGCCCGTGCCTTCGTCCGTCTCCGTCGGATGGCCCTTTCCGTCGAGGCCCTCGCCCGCAAGCTCAACGGTCTGGAACGCAAATACGACTCTCAGTTTCAGGACGTATTCGACGCCATCCGCGAGCTCATGATCCCACCGGACCCTCCGCGAAAACAAATCGGGTTCCACGCTGCCAAAGACTGATTTACCCTTTTGACGTTGCTGCGTTATTCGTTCCAGAACCGCAGTCCCAAATCTTTACAGCCCTGGCTAAAGAAGACGTGGCGCGACACTGAACTGAATTAATTAAGAACTGATGGACCTGCGGTATACCGTTTTTTGCCAAGGCATTCATCCAGCCAGATGCACGGGCGAAAGATCAGACTGGTAATTTTCTCCCGCCCCATCGGATTGTCCCACTCGTATCTGGGACGATTGTTCATCAGGTCAGCGTCATTTACATCGATCTGCCTGCATCCATCTCCCATCTGAGAATAATAAAAACACCACAAGTTGCCCTCAGCCTGAACTCGCGACCAAACAAAATAGATTGTGACATAGAGCGCGACTGCGACTGCCGATATGATGATTTTTTTCTTCACGACGTCAACCATTCCATGTCCAGCAAAGGCGTTCATTGACACCGGAAGACGCCCGTTTCTGCTCCTTCTTTGATTTCTCAATCTCAGTCACTCCTTCACTGCGAAGAAAGCCCCTGCCTGTTTTCCCAAATACCGGCTCGGCCGAGTACTTCCACCGCTCGGCCTTCGCGATCTCAAACGCCTCACGCAGTTTGGGATTGTCTGCAAGCCGCTTCCCAAATTCCTCACGTGTCATACCTACAGACTAGCCTTGCATCGGCGGATTTTCAACTCCATCTGCACTCGAACCGCCGATCCTGTGAGCCAGATGGACGCGACGGAGCGCATCCCTCCGTTTTGCACGCCTCGCGCAGCCCCGTGTTCGCATCTTTTTGGGATATTGAGTTGACAGCAAATCAGGGTGAGGACATATTGTCCTCGTGCGAATCGTCAAGTGTGCGAGGCTCGTGGAGTTTTGGACGCATCATCCGAAATCCCATGCTGCCCTGCAACGGTGGTTTGAGTTGACCCGCGGTGCCGCCTGGAACAGCTTTGTCGAGGTGAAAACAGCCTTTCCAGCGTCCGATCAGGTGCGGGTTTCCAGCGGTGGGACATGCGTGGTGTTCGACATTGCTGGCAACCACTACCGGATGATCGCTTCGATCCACTACAACCGTCAGATTGTGCATGTGTTGAGAATCCTGACCCATGCGGAATATGACACCGGAAAATGGAGGAAAGAATTATGAAATCAACCATTGAAAAACCTGCCTTCGCAAACCTGCCCCGTGATTTTTTTGGGCTGTGCAACCTTCACACACCCAGGCCGCTCCACGACAAGGTGGATCTGGACAATGCCACCGCCCTGGCCGACATCATGGCGGGTCACGAGAAGCAAATGACTCGGGACCAGGATGACTACTACGAACTGCTTTGCACACTGATTGAGGAGTACGAGCGGGAGCATTTTCCCGAATTCGAAAAGAAAAGGGTCGGAGGGCTGGGCCTTCTGAAGCACTTGCTCGAACTCAACGCCATGAACGCCAGCGACTTTTCACGGCTCCTGGGGGCGGACCGCACTCTCGGGGCGAAGATTCTTCGGGGAGAACGCAATCTCACCATTCCCCATCTGCGTATTCTTGCAAGGCGTTTCCGGGTAAGACCGGATGTCTTCGTTTGAAGTGAGTTTCTGATGCAACATGTCAGGAAAAAGGGTAACCTGAATCGAATGGGCGTTTCCCAAATACGACGCGGGCATGCTGCCTTCCTGGCAGCCGTTCTCTTCGCGACGTCGGGGTTTGCCCAGAAGGACGCTCCCAAAGGTACGGATTTTGAGTCCCTCAAGGCCCGTGCGGAAAAAGGCGATGCCGTGGCGCAGACGGCCCTCGGGATGATGTACTGCTATGGACAATGCGTAACCCCCAATCTGACCGAGGGACACCGCTTGCTTCAGGAAGCGGCTGCGAAGGGGGTTGTGTCTGCACAGTACGCGTTGGCAGAGATGTATGAACGAGGCGAATGCGGCAAACAGAAAGACCTCGCGGAGGCACTCAAGTGGTTTCACAAAGCTGCGGAACAGGGTGATCCGACGGCACAATGCAAACTTGGAGAAATCTATTTTTCGGGCGACAGAACACCAAAGGATCCCACCGAGGGGGTGAAGTGGTTTCGCAAGGCTGCGGAGCAGGGTGATCCCGAAGGCCAATACAATCTGGGCGGTCTGTTCGCCGATGGACAGGGCGTGACGAAGGATGAGAAGGAAGCTGTCAGCTGGTTTCGGAAGGCGGCGGAGCAAGGGCATTCCATAGCCCAGATGACCTTGGGAGAAATGTATGCGAAGGGTGCAGGTGTGACGAAGAGCAACGCGGAAGTATACCGATGGAGTTTCCTATCCATGTCCACTGAGCTGGGGCGCGAGGAAGCTGAGAAACGAGGCCAGAAAATGGCTTCTTCCATGACCGCCGAAGAGGTGGCGGAAGGCAAACGACTGGTCGCCGCATTTGCTCCCCACAAGAAAGCGGCGGACCAAGCCGGGCCCGCTGCCGAAATCGAACAGATGCTCGCCAAGATGCAAAAGGGTTACGACGAGGTGTTAAAAAAACTCAACACCATCAAGATCCTCAAGGCACAGTTTGATGACACGCCCATCGAGGAAGTCCTCGCGTTTATCATCAAGGAAGGCCGCGCCGCCGATCCGAAACACGAAAGCGTCCCCATCCGTATTGAGCCCGATCCCACTTTGTCCAAGGTTCATATTTCGATGAACTTCACCGAGCCCACCATGTGCAATGCCCTCGGTTTTGCGTCACAGCTCGCATGGCTCAAGTTCGAGATCAGCCCGGATGGTGTGCTCATCTACTCCCCGCGTTCCCCGGATCGCTTGAAGGCGGCAACCGCCGTGCAGAAGCCGGCTGTGAATCCGGAGGATTCGCGCCTCAAACTGGAACCGGGCCAGGTGGCGGTCGAATACCTTGCCCACGCCTGTTTCCGTATCCAGTCGTCTAAGGGCACGCGTCTCGTCATCGATCCTTATGAGAGCAACGCCTGGCTCGGATACGCACTCCCTTCTGATCTTTCGGCGGACGCCGTCCTGATCTCCCATCCTCATTACGATCACGACGCCGGGCATTCCGATTTTAAACCCTTCCCCTGGGGCTTGGAGATTCCGGTCCTCTTCACACATGGCAACCACACGATTGGGGATATCCAGATTCACGGTATTCGAGGCAAACACGCCGGTAACTACGGCAAGGATTTCGGCGACATGAACACCATCTGGCTGCTGGAAACGGGCGGCTTGCGAATCGCGCATGTGGGCGACAATGGGCCGCTTTCCGAAGCCAACATCAAGGAACTGGGACGCGTGGACGTTCTCATGCTCCCGATTGACTCGCAGAACCACATTCTGGGTGACGCCGAAATCGAGGCCATCCGCGCGGCGGTCCACCCTCGCGTGCTCATTCCCATGCACTACCGGATTCCCGACCTGGAAATCATCGCGGGCCAACCCGCTGGATTGGGTGAGATTGAACCGTGGGCTGCCAAACAAAAGGAAGTGGTTCACCTCGATTCAAACATTCACGTGTTCACGAAAGAAAATCTGCCGAAGACCGATCAGATTTTCATTTTTCCGCACTCGCCGAAGATCCACCGCGCAGATCCCAAGTCGAAATGAGAGCCAAGCATCTTCAAGGCTTTTTAAAGAGCCCGGTGAAATTTAGCCGCAAAAGAACGCATAGAACGCATAGAAAAATGGCTTCCAGCCCCTTTGTGTTCCTTGCGTTCTTTTGCGGCCAAATCTCATCGGCTACAAAATGAATGGGTTAAATATGCGTTGATGCCAGACGGACACGACGGCCCGCGCTACGCCGTAGGCTTTCCGACTACGCCAAAGCGCTTCGTCGCGACGGCGAGCGGCGAGGCGAGAGCGTGTCCCTCCGTTTTGGGATGTCATGACATTTTCGGCTTCAAAGAGGCGGGTTGTGGCTGCATTCTCAAATCCTCATGCGCATTCTTGTTGCCACACCTGGACATCTTCGCACCGCGCCCATGGGGCGGTATGCGGCGGAGACGTTTCGGACGCTTGGGCATGATGTCCGTCTCTTCGACGCCGGGTCGCTCACGCTTCCCGAGAAGCTTGTGCTGCGCCCGATGGCAAAGATGCGCGGCGACAAGCGGTTTGAAAAATCGCGGCTCAACCAGCGGCTGATCGACCTTGCGAAGGAATTTCGTCCGGATCTCTTTGTCTCGATGTTCGGCTTCGACATTTTTGCCGAGACGGTGGCTGCGATTCAGAAGCTCGGGGCGCGGACGGTTTGCTGGTGGATGAATGACCCGATCCAGGTCGAGCGCGGGCTTGCGCTTGCGCCGGCGTACGAATTCTTTTTTTCCAACTGCGAAACCTCCACGAAATTTTATCGCGACTCCGGCATCACGGGGGCGCGGTACCTTCCGCACGCCGCCTTTCTGCCGCTGCACCGCCCGATGGAACTCGACGCAGACGAGCGGAAGCGATGGGCCAGCGAAATTTGTTTCGTGGGCGACTGGGGGCCGGTGCGCCAGGGGATCCTTTCCAATCTTGCCAAAAAATTTGATCTTCGCATCTGGGGGCCGTGGCACAAGCGTCTCAACAAGAAGGACCGTCTCTGGGGCCGCGTGGTGGACGGGTATTTCACCACCGAGGACATGGCGCGGGCTTTTTCCGCCACGAAGATTGCGCTCAATCTTCATGCGTGGTTTGGCTACTACCCGCACGGGCTGAATCCGCGCGTGTGGGAGACGCCCGCGTGCGGGGCGCTGGAAGTCTGCGATGAAAAACTGGACCTGCCGAGCCAGTTCAAACACGGCGTGGAGATCGTCACGTATCGTGATGGCCTTGAGCTCGAGGGTAAATTGCGCGAGCTCCTGGATGATGCAGCCGCGCGCCAGAGGATTGCGGCGGCCGGGCTCAAGCGCGTGAAGGCGGAACACACCTACGAACATCGCATCCGGGAATTGCTGTCCGAGATCGGGCTTGGCGGGAAATGAAAAACATGGTCAAGAATTTGAACCACGGATTGCACGGATGGGCACGGATGGGGCAGCCAAATCATCATCCGTGTTCATCCGTGTCATCCGTGGTTGATCTCCGCGGCTTCAGCCTTCTTGAACTGCTGATCACCATGGCGCTGATCCTCGTGATGTATTTCATGTTGATGAGCCCGCGGTCGAAGACGTTCCAGGACAAGCAGAAACTTGCGTGCGAAAAAAACCTTCGCACCATCCACATGGCGCTCAAGGTGTACGCGCTCGACAACAAGGGCTCGTTCCCGGTGGTCGCCAACGCCACGACCTCCGAGGCGCCGCTGAGCCTGCTCATTCCGAAATGCACGACCGTCACGGAAATCTTCATCTGTCCGGGAAGCGGCCGCGATGCCCTTCCGCAGGGCGAGCCGTTTGTAAACCGCAGGATCAGCTACGCCTACTACATGTTCCGCCATGAGAGCGATGGCGCGGAGCAGCTGCTGCTCTCCGACGCGCAGGTCAACACGCTGGCAAAGGTCCGGGGCGCGCCCGTGTTTTCGTCCGACGGCAAACCCCCCGGAGCCAATCACAACAAATTTGGCGGGAACCTTCTTTATTGCGATGGGCATGTCGAGTTCAGCGGGGCCGCAGCCACGAACGATATGCCGTGCCCCGGGGGAATCGTGCTTCTGAATCCAAAGCCATGACAACGTGTCGGGAAATGAGTGTAGCCACGCTCGCCAGAGCGTGGTCTCCGTTTTCAAGACGTTCGCAGAATCCACGCTCTGGCGAGCGCGGCTACATGACACTTGCATGAAGATCACCGTCCTTTGCAGTTGTCAGGGCTCGTATGAAGTCGAGGTGGAACCATTGGATGGGCACATGCCGCACGCGGTGCAATGCCCGCAGTGCGGAGCGGATGGCACGGAGTTTGCCGACGCGGTGATGCAGAACGAGCTTGCGGAGAAATCCGCACCTGCGGCGGTCGCGCCCAAGCTGGTGGGCGGACGTTTTTGCAAGAAGCACGAGGGAGAGCCGTTTGCCAGCGAGTGTTTTCTTTGCAAGCGCCCCATCTGCCTCCAGTGCATGGCGCAATTCGGATACTTCTGTTCGTTGACCTGTCACCGCAAGGCACAGGACCGAAGACTGGATATCCCCGTGTATGAACTGCAGGAAAGTGTCGTGCAGGATCGCACGTGGCGCCGCGTCAAGCTCGGGGGCACGATCGGCACTCTGCTCGTCATCGCATGGATCAGCGTGTGGGGATGGTATCGATTCTACGGGTCGCGACCGGTCGTGAAATTTTCCGTGGCGATTTCGGAGAAGGAACGCCTCTCGCACTGCCGGTTTGTGGACCGCGACCGCGTGCTGACCATGAGCTCGAAAAAGCTCACGCTCTACAGCATCAGCAAGGGCAGGGAAATCTGGACGCGGGATCTTGCCCCGTACCAGAAGGCGCCCGTGCAGGAGGCTGATGAGGGTGGGGAGGAAAAAAGCGAATCTGATGAGAAGGGAAAAGTGCCCGACAAATATCGCAGGCTTTGGGATGACGCATGGGCGCCTCCCGCGCATCTGCACGTGACCCCGACAGACGCGTGGGTTGTCTTCACCGCGCAAGCCGTCCGGTTTGATCTCCAGACTGGAAGCGAAAAGGGCAAGTGCCCGATCGCGGGTGCGATCCGGAGCGTCACGGCGGGCGAGCAAGACCTGGAGGTGATTGCGACCAATCCGGCCGGCCAGGATGTTCTCACCCAGATTTCCATGGCGACGGGAGAGGCTCAGACCGAGGCGAACGACCCGCTGCCCCCGCAACCCCGGCGGCCATCCGCTTCGGTGTCGATGGCGGATATGATGGCGGGAGCCTCGATCCCGGACGAACCATGGGTGCCGCCCGAGCAGCGCGAGCTGGTTCCAACCGGCAAAAACATGGCGTACCTGGACATTCATCTGGTGCAGATGAATTTCGTGGCACACGAGGCGATGAAGGAAAAGAAGGAGTCCACGCTTGAGGGCGGCAAGATGGGGGTGCTCGACACAATCAAGGTGGCGGAGGAACTTGCCAACGATTCCAAGCGGAGCGCAGGACGCTCGACGCTCAGGGTGGACGAGAGCACGTACGAGGTCACGCTGCGCCGCGTCTTTGCGGGGGACCCGAATGAATGGAAGGCGGAGGTGACAGGCCCCGCCAGATTGTATCCGCAAAAAACGGTGGATGTGCTTGTTGCGGGGAAAAGCATTCATGTTTTCGACAAGAGCAACAATCACCGATGGGAGGCGAATCTCACATTCCCCATCGCCCCGGCTTATTCCTTTGATGACGGGGAGACCCCGGCCGGTCCGTGCGTGGAACGCGGGAGCACGCTTTATTTTTTTGACCAGGGAGTGTTGACGGCTTTTGAGAAGGTGAACGGCCATGTTCGCTGGAGGCTGACGAGCGTGGGGATTTCAAAGATCCAGTTCGATGCGAAGGGGATGCTTTACATCAACACCACCTCGGCGGATCCCGAGACGATCAAGTATTCCGAGCAGGTGGATTTCGCGCACATGGGAAAACCCGTCTGCATGAAGGTGGATGCGGCCACGGGAAAGATTTTATGGAAGCTGGAGAAGTCGGGCGACCACTGCATCCTGTCAGGGCGCTTCGTGTACATGACCACGGCGCAGGTTTCGCAATGGGAGGTGATGGGCTCGATCCTCAACGGGGGCGGCATGCGGGCGCCGACCCATTTCCGCCTGCATCGTCTCGATCCCAAAAACGGCGAAGAGATGTGGGAGTTTCACATCACGCGCGAGCCGGAGAAGGTGGACATCCTGGAAAACCAGATCCTGTTTCAATTCCCGAACGAGATCCAGGTGCTGCGGTTTTTTGCGTTGTAGTCTTGTAGCCGCGTTTGCAAAAACGCGGTTTCGGAGGGCAACCACGTTCTTGCGAACGTGGCTACGTTCCAGAAGGCAGATTTTTGCGGAAGAAATCCACCGTTCCCTGGCCGTAATACTGGTGGCCGCCGTAGCCGAGCTGGCTGGAGAGTTTTTCGGGGCAGCCGGCTGCGGCGTAGATTTTTTCCAGCCGTCGAAGCGCCACGCGCGACGCTTCGATCGGGAATCCATAATCGAATCCGCCGAGCTCGATCATGAGCGGGCGCGGGGCGATGAGACCGCAAATCTCGGCGTGGTCGCCGTAACGATACATGCCCGGCACGAATTGCGTTCCACAGAAGTTGTCAATCTCCACGCCCCACGCGCGGTAGCTGTTCAGCGCGCACACCACGTCGGTCGCTTTCGCGCGCGGATCGAGCGCGCCCAGGTGCATCGCCGCCGCGCCGCCGCCCGAAAGGCCGATCACGCCCATGCCACCCTTCGCGATTCCCTTTTGCGCCAGCATGAAATCCATGCACTTCATCAGGTCCCACAGGTTGTACGTGAGCAGGCTGAAACCCAGCAGCCAGCCCTTGAGGGCGTGGACGTTGCACGGGTCGCGTCCTTCGATTTTCCGTTCGCCTGGCATCACGTCGCCACGCTCACCAAAAGGCCGCATGTCGGGGGCGATCACGGCGAACCCGGCGCGGGCGAGCTGCAGGCCGTAGTCGTATTTCAACAGATCTGTTTCCGCCTGCGCCTCGGGATAACGCGCTCCCACCACGGGGTCCTTGCCCCAGTATCCATGCCCGTGAATGGCCACGATGGCCCCGACCGTCCTGCGATGATCAGGCCGGAGGATGACAGCGGGCACGGTCGTGTGCGGCGCCGTCTGGAGGAGGATCTTTTGCTTGATGAGCCCATCCTCGCGGACCTCCCATTGGACCGTGTGTTTCAGGGACACTGATTTCGGAAAGGTTCCGAGGCATTCGCGAAAGCGTCTGGAAAACGCGGCGTGCCATTTCTTGAAATCGGCCCGGGTGCGCCCGTGAAATTCGAGTTCCGGTGTGTGGTTTTCGACGAGGTCGAGAAAAAAGCGGCGCGTGGAAGTGGAATGTGTGGGCATCGCGCCTTGTTGCAGGGAGGCCGGGCGGCGTCAACGATAAACACGTTTTCTGGCAGATGATGACAGCCGATCCGGCGGATTTTCTCCGCAGATTTACGCAGAACGACGCAGATTCTGAAAAGACATCCAAGCGAGCCATTCCGACGGTCACCCGGGGTGGCCGTCGGAATGGCTCGCTTGGGGTTCAAGGGTAAACTTTGCGACTTGGCGCCTTTGCGCGAAACCTTCTGAAAATCTGCGGAGAATTTCCGAACTATTCCTTCACCTCGATCTTGCGCCGGCCCAGGACGTGGAGGATGGCGGGGCAGACGTAGAGGGAGGTGATGAGGCACATGGTGACGCCGATGGTCATGAGCAATCCAAGGCTGGCGAGACTGGGGTCGGAGGCGAACGCAAGGCTTCCGAATCCGAAGATCGTGGTGAGCGCGGAGAGGACGATCGCCTTGCCGGTGCTGGTGGAGAAGAGGGCGGGGGAACGGTTTTCGCGGTAACGGTCCACGGCGTACACTCCATACGCGACGCCGATGCCGATGATGAGCGGCAGGCAGATGATGTTGGCCGGGTTGAAGTTGACGCCGACCAGGGGCATCGTTCCCGCGGACCAGATCATGCCGAGCGCGAGTGGGAGGAGCGTGGGAAAAACGTATTTGAATGTTCGGAAATGAAACGTGATGAGGAGGAAGATGACGGCCAGGGCGTAGTAGGCGGCCGTCTCATAGCTCTGTCGCAGGAGCTCGATGTATTCGTAGTTCTGGACCGGCGTGCCGGTCACGTTGGCGTCCACGCTGCGGATTTTCTGAACGAACCGCGCGAGCGGGTCGCGGTCCCAGACATCCTCCCTCGGGTAGATCTCGATGAGGACCCTGCGGATTTTTCCGTCTGCGCCCTTGCGGATGTAACGGTTGCGCAGCACTTCGGGGATGTCGTCCACCGTGATGGCGCGGTCCACTTTCTGACTTTTGAGCCATTGGAGGTTCTTGCGCATCTCGCCGAGCAGGGAGGTTTGGTAGGCGGTGAGGATCTCCTCGGCCTTTGCCTGGCTCATGGGCTGGAGCAGGCGGATGGAGCGGTCCATGGCCGAGATGAGCTTGCCGAAGAATTCCTTGGCCTCCTCGCGTTGCTCCTTCGCAGCCCACGTCTCGGCAAGCTTCAGCATGCGTGCACAGTTGGCGCGGAGTCCCTGGAGCACGCGGAGATTTTCCGCAACGTTGACCTTGACGCCGGATTTGGGGACCTGGACAGATTCGAGCTTGTGCTTGATGCTCGTGATGATCTTGAGTTTGGGCTCCTGGTCGCGCGGGACCATCTCGGTGATGCTCATGGCATCGTACACCACGGTGTTGAGCTTCTTGAATTTTGCCGCCTTATCCGCGGCCTCCTTGAGGCTGTCGCAGAGCGAGACGGCAAAGATGACGGAGCGCGAGTCCTTGCTGTCGATGAGCTTGCGCTCGAAGCGCACCGACTCGAGGTTTGGATTTTGCAGCGTAAGAAGGTTGTAATCGAAGGAGATCTTCGGGAGCTGGTAAATGGCCAGTGCGGTGATGAGTGCGGAGGCGACGATGATGGTCCAGGCGTGGTCGAGGATGACGCGGTCGAGAATGAAGATCTTTTCCGTATCGTAGTGCTGGCTTGTCGGAACCGCCTGCCGGGACGATTTGCGGTCGCGGATGGCGAGCAGCGCGGGGAGGAGGACGAGGTTGGCGAGGACGCAGAGGAAAATGCCGGTGCCTCCGATTTTGCCCATCTCCGCGAGGCCGGTAAATTGGTTGAAGCACATTGTGTAGAAGGCGAAAGCCGTGGTGCTGGCGCCGGTGATGATGGCGTTGCCCGTGTGCATGATGGTGTTGGTGAGCGCCCCGATGACGTCTCCGCCGCGCGGCAGCTCCTCCTCGTAGCGGCCGAGGATCTGGATTCCAAAATCAATGCCGAGGCCAAGGATCATCGGGATGAAGGCCATGCTCAGGATGTTGAGGCGTCCCACGGCAATGGTGGTGAAGCCGATCGTCCAACAGACGGCGATGACGAGCGTGAGGAGGGCAAGGGCGGGCCGCGAAAATTCGTGGAAGGAATACAGGAAGAGCAGCGCGATGAGCGCGAAGGTGACGATGGAGGAGAGGGTGCTGTCATGCGTCACGGCCTTGTCCTGGTCTTCGCTGAGCGCCGGCTCGCCCGTGAGGCCGATGTCGAGGCGTGGAAATTTTATTCTCGCCTCATCGATGATTTTTTTCAGCGGCTGGATGATGTAATCGTGTCCGCCCATCTCGGCCTCCTTGTTGGGCGATGGAACCTGCAGGATCAGAATTTTCCCGTCCTCGAGCGAAAGATATTCGTGCTGGGCCTGCTGTGTTTCCATGTCGCCGAGTTGCGCGTTTTTGGCGAGAAAGTCCCCGAAGCGGACCGGCTTGGTTTTATTTTTCCCCTCCAGACGGTCGGCCAGTGCGTCGAGGCTCTTCACGAACTCCTTTGCGAAATCATCCACGGCTTGGTTGTTTTTGTTGTTGCGCAGATTTTTTTCATCGAACTGTTTCGATGCGACGTCGAGGAGGCTGTTGAGGTCGAGCGTGAAGGTGTCCTTGCCCATTAAAGATGTAAAATCGCCCAGGCCTTTCTCGATGGCCTGCAACTGGTTGACCTCGAGGAAAAGAAGGCCGCGGTCCTTGGCGAGCCCGTTGAGGTCAATGTGGTAGAAGACGTTTTTGAAGAGCGCGGGCTGCTTGCGCATCTCGGCGGCGAGCCATTCGACACATTCCTTGTTGCGGTCGAATCCGGGTCCCTGAACCACGACGGAGTAATCCTCCTCGGCGCGGAAGTCGCGGGTGTATTCGAGGTAGCGCTGATGGAAGGAGGCATCGGAACGGAGCAGGTCGTTGGGGTTGCCGGTGAAGCCGAGTTTTTTGCATCCAAATGCGTAGTACATCGAGGCTGCCGCCAGGAGCACGCTGAGGATGACGATGGGCCACGCGAGGCGGCACACGAGCGTGGCGAGCCAGCGCAGGACCCGGTACCGTATGCTTTCCGTGGGCTGGCTCATAACACGTGGTCAGGACCTTCCCGAGATGGATGAGAGGAAAAAGTTGCGCTGTTTGTCGCTGATGGCCATCTGGAGTTTTTCCATGACGGCGAGCAGATCCTCCCAGCACTGGCGCTTGATGGCGAGGCTCTGGTTGCGGAGGAGATAGGCGGGATGGAATGTGGGCATGAGCGGGATGCCCTCGAACTCCAGCCATTTTCCACGCAGCCGCGTGATGCCGTCCTTCAGGCCCGGCACCAATCCCTTCACGGCGGTGTCCCCCTCGGCGATGAGGACGCGCGGCTGGATGAGCTTGATCTGTTCCTTGAGCCAGGGGAGGCAGGTTTCCATTTCCTCGGGGGTGGGTTTGCGGTTGCCCGAGGCTGTGTCCACATTGGGACGGCATTTCAGGACGTTGCCGATGTAAACGTCGGAGCGCTGGAGTCCCATCGCCTGGATCATTTTCGTGAGGAGCTGCCCGGCTTTTCCGACGAAGGGTTCGCCCTGGAGATCCTCATCGGCGCCCGGGGCTTCGCCCACGAACATGATTTCCGCATCCGGGTTGCCCACGCCAAATACGACCTGTTTGCGAAAACTCACGAGGTGGGGGCACTTGGTGCAGGCGCGCGCGCGCGCGCGCAAATCCTCGAATGCCGCACGGCGCTCGGGCGTCATGGGCGCGCGGGACGGAAGAGGGGAAGACGGTGCAGGCTTGAATGGGGCGGTTGCGGGTTTGGCCTGGGCGGGTGACGCCCCGGCAGTCTGCCATCCTTCGAGGAGGTCCGGCTGGATGGGAAGGTAACGGACGTTGCGGGCCTGTTGCTGCTCCAGGTAACGAATCGTGTCGGAAAGAATCTCGGGTTCAAGTGGGGCAGTCATGTGTCCTCGTGCGATGAAAGGGGCGCCCATGCAACCACAGGCGGATGGAAATGGAAAATTAAAAATATATGATTATCCTGAACCGTCACGTTCACCATTCAATTTCCCCATCCGGAATCCATGGTCCGCCCCTGCATCATCTCTTGGACCAGAAGGAGGAATTTTGTTGCGCGAGGATCTCGTTGTTGGCGTCGAAGAACGTGGCGCACACGTATCCCTTTTGCAGGGATGACGGCACTTTGAGCTGGAAGGTTTTGTCGAAAGACTGGGATGCCTTCAAGATGTCGAGCAGCTGCACGGAACCCAGCGCCCGGTCCACCAGGACGCTGTCGGGGGAGGTCAGGCGGTTTCCCTGTGCGTCGCACACCGCGACCTCGAGCATCATGCGATGCGGACGGGCTTTTTGGGCGACGCCCATGACGGTGACCTTGAGCTCCGTGTCGGAAACCCAGGAGGCCTTGACCTTGTCAATGGTGATCTCCGGCGTGCCGCTGGCATTTGCGGACATGCGCCAGAAAAGGACCATGATAAGGCTGAAACAGAGGACGACGGCGGCGGCCATGAGTCCCTGGAGACCCATTTTTTTGCGACGATTGGCGGCGGCCCCCCTGGAGGAGCGGCGGCTGCTGGCGGTTTTCTCACGCTTCGCGGCGCTCTGGGACACGGTGCCATGGAAAGCCTCAAGCATGGATCGCAGGCTGGCCCAGCGCTCGCCGGGTTCCTCACGGCATGCCCGCTCGATCACGGACCAATGCTTGTGGGCAATCGGTCGGGTGGGCGCGGTCGCGCGCAGGCGTCCAGCCTTGATCACTTCGGGCCCTCCCAGGATTTCCGCACACACGAGGCCGTATGAATAAATGTCGCTGGCTGTGGTCGCCGGCTTCCCCTCCATCTGCTCGGGTGACATGTAACGCTGCGTGCCCACCACGTAGCCGGGCATGGTCAGGCGGTCGTCCGACCGGGTATGGGCGTCGGAAATTGCCAGCCCGAAATCCACGATCTCCACGCGGTCACGCTCCTTGCCCGGGGAGATCACGATATTGTCCGGCTTCATGTCGCGGTGGACCACGCCGCGCTCGTGCACGGCGGCGAGGCCCTCGCCAATCTGCACGATGACGTGCAGGGCCTTTTCCGGATCCAGGCCTCCCTGCTCGATGAGCTTGGCGAGATTTTTCCCCTCAATGAATTCCATGACCATGAAAGGCTGGGTGCCCTCGACACCAAAATCGTACACAGAGGCGAGATTCGGATGGTTGAGCTGGCTCAGCGTCTGCGCCTCGCGTTCAAAGCGCTGGGCCATCATCGGCGAGTCCACGTCGGTGAGCACCTTGACAGCGACAGCGCGGCCGAGCACCTGGTCGAATGCGCGATAGACGCGCCCCATGCCGCCCTCGCCGAGGAGGTCGCGCAGTTCGTAACGCTGCTTGAGGACCGTGGGCGCCTTTTTCGGCGCCTGCTGCGTTGGAGATTGCTCAGGCATGGGGAACATGACAGCGAACCACAGTCCGCCCATTTCCTCCATCCAATTTTTCAGTCTGGAGCACTCCCTGCTGGCTGGAGCGCCTGATGCTGCGGCCTTGTTTGTGCTGCTGCTATTACCGCTGCATGTGCGGCAGGAAACTTTCGACGCCCACCTTGAAATTTTTCTGCAGGCCCTGGATCACGATCTGTGTCGTTCCTTCGTTCGGGACAATATCGAGTTCAATCACGGCTTTTCGTGGACAGACGATGACGGCTTCATTGGTCAGCGGCTCAAAGGTGAGGCGGACGCGCGTGGTTTTGACGAGATCGCGGGTTTGCTGTGCGGCGAGCAGCATGATGTTGCAGGTTCGCAGGCGGTCAAGGATCGTCCGCAGGATCGGCTGGCACGCCTCGGGATCGCTCAGCAGGAGGTCGCTGAGATTTTCGCGCGTGACCCGCCGCGCCAGGGTGGGCTCGATCGCGACGACGGAAGCGGAGCGTGGCGAATCATCGAAAAGGGCCAGTTCCCCGATGACCTCCCCGATGCCTGCGATGCCGAGAATCTGTTCCTGGTCGCCATCCTTGAGGGTGACTTTGACGCTGCCCGATTCGATGATGAACGCGTGATGCTCCACCTCGCCCTGCCGGATCAGGCAGGCCCCCTGCTCAAACTGCACCGGTTCGTCCATGACGGAAGTGTGAAGCGAGGCGCGAGGAATTGTCAATGCTCCGCTCTGCTCTTGAAATCCGCGCGTGGAAGCGTAACCTGCCCTTCCAACTTAAACGGAGAATTTTTATGAAACTCAAACTCGCCACCGCAGATTTCAGCTTTCCCCTTTTGCCCCATGACAAGGTCCTCGACTTGATTGGAATGATGGAGTTCGACGGCATTGACGTCGGGCTTTTTGAAGGGCGCTCGCATTTATGGCCTTCGCGCGAATTCCGCAATGTGAAGAAATCGGCGCGCGGCCTGAAACGCAAGGTCCAGGATCGTGGGCTGAAGGTGGCGGATGTGTTTTTGCAGATGGCGCCGGACTTCGTTCCCTTCGCCATCAACCACCCTGAGGCGGCGCGACGACGCAAGGCCCGCGATTGGTTTCTCAAGACGCTCGAATATGCGCGGGAGGCCGGCTGCCGTCACGTGACCTCGCTTCCAGGCGTGGAGTTCAAGAAGGAATCGAAGGCTGCCTCGCTGGATCGGTCGCGTGCCGAGCTCGCGTGGCGAGTTGCGGAGTCAAAAAAGGCGGGGGTTGTTTTTGGATTCGAGGCGCACGTGGGCTCTATTGTTCCCAATCCGAAGGAGGCGAAGCGACTGGTTGAGAGCGTGCCCGGCGCATCGCTTACACTCGACTACACGCATTTCACGCGTGCGGGGCTTCGCGACTCGGTGGCGGAACCGCTCATCCAGCATGCGAGCCATTTCCATGTGCGCGGAGCGGCGAAGGGACGGCTGCAGGTGAACTTCAAGAAAAACGTGATTGATTACCGCCGCATCTTCAACGTGATGAAGAAGACGAATTACAAGGGTTACGTCGGAATCGAGTACGTGTGGATTGACTGGGAGCAGTGCAACGAGTCCGACAATCTCTCCGAAACAATTCAATACCGCGATTTCTTCCGCAAGCTCGCGAAAGCGTGATCAGGGCGTGGGCTTGACCAGTTCGGCGAATGTGAACTTGCCTTCGTCAATCTTGATCACGACCAGGCCCTTGAGGGCGTTGCGGTCCTTGTCGATCGTGATCTTGTCGCTGACTCCCTGAAAATCCTTCGTTGCCGCGAGCGCGTCGCGAATGGCGCTGCCCTCCGTCTTCCCGGCACGTCGGATTGCGTCGAACAGAATATTGGCGGCGTCGTATCCAAGCACGGCCATGGAATCAGGAGCGCTCTGGTGCAGTTTTTTGAACTTCTCGACGAAGGAACGGACTTCGGGCCGCGGATCATCCTGGTGATAATGCGTGCTGAAATAGCAGCCGTTGACCGCAGCGCCGCCGATCTCGGTGGTTTTTTCCGAGTCCCATCCATCGCCCCCGATGATCGGCTGGGTGATGCCGAGCTCCCGGGCCTGGATCGCCAGGAGAGCGCAGTCGGTGTAATATCCTGGCACGAAAATGATGTCCGGCTTGGCTTCACGGATGGTGGTGAGCTGGGGTTTGAATTCCTTATCGTTGGCCTGATAGCTCTCGTCGGCGACTATTTTCCCCCCCATCTTCGCGAACTCCTCCTTGATCACCTGGGCAAGGCCGACACTGTAAGCGCTATTCTTGTCAGTCAGGATCGCCCCGGTGCGGGCTTTCAGCGTGGCGAAGGCGAACTTTGAAATCACGGCTCCTTGGAATGGATCCACGAAACATGAACGGAAAATGTAATCGCCATTGCGCGTCACCTCGATGTTCGTGGACGCGGGCGAAAGCATGGGAATCTTGTTCTCCTGGCAAATAGGGGCTGCCGCCCTGCTGCAGGAGCTGGCCACCTCGCCAAGAATGGCGACCACATGGTCGCGCTTGATCAGCTTGAGCACGGCATTGTTGGCCTGCTTCGCATCGCCCTGGTCATCCTCGAGTAAAATCTTCACTTTTTTGCCGAGTATGCCGCCTTTGTCGTTGATCTCGTCCACGGCGATCATGATTCCCTTGTGTGTGCCTATTCCGAAGGTGGCCGTGCTGCCCGTCATGGAACCATATTCGCCAATGAGAATCTCATCGGACACCTTGGCGGCTGGCCTGACCGTAACATCTGTTGTGGATTCGGTCTTCTTGCCGCAGCCCGCCATCGCCACACACAACGCGAGTCCAAACCAACGCAGGAAAGTTTTCATGAACTCTGGACTTATGCGAAATCGCCCATGCAGTCAAGGGCGCCGGCCTCAGGGCGAACTTGCGCAAGGCGACCGATTCAATTTAAACTTCGGCCGTGAAAAACCGCTGCGCTTTATGGATGTTGATGGCCGCCCTTTGCAGTCCGCTCTCCGCCGCGGAAAAAGTCCAATCACCCGAGGCGCCCGGCAAGGCGCGCAACGTGATCCTCTTCATTGGCGACGGACTGGGTATCAACATGCTCTCCGCCGCGCGCGCGTATTCGGTCGGCGCAGATGGACGCCTGCAGATGGAACAGCTCCCGCACATGGCGCTCGCGCACACGTGCGCGGAGGACAAGGCCGTCACGGATTCAGCCTCCTCCGCATCGTCGCTTGCGACGGGCTTCAAGGTGCCGTACCGAAGCCTGAACATCCGGGGGAACGGCAACCGCCCGGCGTTGATTTCCGAACTCGCCCATAAAAGCGGGCGTTCCGTGGGGATCGTCACCAACACGCGGCTCACCGACGCCACGCCCGCTGCGTTCTATGGCGACACCAAGAACCGTTATAACGAGGTGGAACTCGTTCCCCAGCTCGTGGAATCGCATTTCGACGTCATCCTCGGCGGCGGGCTTGCATGGTTTCTCCCCAAGACCACGCCTCCCGGCATCCGGGAGGACGGGCAGGACTACCTCGCCAAGGCGCGCGTGAAAGGCTGGGCGATCCTGCAGACGCGTGACGATCTGAAAAAGTCGGAACAACTTCCCGCCGGCTCGCGCCTGCTCGGAGTTTTTACTACGGATGACATGAGTTACGTGGATGAGAGGAAAGGCCGTCCGGCCGAACCCCCCCTCACGGAGATGACGCTGGCGGCCATCCATCGCCTGTCCAAAAATCCGAAGGGTTATTTTCTCATGGTCGAGGGAGGGATGATTGACAAGGCGGAGCACAAGAACTGGGCGTTGCGGTCGATCATGGAAACGCTGGAGTTCGACCAGACCATCGGGGCCGTCCTGCGCGAAGCGGGCAAGGACACCCTGGTGATCGTGACGGCGGACCACGAGACGGGAGGTTTTGCGTTGAGCGGTTCCCCGCCGCTTTCGTCGCATGGAAACGAACTTCTTGCGCGACAGCCCGATCAGGGCTTTCTCATGGGATGGACGAGCGGGCCGGGCGCGCTCCAAAAACAAAGCGTGGACTTTCTCGATCCAAACTTTCGACAGCCCGCCGCGCATTACACCTCCTCCGCGCTGCACACCGCCAACGACGTCTTCGTGGCCGCCACGGGACCGGGCTCGGAGGATGTGCACGGCTTTTTCGACAACACCGAGATCTTCCGGATCATGAAGCGCGCGCTGGGTTTGTAGGAGCCGTTGCCAACGGCGACCGGGCCTTCGCCACGCCGAAGTGGCTACGGCCACGCAGGCGGGAATCAGGGACTCCCCAGCATCCGTCCATTCTCCAGGCAATCGCCCAGCGAAATTCCGCCGCGATAATTTCCGAGCAGGTGTAGTCCTGGGAATTCACCTTCAGCCCGGACGCATGCGTCGAGCAGAAGTTGATGCCCCCGCTCGTATTGCGGGATCGCCCGCGGCCAGCGGACGATGTTCTGGAATGACGGGGCCGCCGTGATGCCCAGCAACGGGGTGAGATCGTTCACCACGGTCCGCACCATCGCCGCATCGTCGAGCGTCAGCGCCTCGCGGTCGAGCATGCCGCCCAGGAACGCGGTCAGCAGCACATGATTCTCCGGGGCGCGGCCCGGAAAAAGCGTGGAGGAAAATAAAACGCCCAGCGTGCGGATGCCCCGTGCGCGGCTGATGAGCGCGCCAAATCCATCGAGCGGATGACTCACGCCCGCGCGGGGGAAACCAAGATGAATCACCGCCATCGGCGCCTGCGGAATTTGTTCGAGCGGCGCGATCTCAGGAAAAAACGGCGCCACGAGGCGCGCCGCCGCAACCGCATCCGTGGCCACGAAAACGCTGGAAGCTTCAAATTCACCCTGCCTGCTGACCACCCTGAAAACATTCCCCGATTTCTTCAGAGATTCGACCGGTGCGGAAAGTTTGACTTCGTCTTCAAGCGGCGCGGCGAGTCCCGCCGCGAGCCCCGACAGGCCCGGCGGCCATGAAATCAGACGCCGCACGGATGGCCCGGATCGTCCCAGCTTGATTGCGCCGCGAATGAGGCTGCCGTGCGTCCGTTCCAGGCGATGCAACCTGGGAAGGGCATGGCGCACGATGAGGCGTTCGGGATCTCCCGCGTACACGCCCGACACAAATGGCCCGACCAGTTCGCGCAACGGTTCGTCGCCCAGGCGGCGGCGGACAAATTGCGCCAGCGTTTCGTCGTCATCGCAGCCGCCGGAAATGAATGGCTCCCGCATGAGACGCAGCTTGGCGCCCCACGAGATCACGCCGCTGGTGAGGAATGAGAGCGGCGAATCGGGCAGCGCGACGAGGCACCCGTCCTGGACCACGAAACGCTTGCGAGCGTGGGGTGAAGCGTCGAGTGCCGAATCCCACAACCCGGCTTTGCGAAGCAGCGTCTCCACTTCCGGTGACGAAACCATCAGGGTGTTTGGCCCCCGCTCGCAAAGATATCCATCGACACGGACGCCATGCGCCGCCCCGCCCACGTGGTCATTGGCTTCGAGCACAAGGACGGAAGCTCCGCGCTTCTTGAGCGTCAGCGCCGCTGCAAGGCCGGACACCCCGGCGCCAATGATGATGACATCATGCTTCATTATTTTCTCGTCCGTGTTTATGACATCCCTCCACCCTTCCATCACTCCACTCCTGCGATCAATCCTCAAATCAGCTTTGCTCGAATCGTCAGAATGAGGCAAGGTTCAACTATGAGTCTGGACGGAGAAGGCGGCTGCCAGCAACCAAGCGATTTGTCAATTTCCTCAGTGACTGAGGAAATTGTAAAACCGGGGAGTCCCTGCTGCAAGGAGCGGCGCCCGCCCCCTTAAATGGTCCCCTGCCGAGAGGGAACCCAAAGTTTAAAGCCCGCTGAGAAACGTTTTCCAGTTAATCCGCAGGGCACGGCGAATCCGTGCGGCGGTGGCCAGCAGGATATCGTTCTTCTTGTACTCGATGCGTTGGATGGTCAGTAATTCCACGGCTGAAAGATCGGCCAATCGCTGAGCCGACATGCCGATGCGATACCGGTGATGACGCACATTCCGGGCCAGGACAGCGCGGATCTTCTCCGGGGGAGGTCGCGGGACACCATGTGGAATAACCGGTTTTTTTCGTCGCACGCGTGAATGCTATGCGACCATGTCCTGCAGTAGTTATATCCTACATGATCTAAAATTAATATTCGTCGAATGCGATCCGAAACCGCTTGACGCCGTATCCTCGGGTGTCTACGGCTTATGTCCCGTGGGAAAAATTTTCAAGAATCTGAACCCGCTGTCAGTTCTGAAGACGCTCCTGGTGACGCTGGTTTGTGCGTTCTTGATGGTGGGAGTGATTGCCCCGGTCTTTTCCCACCCGCCGACGCTTCCCGTTCCGGTTCCCATCGTGGCGCAGTACACATTGCCGAGCGATCTGGTGGAGGTGACCGACTCGCCCTTCTCTGGCATCGATCCCATCACCCATCTTCCAAGTGTCGTCGAAACGCGCAGCTCCAAGCTGAGGCTTTACCTTGTTCCCCAGGCATCTTCATGGCTGGCTCAAACACAGGAGATCAAGACGAGCGGTTCGGTGGCCAGTCCACTCCAGCCCCCGTTTTCATCTCGGCCTTCTATATCTCCGACGCCATTCCCAACGAACTCTATGAACGCCACGATCCATCGCATCGTCATCATCGAGGCTCGTATAGCGGCGGAAACCATGCAGACCAGCTTCCGGCCACACGAGTCACGTGGAAGCAGGCCGATTCGTTCATGAGCTGGCTGGCGGAGACCGAAAGGGTTTCCACCAACGCTTTCAGAAAACCCCGTGAGATGGAATATGAAAAGGCAAGCCACGGAGGTCTGGACTGCTGTTTTCCATGGGGAGAAAGCGTCCCGGCTTCGATCAAGGCGGTCTATTCCCCCGACCGCGCCATCGGGGTGACAGAAGGCGAAGCCTGTGGGTACGGGCTGCATTCGCCCACCGCGAACGTATTTTGTTGGACGGAGGATTGGATGGGGCCTTATCCGAACACGCTGGCAGCCTTGGTCAACCCGAGAGGTCCACCGACCGGTAAGAAGAAAATTCTGCGTGGTGGAACCTGGTGGATCTATAACTTAAGTTTCCGCTGCGCCGACCGCTGGGAAGCCTTCCCGGATCTTGCCGATGACCATATTGGATTCAGAGTCGTGCACGATTTGCCCGTGCCCGCCGACATGCCGGTCTGGACGGGTCGGCCCCCGCTGGCTCCCAGGACAGCCACGAGATTCGCTTCGCTGGCAGCGGCGAACACATCGTCCAATTTCTGCATCGAGGAGGCCTATCGCGCGTTGCAGGCAAGGGCACAGATGGTGGGTTTCACCCTGACCTGGCCCGCTGCGAGCGCCGGCCCGGCCGATGCATACCCTCCCAATGGGTTTTATTGCGCTGATCTATCCAACGATCCGGTGCCGGGGACGTTCGCGACCAATCTGGTGCAGGCGCTTTTCAATCAACTGTCCACTGGAGGACTGCTCGACAATTTTGTGACCAATCAGAGCACAGAGCTGTTCCGCTACAGCACCAATTCCCTGCCATCCATCACCAAGTTGGATCCCACCAACTATCTGGCCCCCTTCCATGACCTGGCTGAGTTCATCCCGGAGTTGAAAACGATTCCTGTGACGTTGCCCGGCGTGGGGATCACGAGCGTTTCGGGCGGCCCATTGACCAATATGGAAAGCCGATTGTCGATCATCACATCACCCTTTTTCCCCAATTGCGATGCACTGACCAATGCTGTGACGCATTTGTGGTTGAGCACCAACTGGACTTATTTCGGAGCCAACGCGATCGGGGTTCATGCAAACATCCTCGTGGACCAGCCCACCCTCACCCCTCCCACAAACACGGGTCAATGGAGGGGCAACATGAGTACCAGGCGAGGAAAGCTGGGACGCGACCTGGCGGCCTATCCTGCGGGCAACTGGCCGGTGTACGCGTCGGTGAGTGGGACCAACGCGCCCAACGTGCCGCCGTTCCCTGTGGATGGCCAATTCCATTCCTTGGGAGAAAACGCGCTGGGCGGTCAGATCTGGGTTTCCAGCGCGAAATTTGCTGACGTCGGCGATACACCCCCGGTGTTTGTGTGCATCCCCGCGCCCACCAACGTGGTAGTAAGGTTCCCTTCCTTCACCGGCTGGGATTTAGGTGGCGTTGCAGCCATCACTTTTTCATTTACGAATGAAGTGACAGGTGAATGTCAGGGGTGCAAAGCCACCACGATCGTTTTCACCGACCCGGCCACCCTGACAAACAATTGGACTGTAGGCTCAACGAACCACATCGATGTAGCCGTGACGCGAGGCAATGTGGCCGTTGTGGATGGGCAGGTGAAGTTTGAACTGGTACCGTCAAGCCCCGTGCTTGGAGTGTTTTCCAACAACGTGACCACGTTGAATCTGGACGCTGAAGGCAAAGTACATACATACTTCCTGGCGCAGAACGGTGGGGTTGCGGACATCAAGGCCACAGGGCAGAATCTTAAAGACCCGAGCGACCACACCACGGCGCTCGACAACGTTTCGACCAATATCACGGTGAATATTTTAACGACAAAGTTGGGTGCAAAGAAGGTCGTTCACAACGTGGGAGGAGCCGAATTGACTGATGCCGAGAAGAAAGACCCAGGGGCGTTTGTTCCTCTGAACAATGATGACGATGACTACAGCAGCACGGCCGCGTCCTTCGGTTGGGATTTTGAGCAGACGACCAACCCGGTCGTCGGGGAGGATGACATGCTGCCCATCGTGCTGCACAAAATTGATCCCGTTGCCTCGGGCGGAAACTACACGCTGACGATTCCGGGCAATGTGAAAGTCTGGAAAAACAAGGAGAAGGGGACTGCCAATGCCGTGACAGGCTCAACGACCTTCAATGCCACAACGGACACCACGCTTTATGTGGAGGGGGTGGAGAGTGGCTCGGACGATTTGAAACTTAATTGGTCAGACGGGACAACCACTTTGAACGCGTGCGACAGCATCAAGGTCAATGTGTTTTTCTGGCTGGGGCCTCTGAATGTACCGGGATATTCCAAGCACCAGTACGCAGCCGCGCAGTCCCGGGTATTGCCGGGAAGTAAATGGGTCGCGCCGGTCGGTGGAGCGCTCTCGACCGGAGGAACGGGTCAATCCGACGTAAGAATCCTTTGGGGAGAAGGTCCCACCGTCGGGAAAGCGGTGTATCAGGTCAATGCGAACTTCGTCTGGGATTTGCAGGTGAACGTGGTGAGAGTCCAGATACTCCCTCCGGGCCCGGATCAACCAAAGATCGTATACGAGCCAAACAAGCCATTCCAATTTCCAGGCGAGCCCCGGTTGATAGAATCAAGTGTCGGCAACGGAATAGCTGCGGATGTGTCGGTCGGTCAGATCACGGGTCCGGAAGTCAATGGAAAGATCCGAGGGGTCAAGTTCATGGAGATGGGTTTCATCCAGACCTTTTTGCAGACAACGCGTCATGCTGAGTACAATGACACCAATCCGAAATTCATCAGGCGGTCCACTTTTGTGAACGGTACAAAATACATTGACTATATAACGGAGCAGGGCTTTCGAAGTGCTGCTCCGTGGATGGATAAACAAAATTTTAGTAACAGGTACAATTCTGGATTCTTCTCATACATCAATTTCACTGCTGATCCGGCTGTTCCGATACCCGGCGCTCGATTTCGAGTGACCGATTCACCGAGCTCAAATGGCACCGACCAACTCATAATACAAGCAGACGCAGTGGATCTGTTCAACATCGTCAGTGACTTCAATTTGCACTTTTGTGTCAGAACAAAGCAGGCGGTCAGCAATGCTGAAAGTCAATACACCGTCCGTTTGCAGGCGGATTGGAAGTTCGATGGATCGGGGGATATCAAGAGCAAGAAACCTGGTGAGTTCAAATATAAGGCCGACGCAAAATCGGGATGCACTGGCCCCAAAAATTTTGCGGTAAAGGTTGATGGCAACACGCCAGCAGTCATCAGTGATCCCCCAATCAACGATCTGTTGGAACACGATTTGGAGCCGGATCACTGGGAAACGAAGTGAACCCATGATGCAGATGCTTAAGTCTATTGTTTACCTGCTGGCGTTGACGTTGCACGGGATGATGGCTGGGGACGGCCCGTCCATGATAGAATTGTTTCCAAAAACAAAAAGTTCATTTTTTGATGATCGGATCGTTGTCGAAGCCAAGGTGGTCAGCGTTGAGGGGGAAAAATCTCATGAAAAATGTGCGGTTAAAATCACCAAAGTGTATTGCGGCTCGAAGGATCTCGTTGGGACCACATTCAGCGATTACAACGCCCCGCTTCACATGTCACGGTTTGGTGCGATTCCCCTCCTAGTCGGAGAGACAGGGATTTGGACGTTGGTGAAAGGTGAACATGGATTGCAGCCCGCAGAAGCTCCCGGATTCCGGGTTAATCGCATCCGAAAACACATGGAGAGTTACTACGTTGACTACAGCCAATACCTTCAACTTGCTGACGAAATTGGAAGGATATACCGCTTGAAGCCGGAGGAGCGTGTCCAGCAGGTCAAGGGTGCAGTGTACAGCGACGTCCCTACCATCGCGTATTGGGCTGCGAATATTCTTCCATATTTCTTTGATGGTAAAGAGGCTGTTCGTGTGATGCGCGAGGTCAGAAAAACACCATTGAAAACGGTTGGCGCGACTCTTGCCGTGGACAAATTCCTGTATGATTGGGATCCAGAAGCTTGGATCCCATCCAAAGAGCGCTTGGAAGATCTTCAACGTTGTGTGCGGTTAAAAATGACTCCGTGGGAAGGACATGACCTCCTAAACGATCTCTGGTTGGAGATTGACGGGGATTTGGTTGATCATAAAACCGCTGTTCAATTACTCGAATCCGCCAGGGATAACTCCACGATTGATGACGAGCGTAGAGAACGTTTTGGAGAATTTTTGGAGGAGTACTTGGCTAAATCGAAAGGCAGAGAGAAGGAGGAACGCCCCTGACACCGCCATCCGGAGATATCAAGAGCAAGAAACCGGGTGAGTTCAAATATAAGCCCGACGCGAAGTCGGGATGCACTGGCCCCAACAATTTTGCCGTAAAGGTTGATGGCAGCGCGCCATCAATCATCAGCGATCCTCCAATCAACGATCTATTGAAACACGATCTGGAGCCGGATCACTGGGAAACAAAGTGACCCCATGATGCGAATCCTTACATCCATTGTTTGCATCCTGTCGCTCGCCTCGCATGGAGTGGCGGACGGGGAGAAAATTAGCCCATCTCAAACAATATTTTTTTTTAGATCAGATGAAAGAGTCTTTTTTCGACCGCGCCATCGTTGTGGAAGCCAAGGTGCTCAGTGTTGGCGTCAAAGCTCTTGTTGTAAAGTGCGAGATCACCAAAGTGTATTGCGGTTCAAAAGCTCTTGTTGGGACCACGTTCAGCGATTACAACTCAAAGCGCAGAGGTCCGGTTCCCCTCTTGGTGGTTGGAGAGACTGGAATTTGGACTTTGGTTAAAAATAAAAATGAGATCATACCCGCAAGTGACGACTCATTCGGAGGAGGGATCAATCGCATTCGGAAAAGCATGGAGGTGCTCCATGTTGACTACAATCAATACGTCCAGCTCGCCGAGGAAATCGGCAGCATCTATCACATGGAACCGAAGCAGCGGATTCATAAGGTCAGAGAAGATGTGAATAGCGACATTCCGACCATCGCTTACTGGGCTGCGTCTGTATTTCCACGTTTTTTTGATGGGAAAAATGTTGTTCGTGTCATGTGGGATGTCAGGAAAACACCGTTGAAAACTGTTGCGGCAACCCTTGTTGTAAGCAAATTCCTAAATGATTGGGATCCTGAAGCATGGAACCCATCGAAAGAGCGATTGGAGGATCTTCAGCATTGTGTACAGTTGAAGATGACCAATGATGAAGGCTACACACTGCTCCGTGATCTGGAATCTGAAATTACCGGTGGCGACTGGGTTGATCAAAAAACTGCGGTTCAACTGTTGGAATCGGCTAGAGACAACC
This sequence comes from Verrucomicrobiota bacterium, assembly GCA_023269615.1. Taxonomy (GTDB): domain Bacteria; phylum Verrucomicrobiota; class Verrucomicrobiia; order JABWAM01; family JABWAM01; genus JAHFSY01. The sequence goes on from JAHFSY010000003.1 coordinate 77,891, forward strand.
CTTCGATGGATGATTGGCTCAAGGAGCGTTTTTCGGACCTGTTGAAGGAGTACCTGGCTAAATCTCAAGGTGGAGAGAAGGCGAAAAAACGCTGACGTTCAAGACATCAACAATCCCCCAATCAACGATTTGTTGGCCGAAGAGTTGGATCCGGACAAGGTCGATCAATATTGGGAAACGAAGTGAACTCATGACGCGAATTTTAAAGTCCATTGTTTGCATGCTGACGCTGGCGTCACACGGGGTGATGGCCGGAGAGGGGGATCTGGGTTTGCCAATAGGGAATATGTCATTGGGATTAAATATTTCACTTGACCGAAAAGAATATCTCCAGTGGGAGCCTGTATTTGTCGAGGCAACAATGACTAATCACGGCAAGTCTGGAGTCAGGGTTGTCCAGTTTGGTGGGGCAGGTGGCGATTTGCTCAGTCTGAGTTATAGATGCATGAGCGGAAAAGCAATGTTAGCTGGGATGGGGAAGGTTGTGTGCGTCGACATGGGCGCCGTTCGTAAAATGCAATTGCCAACGTTCCAACCGCGACAAAAGTGCGTGCTGTGGCAGGACATTAGAAATCGTGTCGATCTGAGAAAGGCTGGGCAATTCAAGCTAGATGTCATTTATGACACTACAAAATTTGAGAGTGTAAAGGGGGTTTGGGCCTCAATTTTAACGAGCAACGAGGTCGAATTCGAGGTCGTCCTGCCTGAAAATGAAGAGGACGCCAAGGCATCGGGAATCGTTGATAAAGCCGTGAAAAATTTGAAGACACCGAGTTTGTCCAACCTTTATGAATCAAACCCCGAACTGTGCAGGAAAATTCTTGCCGAAACGCACTCATCCCGCTTCGCCGCCGTCGCGAGTTTTTACCTCGCCCAGAACATCATTTCGGACCTTGAGTTCCACACCTCAAACAAACAGAAGAAGCTGGATGAGGCGATCGGCTACTTGGAGAAATGCGTTCAAAGCGATTCGAGCCCATATTTGAAGGGCTTGGCCAAGTATTACATTCTTCAATGCAAATTGGACTCTGAGCCCAAGCCAAGCAATGATGAAGTCCGGAAAATGTCCAATTCACTGATTAAGGAGCATCCAGATACTTTCGCAGCCATGAAAGCCAAGGAGATTTTAGATGCCTTGAAGTAGCGCCTGCTTCTACCTCTACGCTCGCCGGCGGTTCGCTGACTACCGCCTTGCGCCCGCTCGTGGCTGGCTCCCATGGAAAATCCAAAACACGCGGTGACTCTTCCACACCAAAAGCTCCAGCATGAAAGGTCTTTGGCTCCTTCCGTTTTTCGCTGTCCCGGCATTCGCCCAACTCCATTGGAACGAGCGCCAGCAGGAGTTTCACGTGATCCAAGGGAGCACCAATCTGGTCGCCCGCTACACGTTCACCAACAGTGGGACCAACGACATTACCATCACCTCGATCCAAAGCAGCTGCTCGTGCTGCACCACGGTGTCGTCGGACAAGAAAACGTACCACCCGTCCGACAAGGGTGTGGTGACGGTCATCTTCAACACGGCCGGTCGAATCGGAGCGCAAGACAGGACGATCACGGTATCAAGCAATGATCCAAAGGAACCACGAGCCGCGCTGAAACTTCTGGTGAAGATTTCAGCACCAGCCAAGATTGAGGCAGCAAAACCTCCAGCCCCGTTGATCCAAATGAAACCCGCCTCGCTGGAATGGAAGAAGGGCGAACAGAAGGATTCCAAGACCATCCTTCTGGACGTGACGGGCGACAAACCAATCCATGTGTTGAGCGTGAAGTCCGACAACGCGAAGCTGGTCCCGAAACTCCAGTCGCTCATCACCGGTCAGGCGTACAGCATTGCGGTCACTCCCACCGATACGGCAACACCAGCCAAAGGAACGCTGCAAATCGAAACCGATGCCTCGGAGAAGAACTGGAAAAACATCTCTGTCCCGGTTGGAATTGTCGCAACCGTCAAGAAATAGTCGACTGCGGCCTCTTTGCAAATTTTGCAAGTGCCTCAATCCAAAGCGGGTGATCATTCAGGCACGGAACCAGCGTGTATTCGGTTCCGCCGGCGTGCATGAAGCTTTCGCGCCCGCGCATACCCAGTTCCTCGAGCGTTTCGAGGCAGTCCGCAACGAAGGCGGGGCTGATCACGGCCAGCCGCCGGATGCCGCGCGATGGAAAGGATTCGATCTCGACGTCGGTGTACGGCTTCAGCCAGGGATCGCGACCGAGGCGCGACTGGAACGAGATGGAATATTTTTCCGGCGGGATATTTGCCAGTTTTACGAACTCGCGCACCGTGGCAAATGCCTGCGCGCGATAACAGGTTGCGTGCGCCGCGTGCGGAACGGCGCAGCAATCCTCTTTCACAAGGCAATGGGATTTTGAACGATCGGCAAGCCGGAGGTGGCGCTCGGGGAGTCCGTGAAAGCTGAAGAGCAGATGGTCATAATCTTTCCGAAGGCTTTCCTCCGATGCGGCCACGAGAGCGCGGATGTAATCGGGATCGTTGTAAAATGGCGGAAGAACCTTGAGTCGGATGGTGGAAGGAAGAACTTCTCGGACACGCTCGACCACCGTCTCGTAGCTCGACATCGCGTAGTGTGGGTAGAGCGGCAGCAGGAGAATTTCATCCACTCCCCGTTGAGTGATTTGTTGAAGAACGTCGGCAATGGATGGCTTGCCATAACGCATGGCAAGTTCGACGGGCACGTCCGTTTTCTGCTGGAGAAGCAATCGCACTCGTTGGCTCATCACCACAAGAGGCGAACCTTCCCTGGTCCAGATTTTTTCATAAGCCTCGGCAGAGCTTTTCGGACGGGATGGAAGAATGCAGAAGTTGAGGACGAACTGTCGGATCAACCATGGGGAATCGAGCACGCGCGGGTCGGAAAGAAACTCGCGAAGATACCGGCGCACATCCGTCACCGATGGAGAATCAGGAGAGCCAAGATTGACGAGCAGGATGGCTTGGCGGGACATGTTAGACGGTGCGCGAAAACTTTTGGCCGGGCTTTTTCTTTAAATATGCGTCAAAGGGCATGCAGAGGTTTCGGATCAGGAGGCGGCCCGACGGGGTTACGACCATTTTGCCGTTCTCCCGCCGAAGCAGGCCGTCCTTTTCCATCGGCTCAAGGTCGCGCAGGGCGTCGGCGAAATAGGTGCGGAAATCCATCTTGAATTTTTTCCCGATGGCGTCGGGATCGAGCGCAAAATCGCACAGGAGCCTCATGATCACTTCGCGCCTCAGCACGTCGTCATCGGAAAGTCGGATGCCGCGTTGGGTGGCGAGGCCGCCGCTTTCGATTGCCGTTTCGTATTCGTGGATGTTTTTCCGATTCTGCGAGTACACGCGCCCCACCTGCCCGATGGCCGAGACGCCAAAGGCATACAGGTCGCAGCCGGCGCGCGTCGTGTACCCCTGGAAATTTCGATACAGCGTGCCGGCGTCCTGCGCCTTGCACAGTTCATCGGCGGGCTTTGCGAAGTGGTCCATGCCGACGTAGCGATAGCCCGCTTCCGTGAACGTGCCGATGGCCCGGCGAAGGATCGCGATTTTTTCGGAGGGCGACGGAAGAGTGTCGGCGCGGATGGCTTTCTGGTGGCGGATCATCTCGGGCAGGTAGGCGAAGTTGAAGACGGCGACACGGTCGGGGTTCAGCGCCACGATGCGATCGAGCGTGCGTGCGAAGCTTTGCTCGGTCTGGAAGGGCAGCCCGTAAATGAGGTCCACCGAGATGCTCTGGAAACCGCGCGCGCGCGCCTCCTCGATCACGCGGCGGGTGAGGTCCTCGGGCTGGATGCGATTCACAGCCTTCTGCACCTGCGGGTCAAAATCCTGGATGCCCATCGAGAGGCGGTTGAAGCCGAGTTCCTGGAGCGCTTGCAGATGTTTGGTGGTGGTTTCACGCGGGTCCACTTCAAGCCCCACCTCGGCGTCTGGCGCAAAGGTGAAACGTTTGCGCGTGGCTTCATGCAATAGGCGAAGCTGATCCGGTGTAAAAAACGTGGGCGTGCCTCCGCCCCAGTGGAGTTGCGAGACGCGGCGATGCGGGGCGACGCTTTGGGCGACGGCGTCCATTTCGCGGATGAGCAACTCGGTGTAAGGCGCGGGACGCTTGCGGTCGCTGGTGAAGGTGACGTTGCATCCGCAGAAAAAACAGACCGACTCGCAGAAGGGCAGGTGAAAATAGAGCGAGAGCGGCGGCGCGTCTTGCGCCGCATTGGTCGTCTCGATTTCGGCGCGCAGGTCGGCCGCCGTGAACGTCTCGGTGAATTGTGGCGCCGTGGGATAGCTCGTATAGCGCGGCCCCGAGGTGTCGTAGCGCGCCACGAGGTCAAAGTTGATGTCAGTTTCGGACATGAGAAAGCAGAGACTAACCGTCGCGGCCGTGGCTTTCAAATCCCAATCGCACCGAGGGATTGGACGGAAGGGGAGAGACCTTCAGAATATTTCCGCTCAAAGCAGCGTGCCGTGCAGGATCTGGTAGGCGATGCTGAAGTAGATGATGAGGCCGGTGACATCCACGAGGGTGGCGACGAACGGAGCGGAGGAGACCGCAGGATCGAAGCCGAGCCTCTTTAAAAGGAAAGGCAGCATCGCTCCGGCGAGGCTTCCGAACATCACCACGCCGATCAGGCTCGACGCGACGGTGATCGCAACCAGCACGTAATGTTGCCCGTAAACTTTTTCGCGGTTCGGCCAGAGAAGGATGCGCATGAGTCCGATCAAGGCCAGAACGCAGCCGAGGCTGAAACCTGCCATGACTTCCCGGCGCATCACCTTCCACCAGTCGCGCAATCTCACGTCGCGCACGGCCATCGCCCGAATGACCAGCGAAGTCGCCTGGGAACCTGAATTGCCACCGCTGGAAATGATGAGTGGCACAAAAAGCGACAACACCAGTGCTTTCTCAAGTTCCGACTCGAAATAACCCATGGCGGTGGCCGTCAGCATTTCGCCGACGAACAAGACAGCCAGCCAGCCGGCGCGTTTCTTGATCATCGAAAACAAGCCGATTTTCAAATAGGGCGCGTCAAGGGCCTCCATGCCGCCCATTTTCTGAATGTCCTCCGTGGTTTCCTTTTCCGCAACGTCCAGCACGTCGTCCACGGTGACGACGCCCACGAGGATGTGCTGCGAGTTCAAGACGGGAAGCATGGTCTGGTCATATTTCTTGAACGCAGTCACGGCAGCCTCCTGGTCATCAGTGGCGTGCAGGGAAAACACCTCCTCGATCAGCATGCTGGCCACGGGCGTGGATGGGTCGGAGACCACGACGTCCCGCAGCCGCGCCATCGCCACGAGGTGTCCATGCTCGTCCACCACGTACATCTGGTTGAGCATTTCCCGTTCGCGCCCGACTTTTCGCAAATGTGCCAGCACATCCTGCACCGTCCAGTTTTTCTGGATGGCCACATATTCGGGCGTCATGCGCCGGCCGATGGAGTCCTTCGGGTAACCCAGAAGGTCCACCGCAATCTTGCGTTCTTCGGCTGAGAGGAGGTTCAGAAGTTTTTGCGTGGCCGCGGCGGGCATTTCCTCAAGCAGCGCGGTGCGGTCGTCAGGCGGCAGGTCATTGAGGATCAGCGCCACCTCCTCATTGCCCAGCGCATGCAGCATCTTCTCCTGGTCGTCGAGGCCGAGATGGTCGAACACATCCGCCGCCACCTTGTGGGGAAGGATGCGCAGCAGCACCGCCTCGTCGCCCGGGCTGATGTCCGTGAAAATCTCGGCGAGATCCATCACGGGAAACTCGCAGAGGATTTCGCGAAGCTCATTGAACTTTCGCTCGCGAATGAGCTCCTCAAGTTCTGGCTGGAGAAGGTTGCCGATCACACGCCCAACAAAAACCAAATGCACGTTGATGCAAAGAAGAAAACCTCGTGAATTCTGTTCATTCTGCGGGAAAAATCCGTTACGATTTTCCGCATCATGAAATTCGGAATCTCAGAGGGCAAGGAAGACGCCCTTGCACGACGCATGGCGGCTCTTGGCGTGCGTGAGGCGGACTTTGAGGAATCGTTTGTGCGCTCGGGCGGGCATGGCGGACAGAACGTCAACAAGACCTCCACCGCCGTCATGCTGCTGCACCGTCCGACGGGACTGCGCGTCAAATGCCAGATCGAGCGCTCCCAGCTGCTGAACCGCTTTCTCGCGCGGCGCATCCTGCTCGACAAGATCGAGCGCCAGCAGAAGGGATTCGTCGCCGCGGAAGTTTCGCGAATTGAAAAAATCCGACGCCAGAAAAGAAAGCGATCGCAGCGCGCAAAAAATCGCATGCTGGAGCAGAAATCGCATCACTCATCAAAGAAACAGCTGCGCGGCAGGGTGAATACGGGCTGAGGCTGACCTGCGCTTTTCACCAGCCAGCGTGAAGACCGCACCGGGTAACGACGATGATCGGCTGCTACTTTTGGATGTCGACTGCCAACCAATAATAGGCTGCTTCGCGGTCCTTGTCATTGGGAACCTGGGCCTTGATGGCAATGGAGCCTTTTTGCAGAACGTTGATGGTCGCGGTTACCGTCATCTCGGAGCTCCCCTTTTCCAATGAGAAGGTCTGGCTTGTCTTTTCGTTGTTCCACTGGGCCTTTCCTGGTCCATCGCCTTCGGGGATGATTTTCAGAATCAATTGCCCGTCCTTGATGGCGGGTTCATAAAATGTGACCTGGACGGTTAACTCCACGCCGTCTCCGTAATCCTCGATTTGAAATGGCGAAACAACGATTCCGCTGACGCGTGCTGCAGGCCGTTCAGCAGCCATGGCGCTGGCAGCAAGAAATCCTGCCATCATGATGGTTGCGAGACGGCGTGCAAGGGATGAATGAGTCATGGGGGGACGGACTGTTTGAACGGTTCAAACGCTATCAACAGGCGGAGGCTGGATCAACCTAATTTCAAAGGAATGGCGCGCTCCTCCAGCTGCTGGCTCCAGCGCGCGATGTAGGAAAACAATCGGCCGATATTTTCCAGTCGCTCCAGAACCGGCCTGCGATCGGTGGCCGCAACCCACTCGGCATCGAGCTTTTGCAACTCAGCGAGAGAAAGCTCCTGTTTCAATTCCACCTTGGATCGGATGTCCCGGAGCCTGGCGATCCATTCCTGTTGCAGGCGCATGGCCGACACCTTGAGAAGGGGGGAGGTTTCAGATGAGTTGCGCGTGGCGAGAAAGGCGTCGAGGTCCCTGCAGAACTGGCCCACCTCGACAAAAAGATCCATCGTTCCAGGCGGAATTTTCTGGATGTCCCCCGGCTTTGCGCCGGTTTCAAGCTCGAGCAGCAGGTTGATGCGCTCGCGCGGGCTGCGCAGGATTTGATAAGCGGCGTTCAGTTCCGAAAATTTCCGCGTCGCCTTCTGTTTTTCGGCTTCGGAAAGATGATGCACCCGGTCAGGATGAAGCGGCGTGCTGAGTTTCAGGAATCTGGACTTGAGCGCGTCAGGATCCAGCCACGGCCGCGGCGTTTCCTGCATGAGGGAGAAGGGACTCATATAAACGCGGAACGCGGAACGCAAAACGCGGAACATGGATCAGAAACGATGGGAGGTGAAATGAAAAATTTCTGACATTGCAGGGTCCGAGGTAGGGCGTGATCGCCGAACGCGCCGAAACGGTGGTTCGTGGAAAGTGAACATGAGATTTCGTTGGAGAACGACGGCGCGCTCGGCGAGCACGCCCTACCACCAGCAAGAAAAGACGCCTCTCCCATGACAAGGCATCTTTCTTTCCGTACATGCTCTGCAGAAATTCCGCGTTCCGCGTTCCGCGCTCCGCGTTTCATCAGGCGGAGAAGCTTTCGCCGCACGAACAGTGCGCGGTGGCGTTGGGGTTGGTCACCTTGAAGCCGCCCTTCTGCAAATCGTCGCTGAAATCAAGTTCCGAGCCGCTCACGTACAGCGCGCTCTTCGGGTCCATCACCACGTTGACGCCGTGGGATTGCACCAGGATGTCGCGCGGGCGGGGGCCATCGGTGATGTCCATCTTGTACTGCAACCCCGAGCAGCCGCCCCCGATGACGGCCACCCGCAGCGCGCCCGTTTTTTTACCGGTGCGTTCAAGCACCTGGTTCAGTCGGTTGGACGCGGCCTCGGTGACGCGGATCAGCTTCTCGCTGCCGATCTTGTAGGGCAGCGTGGTCGCCGGGGCGGCGGAAGGTGGTGTGGCTGTGTCCGTCATCACCACAGTCTAGGGGTCAATGGACGGCGCGTCAAGTGACGCACGAAGTCTCGAGATCCCATCACGTCATGATCGGCGACCGGAGGGATCACAGAAACACCGGGGCTGCATTGATTGAGTCTTGATTCGGGCAAGTGGGAAACCCATATGATAAGGCCTTCACACGGCAATCAAAAAAATCTCCCTTGCCGCGTTCCGATCAACCAATTTCTGACGCACATGACGATCTGGATTTGCACCGACATGGAAGGCCTCGCGGGGGTGGATCACTGGGACCAGTGTTACGACCCGGACGACGCCTCTCCGAAGTACCTGCACGGGCGGGAGCAATTGACGGCCGAAGCCAACGCCGCCATTGAAGGGTGCTTTGACGCGAGGGCGACGGAGGTGTGCTTGCTCGACGGGCATGGAAGAAATCGTGGGCATGGATTCATTCAGTCGAAGCTCGATCCGCGCGCGAAACTCGTCCGCCTTGCCGGCCAGGCGCCCGTGCGCTGGGAAAAGCTCGACGGGTCTGTTCTTGGCCTCGCGATGATCGGCCAGCATGCGATGGCCGGGACGATCGACGGATTTCTGGATCACACGCAGCAGCCAAAGGAAATCTGCCGCTTCATGATCAACGGCGTGGAGCATGGGGAGATGAGCATGATGGCGTTGTATGCGGGGCATCACAATGTGCCGTTGATCTATGTGTCGGGCGACGAGGCGCTGTGTGAGGAGTCACGACGCTTTTTCCCGAAAGCCGTCACCACGCCGACGAAGCGTGGCACGGGATGGGGCACGTGCGAGCTGTATCCCGTGGAGGACGTTCGCAAGAACATGCGTCGCGACATCGCGCGGGCAATCCATTCTGGAAGCAGGAGCCACAGTTGGAAACTGGCCCCGCCCATCGAAATCACGGTGGAATGGGCGTGGTCCGGGAAGGCCGATCCACTCGCCAAAGTGCCCGGTGTGAAGCGACTGAACGCCCGCACCGTGAGCTGGAAAATCGGCGACGCACGCGACATCTTCTCCTGGCCGGGAAGAGGCTGGCAGCCCTTGCGCTAAAGAAACCAAAAAACTTAAACATCTCGTTCCATCCCATCCGCATCCAATCTGGGTACTTTCCATTGGTCCCGGTCGCGGATGACATCCGCTCCTACAATTTCAGAATCACCCAGCAGCTAGCAGCTAGAAGCTAGCGGCCCACCTCCGCCACCATGTACACCGCACTCTCAACCACGACCGATCTTCAAAAAGCGCCGACGCGCCTGGCCATCCTGCCCATTGGCGCGACGGAGCAGCACAGCCATCATCTTCCGCTTGCGACAGACTCGATTGTTATCGAGACGATCGGGCTCGGGGTTGCGAAGGCGTTGAACGCGTACTGCCTTCCCACGCTGCCTTTCTCGGCGTCGCATATGCATCGCGGCTGTCGCGGCACCGTCTGGCTCCGCAACTCGACGTTGCAGATGGTCGTGCGCGATATCGCGGCGAGCGTGCGTCATGAAGGCTTCACCCAACTGGTGCTGCTCAACGGCCATGGCGGGAATTTCATCCTGATGGCGGCCGTGCAGGATTTGAACATGGAATTTCCCGACCTGCTGACGATGTGCGTGGACCCCTTTGAGCGGATGGCCGAGAGCGGGATCTTTCCTCATTTGAAAGGCATGTCGCACGGCGACGAGATGGAGACATCGAGCCTGTTGCATCTGCGCCCCGAAACCGTCCGCCTGAAACTCGCGGTGGACCCGAAGGTGGAGCCTGACCGCGAGATGCTGAGATATCTGCCATTCAAGGAGTTCAGCAAATGGACGCATTCCGGAGTGCCGACGAAATCGTCTGCGGCGCAGGGGCGTCGCGCGATCGAGTTCATGATCTCCCATTGCGTGAAAACCATCCGCAACTCGATTCGCAAAGTCGGATCGCGGCAGAAGAAATAAAACCGGGGCGATCATTCTTGCGCTTCTTGTGCCTCTTCGTGGGCATATTCCGAAGCACCGAACGCAGAGATTGGCCGCGAAGAGGCGCAAAAATCACAAGGCTGCCAACAGCAACTCCATGCCCACTCCAGATGCGTAAGCCCTGCGCTTTGCGGTTGCATGAGGGGCAAAAGCAGATAGATTGATGATTCCATGACCGCTGCACCCCAGTTGGCTTACGACTCAAAGATCGAGGGCAATGTCGTGGTCACGCGCCTGGATTCGGCGGTCAACTGGGTCCGTAAAAATTCGCTCTGGCCGATGCCCCTGGGGCTGGCCTGTTGCGCGATCGAGTTGATGGCGGCGGGCGCTTCGCGGTTCGACATCGCGCGCTTTGGCGCCGAGGTGATGCGCTTTTCGCCCCGTCAGGCCGACCTTCTCATTGTGGCGGGCACGGTCACCTATAAGATGGCTTCTGCGGCTAAACGGATTTACGACCAGATGCCCTCCCCGAAATGGGTGATTGCGATGGGCGCGTGCGCTTCCACGGGCGGCATGTATCGCAGCTATGCGGTGTTGCAGGGCATTGACCAGCTTCTGCCGGTGGACGTTTACATTTCCGGCTGCCCGCCGCGACCCGAGGCCCTGCTCGAGGGCTTGATGAAGCTTCAGAGAAAGATCGAGATGGAGCCCTCACTGCAGAGGCTCAAAGTGGCGTCGTAGAAACGCGGAACGGGGAATGCCGGGTTCCGACTTCTGGATTCTGACTCCTGACTACTTTTCTTGTGGCTTCATCTTCACCTCGCTCCATTCCTTTTTTGCGTCCGTGAGGTCGGCGAGAAATGCCTTGTTGGACATCAGGATGTCCATGAGCTGATGCGCCAGGAGCTGCCCGGCGGCGGTATCGCTGGTGAAGTGGAAGCCGGCCATTTCGCGATCCCATGCCACGCGGAAGGCTTCGCGCTCAAAATCCTTCGCACCTTCCGGTTTGAGTTCACGGAAGATGCTGGCAAGCACGTGCATCTGGGTGGAGTGGCCGCTTGGGTAGGCGGGGTAGGGCGGAATTTCGATGGCGGGTTTGATGCGTGGATCGAGGGCGGACGGGCGCGCCCGCAGGTATTTTTTCTTGAGGATGAGCTGGATGGCCAGCACGTCCAGCATGGTGTTTTGGAGCAGCCGTTTGGTGGCCGGCATCTTCGACAGCTTGAAATGCTCGTCGAGCAGCCAGCCAAACGAATCGATGCCATTGCCCACTTCGCGCTTGATGTCGGTGAGATGCTGGTCGGTGCGCTTTGACTGAAGATCGAGGATGTAATCCAGTTCTGCCCGCGTGCGCGCGGAGGTGTTGGCTGGATAATCCGGCAGGACGACATGCTTGTCCCAGTCCCCCAGATAAGCCATCTTGCGCGTGCCGTATTGCTTGAAGAAGTCCTGCCAGGCCGGATTCGAATCAGGATAGCGCAGAGCTTCCATCTTCTCATCCAGCGGTTTTGTGGGCGCACCCGAAAGCTTGGAATAGGGATCGCTCTCCGTCCGAAACACGGGGTCCTTGAACAGGGCACGGCTTTGGGCAAGGGAGGCAAGCGGGAGGGCGGCGGAGAGCAGGAGAATCATCAAGCAGTGTTTCATGTGCGATGGCCTTGTTAAGGGATCTTGTTTGGGCGGGTGTTTCCTGCGGCGGTCGGCTCGGATTGGGACAGGTAACCCAGCAGCACGAAAATGGGCCACGAATTGCCCGCCATGTAAAGGTCATAGTCCACGAGCGAATGCAACGCGAAGACCGCGCACGCGCACCATATGAGAAGGGGGGAAATCCGTTCGCGGGAAGGTGCGAGACGCCAGCGGCGCAGCCAGAGCAGGAGGGTGCCCGGCAGCCAGAGCGCAAAAGTCACGAATCCCGGCAGGCCGCTGTCCGACCACATTTGCAGATAGTTATTGTGAACCAGGCGCGTCTCCTCCGCCTCGGGGGATTTGTAGCGCGGGTACATGGCTTGGAAAGTGCCGGGCCCGGTTCCGAGCAGGGGGTGCTCGCAGCCGATGTGTGCCGCAGCCTTATAGTATGCCAGGCGCGATGACCCGCTGGTCTCAAACCATTCCACCACGGAGCCGTGGCCGTGCCACAGATAAAAAATCGTCAACAGCCCGAAACAGATCACCGAGGGAACCAGCAGCGTCAGCAGGCTGCGGCGGGTGCTCCAGATAAAGGCGGCTGAGGCCAGGATGACGAACACGGCCAGGCTGGCCCTGGACTGGGATTTCCAAAGGCAGAAAAACAGGGCGGCTGACATGGCGGCCCCCACGATGCGGCGCCCCCTGCGTTCACTGGCACCCTCCGCATTCCAGCACCACCAGCCACCAATAAAGAGTGCTGCTGCCGCCCATGCGCCGAGTGCGTTGGGTGAGGTGAAAGTGGCAAAAATCCGCTTCATTTCGAGACGATGGAGCAGGTCTGTCTGCTGGGCGGTGGTGGATGGATGCTCCCGCACCATCCGTTCCATGGCTTCAAATCCCACTGAAAGCTGAATGAGCCCGCTGGCCGTCACCAAAACGCCCGCAGCCAGCCAGCCGAATGCGAGCCAGTCCAGGTCATTGCGGTCGCGAATCATCCGCGCGCCCAGCCAGAAGGCGGCGGCGAGGCTGAAGAATAATCCAAGGACGGAACCGCTCGTTGTGGCGTCCACGCTTGCACCAGTGGAGAAGCACTGGGCCACCAGAAAACCCAGCGGCATCCATCCCCAGCGGATGCTCCATGATTCCTTTCCCGCAACCATGACTGCAGCTGCAAGGAGCATCACCCACAGGACGTGGAAAACGACGATGGGCCACGGCTGGAAAATCCAGTTCGCCAGGCCGGAAGGCCAGGGAGTGAGATGGTGGAGAACGGCGGCCTCGGTGAATTTCAAGGGGGCGAGAAACGATAGCGCGGCAATGCCGATCACCACTTTGTTCCGATGGGATTTGCTCATAATTATGACGGAAAACAGTAGGCTCCATAAACGTTCAAAAAAAAACAAAAAAAAGTATTGCCAGACTTCACCATATTCATTAATCTTTGCGCCCTATGAAAAAAATCAAAGTTTTTACCCTTTCCGTTCTTTCCATTTCCATGCTGTTTTGGGCCAACTATCGCTCTGCGATCGTCGGCGTCGGAGCAGCAAACATGCTTTGCCTGATCAGTCAGGCGTCCATGTACAACATCCCTACTGCGGACGAGGCGGCAGACCGTGCCACCACCCAGAATAGCAGCCCCAGCATGACGCAGTCCGATGGCACGATCGGTGCCTTGGGCGGCTCGCTTGCCAGTCCTCGCGGAAACGGCAAGGGCTTCCAGTTCAAGAATCCCGTGGTGACCCCTGGGTTTTCGTATCGCTCGTACGATGACGGTGCGACTGGCGGGTTCGCCGGCAATGAAATGGGCGGCGACATCAGCATGGACGCTGACATCTACGACGGCCTGATCGCGGGTCTCTTTTACCAGCACCTCTATCGTGGCGGCTCCAACCAGTTCGCCACCAGCGAGCGTCTCGAATCAAACGGAATCTCCCTCTATGCGGGCAAGCGTTTCTTCGACCTGATGAACGTCGGCTTGTCCTACAACCACGCCTGGACCGATCATCGGCTGACTCGTGGCGTGACCCGCAACCTGGATCGCGATTCCGATGGTTTCACGGTATTGTGGGGTGCCAGCGATCGCATGGGTCACTGGAGCTGGAATGTGACTCCTTCGCTCACCTACGTGCACGATGCCTATTCCAAGCAGAAGGCCTTGGACACCTCCCGCATGACCGTGGGCATGGGGCTCAACTATGATGCCGCGAAGTGGCTCACTGTGGGCGGCGCGCTCAATTACAACGTGTTCCTCCAGCAAGATTCGTTCACGGGTGGGGCTCTCGATAATGACTACATCACCATCGGGCCTCGCTTGCGGTTCATCCCCCTGGAGAACTTCGCCATCAACTTGGATTTCGACGACCAGGAAGGCTTCAAGAACTACCGTTCCTACGCAGCTCACATCGGATTTGAATACGCATTCTGATCCTGGGTTTGCTTCTCACCTGGGTTTCCATTGAAAAAACTCCTTCACGCCCTTGCGGGCCTTCTGGCCCTGCAAGCGGCGTCGGTGTTTGCCGACGATAATAAGTTCGAGTCATTCTCCATTCAGAAGGTGAGTGGGAGTGCCTCGAAGATCAAGGCGGCCGGGGCTTCCGACTTCAAGGCGGCCCAGCCAAGCGAAACCTACAAGGCTGGATCGGTTGGGAAAACGGGCGACCAGAGTACCATCACGATCGCGTTTGACGCCGAGAACCAATTCCGTCTCCTGCCCAACACCGAGGTTTCCATTTCCACTTCCACGCGGGATCCCAAGTTCCGTAAAGTCGTGGACCTGACGATGGAAAAAGGAGGGGTCAAGGTGGACCTCGATAATTTTCCTAAAAATTATCAGCTCAGGGTCCAGACTCCCACAGCCGTATGCGGCGCAGTTGGAACAAGATTTGAGGTGACGAGCAGCAAGGACGGCACATCAAACAATTTTCAGTGTGACCGCGGCTCGATCTCCGCCAAGTCCATTGATGACAATGGTTTTGATGCGCCCGTGATCAGCAAGGGGCAGACCCTTCAGGCCAAAGCCGCACCGGGCAAGGACAATTCCTACACGCAGCTCAGCACCCAGGGCGGCGACATGCAGGTTGCGGTGGGATCATCCGAAAAAGTCAACGTGGCTGAAAACAGTTCGTTTGAGTACGCGAAGGAACGTGGTAACAACCCGGTCGCCCTGCATGTCAAAAAGGGCAGCGTGGGTGGCAATAAGGAAGGCCACTATCTTGTGGATGGTGACAAAGTTCAGGATTTCGCAAAGAAAGAAAATGGCCCCGCCCTTATGGACGATTATATCGTTGCCGCGCAAAAGGAAGGCGATACCAAGGCCAAACTGGGCATGGCGAAGGATGACGCAACAAAGGAAAAGTTGGAGGAACAGCTCGACAGGGACGCCAAGGATGCCAATGAAAAACGGAAGGCCATGATGGAATTCCGACGGGTTCTTGGTGATACGATTGGCAGCGGATTGCGCCAGACGATGGGTGGGAGTCGTCCTACGTCGTCGATGGGACACTGAGTTGGTGCGGGCGTTCGTTCCCGCTTCTGTATCATTTCATGGTGTCCCTTCCATGTTGCTTCGTAACCTCCTGGCGTGTTGTCTTGGTCCGTTGCTGGCACCTTTCGTCCTGTCCGCGCCACCCTACGAATGGGCCACACCGGTCCGGCTGACCTCGGCCACCTGCACGGAATTTTCCGGGGTCAGCAGCCTTCCTCTCACCGCGGAGACGGTTTCTTTGCTGAAATTCTCTGCGGACAACGGTCTCGCCCTGCCCATGCGCGGGAGTGATGTGTGGAGCAATGGCTCGGGCGACGAGATGTTGAAATGGCTGGGCTCCCTTGCAGAACAAAACCAGCCCGACACCACGCTGATTCTCTATTTCTCGACGCATCAGCTCAAGGACGGAAACACCCGCTTTACCGATGGCCCCGACCTGGAGCCGACACGACTGGTGGACGCCATCAACAAGGCTGCTGGACATTACAAGCGGGTTCTCTTCATCAACGACAGTTGTTACGGCACTGCGCTCGAAAGGGGCGGGAGTTTTGCAGACAATGTCATCCGGCTTTATTCCGCGAGGAGCGACGAGCTTTCCATGGAATTCAAATTCAACAAGGGCCCCTACGGGCTGGAGGAATTTGTGGAGAAGGAGAGGGTTTTTCTTCGCGCCAACTGGAATTGGGATCCACCCGGCATGGGCCTCCTCGGAATCATGGGACTCAAGGCCGGACTGCATTTCCGCGAGGAATCCCCCGCCACGATTGACCTCCAACATTTTGTAGATGAGTTGAGCCGCTTCCGTGATCTCTATAACGAGGAAATCCGGCAGGCACGCGCCCAGCACCTCACGCTGATCCCCGCCAGCGCCAATTTCGACATCCTGAAACGCTCGCATCCCCCGGAGTAGGTTTCCAGGCACACCATGAAGCGATCCCATCGAGCCATCTTTCTCATCTGTGTGATCATCTGGCTCATTGCCGCCGGGGCGATGCAATTCGGATGGGTCGAAAACCTGGAAATGAAGACCGTGGATGCGAGGTTTCGTCTTCGTCATCTAGTGATGAAATACTTCAAATGCGTCACGGTTTCCGACCAGGTGATTCTCGTGGGGGTGGACGAAAAATCGGTGGATCCCTTGAACAGCCACGCCGACCGATGGGGCGTCGGGGGCTGGTTGACCCGCGACCACTGGATTGATGCGTTGGGCCCGCTGGTCAATCATTTCAAGCCCAAGGTGGTGGCTTACGACATCATTTTTTCTCCGTTTCGCACCCCACATCGAGTCCAGGACAAGTCGGGCGGCGATGATACGCTGGTTGATACCACTCTGCAGAAAAGCAAGGAGACATTTTCAAAGCTGATCAATGATCCGGATTTTCCAAGAATCAAGTTGCTCAACCTGCTGGATGAAGCCTGCAACACGACCATGGCGTCCAGGTTTTACGACATTGAGGATTCCCGTGCTGCCGGCAAGACGATGCCTCATTTCATCACGGCTTGCTCGTTAACCTACACGAATATTGATCACGCGGTATTGTGGGACCCGTTGAAGGAGTCGGACAAGAAGAAGATTGGGCGGCTGGTGCCACGGCAAATTTCCTCCGAATGTCTCGGGCCGGTGCCATCGGACTATCTCTATGGACACAACGCGGGACTCCCCTTCGACGATCTGGTGGATTCCCCGATCCGCATGGCCTCCATCAATGTCCCGCGCGATGAGGACGGCACCTTGCGGCGTGTCCCCCTGGTGATCGGGTTCCGCAATCCGCTTGATGGAGACAAACCTGTATTCATCCCGTCCATGTCGCTCATGGCGTGCCTGATTTATCTTGGCCTCGACGCCGATCCATCCCAGTGGAAGGGTGATCCCAGGTCTCCCCAGGGCATGCACGTGGACTTTGGCAGGGAGCTTCATGTGTGGGCTCCCGGGCGGGACATCCGGATCCCCATTGATTCGCAGGGAAGGATGTTTTTGAATTTTGCCGGCACGATCCCGGATTATTACCAGGTTCCCTACGTGGCGGTTTCGGATTACGGCGAGGTGCTGGCCGCGGAAAACTCGCTGAGTCCGGAACAGCGAAAGCAGGCGGAGGTGGCGCTGGACACCGCCCACCGGATGCAGAAACGGTTGCAGGGCAGGATTGCCCTCATCGGATTGACGTTCACCGGTGGCACCGACGTGGGGCCATGCGCGGTGGATTCCAACACGCCGCTGGTTTTCATTCACATGACGGCCATTGACAATATTCTGCGGGAGAGTTTTTTGCGTCCGATGAACCATGCCTGGACCGTGGCGCTGCTCACCGTGTTGCTGGGGTTGATCGGCTGGATCAACACGCATCGCAGCGCAGGGGCGTCGGCGCGCAACACGGTGGCGTTATTGCTGGGCACGGAGCTCATGGCGTTGGTCTTGTTTTTTGCGAACATCACGATCGTGCCGATGATGGTGACAGGGTTGCCCATGCTGGTCGCCGTTGGGGCCATCTCGCTTTTTCGCTACGGGGTGGAGCAAAAGGGAAGAATGGAAATCCGGAAAAAATTCTCGGCGATGGTTTCTGGAAAGGTGCTCCAGTACATGGAGGAGCATCCGGAAAAAATTTCCGGCGAACGCCGCGAAGTCACGATGTTCTTCTCGGACGTGGCGGGTTTCACCAGCATGTCCGAAAAACTTTCGCCGGAAAAACTCGGCAAGATTCTGAACGATTACCTCACGCCCATGGCTGACCTGATCCTGGCTCATGATGGCTACTTGAATAAATTTGCAGGGGACGGGATCATGGCCGTATGGGGCGTGCCTTACCCGGATCTCAACCACGCCTCGCTGGCCTGCATGGCCGCGTTGCAACAACAGGTGAAGATTCAGGAGTTGAAGCCTGTTTTTCGCGAGCAATTCGGTTTGGAGTTG
Organism: Verrucomicrobiota bacterium; assembly: GCA_023269615.1. GTDB lineage: Bacteria > Verrucomicrobiota > Verrucomicrobiia > JABWAM01 > JABWAM01 > JAHFSY01. Next base: position 95,957 of record JAHFSY010000003.1, read on the forward strand.
AAGGTCCGCATGGGATTGAATACGGGTGTGGTTTCGGCGGGAAACATGGGGTCCAAAAACCGCTACGAATACACGGTGATGGGCGACGCCGTGAATTTTGCAGCGCGCCTCGAGCCTTCCAACAAGGAATACGGCACCTCCATCATGATCGGCGAACAAACGCATCTTGAGGCGAAGGATGTGGTCATCACGCGACGTCTCGACCGCCTTGTGGTCACGGGCAAGACGGAACCCGTGCAGGTGTATGAGCTGGTGGGTCGCAAAGGGGATGTTTCCGAGGAAAAGATTCGCGGTCTCCGGGTCTTCGAGGAGGGTTTGGAATTGTATTGGAAGCGCGAATGGGAGAAGGCGCTGGAGGCGTTTCATGAAACACAGCGTCTCATCCCGCACGATCCCCCTGCCCAGGTTTTCATCCATCGGGCCAAACATTTCCAGTTGCATCCCCCGCCCGAAGGCTGGAAGGGCGAATACAAACGCGCCAGCAAGGATTGATTCTGGCCGATTCCGTAAAAAGTCCCCTTTAAAGTCGGCTTGCCCCAGGACCTTGAATCGGGTATAGTGAAAAGTCCCACCCGAAAAGGACCTCCGTATGCCTGTATTGCCCAAAGACATCATCTATCTCGACAACAATGCCACCACGCCTGTCGCTCCCGAGGTGGTGGATGTCATGATTCCCTTTCTGCGTGATTTCTGGGGCAACCCGTCAAGCGCCTACAGTTTCGGAAGCCAGGTCCATGCGTACGTCGAAAAAGCCCGCGACCAGGTCGCCGCCCTCATCGGCGCCGATCCCAAGGAAATCTTTTTCACCTCCTGCGGCACCGAAAGCGACAATTCGGCGATCAACTCGGCCCTCGAAGTCACGGGCAAAAAGAAGATCGTCACCACCGCCGTCGAGCACTCCGCCCTCATCAACCAGTGCGAAAAACTCCAGAAGAAGGGGATCGAGGTGGTCTTCATGCCGGTGCGCCCCGATGGGACACTCGATTTCAAGGAGGTCGAAAAGGCCGTGGACGAGGACACCGCCATCTGCAGTGTCATGTGGGCCAATAACGAAACGGGCGTGATCTATCCCGTCGAGGAAATCGCCGAGTTCTGCAAGCTCAAGGGCGTGCTCTTCCACACGGACGCCGTCCAGGCCGTTGGAAAGATCCCGATCAATCTCAAGAAGAACAAGATCGATATGCTCTCCATCGTGGGACACAAGCTCCACGCGCCCAAGGGCGTCGGCGCACTCTACATCCGCCGCCGCACGCGCTACTCGCCCACGATCATCGGCGGGCAGCAGGAGCGCGGCAAGCGCGGCGGCACTGAAAACGTGGCCTCCATCGTCGGCTTCGGCAAGGCATGCGAACTCGCCGGGCAGCGCATGGACGAGGAAAATACGCGCGTGAAAGCGATGCGCGACCGCCTCGAAAAAGCCATCCTTGAAAAAATTCCCGACGTGTTCGTCAACGGTGATCGCAAGCACCGTCTGCCCAACACGGTGAACTTTGCATTCGATTTCATCGAGGCCGAGGCAATCCTGCTCATGCTCGACAAGACCGGCATCTGCGCCTCGTCGGGTTCAGCCTGCACCACGGGTTCGCTCGACCCCTCCCACGTGTTGAAAGCCATGGGCCTCACGCCTGCGCGCGCCCGCGGCGCCGTTCGCATCAGCCTTTCCACCTACAACACCGACCGCGACATTGACAAATTGATCGAGGCGCTCCCTCCCATCATCAAGAGACTCCGCGCCATGTCCCCCTTGAGTCGCGAGCATCGTGACAACGACAGCTACGATGTCGCCGCCGCCCGCGCCAAATTCGAGGAGGAGCAGGTGAAGGAAGCAAAAAAAGAGCTCACTTCAGCCTGACTGACGTAGCCGAACTCGCAAGAGTTTGGCGGCAGGGGATCCGCGTTCTGGCGAACGCAGCTACAATCCGTGGTTATTTCGCCGCTTCCTCACGCGCCCACTGATCCGCAGCGATGATCGTATCCAGCGGGGCGTGTTCGATGGTTTTATGTGCGGAAAGAACGCGCCCCACGGTTTCCCAGATCTGCGGAAAACGAATTTCACCTTTCACAAATCGCTCGACGGCGATTTCATTGGCGGCATTAAAGACGGCGGGCGTGGTGCCTCCCCGCTCACCGGATTCGCGGGCAAGCCGCAACGCGGGAAATCGGTCGTGGTCGGGCATTTCAAATTGTAATGAGGCCATGCGGTTGAAATCTGCCTCGGGAAGGGTGTTGGCGACGCGGTCGGGATAGGTGAGCGCAAACTGGATCGGCAGCCGCATGTTGGGTTCGCAAAGCTGGGCAAGAAGCGAGCCATCCACAAATTCCACCAGCGAATGAATGATGCTCTGGGGATGGATCACCACCTGCACCCGGTTCATCTCGATGTCGAAAAGCCAGCGCGCCTCGATCATCTCGAGCCCCTTGTTCATCATCGTGGCCGAATCAATCGTGATCTTCCCCCCCATGTTCCAAGTGGGATGTTTGAGTGCGTCAGCGAGCGTGATCTTGTCAAAGTCGGCCTTGGGCGTTTTGCGAAAGGGGCCGCCGGACGCGGTGAGCCAGAGGTTGCGCACTTCGTGGTTGGGTTTGCCGTCGAGGCATTGCCAGATCGCGTTGTGCTCGCTGTCCACGGGCAGGATGCGCACGCCCTTGCGTTTTGCGGCGGTGGTGACGGCCTCCCCGGCCATCACGAGAATTTCCTTGGAGGCGACCGCGATGTCCTTGCCCGCCTCGATGGCTGCGAGCGCGGGCCGGAGTCCGGCCGTTCCCACGATCGCGATGAGGACGACATCAGCCTCGGGCATCGTGGCAAGTTCGATCAACCCCTCGGGACCAGAGGAAAGGCGGGTTGCGCCATTCACCTTGGAGCGGAGTTCCGAGAGCTTGTCGGATTTGAAGACGCATGCGGCGGAAGGTTTGCAGGTGTTGATCTGCCTCGCAAATTCATCCACGTTGCCGCCGCCCGCGGCGAGCCCGACGAGCCGAAGCCGGTCCGGCAGGTCTTCAACAACCTTGAGCGTGCTCTGACCGATCGAGCCCGTGGAGCCAAGAAGAACAACGCGTTTCATGAGATTTCATCGTAACGGATGCGAGAGGCAGTTCAAGAACGGAAGGTCTCGCGCAACCCGCGCTACGCCGTAGGCCTGGCGAGGCGAGAGGCGCAAAGGAAGAAGAGAGTTTTCACGCAGCGGTCGCTGCGTGAAAATTGCTGTCCTGTTAATCTTGGAAATCCAGTCAATCCTGTCAAAAAATCCGATGGGATCGAAATCAACTTGCGCGGAAAAAAAGCCACCACACGGCGACCAGCATGGGCAGCAGGATGGGCAGGGTGAATTTGAAGATGAAGCCGAAAAAGGAAGGAACCTTCACGCCGGCATGCTCGGCGATGCTCTTCACCATGAAATTCGGGCCGTTGCCGATGTAGGTGCAGGCGCCAAAGAAAACCGCGCCGATGCTGATCGCGGCGATGTACTTCGCGTAATTCACCAGGAGCCATGCGATTTGGATGTCGGAGTCTGTCGGGCTCGAAACATTGTGATGAGTGATGAAATCCGCAGTGCTGCTTTCCGGAGTTGGTACAAATGCGGACACGACGATGCTGGGTTCGCTCACGATGTGACGGATGTTTTCAATCGTTTGAGGAGAAGGGCCGTAAATGCCTCCCGCCGCGCTCAGGAAATTCAGGTACGTTGGCGCGTTGTCGAGCACCGAGGAGAGAGAGCCGCTTCCCCAGTAGAAACTTGATACAGAATGGATGCCGAGGCCCCGGGCATTTGCTTCCAGCCAATCGAGCGCGGGCATCATGGTCATGAAGATTCCCGCGAACAGGATCGCCACTTCGCGCACGGGCTTCCATGAGAAATCATTTCTCTCGTAAATCTCCGGGTCGGTGAAGAATCGCGAGGCGATCATCGCAATGATCATCATGATCTCGCGCAGAAACATGGGTGACTGGATGAAAAGCGACCACAGGATCAGCCCGATCATCGCAATGTTGGGAAGCCCCTCGATCTTCCATGTTTTGTTTTCGGTTTCCTTTTCGCGGACGGACTCGGGCGCACGACGGAAATTCAAGGTGTCCACGATGAAAAACACGACGAGCAGCCAGGCGACACCCACGCTCCACATGGGAAGGAGTTCGTACAATGTCCACATGAACGGGATGCCCTTGAGAAATCCGAGGTAAAGCGGCGGATCACCAATGGGCGTGAGCGCGCCGCCGACATTGCTCACGATGAAGATGAAGAAGACAACGTGGTACGAGGTGATCCGGTATTTGTTGGCCCGCAGGTAGGGGCGGATCAGCACCATCGAGGCGCCCGTCGTGCCGATCAGGTTGGCGAGGACGGCGCCGAATCCGAGAAGCAATGTATTGAGAAGCGGCGTGGATTCACCCTTTACGCGGATGAGAATGCCGCCCGAGACGACGAACAGGGCACCCGTGAGGCAGATGAAGCTGAAATAATCATGGGCGCTTTCCAGTGGCCGCCCCGTCTGTTTGAGAACGACAAGATAATACCCCAGCGTCAGGAGCGAGAGGACGAGTACGACCTTGGGATAATGACGTTCCCACCATTCGTGGGCGAGCAGGGGCATGATCGCGATGCAGCCGAGCAGGACCGCGAAGGGCAGGATCATCCACGGATTGACGGAGGGATGCATGAGGAGAATGAAGAATGAAAAATGAAGAATGAAAAATTAGAAATTATCCTGAAACAAACAGGGGTCGCGGACGGCCACGTGAAACGTGGTGAACATCGCCTCTCACATTTGGATTCCACGCTCTGCGTTTTAAAACTGCTTCGACATCTGGGCGAAAAACTCCTGGCCGCCATTGCCGTTGCCGCGCTGGGCGTTGATGCCGTAGCCGTAGCCGAAGAGCCACTGGGTTTCCCACCATCCGTTGAAACTTACGCCGGTGCCCACGCCCGACCAGAGATGGACTGCGCGGTCGGGGATGTCGCTGCGTTTGGTCATCGCGCCATCGCCGTAGAAGTGCAGGGCGAGCTCCTGCTCGTTGTGAAGGGGGACCACGTAATCGAGATTCAAAAGGGCGTAGTCCTCGGCGAAAATTTCACGCGTGTAATACCCGTGCATCACGAGCGCGTTGGGCCAGCCCGTGAGGGCGCCGCCGAGCTTGAACGCGGCAAGGCGGTCCACGCCATTGCCCACGCCGCCGCCGAATTTTGTGACGAGCTTCTGGTCGTCGAAGGACCCGGCCACATACGTGCCATCCATCGAAAACTTCTGGAACTGCGAAGGCGAATCCCAGCGGTTGGGCGGCCCCCAGGCGCGCCAGTGGTCGCGGAAGGTGGCCTCGAACCCGAAATTGAAGTCCCATCCCGTCGGTGAAAAATTGGAACGCTTGAGGGTGCCCGTGCCACCGCCAAATTTAGCCGATTGGAACATGCCGCTCGTCGCGATCTGGAACGTGGGCGCGGTGTCGTCATCGTGATAATATTCCTCGTAACCGTTTTCGTAGGTGGCGCGCAATTTGGCAATCTCCGTGAAGTTGGCCACGATGTGTTGCTGCACAAACACGCGTCCGCCGTAACGTTCGACGCCCATGCGGTTGCCGAGCCGAAGCTGTCCGCGGTTGTACTCCTCGAAGCGCCCCATGGTCTGCCACGACCCGCCAAAGCCCAGGTCGGTGTTGTCGGCGATCAGGCCGCGCATCGTGAGCTCGACGTCACCGACCACGCCCGCAAAGACGAGCTTGAAATCGGTTGAGGGACAGGGCCACGAGGTGCGTTTCCAGAGAAAATATCCGTAGCCCAGGGGATAACCCCTTCCATCATCCACGGGCCAGGAAACGCCGGCGTGGAGGGATTTGCGGTCATTGGCAGCTTCGGATGCCTCCGCCCCGGTCTCCTTGAGCGATGGCTGCGCGCGAAGACGCGCCTTTTCCGCGGGCTGATCCGCAATGGCAGCGCCGGCGAAGGCAAGTGCCGCGAGAAAGAGGGGAAATCTGAGCCTGTGAAACATAAAGGGGCGTTAACCCTACGCGAACCCGGTGGCGGAAGCAATCCTTACGAGGAAATATACGCTGGTCGCAATCATTTGAAAATTTGATGTTGTCTGGTAACGATCATGTTGTATGCTATGCAACTCGATGAAAACGCAGCTTCCCCCCCATAAACGATGGGACATCATTGAAATCCAGGTGGCGGACCGCATGAGGCGGTTGCGGCATGACAAGGGTTTGACGCTGCGGGGGCTGGCCCGGGCATCGGGGATTTCCGAGGCTTATCTGTCGCGCGTGGAGAATCACAAGGCATCGGTCACCATTGCGGGGTTGCAACGGCTGGCGCGGGCGCTGGGGGTGGCCATCTCGGTGTTTTTCGAGGGAACGGGCACCAACCCGACCATCAATGTCTGCCGCGCCGGGCACGGCCACAAGGGGCAGCTCCGTGGCCCAAGGGGATTTCCGTACGAGCTCATGGCGGCTGAAAAGAAGGGGAAGCTGATGGAACCCCTGCTCCTGGATGTCACCTCCGGTTCGCGGCAAATGCCGTTGAAAGCCCACTCAGGGGAGGAGATGGACTTTGTTCTTGAGGGAGAATTCGAACTGCTTTACGGCAAGGAGAAGATCCGTTTGAAGCAGGGGGACGCGGTTTATTATGACGCCACGATTCCGCACGCGGCGAGACCAGTGAAGGGAAGCTCCTGCCGCCTTCTGGTCGTGGTCGCGTCGCGCGAATATCTTTTTCACGGGGACCTCACACGCCTGCTCAAGGGGTGACCCGTCTCACATCAACCCATCATTGAAAGGAAAAACCATGAAACTTAAATTCGCCGGCGCCGATTTCACCTTCCCGCTTCTGCCCCATGACAGCGCGCTCGACATTGTCGCCCTCCTCGGTGTGCAGGGCGTGGACATTGGTGTATTTGGCGGACGCTCGCATATCCGTCCAGAAAACATTGTCAAGGACCTCGCCGGCTCGGCTCGGGAGCTTTCCGCGAAGGTGCGTGACCGCGGACTTGAGTTTGCGGACATTTTTTTGATTCCCGGCGCGTTTGAGGTTCTCGCGCCAAACCACATAGACCCGAAGGAACGCCGCAAATCGCGGGACCTTTTCCTGCGCATACTTGAGTTCACCGCGCGGCTGAATGCCCGCCACATGGGCGGCCTGCCGGGCACTCCCTGGAAGGGGGAGTCGGGCGCAACCTCCTTGAAGCGCAGTTCCGAGGAGCTGGCGTGGCGGGTGACGCGCGCGCAGGAAATGGGCATCACCTTCTCAGTGGAAGCGCACATCGGCTCGATCGTGCCGTCGCCCGAGGAGGCGCTGCGTCTCGTGAAGATGACGCCCGGGCTTACGCTGACGCTGGACTACACGCACTTCACGCGGGTGGGGATCCCCGATTCGAGAATCGAGCCGCTGGTTGCGCACGCCACGCATTTCCACGTGCGTGGCGGATGCAAGGGGCGGCTTCAGGCACCATTCAAAACCAACACGATTGATTACGCGCGGGTCCTCAAGGCGATGAAGAAATCAAATTATCCCGGCTATCTTGGGCTCGAATATGTCTGGATTGACTGGGAACATTGCAATGAGACGGACAATCTCTGCGAGACGATCCTGTTCCGTGACTTCTTGAAATCCGTAAAACTGTGAAGATCCGCTCCATCACGGCGCATCCGCTGCGCTATCCCGAGCCGCATGACCATGGGGTGATCCGGTACGTGACCCTCGCGCGCGTGGAGGCCGAGGATGGAACGGTGGGTTGGGGTGAGTGCATTTCGCAGTTTCCTGAATCGTGCCTCGCCACGAAGATCATCATCGAGCAGGGCTATGCCCCGTTGCTCATCGGACAGGAGGCGCTGGATGTGGAGGCGCGCTGGGAGCAGATGAACAACCGCATCTGGTGGTATGGGCCGCAGGGCATCGCGGCTTTTGCGGTCAGTGCCGTGGACATGGCTCTTTGGGATTTGAAGGGCGGGCTGCTCAAGTTGCCGGTTTGCAATCTCATCGGCGGAAGGCTCTGCAACCGCGTCTCGGCGATGGCTTCCATTCATCTCGACATGGACAATCTTGATTGGACGGTCAACGAGTTCCGCTGGTTCCGGGAGCAGGGTTACAAGATTGTGAAGGGCGGGTGGGGAACGCGTCCCGAGTCGGTGTTTGGAACGAATCGCAAACGTGATCTCGAGCTTGTCCGACGAATCCGCGGGGTGATTGGTGAGGATCTCGACCTGGTGCTGGACGTGCTTGGCGGGCGTGTGCGTTGGGACGTCAAGGAGGCCGAAGATCGCCTTCACGAGCTGGAACCGTATCGCCTGCTCTGGATCGAGGAACCATTGCCGCCGCAGGATTACAAGGCGCATGCATTGCTGCGGAGCCGCACTCGCACGCGGATCGGGACAGGTGAACAGGAATGGAATCTGGATGGATACCGCCGCATGATGGAGGCGGGCGGCGTGGATGTCGTGCAGATGGATCCGGGCCGTTGCCATGGCATTACGGGTTGCATCAAGGTGATCAAGCTTGTCGAGGCGGCAAACCTCCGGTGGACCGCGCACACGTGGAGCAGCGCGCTCAACACTGCCGCAAGCGTTCACCTGCTGGCCACCTCGCCCAAACATGGGTGGACGATGGACTTCAAGCCGCACGAATCGCCGATGCAGCACGAGCTCGTGAGCGATCCGTGGATTCAGAAGGATGGCTTTATTGAAGTCCGCAACAATCCCGGCCTTGGTGTCACGGTGCGGGAGGACATTGTGAAGAAATACGAATTTTCCTGAACATGAAACGCTTTCAAGACAAGGTGGTGATCGTAACCGGGGCTGCGAGTGGAATGGGTCGCGCGCTTGCACTTCTCGTCGTGCGCGAGGGCGGATCGGTCGTGGCCGCGGATCTCAACGCGGACGCCTTGGACAAAATCCCGGCTGAGGCTATGGAAGCCTCGGCACGCATACGAACAATCTCCTGCGACTCCAGCGATGCCACCACCGGCAAACTCCTCGCCGACGCCGCGATCTCGAGCTTCGGACGGATTGACGGCTTCGTGCCGTGCGCGGGCATCATTCGTTTTGTCTCCGTCCGCGAACTGCCACCCAGGCAGTGGGATACGGTGCTCAACCTCAATCTGCGCGGCGTTTTTTTCCAGATCCAGGCCATCGGTGCGGCGATGATCGCGGGCGGCCACAAGGGTTCGATCGTCGCCATCTCCTCCACCTCGTGCGACGGAGCACGTCCCAACAACGCCGACTACGGAGTGAGCAAGGCCGGGATCAATCACATCACGAAAACCTTTGCTTTGGAGTTTGCACCGGCAGGCATCCGTGTCAACGCCGTGAGCCCGGGCGTGACCGAAACGGCAATGTGGTCTCAGGTTGATCGTGAGCGCGGTGCATTTCTTGGACTGCCGCCGGGCCAGCTCACGGAAAAGATGGTCTCAGAAATCCCGATGGGCCGGAGTTGCAAGCCCGAGGAGATCGCCTCGGTCATTGCGTTTCTGCTCACAGAGGAGGCATCCTACGTTACAGGCCAGATCATCACCGTGGATGGTGGCTTCAAATTGAATCACCCTTGAAATTCTCAAGCATGAAAACATCCCTTCCGCACATTGAGGAATTGGTTGGAACGCCGGAATTTTTCAAAAATCCATATCCTGTTTATGCCCGTCTCCGGACGGAGGCGCCGGTTTACTGGTGCGCAAAGTGGAAGAGCTGGCTTATAACGCGCAACGACGACGTGATGAACATCATGCGCGATCCGCAGACATTTTCCAACGTGGGGCGTCATACCCTGCTCATCGACCAGTTGGAGGACTCATCGCGCTCGCGGCTGGAGGCGCTTCGGAAGCATTTTCAGGGGCGGGGAATCGTCAATTGCGATCCACCAGACCACACGCATTTGCGCAAGCTGGCGAACAAGGCATTCACACCGGGAATGATCGAGGCCTTGCGCCCCCGCGTGGAGCGCATCATGCAGATGCTCATCGACCGCATCGAGTCCGGGAAACCGTTCGACATCATCAGCTCCATCTCCTTCCCGCTGCCCGCCATCGTGATCTCGGAAATGCTCGGCGCGCCACGCGATGATTGGGAGCGCCTCAAGAACTGGTCGGAAGGCATCACCTCCTTCTCCCAGTCGGGAAAGGTGATGATGGATCGTGCCGTTCACGCGGACCAGTGCATCCGCGAACTCACCGCGTACTTCAGCGATCTCATCCAGCAGCGGCGGAAAGAGCCAAGGGACGACCTGATCAGCACGCTCGCGGCGGTGAGCGAGGATGGTGAGACGCTGAACGACGGGGAGCTCTTTGACACGTGCGTGACACTGCTCATCGCGGGGCATGAGACGACAACGAGCCTGGTCGGGAACGGGATGCTGGAATTGCTGCGCGACCCGGTCCAGTTGAACATGTTGCGCGAGGAGCCTGGGCTGATGAAATCAGCCGTCGAGGAGATGTTGAGGTTTCATTCACCGGTCCTCCTCATGCATCGACGCGTGGCGAAGGACACCACTCTTCGGGGACACGAAATTGCGAAGGGCGATCTGATTTACATGGTTCTCGCCTCGGCGAACCGCGATCCCGAGGTGTTCACCGAGCCCGACCGGTTCAACATCCGCCGTCCCACGTCGGAGAACAAGCATGTGGCGTTTGGATACGGCATCCATTTTTGCCTCGGCGCGCCGCTCTCACGGATGGAGGCACCCGTCGCCATTCGCGCCTTGTTGACACGTTTTCCCAACCTGCGACTGGACGGTGAGCCGCATTGGAAAGCCAACGCCATGGTGCGCTTTCTCGAACACCTGCCGGTCCGCAACTAACCCCCCCATCATGATACGACGATTTCACCACGCGGGCTTTACGGTTTCCAATGTGGATGCCGCCGAGCGATTTTTCACAAAAAACTTCGGCATGCGCCGCATCGGCGGTGGCGTGTACGATCTCCCCTACATGCGGCGGCAGGTGGGTTTCCCGAATGCCATCCTGAAAGTGGCCGTGATGGCGTTTCCCGAGGGAAAATCCTGGTCGCAGGTGGACCGCGTCGAGCTCATCGAGTACCTGCGCCCGAAGGGGAGGCCTGTCGGCACGGACACCAACCGGCCTGGTGGCGCGCACCTCTGCTTCCTCGTGGACGACCTTCACTCGATATACAAAAAGCTTCGCAGGCGCGGCGTGCGCTTCAAGTCGTCGCCCAATCACGTGACTTTCGGAATCAACAAGGGAGCGTGGGCTGTCTATTTCAACGGGCCTGGCGGGATCGCCCTTGAGCTGTTTCAACCACCGCCCAAAACCAAACAAAGGAAAAAATCATGAGTGCCAAGGTATCCAAAGTCGGAATTCTCAGCCAGGACCAGATCAACGTTGCAGCCCGGCGTCCGCAATCGCGCAAACGCAAGGCGCGCATCGGGTTCATTGGCGTTGGCTGGTGGGCCACCACCAACCACATGCCGGTGCTGCTTGCGCGAAAGGACGTGGAACTTGTCAGCGCCTGCGGGCTCGACCCCGCGCTCAACAGGAAGCTCCAGCGCGACTTTGGTTTCCAGCACACGACGGCCAATTACCATGAGCTGTTGAAGCAGGACCTCGACGGCGTGATTGTCGCGTCGCCACATCGTTTCCATGGGGAACACACGCTCGCCGCGTTGAAGGCCGGCTGTCACGTGATGGTGGAGAAGCCGATGGCGACCAGCGCGACCGAGGCCCGCGCCATGGTGGCGCTGGCGAAGAAAAAACGCCTGCATCTCATGGTTCCGTACGGCTGGCATTACCGCCCCATTGGGATCAAGGCCCACGAACTCATGATGAAAAATCCCGTGGGCGAGATCGAGTATGTCCTTTGCCACATGGCGTCCCCTGTCAAAAATCTGATGTCAGGCAAGTCGTTTGATTTCATGGCGGGCTCCTACGTCGGCGCGAAACTCTCCACGTGGTCTGATCCCCGGGTTTCACACGGCGGCTATGGGCAGGGTCAGCTCTCGCACGCGCTCGGCCTGATGCTCTGGCTCACGGGTCTTCGCGCAAAGACCGTTTATGCGAACATGAACAACACGAAGTACTCGAAGGTGGACATGTATGATGCCCTCAGCGTTCGTTTTGACAATGGGGTCGTCGGATCAATCTCGGGCGCAGCGACGCTCCCGATGGGCACGCCGGGCGTGTTCCAGCTCGACGTCCGCATCTTCGGCAGCAAAGGGGTCCTCATCGTGGACATCGCCCGCGACCACGTCTCGCTGCACACGCACAAGGGACGTCACGAGACGGTTCCTCTCAAGCCCGGCGACGGCGCATATCAGTGCGACACTCCGCCGCATCAATTCGTGGAGCTGATCCTCGGCCTGACGAAGGTGAATCCCTCTCCTGGAGAAGTCGGGATGCGTGCCACGGAAATTTTACACACCGCTTATCGGTCCGTGAAGAGTGGTCGGGTGGAAAAGGTATAACGGGCAGTCATGAAACGTTTCGCGAGCAAGGCGGTGATCGTGACCGGGGCCGGAAGCGGCCTCGGTCGCGCCGTCGCGCTTCGCGTGGCCAAGGAAGGAGGCTCCGTCGTGGCCGCGGACTTGAACGCCGACGCACTGGGAAAACTCGCGGCCGGGGTTTCGGAACCTGGCGTGCGCATTCACACGGTTGCGTGTGATGCCGGTGAGCCCACGACGGGACAACGCCTGGCCGATGCTGCAATCAAGGAGTTTGGGAGGATCGATGGCTTCGTTCCGTGCGCGGGCATCATCCGCTTCAAGCCCGTCACAGAACTTGATCTTGCCCAATGGGACTCAGTGATGAACCTCAATCTGCGTGGCGCATTTTTTGCCGTGCAGGCAGTTGCCAACACCATGATCGCGCGGGGATGCGTCGGGTCCATCATCAACATTTCATCGACATCGGGCGACGGACCGCGTCCCGACTGTGCGGATTACGGAATCAGCCGCGCGGGGATCAACCACATGACGCGCACCTATGCGTTGAAGCTGGCGCCGAAGGGAATCCGCGTCAATGCGGTGAGTCCCGGCGTGATCGAAACGGCGATGTGGACGCAGGTGGATCGCGAGCGCGGGGCGATGCTTGGATTGAAGCCCGGGGAATTGATCCGGAAAATGGAGCAGGAAATTCCGATGGGACGCGTGGGAACGGCGGACGAAGTCGCCTCGCTCATCGCATTCCTGCTCTCGGAGGAATCATCCTACGTGACGGGCCAGATCATCACGATTGATGGCGGCTACAAACTGAACCATGCGTGAGCAAATGAAGGCAAATGAAGAATGAAAAATGAAGAATGAAAAAATAGAACTGAAAGACTCGGCGGAATATTTTTCGTGCTGGATCATCCGTTAGGCGAATGGGATAGCAGAATAAGCTGGGACATTTTTCATTTATTTTTATGCGCATCGCATACCTGCCATTTTACGTGAATTACTACGAGGGCATCTGCCCGGATTTTCCGCGCGAGAAGACGGAAGCGGCCCGGCGTTGTGCCGGCGTGCTGGCGAAGCATGGCGAGCTGGTCTGGGATGGAAAGTTGATTTGCGACGTCGCGCAGGCGGAGGCCGCGGGAAAAGCGCTGGCCGGCCAGCAGCTCGATTGCGTGGTGGTTTTCACGAGCATCGCGGTATTTGGCGGAATTCCGTGGGCTGCGTTGAAGCACATTCAAGCGCCCATCCTCATCTGGAACGCGCAGGCGATCCCGAGTGTGGGGAAGGGCTACACGATGGTGGAGATCGTGCGCAACACGGGGCAGATCGGGACGCAGGCCCTCGCCAATACGCTTCTGCGCGAGGGGAGATGGTTCCGCGTGGTGACGGCGTATGAGAAAAGCCCGCGGACCGCGGCGGAACTCAAAAAGTTTTTCGGAGTCATCCACGCCGTCTCTGCCGTGAAACGGGCCCGCCTACTCGCCGTGGGCGAATCGTTTCCGATGATGACGGATATTCTCATGGACGAGGCCGACCTTGCGAAACACATCGGGGCAAGTGTCACGCATGTTTCAAACGCGGAACTCACCAGCCGTTACGAGTCGGTGCCCGATGGAGCCGTGAAAAAGACCATGCTTGAGATGAGGAATTCAAACCAGGTGAAGGAGTTGACGGAGGACGAGATTGTGCGCTCGTCGCGCCTTTGCGCGAGCCTCGACTCGCTGGTCGGGGAACATCGTGCCGATGCGGGCACGCTCAATTGTCATGTGGGGGTTTGTTTGAGAAATCCAAAAATCGGCGTCACCGCGTGCTACAGCCTGGGTGTACAGAACAGCCAGGGACGTCCGTTCACCTGCACCGGGGACCTGCCGACGGCGGTGGCGATGCTGTTGCTCAAAAAAATGACGGGCATTGCGATGTACACCGAGGTGCAGGTGATGGATGAGAAGCGGCGTGCGATCGTGATTGCGAATTCCGGCGAAGGCGAGGAAGGCATCCGCCGTCCCGGCTCCAAATCGCAGGTGCGCGGCAACACGAATTTCAAGGGGGTTCATGGGCGCGGCGCTTCGTTCGCGTATGCGTTGAAACCCGGTCCCGCCACGGTCATCAGCTTCACGCCTTCGCCGAAGAGCGCGAAGCCGTTCCGGCTCATCGTTGCCGAGGGGGAGATCTTGAAGGAGACATTGCCCGATGCCGGCGCGCTGGCCGGATTTTTTCGCTTTGCCCATGCCGACCTTCACACGGGTTACACGCGCTGGCTCGAGGCGGGTGCCGTGCACCACGCGGGAACCACCACGGGCCACTGGGCGCGTGAGCTTGCCGCGGCTGCGGAATTGCTGAACATCGAATGCGTCCAAATCTGATCATGAAAAAACAAATCATTCTTCCGCAGGTCGAGTTGAACATGGAAAGCTGCACGGTCGTGCGCTGGCTGGTGAAGGCCGGCGACGCCGTGAGGGCCGAGCAGCCGATCATGGAAGTTGAAACGCAAAAAGCCGTGGTGGAGGTTCCGTCCTCCGACGCCGGTTTCATCCGCAAACTCTGCGTGAAGGAAGGAGACTCGATTGGTGAGAAAGCGTTGCTCTGCATCGTCACCGACGCGGCCGACGAGCCGTTTGATTCTGAAGCTCCGCAGGCTGTAGCCGCGGTCGTTGACCGCGGTGGATCGGAAAGACCGCGGTCAACGACCGCGGCTACAGAGGAAGGCGGCGGAATCAAGGCCGCGCCCGCTGCGCGCAAGCTTGCAAAAGATCTCGGCGTTGATCTGGGAAGCGTGAAGGGCACCGGCCCGGGCGGAAGAATCACCGTCGAGGATGTGCAGGCATTTGATCCGAAGCTCCGTGCTTCCGTGTCCTCCGTCGTTGATTTCGTATCCCGGGTTGCAGGGGATTGGAATCCGCTTCCTGCTTCCCGCATCGCCCTCAACGCCCAGATGACAAAATCGCTTGCGGAGATTCCGCAGATCCACATCGTGCGACAACTGGATGTTGCGGCGATTTCAGTCAAGGCCGAGGGCGTCACCTTCACGCACCGGCTCGTTTGTGCCGTTGCCGCGGCGCTGGTGCGTCATCCTGCGCTTCGCATGGTCCTTGATCGCGATCGCGTGAAGACGGAACCCGTGAGCGTGGCGGTGGCGATGGACACGCCGCGCGGACTGGTGGCGCCCGCGTTGCGGAATGCTGACAAACTTTCCCTGCAGCAGGTTGCCGCGGCGACCAAGGATTTTCGTGCGCGCGCCGAGGCGGGGACGCTGAAGCGCGACGAACTGGTGAACGCGCCTTTTGCGATCACCAACCTCGGAATGCTGGGGGTGGATTTCTTCAGCGCGTTTGTGTTTCACGGGCAGACCGCGGTCCTTGCCGTGGGGCGTTCGGTCGGGGGCAAGGCATGGTTCAGCCTTGCCGTGGACCATCGCATTGTGGATGGCGCGGAGGGGGCGAGATTCCTGGAGACGCTGCAGCAGCAAATGCAAAATGCAGAATGAAGAATGCAAAATGAGATTACTTGAACATCAAGCGAAGAAGTTGCTGGCTCAATTTGGCCTGGCTTTCACGCGGTCGGTGGTCGTGAGCAGTCCCGAAGCCGCTGTTGATGCGGCAAAACAGCTGCAGAATTTTTCATTTTTCACTTTGCATTCTGCATTTGTTCTCAAGGCGCAGGTGCCTTTTGGTGGCCGGGGGAAGGCGGGTGCGGTTCGTTTTGCTGTGACGCCCGACGATGCGCGACGCGAGGCCGGAGAATTGCTCGCCATGAATTTGCGCGGGGTCCAGGTCACGAGCGTTTCCGTCGAGGAGAAGCTGGCGTTCACGAGGGAATTTTATGCGGGCGTGGCATGGGACACGCAGGCGAAACTGCCTGTTGCATTGCTCAGCATCGCCGGTGGTGTGGAGGTTGAGCAATCTTCGCATGAGAACCTGGCGCGACGGGCCTTTGATCCATGGATGGGACTTTCCCCTTACATCGGGCGCGAGATGGCGGCGAGTGTCGGGCTGAAGGGAAGGACTCTCTCGGGCATGGGTGCGTTCCTTGAAAAACTCGCGCAGGCATTTCTTGCCTGTGATGCCGTGACGATGGAAATCAATCCTGTCGTGGAAACGACCGATGGCGTGCTCATCGGGCTCGATGCGCATGTGGAGATCGAGGATGACGCCGCGTATCGGCAGAAGGAACGCCTCGCGGCCATTGGTGACATTGCGCCGACGGCGACGGGTCGCGCGCCCACGGCGCTGGAATTGGAATCGCAGAGGATCGACGCCATGGATCACCGCGGCGTGGCCGGGCGCGTGGTGGAATTTGATGGAGACCTGGCCCTTTTGATCGGCGGAGGTGGCGCGAGCCTGACCGTGTTCGACGCGGTGAGGCGCCACGGCGGCAAGCCCGCGAATTATTGCGAGGTCGGCGGCAACCCCACGGAAGAAAAGGTGGCGGCGTTGACCGCCCTGCTGCTTTCAAAAAAGGGCGTCAAAAAAATGGCTGTCATCATGAACGTGGTCAACAACACGCGTGCGGACGTGATGGCCCGGGGGGTTTTGATGGGAATTGAAAAAGCGGGACGAAAGCCGTCCGAGGCGATTTCCGTGTTTCGCATTCCCGGTTCGTGGGAACAGGAGGCGCGGGATCTCCTGGCCAAGGCGGGTGTCCGGGCGCTCGGGCGTGAAATCTCACTCGATGAGTCAGCTAGATTGGCGGTGCAACATGTTGCTTGATCCAAAAGCGGGAATCCTCGTCCAGGGCATCACGGGCCGCGAAGCCACCGGAATGGTGGAGGACGCGCTTGCGTACGGAAGCCGGATTGTCGCCGGGGTCACGCCGGGAAAAGGAGGCCAGCAGGTTCACGGTGTGCCGGTGTTCGACACCGTGGCTGAGGCGGTCGCAAAGCATCAGCCGACGGTGAGCGTGATTTCCGTTCCCGCGCCGGCGGTTCTTGATGCGGCGCTGGAGTCGTTTGCGCACGGGATCCGGCTGTGCCTCATCATGTCGGAGCGCGTGCCACGACTCGATACGTGCAAGCTGGTGGAGGCCGCGAAACGCGTGGGATGCACGGTCATCGGGCCCAACACGCTGGGGCTCATCTGTCCGGGCGTTGCGAAGCTGGGCACGATCGGCGGGCGTCTCGACAACGTCAAACAGTCGTTCAAGTCCGGGAAGGTGGCAGTGCTTTCGCGGAGCGGGGGGATGACGACGGAGATCGCAAGTTTTCTCACAAGCCGCGGCATCGGGCAGAGCATCGCGATTGGCGTGGGAGGCGACCCGATCATCGGCGCAAATTTCACGGAGCTGATCGAGTTGCTGGAGAATGATTCCTCGACGGACGCCGTGGTGATCTACGGGGAACCGGGCGGGGCGGCGGAGGAGCAGCTGGCGGAGAGGTTGAAAAAGAAACCGAGTCGCCTGCGCATCAATGCTTTCCTGTCGGGTCGTTTCGTGGATGATCTGGAGGGAGTGCGCTTCGGCCATGCGGCGGTGATCGTGGAGGGAGGCCGCGGCTCGGTGCGGGGCAAGGCGGCGGCGCTGCGCGAAGCGGGCGTGTTTGTGGCGGATGCGTTTGATGACATCTTAAAAGGACTGCAGGCAAATGCAGAATGAAGAATGAAGAATGAAAAATATGATCTGGTTCCGAGGACCAAGGCATTCGCATTGCGAGTGATCAAAATGTATCTGTCTTTGCCAAATACCACGTTGGCCCAGGTTTTGGGAAAACAGGTGTTGCGATCAGGAACATCCGTGGGAGCAAATTATCGGGAAGCAAACCGTGGCCGATCGAAAGCGGAGTTCATATCCAAGATGGGAGATTGCCTCAAGGAACTCGACGAAACGGATTATTGGCTCGATTTGCTGGTGGAGTCCGCGCTGGTTTCAAAATCAAAAATGGAGGAATTAATTGACGAAACCCATCAACTTACCGCCATCCTTATCACCATCATCAACAAAGCCAAAAAGAATGATGAGCAATAAAATGAAGGTCAGCCATTCTTCATTTTTCACTTTTCATTCTTCATTTTCTTATGAGCACACGACAACTCAGTATGGCGGAAGCCATCAACGAAGCGATCCGTCACGAGATGCGGCGCGATCCCAACATCATCCTGCTCGGGCAGGACATCGGAAACTACGGCGGCACGTTCGGCGTGTACAAGGGGCTGTTCGATGAGTTCGGCCCCGAGCGCGTGCGCGATGGACCGCTTTGCGAAGCGGCGACGGCCGGATTCGGCGTCGGGCTTGCGATCAGCGGAATGCCGACGATCGTGGAGATCGAGTTCATGGATTTCATGACGCTTGCATCCGACGCGATGTGCAACCAGGCGGCGAAGATGCGTTACTTCTTCGGCGGCCAGGTGAAGGTGCCCATGATCATCCGCACGCCGATCGTGAACCGCCTCGGCCTTGGCGCGCAGCACTCGCAAAGCCTTGAGGCATGGATGATGCACATTCCCGGCTTGCGCGTCATCATTCCCTCGAACGCAGCTGATGCGAAGGGGCTGTTGCTGACAGCGATCCGCGAAGGAAATCCGACGGTGTTTGTCGAGCATGTACGCTTGTATCCGTCAAAGTCCCCCGTGGATGATGCCGACACGCCGATTCCGCTCGGCAAGCTGCGCGTTGCGCGCGAGGGAAAGGATGTGACGATTGCGACCTACAGCGGCATGGTGAAGCCTTCGCTGGATGCGGCGATCAATCTTGCGAACGATGGCATCGAGTGCGAAGTGCTCGACCTGCGCACGCTTGCGCCGCTCGATCGCGAGGGAATTTGCGCATCCGTGAAAAAAACCGGGCGGCTTGTCGTGGCGCATGAGGCGGTGAAGACCGCGGGGGCGGGGGCGGAGATTGCGCAGACAGCGATGGAGGGCGCGTTCGATTATCTGCAGGCGCCGATCCTGCGCGTGGCGTCGAAAGACCTGCCGATCCCGACCGGGAAACTGCAGGACCTCGTTTATCCGAACAGTGCGGATGTGGAGACGGCCGTGAGAAAGGTGATGGAATAATTTGTTGAAAGGAAAATCATGAAACACCAACCCGACATGAAAACGCTGCTCCACTGGCATGAGCAGATGTGGACCATCCGTTATTTCGAGGACAACGCCATCAGCAGTTTCCGCAAGGGGCACTTCACCGGAAGCACTCATCCGTGCATTGGCCAGGAGGCGATCGCCGTCGGAGCCGGCGCGGCTTTGAAGCCGACCGACCAGGTGCTTGCAACTTATCGCGGTCATGGTCATGCGCTTGCGCGAGGGCTGGATCCCAAGCGCCTCATGGCCGAGCTTCTTTGCAAGGAGACCGGTTGCAGCGGGGGGCGTGGAGGATCGATGCACCTGTGTGACGTGAGCAAGGATTTCTGGGGGACGAATGCCGTGGTGGCCGCGCACATTCCCATCGCGGGCGGCGTGGCGCTTTCCAACAAGCTGAAGAAAAACGGACGCGTGACAGCCGTCTTCTTTGGCGACGGCGCCACGTGCGAAGGGGCGTTCTTTGAGACGCTGAACATGGCGACGCTCTGGAAGGTGCCGCTGGTGTTTGTATGCGAGAACAACGGGTTTGCGATTTCCGTGCCGACGCACATGGCGATCCCGATCGAAAACATCGCACAGCGCGCGCAGGGATTTGGCCTGCCCGGGGTGACGGTGGATGGAAATGATCCTCGTCACGTTCACGAAGCCGTGAGCGCCGCCGCGGAACATGCGCGTCGAGGCGGTGGGCCGACGCTGGTGGAATGCAAGACCACGCGATGGGAGCGGCACAGCGCGATCTCGGCGGGCAAGTACGAAAACGAGGATGAGGCGATGAAGTGGAAGAAGGTGGATCCCATTCCCCGCTTTGAAAAATTCCTGAAGGATCATGGCGTCAAGGCCGCGAAGCTCGATGAACAGCGCGAGCGCGCAAAAAAGCTGAACGACGAGGCGTTGGAGTTTGCGATGAAGAGCGACCACCCCAAGACGGAAACAGCCGGCGATTTTGTGTTTGCATGAAAACCATCCGGTTCGACCAGATTCGCGACGCGATCGCCGGGTTGTGCCAACGGGCCAACTTCGAGCTGACTGCGGACATGCGGGCCGCGCTGCAGGCGGGTGTCGAGCGGGAAACAAGCCCGTTGGCGCAAAATACGTTGAAGAGGATCCTGCAGAACGCCGACATCGCGAAGGAGCGTTCCCTGCCCATGTGCCAGGACACGGGGCTCGTCATCGTGTTTGTCGACGTGGGGCAGGACGTTCATATCGAGGGGGGCACGCTGCGCGACGCGATCAACGAGGGGGTGCGCCACGGATACAAGGAAGGTTTTCTACGCGCGTCGGTGACGGGCGACCCGATCCAGCGCAAGAACACGGGAGACAACACGCCCGCCGTACTCCACACGGAAATTGTTCCGGGGGATGCATTGCGTCTCCAACTTCTTGCAAAGGGCGGAGGCTGTGAAAACATGAGCCGCTTCAAGATGCTGACGCCGGCTGACGGGCGCGATGGAATCGTAAATTTCGTTGTTGAAACCGCAAAGCTTGCCGGCCCGAACGCGTGTCCGCCGATTGTGGTGGGCGTAGGCATCGGTGGATCGTTCGAGTATTCCGCTGTGCTGGCGAAGAAATCATTGCTGCGCAAGATCGGCGAACGCAGCGCGCTCCAGCACGTGGCGGAACTGGAGGCGGACATTTTGAAAAAGGTGAATGAAAGCGGGATTGGGCCGCAGGGTTACGGCGGAAAGACCACCTCATTGGCCGTGCAGATCGAGGTGGCGGCGTGCCACGTGGCGAGCCTGCCGGTGAGCGTCAACATCGAGTGTCATGCGCATCGTCACCAGGAAGTGACGCTGTAAATGAAGAATGAAGAATGCAAAATGAAGAAAACGGAAATTAATTTGCCGCTGGCGGTTGATGTCGCGAAGGCGTTACGGATAGGCGATGAGGTTGAGTTAAACGGGTATGTTTATACCGGGCGGGACCAGGCTTGCGCGCGGATGTTTGAAATGCTCCAGGGCGGCGAAAAACTACCGATCGAACTGGAGGGGCAGTTGATTTATTTTGTCGGGCCGTCGCCTGCGAAGCCGGGGGAAGTGGTTGGATCTGCCGGGCCGACCACGAGCGGGCGCATGAATCCGTTCCTGCCGAAATTTCTGGGCCTCGGGCTGCGCGGATTCATCGGCAAGGGATATCTCTCGCAGGAGGTGAAGGACGCGCTGGTGAAACATGGCGGCGTTTATTTTGGCGCGATTGGAGGCACGGGCGCGCTGCTGTCTGAATGCATTGAATCGGTCGAGGTGATCGCATTCCCCGAGCTGCTCAGCGAGGCAATCCATCGGATGAAATTCAAAAGGTTTCCCGCCGTGGTGTTGAATGACGCCAGCGGCGGAGATCTGTATGCACAGGCGATGAAGTCGGAACAAACAACAGAAAATCCATGAAAGGACCAAAATGAAATCAATCGGACTGGTATTGAAATTGCGGCCGGGTTGTTATGACGAGTACAAGAAAAGGCACGACGAACTCTGGCCCGAGATGGACGTGGCGTTGAAGTCGTTTGGCATCAGCATGGTGATCTATCGGCACGAAGACCTTCTGTTTGTCCACGAGACGGCGCCCTCCGAGGAGTCGTTCAAGAAGATGGGCGCGCACGCCATCACCCCGCGCTGGAACAAGCACATGGCCGAGGTGTTGCAGACGAACGAGAAGGGCGAGCTCATCTTCATCATCTCGCCGCTGGCGTTTGCGTTCGGGGTGTTCAAGGAATAGGCGCTTCCGCGAATTCATCCACATGAAAATCAAACACATCGAGGCGATTCCACTGGTCCGCAAGCTGGAGAGCATTTTCCAGGGCGGCACCTACAAGATCACGAGCCGCAATACCATCGTCACTCGCGTGGAGCTTGACAACGGCGTCATCGGCGAAACCTTTGGCGGTGACGAGGACCAGTACCAGTTTGACGTCTGCCGGATCGTGAACGACATCTTCGCTCCCCAGCTCATTGGCAGCGACGCGCGCGACGTGGAAGCACACTGGGAGCGTATGTGGGCGACGAACATTGACCTGAACAACCGCGGCATTCACTCGCTGGATGTCGCGAAGCATTGCGTCCACGCCCAGGCGATCGCGGCGGTGGACATCGTGTTGTGGGACGCTCTTGGAAAATCGCTGAAGCAGCCGGTTTACAAATTGCTCGGTGGTTTCCGTGATCGCGTTCCCGTGATCGCGATCGGCGGCTACGTGATGAAGGGGAAGACGCTGGCCGACCTGGGACCGGAGATCGAGTATTACAAGGAGCAGCAGATTTTCGGGATGAAATTGAAAGTCGGCAAACTTTCCGTGGAGGAGGACATCGAGCGGACGCGGCTGGCGCGCAAGGTGGGCGGTCCGAAGTTTCATCTTTGCACTGATTCGAATCAGTCGTGGGTGGTGTCCGACGCGATGAAATTTGCGCGCGGGGTGCAGGATTTGAATCTCGCATGGCTCGAGGAGCCCGTGCGCTGGCACGACCAGATCGAGGGCAACGCGCGTGTGCGCACGCTGGGCATTCCCGTCAATGCGGGCCAGGGCGAATGTTCGCGACACGGCTGCCGCGAACTCGTGGTGCGCGGCGCGGTGGACATCCTGAACGTGGACGCGACGATTGCGGCGGGGGTGACGGAGTGGAGGCGCGTCGCCGGGATGGCGCATTGTTTCGGCGTGGGCATGGCACATCACGAAGAACCGCAAGTCGCATTGCATCTGCTTGCCGGCGTGGCGAATGGATTGTGCGTGGAGATTTTTCCGAACTACCAACGAGACCCGATGTGGTTTGATCTCCCAGCGAAACAGCCCACAGTCAAGGATGGCTTCATGCATCTGCCGGACGCCGCTGGTTTCGGCTTTCCGCTCCGCGCCGACACGATCCAGCAATGGCGCCAGGCGGTTCCAAAAAGCTGAGCGGCGGCAAACCAGATGAAAACATGCCAGGAAATTATTGTGCCGCCGAGGTCGGGCAGGGCTTTCACTGTGCGTGCTGGCCAGACTGTGCGGATTGTGGATCTCGAGGGCAGGCAGCCGGGGGACCTTGTTGTCTTCAAGGCTGACGATCTTGCCGTCAAGATGTCGCAGGCGCGGACGCGGGTGGAGAGCCGCAAGGTTGCCGCGACGCAGGGGGACAGCCTGTGGACGAACACGTTCCCTCCCGAGGTCATGTTGACGATTGTCGGCGACACGCACGGCTCACACGACCTGCTGTATCCTCCGTGTTGCCGGTATGCATTGGAGAAGAGATTCGGGGTTTCGCGTGACGGATGCCTTGAGAACCTGGCGAAAGCTCTGGAAGCCTGGGGTGTGAAACCGCACGAAATCCCCGACCCACTGAATCTATTTTTTTCTGTTTCCGTGGACGATGTGGGTGGCATGAAGGTCTGTGAGCCGATGTCCAAAGCAGGAAGTTCGATTGATTTGCAGGCCAAAATGGATTGCATCGTGGCGGTTGCAACGTGCTCCGTTCCATTCCCCGCCAAGGAGCACACGGGATATCGCATCACGATTGGCGAGACATCATCGCTGTGAGTCAGCGTCCGTCATCTCTCAATTTTCCGGATCGCGTCCGCGTCGCCCTTTGCCAGCCTGGCTTTGAGAAAATCGCCTTGTTGTGGCATTTCGAGGTGAAGGTTGGCGGTGTGATCCACCGCGATCTTCACGCCGTGCATGCTGAAGGACGTCACGTGCCCGCCCCGGCTCTTGTCCTCGGATAGAAAATGGAGATGGTAACCCGGGACATTGATTCCCTGGGTGTAATCGGGGAACCGGAATCCGACCATGGTTCCCTTGATGTTTTTGAACTCGAAGAGAGACTGCTCCTCCACGACTTCCAGAAGGGGGCGGTACGGCTTTTTTTGTTTTGGAACGCTGCGCGCCTTGATCAGGTCGAAGTGGCCTTCAACCTTCACCGAGTAAAAAAGATTGGTCGAGGGCACGACCTTGTCCAGCTGGCGGCCAAACTCCTCGTAGCTCATGGGCGTCGCCACGGACAGGTGCGCCTCGGGCTTGAAGAATGTGACGAGCGCGAAGGGTGTCTTTTGTTGTGGCTTCACCGCGTTTGCCTTGCCGGAGGAAAGGATCTGGTAAAAATTACCGTCGAAGGCGATCATCTCCCCGTCGAGCGCGTTGAACGTGCCGAGGCCGAAATCGCCGTGGGCGGCCAGTTCGCGATAGGAAAGGTTCCCGTCATAGATTCCTTTCAGCAGGGAGTTCAGGAGCGAGCTCTGGAAGATTTCGTGTCCCTTGTCTGCCTCGGCATGGAGGCGGGTGTGTTCGTGGCGATGCGAGTGCAGCGCCCGGATGAATTTTGTTTCGACGCTCATGGAGGGGCAATGATAGGGGGGATTGACCGTGGATTCCACAGATTTTCATGTAGCCGCGTTCGCCAGAACGCGGATCCCTGGGCAAAAGCAGAAACCACGCTCTGGCGAGCGTGGCTACAGGGCATCTGGCAGCCTGAAAGATTTCTTGGTGTCGCGGCGTTCTGATGCTTCAATTCTTTCCCGTAAATTCCATTTCAATCATGAAAACGACCCCCACTTCCGCAAAACAAACCACACGAACCGAGAGCGACAGCATGGGCACGATTGAAGTGTCCACGAGTGTCTACTGGGGCGCGCAGACCGAGCGCTCGCTGCTGCATTTTGACATTGGACGCGACGTGATGCCGCCGGAGCTGATTCGTGCGCTTGGGATTTTGAAAAAGGCCGCGGCGCTGGTGAACCGCGACCTCGGCAAGTTACCGGAGGACAAGACGCGGCTCATCGCACAGGCTGCTGATGAAGTCATTGCCGGCAAGCTCGACGACCAGTTTCCGCTGCGCATCTGGCAGACGGGCAGCGGCACGCAGACCAACATGAATGCGAACGAGGTGATTTCCAACCGCGCCATCTCGATCGCAGGTGGGGAGATGGGTTCCAAGAAACCCATTCATCCCAATGACCACGTGAACATGTCGCAGTCATCGAACGACACATTTCCCACGGCGATGCACATTGCGGCGGCCGAGCGCATGCACAACGACCTGATTCCCGCGATCCAGGGTGTCGCGGACGCGATCAATGCCAAGGCAAAGGAGTTTGCAGACGTGGTGAAGATTGGACGGACCCATCTGCAGGATGCGACACCGGTCACGGTGGGGCAGGAGATGTCCGGCTGGGCAAACATGCTGGAGCGGGACATCGTGCGTTTGAAGCTGGGGCTTGACGGCATTTACGACCTGGCGATCGGGGGCACGGCGGTGGGGACCGGCCTGAACGCGCATCCGGAATTCGCGCAACGCGCGGCCGCGAAGATCGCGGAGTTGACGGGACTGCCGTTCCGGTCACACCCCAACAAATTCACGGCGCTGTCGGCGCACGATGAACTGGTGTTTGCGCATGGGGCGATCAACACGCTGGCGGGATCGCTGATGAAGATTGCGAATGACATCCGCTGGCTGGCGTCCGGTCCGCGTTGCGGGCTGGGAGAGCTGAACATTCCGGAGAACGAACCGGGCTCCTCGATCATGCCGGGCAAGGTGAATCCCACCCAGTGCGAGGCGATGACGATGGTCGCCGTGCAGGTGCATGGAAACAACGCGGCCATTTCATTTGGCGGGTCGCAGGGGAACTTCGAGTTGAACGTGTACAAGCCGGTGATGATCCACAACTTCCTGCATTCGGTCACCCTGATCCACGACGCGTGCCATGGCTTTGTGGATTACATGATCAAGGGCATCACGCTGAACCGCGCCCGCATTGACGCTTCGGTGAAAAACTCGCTGATGCTCGTGACGGCGTTGAATCCGCATATTGGGTATGACAAATCCGCCAAGATCGCGCACACCGCTTTTGTGGATGACAGCAGCCTGCGCGAAGCGTGCGTGAAGCTGGGATTCCTGAGCGGTGAGGATTTCGACAAGTTTGTGAAACCGGAGCAGATGACGCATCCGTGAGTGATTGTAGCCGCGTTCGCAAGAACGCGGATCCGGAGGGGAACCACGCTCTGGCGAGCGCGGCTACATGACTGAATGCCGGATTGCGGTTGTTTTTGGCGGCTGATTTGGTTTAGCTAAAATTCTGTTTTTATGAAATATCGAATCAGCTTTGGTCATATCGAGATCGGCAGGACGGCGCGGAAATACCTGGGCGAGGCGATCCAGCGTCACTGGGTTTCCGAGGGGCGCAATGTGCGGCGGTTCGAGGCCGGGTTCGCCAGGAAATTTGGCTATAAGCACTGCGAGGCGACCAGTTCGGGGACGGACGCCGGCATCGTTGCCTTTGCGGCGCTATACGACCGCGGCGCAAAGCGCGGGGATGAGGTTAT
Organism: Verrucomicrobiota bacterium; assembly: GCA_023269615.1. GTDB lineage: Bacteria > Verrucomicrobiota > Verrucomicrobiia > JABWAM01 > JABWAM01 > JAHFSY01. The sequence goes on from JAHFSY010000003.1 coordinate 122,605, forward strand.
TACTCCCGCTCTCGCATTTGTCGCCACGGCCAACTGCATCCTCGCAGCCGGGCTCAAGCCAAGATTTGTGGACGTGGAGCTCGGTACACTCAACATCGATCCCGCGAAAATCGAGGAGGCGATCACGCCGCGCACGCGTGCGATCCAGGTGGTGCACACGATGGGGCGTCCATGCAAGATGGGGTCGATCCTCAAGATTGCCCGGAAGCACAAGCTTGCCGTGATCGAGGATTGTTGCGAGGCGCATGGCGCGACGCTCAACGGCAAGGTGATCGGCTCGTTTGGACTCGCGGGGCTTTTCAGTTTTTACGCCGCCCACATGATTTGCAGTGGCGAGGGCGGGATGATTTCGACCAGCGACGCGGGTTTTGCGGCGCTATGCCGTTCGGTGCGCAGTCACGGCCGACGGGGCGGCCAGCTCTACTTTGCGTTCGACCGCATCGGCTTCAATTCCAAAATGAACGACCTCGAGGCGGCTGTCGGGCTCGAGGGGCTGTCGATGTTCGACTGGACTTTCAGCACCCGGCGCAAATACCTGGCGCGTCTTCACAAACTGCTCGCCCCACTCGAGGACCGGCTCATCTTGTATCGTGACGGGCCCGGCGAAGTGATCTGTCCCCACGCGTATCCCATCGTGATGCGCGACCCGAAGAAATCCATGGACGAACTTTACCAGCTACTCGAAAGCAAGGGGGTGCAGTGCAAGACGCTTTTCGGAAGCCTTCCCACGCAACACCGGGCGTTTGACTTCATGAAGATCCGCAAGGGCAGCTTCCCGGTCTCGGAGCGGATCGGCCGCACAGGGCTCCATTTTGGGGTTCACCAATACCTCAAGGAAAAGGATCTCGAGTTCGTGGCCGGCATCATCAAGTCCTACTTCAGAAGAAAATAGCTTTGCTTTTCGTCCAGCCATTGCCGCCATGAAATCCGCCCAGATTCTCAAGCAGAAAATCCAGGGCAACACCCTCACGACTGGTCTTCTCGCCACGTTTCATCTCTGGCCCGGGCTCGTCGAGATGGCGATGGATGCCGGCCTCGACTACCTGATCGTGGACCTGGAGCATGTGACGTTTGGCGATGAGCTTGTGATCCAATGTTGTTCGTTGGGGAGGTTGATGAATTTTCCGGTCCTGATCCGCCCACCCAACACGAACGCGGACACGGTCCGCCTGCTCATGGACAAGGGACCTTGCGGCATGCTGCTTCCCAGCATTCACACGGTGGAGATGCTCAACACGGTCCAGGAGGGCGTGTACATGCCGCCGCGCGGACGGCGCCGGCCCGGCGGCCACGGCAACAAATGGGTGAAGGATGTGAATTATGCGACGTGGAAGCGCGAGGTGGAGGATGATCTCATCATGCTTCCGCAAATCGAGACCCAGCAGGGCGTGAAGAATGCGGAGGCGATCGCGGCGCATCCGTTGACCACGGCCATCGCGATCGGCCCGTACGATTTATCAGCGGACATCGGTTGCTGCTGGGAACCGCAGAATTCCACGTTGCTGGGCTCCATCGAGAAGATTCGCGAGGCGGGCCGCAAGGCGGGCAAGAACATGTGGATGATCGGTGACGGCCCCACGCTCGTGCAGCGAGGTTTCACATTCCTGTGCATCACCGAGGCTGCGATGTTCCTGCAGGCGTCGCTCACCAACCTGGTGAAGCAGGTCAAAGGCGGCGGAACTGCGACGACAGCCGCAACGCCCGACAAACCGTTGCCTTGATTTTCAAAACATGACGACGACCGAACTTGAAATCGCGGATGCGGCCTCGCGGGGCGTTCCTTCGGGCGAGGGGGTGGGCGAGCACCTGGTCTTGAACATGGGGCCTTCGCACCCGAGCACGCACGGGGTGCTGCGGATCATTCTCGAGCTGGACGGCGAGGTGATCACGAAGGCGACGCCAGACATCGGCTACCTTCATCGCGGGGACGAGAAGATTGCGGAGAACATGACGTACACTCAGTTCATCCCGTACACGGACCGCCTGGATTATCTTGCCCCGCTGGCCAACAACGTGGCGTACGTGCTTGCGGTGGAAAAACTGCTGGGCGTGCAGGATCGCTTGACGCCGCGATGCCAGCATATCCGCGTGATGTGCTGCGAGCTGGCGCGCATCTCGGCGCATCTCCTGGGGATTGGCGCGCTGGCGATGGACACGGGAGCGCTGACCGTTTTTCTTTACACGTTCACGCAGCGCGAGACGATTTACAACCTGATCGAGGCGCTGACGGGCGCGCGCTTCACGACATCGTACACCCGGGTGGGCGGGTTGAGCCGTGATTTGCCGGAGGGCTGGCTCGACGCCGTCCGCAAATTCATTCCCGAATGTTGGAAGGCGATTGACGAGGTGGACCATCTGCTCACGCGCAACCGCATCTTTGTGGACCGCACGCGCAACGTGGGCGTGCTGAGCAAGGCGGATGCGATCGAGTACGGCGTCACGGGCCCCAACCTGCGCGGCTCCGGGGTTGCGTTCGACCTGCGCAAGGATCATCCATACCTGGCGTATCCAGAATATGATTTTGAGATCCCCGTGGGTTCCGTGGGCGATTCGTACGACCGCTACCTGGTGCGCATCGAGGAGATCCGCCAGAGCCTGCGCATCCTCAAGCAGGGGGCGGCGAACATGCCGGGCGGGCCGATCAACATTTCCGACAGCAAGACGGTGCTGCCGTCCAAGGAGAAGGTGCTCACGAAGATGGAGGAATTGATCCACCAGTTCATCCTGGTGACGGAGGGATTTGACGCACCACCGGGGGAGGTTTATTTCGAGGCGGAAAATCCGAAAGGCCAGCTTGGGTTTTACATTCACAGCAAGGGCGGGGGCGTGCCGCACCGGTTGAAAATTCGGGCGCCTTCGTTTGCCAATCTCAGCGTGCTTCCAAAACTTCTGCCCGGCAACATGCTGAGCGATGCCACCGCCATTTTGGGAAGCATTGATTTTGTGATGGGGGAATGTGACCGGTGAGAAAGAGGGGACAGGTGACAGGAGACAGGAGACAGGAGTCAGAATTCGGAATCCAGATGCGAGGTGTCATTGAAGTTGGACATGCTTTGATTTCAGAAGCTGGGTTTCGTAACAGCGCATCTTCATTTGACGGTTCGGAATTCATGCCACGTCACCCTTCTGTCGCCTGTCACCTGTCACCTGTCACCTGGGCACCAGGGTCCGCCCGATGAAATTCCTTCTTGCCACCTGGGGTTCTTCCGGCGATTTGCATCCCTTTCTCTCGCTGGGAGCGGAGCTGGTGCGGCGGGGGCATTCGGTGAAACTGGTCGGGCTGGATTCATGGGCGGATCGGGTCCGATCCACGGGGATGGAATTTGTGCCATCGGGCTCGGATGTGCAACTCGAGGAGATGAAACGGCATCCCGAGGTTTTTTCGCCGCGAAACCTGGGGCTCACCTCCCTGCGCGCGTTGATGAGGGATTTTGTGGCGCCCTCCTTTGCTCCCATGGCGGGGGCGATGATCGATGCGGCGAAAGATTGCGATTGCCTGGTGTCACACAGTTTCGTGCTGGTGTCGCCGCTGGTGGCGGAGAAGACAGGGGTCCGCTTCGCGTCGGTGAGCCTGGCGCCGGGCGTGATCCCGAGCCGTTGTTCGATGCCATCCGGCGCGCTGCTCGATCCGTTTCGTGGCGTCGTGGGAGAATGGATCAACCGGGGCATCTGGCAGATTGGAAAGTGGATGAGCCGTCCGAGCGTGGACCCGATGTTGAACGAGTTCCGTGCCTCGCAGGGATTGCCTCCGGTGAAGGACGCGATTTTCACGAGCGTGTCGCGCGAACTGCACCTCCAACTCTACAGCAAGAACTTTGCCCCTCCCGAGCCCGACTGGCATCCGTCGCTGAAGCAGGCGGGTTTTTGTTTCTGGGACGAACCGGAATCATGGACGCCGCCCGGGGAGTTGCTGCGCTTTCTGGAGGCGGGCCCGAAACCCATCCTGTTCACCCTGGGGACGAGCGCGATTTTCAGCCCGATGGGATTTTACGAGGCTGCGGCGCAAGCCGTGCGGGGGACGGGCCATCGGGCGATTCTCCTGACGGGACTGGCGGAGAACGCGCCCCGCGATCTGCCACCGGAAGTGTTGGCCGTGAATTATGCGCCTTACGGATGGATCATGCCGCGATGCGCGGCGGTGTCACACCAATGCGGGATTGGCACATCGTCACAGGCGTTGCGTGCGGGGCTGCCTTCCATTTTATGCCCGTATGCCTTTGACCAGCCGAACAACGCAATGCGAATCCAGGGGTTGGGCGCAGGGGTGGTGCTTCCGAGAAACCGTCGTGGCCCGGAGGATTTGCGCGTGGCGATTGGGCGGATCATGGGAGAGCCGGGTTTTCGTCAGTCGGCCGGCAAAATCGCGCGCGGCATCGCGGCAGAGAACGGCCCCTCCGTTGCGGCGGATGAGCTGGAGCGGTTTGTGAAGAAGAAAACCAGCTGATGGATCACATTCCAATTTAAAGGGTTGCAATCCAAGGGTTGGAAAATAGAGTCTGGACATCATGGAATGGTATTACGCTGAAGGAGAAAACCGGGTTGGGCCTGTTTCTGATACCGATATGAATGCGCTGGCTACGTCGGGAAAAGTCCGCCCGGAAACGCTGGTCTGGCATGACGGCATGGCGGGATGGCAGCCGTACTCGAGTGTTCGCCCGGGTGGGGCGCCCGCGACGGCGCCGGGACTTCGCCTCAAACCATACGCGGCCCCCGAGGCCACGTTACCGGGTTCCCAGACACCCCACGCTTGTTCGGTGTGCGGCAAGCCTTTTCCCGCGGACGAGATGATCCAGTATCAAAACTCGTGGGTGTGCGCGGCATGCAAGCCGATTTTTTTTCAGCGGGTGAAAGAGGGGGCCAGTGTGCCGGGCGTGATGGACTACGCCGGCTTTTGGATTCGCGTGGGGGCGCGTTTTGTGGACGGAATCATTCTGTACGTGGTGAACACGCTGGTGGGCGTGGTGGCGGGCGCCGGCATCGCGGCCGGTGGCAGTCGGAGCGCGCTCCACGTGGGCCTGCAAATCATTCTCATGTTCATTGGCATCGGCATCGGCGCCGCGTACACGATCTGGTTTACCGGCAAGTACGGGGCCACCCCCGGCAAGATGGCTTGCAAGATCAAAGTGGTCCGCGCAGACGGCAGCCCGCTGACCTACGGCCGCGCCTGCGGCCGGTATTTTGCGGACATGGTGAACGGATTAACGCTGGGAATCGGCTACATCATGGTGGCCTTTGACGAGGAGAAGCGCGGCTTGCACGACCGCATTTGCGACACCCGAGTGATTCGAATCCCGTGACCGCCACCCTCTTTTCACTCGACTGCCCGAAATGCGGCGACCCGATTTCCCCGACGGCCTGCAACACCGGAGAGATGACGCCCTGCGGGCGATGCGGCACGCGCTACCAGGCGCTTGTATTTCCGGCGATCCTCCGGACATTCGAGATGCCCGCCGCAGGCGCGGGCGTGATTCAGGCGGAAGAGTCGAGCTGCTATTACCATTCCGCAAAAAAAGCGGTGACGGTCTGTGAAAGTTGCGGAGTCTTCCTGTGCGCCCTCTGCGATGTGTCGCTCAACAACCAGCATCTTTGTCCCAAGTGCATCGAGAAGGGAAAGGCAAAGGGACGGATGAAACACCTGGAGAACCAGAGAATATTGTATGACGACATGGCATTGCGGCTCGCGCTCTACCCTGTCCTGCTGGTGATCACCGTGTATTTCACATTCATGACCGCCCCGGCCGCCCTCTTCATCGCCATCCGTTACTGGAACGCCCCGGGCAGCATCATTGGGCGAAGTAAATTCCGCATGGTCCTTGCCATCCTTTTTGCCACGCTCCAGATCCTTGGCTGGATCATGCTGTGTGTCTGGTTTGCAACCCATTGAAATTTCCACATGGCACGACAACCCAAGGAATATGTTCGCCTGCCTGGCCGTGGCCAGAAAGTGGTCGGTGTCCTGAGTGCCGGGAGAACCAGCCTGTGGCTTGGGAATGACCACCTGCTGCATGTCTCCGACCAATGGTTCACTGAAACCTACAAGCGGTTTTATTTCCGCGACATCCAGGCCATCATGCTCCGCAAAACGCGCGCTGGAAAAATCATCAACCTGGTTTGCGGCCTGGTGGCGCTGCTGGTTTTTCTGTTTCCGCTTGCCGGGAAACTGTATTGGGCATGGGATGCGGCCGGCATGATCGTGGGCGGTTGCTTCGGGGGATTTTTTCTTCTCATCGTCGTCGTCAACAGCCTCATGGGCCCCACCAGCTCGTGCAAACTCAAGACGGCGGTGCAGTCGGAGGAACTCCCCTCGCTGGCCCGCCTGTGGAGGGCGCGCAAGGTGTTGCGCATCCTGAGGGCCAGGATCGATGCAGAGCAGGGCGTTCTCAGCCAGGAGGAGATCGCGTCCAATCGTGAAGCCATTCTCGCAGCTGGCGCGCTTGGGGCGGGGAATCCGCTCAAGGCCGCGGGCCCCCCGGAACTCATGCGGCACTGCGACGACCGTTTTCATGCGGCCATGCTTTACATCCTGTTGTTCGACGGCGTCCTGACCATCATCAATATTTTCATCCAGAACAAGCTGATCGATGCGATCTCCGCGTGCGTCCTCCTGGGCGGGATCACCTGCATGACGACCGCCCTCTTCAAGCAGCAGCGGAGCGACCTGCCTTCGGGATTGAAAAATCTGACCTGGGCCACCCTGGCATACACGGTTGCCTTCATGATTGTTGCAATCGGCTATGGGGTGATCCTGGCCCTGGAGAATCCCGGGAAAATCGGGACCCAGCTTTCGCCATTCGATCATCCCGTGATCATGGCCATGGACCTGGTCTCGGCCATCTGCGATTTTTCGATTGGCGGATGCGGCGTGTACCTGCTCCAGAAATTCCGCCGTGAATCAGCGGCGCCCGACGCCCAGCCTTGATGCAACATCTCGCACAACAACGCTGCCACCATCACCTCGCCCGCGAGGCGGTGGCACGCTGTCCCGAGTGCGCGCGGTTTTTCTGCCGCGAGTGCATCACGGAGCATGACGACCGGGTGATCTGCGCCACCTGCCTGAAAAAAATCACGGGCGCGTCCGGCGGGAGGAAACAGCGCCTGCGTGGCGTGATGACCCTGGCGTACGCGCTCTTCGGGTTCCTGTTCCTGTGGATGTTTTTTTATTGCATCGGCCAGGGGCTGCTTTCGATGCCCTCCTCGTTCCATGAGGGAACGCTCTGGAAAAAAATTCAGGACGAGCCCTGACCTCCCATCTGGAAGGGTCTTCATGAAACAGGCGAGATCAAAAAACCAGAGGTGGCGCAACAAGGGGGCGCTGGAACTTGTGGAGGAATCAGTCCACCTGCTGCGAATGGCGCCGCTGGGATTTTTATTCAGCTATTACACGGGCAGCCTGCCCTTCGTGCTGGGGCTTTTGTTTTTCTGGGCGGACATGAGCCGCAGCGCATTCGCGGGGCGGCATTGCGCACGGGCCGCTTTTTTTCTGGCGCTGCTCTATCTCTGGATGAAGTGCTGGCAGGCGGTGTACGCCGGCCAGCTTCGGGCGCGCGTGGCAGGATCGGAACCCGTGCGATGGAGCGTGTCGCGTGTTGCGCGCATGCTCGCGACCCAGTCCATCGTGCAACCCACGTGCATGGTTGTGCTCCCGATCTCCTTCCTGATCACCCTGCCCTTTGGATGGGTGTATGCATTTTACCAGAACCTTTCGGTGACGGGCGATGGCGGGGAGGAGAATGTGCGGGAGTCGGTACGGAAGGCGTCGCGGCAGGCGTCGCTCTTTGCGGGGCAGAACCACCTTCTGATCGTGATCCTGTTCTCGTTCGGCGTGGTGATTTTCATGAACCTGACGCTTGCCTTGTTCATGCTGCCGCATTTGCTCAAAATGTTTTCCGGCGTGGAGAATCTTTTCACGCGGAGCGGGATGAACATGCTGAACAGCACCTTCTTTGCGGTGACCGGCGGCCTGACGTACCTGTGTGTGAACCCGCTCATCAAGGCGGCCTACGTGTTGCGCTGTTTTTACGGCGAGTCGTTGCAGACGGGCGCCGATTTGCGGTCGGATCTGGGGCGTTTCGCGCGTGCGCCGCGCACCCTGGTGGCGGCGCTGGCGATTTTCGTGATGATGTCCGTGTGTGCAATGGCCGATGACCCGGCGGGCGGGACTCCGCCTGCGAATGTGGAGGCCGGCGAACTGGACCGTTCGATCCGCGAGGTGATTGACCGACCCGAATACACGTGGCGTCTGCCGAGGGAAAAGCTGCCGGAGGATGACGTCGAACGGGGATTCGTCGGAAAATTCATGGATGACGCGCTCAACACCATCAAGGAACTCCTGCGGCCGATCAAGGTCTGGATAAAGGATACGTTGGCATGGATCGAGGACTGGATGAAACGGCATTCGCCTGATCCGCAACCGCACGAACGTGGATCGTGGGACTGGCATTTCACGGCCCAGGCCTTGATTTTCGCCCTGCTGGCGCTCGTGGCGAGCATCCTGGCCATCCTGCTGTTGAGAATGTGGCGGCGGCGGCGCATGTCGTCGCCCGAGGTGGTTGGACGAGCCGTGGCGGCAGCACCGGACCTGACGAAGGAGGATGTGCAGGCCGACGAGCTTCCGTCGGACGAATGGCTGGCCCTCGCCCGCGAGTTGCTGGCGAAGGGCGAGCTGCGCCTTGCGTTGCGCGCATTTTACCTCTCGACGCTTGCCGGGCTCGCGCAGCGGGAGATCATCACGCTCGCCCGGTTCAAGTCCAACCGCGACTACGAGGGCGAGGTGAAGAGGCGCGCCCATTCGCAGCCGGAAGTGATCGAGGCCTTCGCGCAGAACATGACCGTCTTCGAAAGCGCATGGTACGGGATGCATGAGGTGACCCGCGAGGCGGTCGAACATTTCATCACGAACCATGAAAGGATCCAGACCCATGCGTCGTGATTCCAGATGGATGTTCGTACTCCTGCCACTCATCGTGGCCCTGTTTGCGTTTGGCCTGGCGCAGCTGTTGCGGCTGCGGTTTGAGACGGGCGATGCCTATCCGCCCTACTCCTCGCTGCGTTCCGATCCGCTCGGGACGCGGGCATTTTACCAGAGCCTTGAGCGCCTCGACCGTGTTGCGGTCGAGCGCAATCACCTGCCGCTCGAAAAACGGCACGACGACGCGCCCACCACGCTTTTTCTTTTCGGCTTGGATGTAACCAGCATGAATTACATGATGGAGCAGGAAGTGCTCGATCTGGAGACGCGCGTCCGTGCTGGTGAACGCCTTGTCCTCACCTTCCTGCCTGTCAGTCAAAAACCAAACCTGATCCGCTGGTTGGACAAACAGGAGAAGGAAGAGTTTGAAAAAAACGAGAAGGAGCGGATGGAAGGGGAAAAGAATGCGGCTGGAACAAATGAAACTGCAAAAGTGGAATCGCCGGTGAAGGAGGATCCTCTGGCGCAGCAGCCCCCGCCGGCTGGGGAGAAATCGGAAGAACCTGCACCGGCGGAACAGAAACGGCCCGCGACGAAACATGCCTCCAAGGACACCCTCGATCCATCGGGTGAATCTCTTTCATTGAAGCAGCGATGGGGGGTTGGCTTCGATTACTCGGATTTGAAAGCCACTCCTGATGACAAGCCCGTGCCGGAGACTGCATTGAAGAAGGATGCGCCGGATGAATTTGACAAGGTGTCCTGGCACTCGGCGCTTTATTTCAAGGACCTCACGTCCGACTGGCGCGTGGTGTACGTTCGCGGAGAGCTTCCGGTCATGATCGAGCGCAAGCTGGGTGCGGGCACCATGGTGCTGGTTTCCGACTCCTATTTTCTGAGCAACGAGGCGATGCGCAACGAGCGCCACCCCCCGCTGCTGGCCTGGCTGGCCGGGCCCCATCCAAAAATCATTTTCGACGAGACACATCTTGGCGTGCACGAAGACCAGGGCGTGGCGCTTCTCATGAGGAAGTACCGCCTGCACGGCCTTTTCGTGGGACTCTTCCTGCTGGCAGGGCTTTTCATCTGGAAGAACTCGTTCAGTTTCGTGCCGCCTCACGAGGACGAGCGCCAGGAGGAGGCGCAGGGTTTTGCGGCGGGACGCGACGACGAGTCGGGCTTCGTCAATCTCCTGCGCCGCAACATTCCGGCCTCGGCCATTTTGAAAACCTGTTTCGACGAGTGGAACAAGTCGTTCAGCCACCTTCGCAAACTCCCCGCATCCGACGTGGGGCGCATCCAGTCAGAAATCACCCAGCCTCCCTCGAAGGAGCACAACCCAGCAACCAGCTACAACGCCATCACCCAAATCCTGGCGGAAAGGAAATAACATGGAACCCGTGAATACCAATGAATTGAAGGAAGTGCTCGCCAAGGCGCGGCAGGAGGTGGCCAAGATCATCATCGGCCACCAGGACATCGTGGACAAGGCGCTGATCGTCATCATCACCGGCAGCCACGCGCTCATCGAGGGTGTGCCCGGGGTGGGCAAGACGCTTCTCGTCCGCACGCTTGGGCATGTGCTGGGTTGTGATACGGGCCGCATCCAGTTCACGCCCGACCTGATGCCCTCGGACATCATCGGCACCAACGTCTTCAACCTGCAGAAAAATGAATTCACGCTGGTGAAGGGGCCGGTCTTCACCACGTTCCTGCTGGCGGATGAAATCAACCGCGCGCCTGCGAAGACACAGTCGGCCTTGCTGCAGGCGATGCAGGAGAGGCTGGTGAGCATTGACCGCGAGACGCACCGTCTTTCGGAAAACTTCACGGTCTTTGCAACGCAGAACCCGATCGAGTACGAGGGCACCTATCCGTTGCCCGAGGCGCAAAAGGACCGCTTCATGCTGAAAATCTCGATGGGCTGTCCCGGGCGCGAAGAGGAGCTTACGCTCGCGCAGCGGATGCTGGGAGGAAAGTCGCCCGAGGCCGCGCTTCGGGACGGACAGGTGCAGACGGTGATTCACAACGATGCGCTCTCACGTCTGCGAAAATCCCTGGATGGAATTCTGATGAAGGAGGAGCTTGTGGGTTACCTGGTGGACCTGGTGAGGGGGACACGCACGCACACGAGCATCCTCGTGGGCGCGGGCCCTCGCGCCACGCAATCCCTCCTCCTCGCCAGCCGCGCGTACGCGGCGTTGTCAGGGCGCGATTTTGTGACGCCCGACGACATCAAGGCGATGGTGACCCCCGTGCTCGAACACCGCGTGATCCTGCGTCCCGAGTTTGAGATCGAGGGCGTGACGGTGGGCGAAGTAATCCAGCAGATCGTGCAGGGAGTGGCGGTGCCACGCTGAAGATGGAATTCAGAAAATCCGCCCCCATGCTCCTTCCCCAAAATCGTCTTCTTCTCTGGGTCGGCTTCGCGTTGCCGTTTGCGGCGATCGGGATGATGACGTCGTCAGCCGCGGTGGTTTCGATTTCGGTGATAGCGCTGCTGGTCGTGGTGGCGGGCGTGGACGCGGCGATGGCGCGCGGGCAGCTTCGGGGGATCCGCGTGGAGCTTCCCGACGTCGTGCGTCTTTCCAGAAACCGCGAAGGGACGATTGCCCTGAGGATCCACAGGGAGGGGACGAACGCCCGCATGGTGCGGGTGGGGCTGCCATTCCCGAGGGAGATCAGCACGCCGAACGAGGATTTCCGCGTGGCCCTTCCCGAGGGCGCGGCTTGTTCGCAGATCGCGTGGCCCTGCACTCCCTCGAAGCGCGGCAATTACCGGCTGAGCCGGTGCCAGCTGGAGGTTTCGTCCCCCATGGGATTCTGGAGTGCACGCAGTGCAATGGAAGTGGCGTCGGAGATCCGGGTTTATCCCAACCTGCTCGACGATCGAAAGCGGCTTGCGGCGATCTTTCTCAACCGCGGAAGCTTCGGCGTTCACGCGCAACGGATGATCGGGCAGGGGCGCGATTTTGAAAAGCTGCGCGATTACATTCCCGGCGACAGCTACGACCAGATCCACTGGAAGGCGACTGCGAAGCGCGGCTGCCCGGTGACGAAAGTCTTCCAGGTTGAGCGGACGCAGGAGGTCTATGTCATTCTCGATTACTCGCGTTTGAGCGGGCGGAAGCTGGACAACGACACCGTGCTTGAGCGATTCATCACTGCGGCGCTGGTGCTGGGCCTGGTGGCGGAGCAGCAGGGCGATCTCTTCGGCCTGCTGACGTTCAGCGACCGGGTGAGTGGCTTCGTGCGCGCGCGCAACGGGCGGGCGCATTACGATTCCTGCCGCGACACGCTCTACACGCTTCACCCGAAGCGGGTGACACCGGACTTTGCTGAAGTCTGCGCCTTCATCCGCCAGCGCCTGCGCCGCCGCGCCCTGCTGGTGTTTCTCACCGACCTCGATGACCCCGTGGTCGCCGAGAGTCTCGTCAAGAATGTGGATCTCATCGCGCGCCAGCATCTGATCCTCATCAGCGCCGTGCGTTCGCGCAATGCGGAACCCATTTTCAAATCCGAAAGCGCGGCTTCGCTGGACGACGTATATCGTCACCTGGGAGGGCATCTGTTGTGGCAGCGCGCCCGCGAGGTGGGGAAAGTGCTGCAGCGCCACGGCGTGCGCATGCTGCACCTGGACGATGAGAAAATGAGCGCGCAACTCGTGTCGCAATATCTCACCATCAAGCAAAGGCAGTTGCTGTGATCATCGATGTGCAAAAATTCGTGGAATCGGAGCGTACCCAGTGGGAATCATTGGAGGCATTCCTGAAGCGCCTTGAGGCGGACCCCGATTACCGTATGGATCTCGCGGCGTTGCAGGAATTTCATCATCTCTACCGCAGGGCATCCGCGGACCTTGCGAAAATCTCGACTTTTGCCTCCGAGCAGGAAATCCGGCGTTACCTGGAGACGCTCGTTGCGCGCGCGTACGGCGAGATCCATGAAACGCGCGAGAAGCCGCACCGCCTCAAGCCGGTGGACTGGTTTTGCCGGACTTTCCCGCGGACATTCCGTCGTCACGTGCGTGCGTTCTGGCTTTCGCTCGCCATCACGCTGGCGGGTGTGGCGTTTGGCGGCCTGGCGCTTGCGCTCGACCCGGAGTCCAAGGGTGTGCTTCTGCCCTTCTCGCATTTGCAGGGTGATCCTGCCGAGCGTGTGAAGCAGGAGGAGGCGAGCCTTGGTCAACGGCTGGAAGGGGGGAAGACCAACTTTTCATCGTTCCTGATGACCCACAACACGCAGGTTTCGATTTTCACGCTCTCGCTTGGCATGACGTGGGGAGTGGGCACGATTGTGATGCTTTTTTATAACGGCGTGATCCTTGGCGCGGTGGGGATGGATTACATCCTGGCGGGGCAGACGAAATTTCTCCTTGGGTGGCTGATGCCGCATGGCGTGATTGAAATTCCGGCGATCCTGCTGGCGGGACAGGGCGGGCTGCTGCTGGGAGGCGCGTTGATTGGATGGGGAAGCCGAGCCTCGCTCCGCGCGCGCCTGCGAGCGGTGGGGCCGGACCTCGCCACCCTGATCGGCGGAGTCGCCGTGATGCTTGTGTGGGCCGGTTTCATCGAGGCGTTTCTCTCGCAGTATCACGAGCCGATCATTCCGTACGCGGCGAAGATCGCCTTTGGGGCGGTTGAACTCGCGCTCCTGGTCGCGTTTCTCAGCATGGCGGGACGCAAGGCAGGCAAGGACGAAACATTGAATGCGAAACTCTGATGCCTGGAACAAAAACCAACACGCTGGTCATCCAAACCTCGGAGGGAATCGCATTTCCGCTGCTGCTGGCCAGCCCCGTGACACGGTTTCTGGCGTGGGCGATTGACGCCCTGTGCATCCTGGCGTTTTGCAATATTTGCAGCGCGGCGCTTGGATTTTTGAAATTCATCAGCTGGGACATCGCCTCGGCGGTCACGATCCTGGCGTACTTCGCCATTTCCATCGGTTACGCCATGACGCTCGAGTGGTACTGGCGCGGGCAGACGGTTGGGAAGCGGGTGCTCCGCCTGCGCGTGGTGGACGCCCAGGGGTTGCGGCTGCAAATGAGCCAGGTCATCATCCGCAACCTGCTGCGGTTTGTGGATTGGCTGCCCGCGTTTTACATGGTGGGCGGGCTCGCGTGCCTGGTCAGTCATCGCGCGCAACGCCTTGGCGATCTCGCGGCCAACACGATTGTGACGCGCCACCCGCGCCTGACGGAGCCCGATCTCGAGCAGATCCTCGCGGGCAAATACAATTCCTTCCGCGAGCATCCGCATCTCGCCGCGCGGTTGCGCCAGCGAGTGTCGCCCGAGGAGGCGGGCATCGCGTTGCAGGCGTTGATGCGCCGCGACGAACTCGATCCCGTGGAGCGCGTCACCCTGTTTGAGCAGATCGCAAATCATTTTCGCGAGGTCCTCCGATTTCCCCAGGAAGCCACGGATGGGATCACGGATGAGCAGTATGTGAGAAACGTGGTGGACGTCCTGTTCCGCACGAAAATGAATCCCTGATTTCCGTCGGGCAGCGTTTGTGTTACCCTTCCGTCGCATGAAGAGGAAACCTGAATTGATCGCGCCTGCGGACAACATGGAATGCGCGCGCGCCGCCGTGGCCAACGGCGCGGATGCGGTTTACTTTGGCCTTCCGCGTTTCAACGCGCGCATGCGGGCGGATAATTTCACGGCGGAGGAATTGCCGGAGCTCGTGCGCTTTCTTCATGCGCACCATGTCCGGGCATTCGTCACCTTCAACACGCTCATTTTCACGGGGGAACTCGACGACGCGGAAAAGCAGTTGATCCTGCTCGACCGCGCCGGTGTGGACGTCGTCATCGTGCAGGACCTCGGCCTCGCGTGGCTGGCGAAGGAACTCGGCGTGCGCATGGCGGTGCATGGTTCCACGCAGATGACCATCACCTCACCCGAGGGCGTCCGCTTCGCGCACAAGCTCGGGCTCCAGCGCGTGGTGCTCGCGCGGGAAACCTCGCTGCGCGAGCTCGCGAAATTTGAAAACCCGGAAGTTTCGCTTGAAACGTTTGTGCACGGCGCACTTTGCGTTGCGTATTCGGGTCAGTGCCTGACCAGCGAAGCGCTCGGCCAGCGCAGCGCCAACCGGGGCGAATGCGCGCAGGCGTGCCGTCTTCCATACGGGCTGATCGTGGACGGTGCGTTGAAGGAACTCGGCGACCGCCGCTATCTGCTTTCACCGCAGGACCTCGCGGCGGTGCATGAAATTCCGGAACTCATCCGTCTCGGCGTCACGGGCTTCAAGATCGAGGGGCGTCTCAAGACCCCGGAATACGTGGCGGCGACCACGCAGGTTTATCGCAAGGCCATTGACGCGGCGATGAAAGGGGTGGGCGATGTTTCGAAGGAGGACGAATACCAGCTAGAGATGGCCTTCTCGCGCGGGCTGTTTTCGGGGTGGATGCATGGGGTGAACCACCAGAAACTGGTGCATGCGCGCTTTGGAAAAAAGCGCGGTCCGTTTGCAGGGCTGATCACGCGCGTCGGAACGGAGAGCGTGGAGGTGAAGCTTGAAACTCCGTTGCGACCCGGCGATGGAATTGTCTTCGACACGGGCGGCGACACCGACCAGGAGCAGGGCGGGCGCGTGTACGAAATCCGTGGAAGCCATCTGTACTTCAAGCATGGACATCTGGATTTTTCGAGGATCAAGCCCGGCGACCGCGTGTGGAAGACAAGCGATCCGCAGCTCGAACGCGCGTTGAAAAAAACATTTGAAGGCGACATTCCCGAGCCCCGGGCGAACGTGGATTTTCAAGTGTCAGGCGCCGCTGGCAAAACGCTCGTGATCGAGGTGGTTGCGGGGGGCGAAACATTTCGGGCTGTTTCCACGATGTTGTTGCAGGCGGCGCTCAAACGGCCACTGACGCCAGAAATGCTTGGCGAACAATTGGGACGGCTGGGAGAGACACATTTCACACTCGGAAAACTTATCAGCAAACTTGAAGGTGAAGTGATCCTGCCCGTGAGCGAGCTCAACCGGATGCGGCGCGAAATCATGACGCAGATGGAAGCGGCGCATGCCGTTTCAATTCAGAAAAAGACGGACAGTGGTGGTGAGTTGAGGCCGGTTCTGTCCAGCTTGCTGGCCGGGATTTCCCGTCAGCGTGACGTGGCAGATTCAGGCCCCGTGGAGCTGATCGCACTCTGCCGCAGCATGGAGCAGATCGAGGCGGCGCTTGCGAGCGGGTGTTCGACCATCTATGCCGACTTCGAGGACATCCGCCGCTATCATGAAGCCGTGGCTAGTGTCCGCAAGAAAGCGGGCGCGGCCATCCTTCTTGCCACGCCGCGCATCCAGAAGGCGGGCGAGCAGGGATTTTTCAAGCTCATCGAGGCCGCCGGGGCGGACGGCGTCTTGATCCGCAACCTGGGCGCGCTCGATTTTTTCAAGGACAGCGCGCTGCGAAAGATCGGTGACTTTTCGCTCAACGTCGCCAATCCACTTTCTGCCGCGCTCCTCATGCGCGAGGGGCTGGAGCGGCTCACGATTTCGTACGACTTGAATGCGGACCAGGTGCTCGACTTGCTGAAGGCGGCTCCGCCTGCGTGGTTTGAGCTGACGGTGCACCAGCACATGCCGATGTTTCACATGGAGCACTGCGTCTTTGCGGCGTTTCTGTCCAACGGCACCGACCATACCAATTGCGGTCGTCCATGCGATACTCACAAGTTGAAGCTGCGCGATCGGGTGGGAGTGGAGCATCCCGTGAAGGCCGACGTGGGCTGCCGCAACACCGTGTTTCACGCGAGGGCGCAAAGCGGCGCCGATTATCTGCGGACGTTCATGGATGCTGGCGCACACGCATTCCGCGTGGAATTCCTCGAGGAGAATGCAACCCAGGCGCGTGCCACCCTCCAGGCCTACCGTGAACTTCTCAACGGAACAATGAGCGACACCCTGGAACTGATCCGACAATTGAACGTGGTGAAACAACTCGGAGTCACGAGCGGCACACTGACGGTGCTCGCACGGGAATCATGACGAAACCGGGCATGTAACAGCAATGAAGGGACCTTCATGAATTGCCCACGATGCGGGTCGGATCAAATGGTTGGGCTGCCAAGTCATCCAAAATACAAAAGATGGATTTTGTGGTGGGAACGAATTTTCTCAACAGGAGCCTGCTTCGCCGGATGCAAAAACTGTAAAGCTCGATTCCGCGTGGAAGAATCTGTCTGGAGTGGCCTGGAAAAAACCGCCTTCGGAAGCGAACAGGAAACCATGGTGGATCAGTATCGCCATGTCTTGAACGATGACATGAAGGGTCCACAGGCTTTCATTGTTCTGGGCGGCATAAGCATCGGCATGTATTTGAACCTGGCGATTTTCAAGATACCTGGAAGTCTTGCTGGAGCATTCGTTGTCTTAATTCCAACATTCCTCTCGTGGATATTTGGATGGTGGCTTTTTCGAAAACGGCAACAAGATGGCAAAAGTCCACTCAAGGTGGTCGCATGCGTTCTGCTCGCATGGATTTTCTATGTGCTGGTATTTTTTGCAGCATGGTTCATCCACCGCCTTTTGACGGAACCACTCACGATTTGAAGGCCAAGAGGGTGGGAATTCAGCGCTTGACGATATAATATACTGTTGCTATATTAGCGCAGTGATAAAAAGCTTTGCCTGTCACGAGACGGAAACGATATTTCAAGGAAAATTCTCGCGACGGCTGGCCCAGGACATGCAAAAGACGGCTTTACGAAAACTTGATCAGCTTCACCAGGCCCACGCTCTGACTGACCTGGCGGCGTTGCCTGGCAACAGGCTGGAACTGTTGAAAGGTGATCGCAAGGGACAACACAGCATACGCATTAATGGCCAGTGGCGCATTTGCTTTCGATGGACTGTGGACGGTGCTGAACAAGTTGAGATCGTGGATTATCACTAACGAAGAATTCCCCATGAACATTAAAAGCCGATTCATTCCCATTCCCCACCCCGGTGAAACATTGACTGAAGATTTCATGAAGCCGCTGGGTCTTTCCACTTATCGCGTAGCCAAGGATCTGGGGGTCCAGGCGATCACCATCAGCCTGATATGTCGTGGCAGGCGCGCGATCAGCCCCGAGATGGCATTGCGCCTCTCACGCTATACGGGCACCAGTCCTGATTTCTGGCTCGGACTTCAGGAAAGCCATGACCTGCGTCTGGCTGAGCGCAAAATGTCTTCACGCATCCACCGGGAAGTCAAACCCTGCCCGATGTTGCAACATGTCGCTGCCTGACGGGATGGGGGATGATTCCGCAACTTGACTTGTCTGAGAGCGTGTCCGAAAATTCAGTATTCGAGGTAGGGACGGACCGCCGGGCCGTCCGCTACGCAGCGGCGCGCCCGGCGGTCGCGCCCTACCACGAGCAAGCAACTTACTTTCCGGACACGCTCTGAGATAGGCGTCAGGCCAGAATGGCGCTGAAACTGGCAACCCTCCCGCTATTTATTTTCCCGGGAAGTTTTTTCAGCTTCGTTGCTGACGAGAAGCAACTGGCTCTCAGAGCCTTTGACAAGGTCGAGGATCCACAACTCAGCATTTTCCCGGCGCATCACAATACGTGATGCATCAATCCATTTGAAATCGGAGAGACTTCCCGTGGCAACCTGTTTTGAAACCTGGGTATTCGGATCGAAAAGCATCAACCGTCCTTGTGAGCGGCGCTCTCCTTTAATCTGGTCAAGATAGAGGATCCCCGTGTTGTTCCATTGAACTTCGCCGAAGTAATGGTCGAACTCGAAGACTTTCCGGCTCTGGCGGTCCTTCAGGTTCATCAGGTAATACTGCCGGACAGGTGAGCCGACGGAATAGCCAAGCTGGCTACCATCCGGTGACACGCACAGGTCCGCGATTCTTTTGTCATCATTCCGGGTTTTATCGGATTCCACGATTACGGCAGGCCCGCCTGCTCCAAGTTGTTGAAACAGGATCCTGCCGTCGCGAACGCAGAACACGCCCTTTGAGTCCTTGGACCAGCACCAGGACCAATGATCGGCATTTTCGATGACCATTGGCTGGTTGGAATGCAGGTTTAAGATCAAAAGATCGGACGTCAGATGTCCGGGTGATGTCTTCAACAGCCGCGAAAACCCCAGCCACTTGCCGTCGGGTGAGTATTTCGGACATTTGCACGTCGACGGCGCGATTGTCCGGATTTTGCCGGTTAAAAGATCCCGCTCATGGAGTTCCCCAAAATGACTTTCTGTCCCGGCAAGAAAAGCGATCTTGGAGCCGTCAGGCGACCAACTCAGGCTGTTGATGCCAACGGCGACGTCGTCGCGCCATTCGACCGCTCGCATTTCAGGCAATGACAGCATCCAGAGCCGTGCAACAATCTCGTCTTTTCCCCGTTTGTGAACACCGATGAACGCCACCTGCTTTGCATTGGGAGAAACCTCGGTTTCGCAAACCATTGTGACGGGGTCGTCTCCCCAACTCAGGAGCGGTTTGCATAAAAAAAGGCCAATGACTGCAATCGCCAGAAACCACCAGCGTTTTTTGAGGGTCCTACCCATCCATGGAATGTAGAAAAAGCAGTGCTGAGAGGCAATACCACCTTAAAGGATCAACAAATGCCTTTGGAACATACTTGGCATCCGTGGTTTTTTCATCCAGCCTTAAAAAATCTTATGAGCCGATACGCACTTGTTCCTGATCGGGTTTGGGATGGGTCGGCTGACCAGCCGCAGGCTGGCGTTGCCGTGGTGGTGAAGGACGGTTTGATCGAGGCGGTGAAGCCGGCGGCTGGTATTCCCCCGGATGTCGAGCAGCGCGCTTTGCCGGGGTGCACGCTGCTGCCGGGGTTGATGGATGCGCATGTGCATTACAGCTCGATGATGGGGCCGGCTTTTCTCGCGGCGGGGGTCACCACGATCCGCGACGTGGGGAATGATCTCGATTGGATTCTCGACCAGCGGGCGCGTCATGACGCCGACCCGACGGCCGGGCCCGGCATTCTTTGCTGCGGGTTTTTGCTCGATGGCACGACGGCCCATTGGAAGATCATGGGGCGGGCCCATGCGGACGGGGAGGCATTGCGAGCGTCGGTCCGCGAAGAGGTGAAGCGCGGGGTGAACGCGGTGAAATTTTATGCGAACCTGAACCTTGAAATGTTGAGCGCCGGCGTGGACGAGGCGCGCAAGTTGAAGACCTTTTGCACGGCGCACCTTGGCGCAATCACGGCGGAGGATGCGGCGCGTGCGGGGCTCAATGAAATCCAGCATCTCACGGGCTGCGGTCCGGCATGGAAGAAGAGTTCCACCGAGGAGCAGGACATCTTCATTGACCTGATGTTGAAGCACGGGATGATCATGACGCCGACGCTGGTGGTGTGGGACCGGCTTGGGCGCGTGTCAGACCTCGTGTTTGAATTCGACAGCCGCCGCGAATGGGTGCACCCGTGTCACCTGGGAATCTGGAATGAATACAAGAGCCGCTTCGGTCCTCCCGAGGGGCGGCTTCCGCTCCAGGAACCCGTGGCTCACATGAAGCGCTGCCTGAAGCGCATGCAGGATCGCGGGCTCACGATCGCGCTGGGGACGGACACACCTTTTCCGCATCTGGTCCCGGGTTTTAGCGTGCATGATGAGCTGGCGATGTACGTGGATGCGGGCATGAAGCCCGTCGAGGCGTTGCGTTCCGCGACATCCGTGTGCGCAAAGATTTTTGGCATCGGGTCGAAGGCGGGGCGCATTGCAGCGGGATTCCAGGCGGACATGGTTGCGGTGAAGGGAAACCCGCTGGAGCGAATCAACCAGATTGCGAACGTGGAACTCACGGTTCGGGCCGGGAGGATGTTTCGCTCCGCCGAGTTGCTCGGTCGGATTCGCGGGCAGGCATCGGAGCAGGCCGATGACCCGATCACACGCGATCTGTTGCGATTTCTTCGGGGTTGACCTGCTTCCGTAAACATCCGTTGACATCCATGCGGGAGGGATGTACCCAAATGGGTATGCACCCGCGGAGTCACGTCCGGACGACGCCTCCCGTGCAGAACCAGCCATTCACATGACAAAAGCCGACACCGGTTCCCAGGGGAAGAGAGCGTTGCGCAAGACCATGCGCGTCCAGGCCACGAAACCCCCCGAAGGCATGGACGAGAAGATGTTCAAGGCGGCGGCGTTGGGACAGATTGTAACGCTGGAAATGCTGTTGCCCAAGGCGACGAATGTGGACTGCCGTGACGCCAAGGGGCGGACGGCCTTGATCTGGGCGGCAGCCAACGGCCACCCGTCCGTGGTGAATCTCCTCCTGGATCGCGGGGCCAACATTGAAGCGAAGGACGAACTTGGGAGAACGCCGCTGATGTGGGCATCCGAGAATGGCCATATTGCCACGGTGCGCGTATTGCTCCAGCGAGGTGCGAACATTCATTCAAAGGACAAGGAGATGGCCACGGCACTCACTCTTGCCAGTGCCAAAGACCATAAGCAAATTGTGAACCAGCTCACGCAGGCTGGCGCGGTGCTCGGAAGCTGGAATAACTGGAACGCCAGCCCGCGAGCGCGTCCTTTACGGCAGATGCCGGGCGGCGTATTCGATTCGGGCGCGCAGCCGGCCGTGGCTGTGGGTTCCATCAATCCGAAAATCAAGCGCAACGAGCCAGGCCCTGCGCGTCGGGTTGAGGCGGAGAAAGCCGCACCGCCTGCCAGATCGCTGAAAACGATCCCCGTCAACGTAACCCGCGCCCGCGTGGAACACGGCCAGCTTGCGTCCCTTGGCGACGCGATTTCCATTTCTCTCGAGGAGAAATTGGATGAGCTGGCGCGAAATTCCGATTACAGCCGGTCCTATATCAGGGCGTTCGCCATCCCGCTGATGACCAAGGGCAAGGTGAGGATCGACAAAGGCGACCACGTTGAACGCATCGGGATGGATCCAAAAAACCTCCTCGACCACGAAGAAGCAGAGGATCTTCTTGAAAGCTATTTGATCACGTTGCCACAGGAAGCGAAGGAAGCAGGGGGTGGAGCTCGCGGCGAAGCGCAGGCGTCTTACGCTCCGGGCGCATTGAGCGTCGAGACTTCCGCCGCGGGCGATGAAATGCAGGGCGGAGCGGCCTCGACCATGCCGCCCGGCAACGCCGCCATGATGCGGGCGGCAATGGAGGGGCGCACGACCACGCTGAAAATTCTCATCGAGGAAGGCGCCGACATCAACATCCGTCTGCTGGACGGATGGACGCCCCTGATGTGCTCCGTATGGAACGGCCACGGCGAGAGTGTAAAGATCCTCCTTGAACTGGGCGCTGATCTTGAAGCCCGCGGTGCCAATGGCTGGACGGCCCTCATGATCGCCGCCTGGAATGGCCACCCTGACATCGTCCAGCAGCTCGTGGAGGAAGGTGCCAACGTGCATGCATGCGACGAAACCGGCAAGACCGTGCTGATGTGGGCTGTGCAAAACGGCAATCCCGCCAGTGTGAAAATTCTTCTCGCGAAAAAGGTGGACGTGAATGCCATGAACAACCGCGGCAAGACCGCTCTTTATTACGCTGCGCGCGAGGAACACCCTGCCATTGTCAAGCTGCTCGAAAAAGCCGGCGCAAAAGAGTCGTAGGCGCTGGATTTGGACGGGTGTTTGCGTCGCAGAAATGCCGCCATGAAAACGTTGCGCGAAAAAATTCTTGGGTCGGCGCGCGGCCTGGGGTTCGATGCGGCAGGCGTTGCCCCGGCGATGGCTTCCGTGCATGGCGACCATCTGGATGAGTGGCTGGCGGATGGAAAGCATGGTGACATGAACTGGCTCGCCCGCGATCCCGCGAGGAGAAAGGATGCGCGGCAACTTTTGCCCGGGGCGAAGAGCGTGATCGTGGTGGCATTGAACTATTTTGTTCCCACACGGGATGACATCAACGACGGAGTGGTGGCGCGTTATGCGCGGGGGAGTGATTATCACAAGGTGATGGAGCGGATGTTGAAACAACTGGCGCGTGCGGTGGAGGAGATGGGCGGCGGGGGAACTGTCGCGCGGATTGCAGTGGACACATCCGCCATTCTCGAGCGCGACCATGCGCAAAGGGCGGGCATCGCATGGGTGGGCAAAAGCACGATGGCCCTGAGCCGTGGGTTGGGACAATGGTTCCTGCTGGGGGAGGTGATCACCACGCTGGAGCTTGAGGGAGATGAGCCCGCTGTGAATCGCTGCGGCTCATGCGTGCGTTGCATCGATGCATGTCCCACGCAGGCGATCACCGCCCCGTACCAGCTCGATGCGCGAAGGTGCATTTCATATCTCACGATCGAATCGAAGGACGACATTCCCGAGGAGTTTCGTGTGGCGGTTGGAAACCGTATTTTTGGGTGCGACGATTGCCTGGATGCATGTCCGTGGAATCGTTTTGCGAAGGAGGCCGGTGTTTTCAAAAAAACGTACCGCGAGGATCTCGCAAACCTGGACCCGCGCAAAATCCTGCGGATGGAAGAGGCGGATTTCAAAATAAAGTTTGGCGGGACGCCGATCCAGAGGCTCGGCCTTGAGCGATTACAACGGAACGCGTGCGTCGTCTTGGGGAACGTGGGCATAAAGGATGACGGGCCATTGTTGCGAGAGGTTGCGTCGGAGCATCCGAGTGAGATGGTTCGTCGCCATGCCGAATGGGCGCTGCGGGTAGGATGAAAGGGGAGTTTTTGACAGGATTTACAGGATGGACAGGATTTTTCGGAGGATGAAGCCGGATTGAACAGGATTTCAGAAAAGCCCGGGCGGGCTTTTCTGGGGTCGTTTTTAAGAAGGCGGAAATGGATTGCGCCTGACAGGAATCCAATATACATATGTATATGTATGACAAATATGGACGATTTGACTGGAGCGATCATCGGGAGCGCGATGAAGGTGCATCGGGCGCTTGGACCCGGATTTCTTGAATCAGTTTACCAGCAGGCACTTCATCATGAATTGCGGAAGAACGGGCATCATTCGGAGAAGGAGAAGGCAATGGCAGTCTATTACGATGATGCGGTGGTTGGCGATTTTGTAGCTGATCTGATTGTTGACCAACTGATCATTCTGGAGCTGAAGGCCGTTCAGAAACTGGCGGTCAACCATGAAGTCCAGCTGGTCAACTATTTGAAGGCCACTGGATTGGATATCGGTCTCGTCTTCAATTTCGGAGGCGGCAGTCTTGAGTTTAAAAGGAAATTTCGAACACCGCAGAAAAGCCCGTCCGGGCTTTTCTGAAATCCTGTCAATCCGGCTTCATCCTCCGAAAAATCCTGTCCATCCTGTAAATCCTGTCAAAAATTCCCCGTCACCTCGCCGAACGGACCAGGACCTTCTTCAAAAAGCGCGCGGTGTGGGAGGCTTTGACCCTGGCCACCTCCTCGGGTGTGCCTGCGGCCACGACGCGGCCTCCGCCTTCTCCGCCTTCGGGGCCAAGGTCCACCACGTAATCGGCTTCGGCGATCAGGTCCATGTTGTGCTCGATCACGATCGCTGTATGCCCTCCATCCACCAGCTGGTGCAGCACGCCGATCAATTTCTCGACATCCGCAAAATGCAATCCAATCGTCGGCTCCTCCAGCACGTAAAGATTTCCCTTCGCAGCAGGCCCGCGTCCACGCATCAGCTCGCTCACCAGTTTCATCCGTTGCGCCTCGCCACCCGAGAGGGTGGGGCTGCTCTGGCCAAGCGCAAGATAGCCGAGCCCGGTATCCGCGAGAAGCTGGAGCGGTTGCGCGATGCGACGGTCGAACGAGAAAAATTCCACAGCCTCCCCGGCCGACATTTCAAGCACCTGCGCGATATTACGGTCACGATACAGAATTTCACGAGTCTCAGTCCCGAAACGCGCCCCGCCGCATGTTTCGCATGGCACATAGGCGTCCGGCATGAAACTCATCGCCAGTTTCACGCGCCCCTGCCCCTCGCACGTGTCGCAGCGCCCGCCCGGGACGTTGAATGAAAAACGGCTTGCCGTGTAGCCGCGGATCCTGGCGGCGGGCGTGGAGGCGAAGAGCCTCCGGATTTCATCCCAGATGCCGAGGTAGGTGGCCGGGCAGGAACGGGGCGTCTTGCCAATGGGAGCCTGGTCCACCTCGTAGGCGGAAGCGATGAGGCTCGAGCCCTTGAGAATTTTCCGCCATGGTGACGATGGATGCCTGAGCCCGTGCAGCAACGTCCCTCGCACCAGTGAGGATTTGCCCGCCCCGCTTACGCCCGTGACCAGCGTCAACCGTCCCGACGGAAACCGGACACGAACCTTTTTCAAGTTGTGGAGGGTGGCTCCCGCAACTTCGAACCATTCAGCCGTCTTCAGATCGCGTCGTTTTCCACGCAGGGGATGCCGCATCGGATTGGACAGGAACTCAAGCGTCCTTGAATGTGAAATCTCAAATTTCAAATTTGAAATTCTGGGCCTCCCAGCCCAGACGACCTGTCCACCCTGTTTGCCCGCGCCGGGGCCGAGGTCAATGATCCAATCGGCGCGGCGCATCGTTTCTTCATCATGCTCGACCACGAGAAGGGAATTGCCCCGGGCCTTGAGACGGTCGAGGACGCGGAGCAGCCGTTCGTTGTCCCGGCTGTGCAGGCCGATCGTCGGCTCGTCAAGCACGTAGAGGACACCACGCAGGTTGGAACCGAGTTGCGAAGCAAGACGGATGCGCTGGGCCTCGCCACCCGAGAGCGTGACGGCGGCGCGGCCGAGGCCGAGGTAATCGAGGCCGACCTCGCCCATGAAGCGCAGGCGCTCCACGATTTGCGGGACGATGTCACGCGCAAGTTCCCGCTCGCGTCCTGAAAGGCGAAGCCGTGAAAACCATTCGCATGCGGCGCGTGAGCTCATGGCGTTGAGCTCCGGGGGCGCGAGATCACCGACGCGAACATGGAGCGAGTCGGTTTTCAACCGCGCCCCGTGACAGCGCTCGCAGGGGTGGGCGTCCTCATCGGATGTCCGCCGCTCGATGCGCAGGTCGCGTTCCGTTTCCTCCTCTCCATCGAGGTCTTCAAGGGCGTCTTTGCCCCAGGTCACGCCGTAGCCGAAACAATCCGGACACCAGCCGGCTGGGCTGTTGAATGAAAAATCGCGGGGGTCGAGCGGCGAAAACGACCGTGCACAGGACGGGCATGTGCGCAAAGTGCTGATGACCCGTTCGCTGTCACCGCGGGAATCGGAAAGGACGATCATGCCACGGCCCGCGCGAAGCGCATCGCGGATCCGAGAGGCGTTGCGGGTGTTTTTTTCAAAAAGCCCATAATCGAGCTCAATCGTGTGCTCGACATAGCGCGCCAGTTTTTTTCCTCCGAGCAGGCGCGGGGTTTCGATGAAGCGACCATCCACGCGCAGGCGACCGATGCCGTGGGCGGAAGCCCATTGAATGACTTCATCGTGAAACCCTTTTCGTCCACGCACCACCGGGGCGAGGATGTGGAGCGGCTGGCGGCGCAGGGCACTGAGGATCTGGTTCACCGCGGCATCCTCGGTTTGTTCGCGGATGGGCAGCTTGCAGCGCGGGCAATGTTGAACGCCGACCTTCGCGTAGAGGAGACGGATGAAGTGGTAGGCTTCCGTGATCGTGGCCACCGTGGACTTCCAGCCGCCGCGCGTGACGCGCTGCTCGATGGCGACGGTGGGCGGGATGCCCTCGACGCGATCCATGTCGGGGCGCGGCATCTGCTCGACGTACTGGCGCGCGTAGGTGGACATGCAGTCGAGGAAGCGCCGCTGTCCCTCGGCAAAGACGAGATCGAAGGCAAGCGTGGATTTGCCGCTGCCGCTGAGGCCCGTGATGACGACAAACTGGTCGCGGGGGATTGAGATCGAGAGATTTTTGAGATTGTGTTCGCGAGCATTTGTAATGCGAATCTCTCCGCTATCCGCAATTGTAGGGCAACGGGCCCCGTTGCCTCTCCGTCGGACGGCAAGCGGGCCGCTTGCCCTACATAAGAGCGGACGAAGATATTTCCCGGTGTGCGAGGAAGGATGTTCGGCGATGGATTCGGGGGTGCCGCAGGCGACCACCTCGCCGCCGCGGTCGCCGGCCTCGGGGCCGAGGTCAACCAGCCAGTCGGCGCATTTCACGAGCTCCATGTTGTGCTCGATGACGAGCGCGGTGTGGCCCTGGTCCACGAGCTGCTGGAGGACATCCACGAGGCGGCGGACGTCATCGAAATGCAGTCCCGTGGTGGGTTCGTCAAAGATGAGAAGCGCCCGTTGCGGGGTTTTGCGCGTGAGCGATTCGGCGAGAAATCCGCAGAGTTTCAATCGTTGCGCCTCGCCGCCGGAGAGCGTGTTGATGGGCTGCCCCAGTCGCAGGTAATCCAATCCCACGCGATCGAGCAGCTGCAAAGTGGCGACCGCCTGCCGTTGCAGGCGGGCCCATGTCTTTCGTTCCGAGTCGTTGTTGCCGTGGGAGGGGAGCGATTGCAGAAGGCGCGTGGCGTCGGCAATCGTGGAAGCAAGAAGATCGGCCACGTTTTTTCCGCCGAGTCGGACCTTGAGAATTTCGTCGCGGAAACGCCTCCCGTGACAATCGGGGCATTCGATCTGGACGTCCGGCAAAAATTGCATCTCCACCTTTTCGTATCCAAGCCCGCCGCATCGCGCGCAACGGCCTTCGCCTGCATTGAACGAAAAGCTGCCGGCGGTGAAACCGTTCCGGCGGCTCTCATCGAGGGCGGCTAGCAGCTCGCGAATCGAATCCCATGCGCCGACGTACACGGCGGGATTGGAGCGCGACGTACGCCCGAGCGGGGCTTGGTCCACAAGGATGACTTCGCCCAGCGCTTCGTGGCCTGCAACGCTTTCGCAACGTCCGGGTTCGGACGAGGATTTGCCGCGCAGCGCCTGCAGTTTTTCGTAAAGGACGCGGTGCACAAGCGTGGACTTGCCGCTGCCGGAGACACCGGTGACGCAGACGAATCTCCCGAGGGGAATATCCACGGAGACGCGTTTGAGATTGTTTTCCGCAGCTCCCCGGATCGAAAGCCTCGGCGTTGTTGCATTCACCGGGCGTGTCTTTCCCGGGAGAGGGATTTTCTTATGGCCCGAAAGATAATCGAGCGTCAGGCTTTGAGATTTGAGATGTGAGATCGTCGGCTGGCCCTGCCAGACGACCCTGCCGCCCAGCTCGCCGGCGCCCGGGCCAAGGTCCACGAGATGGTCGGCGGCCCGGATGACGGAGGGTTCGTGCTCCACGACGACCAGCGTGTTGCCCCGGTCGCGCAGGGCGTGGAGCACGCGGACGAGGCTGTCCACGTCGCGCGGATGGAGCCCCACGCTGGGCTCGTCGAGGATGAAGAGCGTGTTCACCATGGCTGAGCCGAGGCAGGTGGTAAGGTTGACGCGCTGGACTTCACCGCCCGAGAGAGTGCGTGCCGACCGGTCGAGCGTGAGGTAATCGAGCCCGACATCGCCGAGCAGCCGAAGGCGTGAAATGATTTCGCGAATGACGAGGGCGCAGGGATCTCCCCGGGGGGTGACAAACGCTTCCACGGTGGAGCGCAAGTCGCGGATGGACATGCCGTAGAGGGCGCCGATCGTTTTTCCCGCGAGACGGTAGTTGAGGGTTTCGGGCTGGAATCGCGTCCCCCCGCATGTCGCGCAGGTGCGATAAGTGCGATAACGCGAGAGCAGTACACGCATGTGCATCTTGTAGCTTTTGGATTCGAGCCAGCGAAAATAGCCGCGCACGCCGTACCATGGGCCATAGCCGGTGTCACCGGGATCCCCGGGGTCGCCTTCCATCACCCATGTGTGGTGTTGCGCGGGGAGGCGGTTGAAGGGAGTATCCGGATTGACGCGCCGACGCCTGCACCACTTGAGAAGGTCATCCTGGCATTCCGCCGAGACGCCGCCCTGCCACGGCTTGATCACGCCCCCGCGCAATGAGAGGGAGCGGTTTGGAATCACGAGCGCCTCGTCAATGTCGATGGTGCGGCCGAAGCCCCGGCATTTCGGACACGCACCGACGGGGCTGTTGAACGAAAAGAGCGAAGGCGTGGGTTCGGAAAAAGAACGGTTGCATGATGCGCAATGACGTCCGCGCGAAAACGGATACGACTTGCGGCTGTTGAGCGTGATGACCCAGAGATGTCCTTTGCCTGCACGAAAGGCGGTTTCGGCGGCCTCGATGAACCGGCCGCGCTGCGACGTGGAAAGCGTGATGCGGTCCTGGATGACGGGCAACAGTGAGGGTGGAGATTTTACCGGCGCGGAAGATTCAAATTCACAGATTTCGCGCCCATCCCACCAGCGGCGATAACCCTGCTGAATGAGCATGGTCCCGAGTTCAGCAAATTTCATTTTTGGAGGGATGGCCACGGGAAAAGCGACAGCGATGGAGTCTTCCTTTTCCCGCACAAGCTTTGTGAAGATGTCGGCCGGTGCATCGCCACGGACCTCCTGTTTGCAGCCCGGGCAGATGAGCGTCGCGCGATGTGGCATGAGCAATTTAAAATAATCGCAGAGCTCGGTGAGCGTGCCGACGGAGGAGCGGGAAGTCTTGACGGTGTTTCCCTGCTGAATGGCAATGGCCGGGGGGATTCCCTCGATGGAATCCACCTGCGGCTGGTCAAGGCGTTCGAGAAACTGGCGCGCGTAAGGGCTGAAGGTCTCGACGTAGCGGCGTTGGCCCTCGGCGTAAAGAGTGTCGAAGACGAGAGAGGATTTCCCGGAGCCGCTGAGGCCGGTGACGACCGTCATGAGTCCAAGCGGGATGTCGAGATTGAAACCCTTGAGGTTGTTGTGCCGCGCGCCGCGAAGTCGGATGAAGTTGTTGGTTGGAGGCATGGGAGGGAAGGCAAAGGGCAAAAGCTGAAGTGTGGGCGGAGGGATGGAAAATTCCTGGACGAACAATCCTCGGAAGTCGGAACGGCGGTCCGCGTTCTGGCGAACGCGGCTACGTTGAAAACCGCGTAAATAGAACGCGGGGCTCGGTCATCTCTTCCATGGCGTAGCGGACACCCTCCCGTCCAAAGCCGGAGTTTTTTACGCCGCCGTAGGGGAAATTATCCACGCGCATCGTGGGAAAATCGTTGACGATCACGCCGCCGACTTCGAGTTCCTGGAATGCCTGGTGGATGCGGTCGGAGTCGCGCGTGAAGATGCCCGCCTGCAGGCCGTAATCCGAATCGTTCACGCGCCGCAAAGCATCGCTCCAGTCGGAATAGCGTTCCAGCGTGACGACCGGGCCGAAGATTTCGCCGCGGCAGACTTTCATCGAGGGCTTCACCTGGTCGAGCAGCGTGGGGCTGAGAATATTTTCCTTCCGCGTGCCGCCCGCAAGGATGCGCGCGCCATCCTTCACGGCGTCGTTGATCCACGACTCGATGCGCTCGGCATTGGCGACATCAATGAGCGGACCGCAAACCGTGCGGACATCCATCGGGTCGCCATACAGGCATTGCCGCGTTGCCTCCGCGAGCTGCGTTGAGAAATGTTCGTAGACGGCATCGTGCGCAAACACCCGCTGGACCTTGATGCAGACCTGGCCCGCATAGCCGTATCCGCCGATGACGGCGCGTTGCACGGCGCGTTCGATGTCGGCATCCTCGTGCACCACCATCGCGGCATTTCCTCCGAGTTCGAGCGAAACCTTCTTGCGTCCTGCAATGGACTTGAGCCGCCAGCCGACTTCGGGCGAGCCGGTAAACGAGAGCATGGCCACGCGGTCATCCTCGACCCATTTCTGGGCGAGTGCAGCGGGGCAGGGGAGAACGGAGAGAACGCCCTTGGGCAGGCCGGCGTCCATGAGGATGCGTCCGAGCATGAGCGTGGAGAGCGGGGTGGCGGTGGCGGGTTTGACGAGCAGGGAGCAGCCGACGGCGAGCGCGGGCGCGAGCTTGTGCGCGGCAAGGTTGAACGGCCAGTTATAGGGGATGATGGCTGCGATGACGCCGACGGGAAAACGTCGGACGAGGCATTCGCAGTTTTCCGCGCGTTCATCAAAATCGACCGGCAACATTTCACCGCCAAAGCGCGTGAGTTCGGCAGCCGCGAGTTCAAAGGTAAGCCGCATGCGTCGCACCTCCATGGCCGAGAACATGACGGGCTTGCCAGCCTCGCGCGAAAGCATGTCCACAAGGGCGTCGTGGCGTTCGCCAATGAGCGCCGCTGCGCGAAGGAGGATCCCGCGACGAACGTGTGTGGGAGTTTTCCGGAAAATTTGGAATCCATGTTCCGCACGAACGAGCGCCTCCTCGATTTCCGCCGGCCCCGCCCGGCTGACACGGCCAAGTAGAGCGCCATCAAATGGCGCGCGGACTTCCTGGGTGTCCTTGCCCGTGATCCATTCCCCACCGAGGAGGAAGGATTGGGTTTCGCCGGCCATCGAATGGGATGAAGAGTTGCTCATTTGCACCGTGGTTGCCACCTCACTCTCGCGGAAAGCCAGCCGTTCGTCAAATCTCTCCGAGCCGAGGTAGCGCCCTAACTTGCATTTTGAATGGAGGGCTCGCCTCTCGCCTCGCCGAAGCCTCTGGCGTAGCGCGGGCCGTGCGAGCCTGGGTTGGGATGTGTGGGAAGCGACACGATTGGCCGACCCTGAGGCGCGGACGGAGCCACGCCCTCCAAATTGGATCATTCCTCCAGTCTTTTCCGGAGCATTCCATACCGGTGCGCGGTCTTGTTGTTATGCACGGCGATCGACAGCGCTTTCGCCGATCCCACGAGGATCACCAGTTTTTTTCCGCGCGTGATGCCGGTGTAGATCAGGTTGCGCTGCAGCATGACGTAATGTTGCGTCAGGATGGGGATCACCACCGCGGGATATTCGCTGCCTTGCGACTTGTGGATGGAGATTGCGTACGCGGGCAGCAATTCATCAAGGTCGCTGAAATCATATTCCACGTCGCGGCCATCCACGGTGACGAATACCTTCTGGTTTTCACGGGAAATGGATTGCACCCGCCCCAGGTCGCCGTTGAACACGTCCTTGTCGTAATTGTTTTTGATCTGCATGACCTTGTCGCCGAGGCGATAGAGCCGCCCGAACCGTTCGATTTCCTGCGTCTCACCTTCGCGATGCAGCTGAAAATCCTTCTCCTTTTTCGGGTTCAACGCCTTCTGCAGCTCGCGGTTCAGGTTTTCCACCCCGCAGATGCCGCGATGCATCGGCGCCATCACCTGGATGTCGTCAATCGAATTCAGCCCGAACACGCGGGGGATTTCCGTCGCGCACAAATCCACGATGCGCTTCAGGCCGGCCTCGGGCGAGTCCACGGGCAGCAGATGAAAATCGGAAGTGGAGGTGAGATGGCGGACGGCGACTGTCCCGGCGGGCGTGGGCGGAGCCTCGTCCTGGTCCGCCTCATCATCGGGTGTAAACGTGGAATGGCCCGGCGTGTTTTCGGGCATCTGGCCTTCGTTCACGCGGTGGGCGTTGACGATGATCTGGCTGGCGTGGTGCTGGCGGAAGATCTGTGTCAGGCGGATGACATGGGCGATTTTTGACTCGATGATGTCGCGCAGCACGTTGCCGGGGCCGACGGATGGAAGCTGGTCCACGTCGCCCACGAGGATCAGGGACGCGCGCGGCGGGATTGCCAGCAGGAGGCTGCGCGCGAGTGGGATATCGAGCATCGAGGTTTCGTCCACCACCACGAGATCCACCTCCAGAGGCTTCTCTTCGTTGAACGTAAACGAATGATTGGGCGGGTCGTACTTCAACAGGCGATGAATTGTTTGCGCCGGGAGCGAGCAGCTTTCGGAAAGTCGCTTGGCGGCGCGTCCCGTCGGCGCGCAGAGTGCGATCCGCGCCTTTTTGTAGGCGAGGATTTTCACGATGTTGCGGATGATCGTGGTCTTGCCTACGCCGGGGCCGCCGGTGATGACGGTGAGCTTGGAAGTGATGCCCGCCTTCACCGCCTCGCGCTGGGCGTCGCTCATCGTGATGCGCGACTGCTGGTCGGCCCATTCCATCGCCTTGTCAATGATCACCGGCGGAAGGGAGAGCGGTGCCTGGGCGATGAATTTCAATCGTGCCGCGAGGTCGCACTCCGCATGATGAAGGCCGGCCAGGAAAATCAATCCCTCCTGCGGCTCGATCTTGAGATGGCCGTCGTGCGCCATTTGTGTGATCTCGCGCTCCACGGGACCGACCTCCACGCCCAGTAAATCACCGGCTGCGGCGGTGGCCAGTTGTTCCTGCGGATAACAGGTGTGGCCCTCGGAGAGAAATTGCTCGAGCTGGTAAAAGATTCCCGCCTGGATGCGGCGGGAGGAGTCCGAGGGAATCCCGAGATTGCGCGCGATCTGGTCGGCTATCTTGAAGCCGATCCCGTAGATGTCGCGCGCGAGACGGTACGGATTTTCCTGGACCACGGCCATCGAGTCGTCGCCGTACATCTTGTAAATCTTAGAAGCCTGCGACGGCGTGATCCCGTAGCTTTGCAGGAAGATCATGATGTCGCGAACCGCCTTCTGCTCGACCCATGCGATGCGGATGCGGCCCGCGCGTTCCGCTCCGATGCCGGGGACCTCTTTCAGGCGGCCCGAAAATTTGTCAATCACCGTCAGGGTCTCGACGCCAAAAAAATCCACGATGCGCTCGGCGAACTTCGGGCCGATCCCCTTGATGAGCCCGGAGCCGAGATATTTTTTCAGGCCCGTGACGGTGGATGGGAGGATGGATTCAAAGCGTGTGATTTTGAATTGCGGGCCGAATTGCGGGTGATGGATCCACTGGCCCTGAAGCCGGAGCGTTTCGCCGCATTGGACGGAAGGGAGGTTGCCGACGACCGTGACGGGCTTCTTCTGGTCATCCGGAACAAGCTGGCCCACCGTGTAATGGTTTTCCTCGTTTGTGTAGATGATCCGTTCCAGACAACCCTGGATTTCTTCCGTCGCGGGAGTTTCGCTCACAACCGTACCGTAACAATGCCCGCACGGAGCGTCAAGGGGATGAAGCCAGCCGCCTCTACTTGTAGTTCGGAAACTTTGTTTTGAGCTCCTGTTTCAATTTCGTCACCTGGTTGGTTTCACCGGCGGATTCGAATGCGGTGATGGCGCGGCTCAACGATTTCGGCGTCAGGTCGGGGTCTTCGTACAATACTGCCACGCTGAGGTAATATTTTCCTGCGTCGGCGAATTTCTTCTGCGCGGCCATGATTTCGCCGAGCAGAAAACGCGCCTGCGCGTTGTTTTTCCCCTCGGGCTGAAGCCGCAGCACGTCCTCCGCGATTTCCTGCGCGCGCGCGAAATTCTTCAGCGCGAGATGTCCACGCACGAGTTCCAGCTTTGTCGCCACGATGTCGGCGGGCGCGGTGTAATCCTTCTCGTACGCTTCCCACGTTTCAACCGCCTGCTTCCATTTTGCCTGCGCAGCGAGGCTTGCGGCCAGCTCCCAGCGTGACGCCTGTTTCCATGCCGCGCCGTTTGGATGGGCGATCAATTTGCGGAAATATTTTTCCGCGGAGGGCTGGTCGTTTTCTTTTGCGCTCTGACGTGCCAGCCAGTCGTACAGGTCCGGCGCCATGAGGGGGAAATCAGCGGGCAACGCGTCCATCTCCTTGAGCAGCGCCGCGCGCTGGCCGAGGTAATATTCCGAGAGGATGATCCGCGACGTCGCCTGGGCCCCGTAATCGGCGGGCTTTGCCTTGCGCGCCTGCTGCAACCCGGGCAGTGCCTCCGCGTATTTCTTCTCCTCAAAAAGACTCCAGCCGATCCAGTATGCCGCGTCCTCCACAAACGGATTTTTCGGATACTCCCTCGCAAGCAGCTGGAAGGAGTCACGCATGGCCGCGTATTGCTTGAGTTCACCCTGCATCAGCGCCATGCGGTAAATCGCACCCTCGCGCTCGGCCGCTTTGGGAAACTCTCCCACGAGTTCCTTGAAAGTACCCAGGGCGGTCTCAAATTTTCCCAACTGCTGTTCCGCGTGTCCTTTCTGGAAAAAAGCGCCCGCCGCCAGCGCATGGCCTGGAAAACGTTTGATGAAATCGGCGAATGTGGCGGCAGCCTCTGAAAATTTTCCAACCTGTGCCTGGCTCACTCCCAGGCGATAGACAATTTCCGGCTGCTGTGCAGGGGTCATCTTCGGCAGCGGAATAGCCGAGTAGATTGTGGCCGCCGTCGCAAAATCCTTTTTGCGAAACGCCCGGTCAGCCTGCAGATAGAGAACCTGCGGCGCGCCCGCCGCGTCTGGAAACGTCTTCAAAAACGCCACGGCCTCGGCATCCCATGCTGCCGCGTTGACCAGGTGGAGCGAGATCAACCGCTCGTAGGACGCGCTTTCGGCAGAAGCGTCACCGGGATTGTTCTTCAGGAAGATGTCATACCACTGGATTGCCTCCTTGTACTTTTTCAACTGGCGGTAGGAGTGCGCGTGCAACAGGTCGAGCTCGGCTTGGGCATTTTTTGGAAATTGATTCTTTGAATCCTCGAGCAAACGGACCACCGCGTCATGCTGGTCGGCCTGGTAACAGGAGCGGACCATGTTGTGGTTGGCGAAGGTGATCCACTCGGAGGCGACATTGAGTTTGCGGACTTTTTCGAAATCGAGGATCGCGGCCGCCCAGTGCTTCGCCTTCATCTCGAGCGCGCCCGCCTTGAGCCCGGCTTCGGCGCGAAGGAGCGGGGCGGCGTCGGTATCGAGCACCCGGGCGTACAGGATGCGGGACTCATCCTCGTTTCCGGCGGTCTCCATGGCCCTGGCCATCTCAAGCAGCGCGAAACCGCGATAGGGGTTTTGCTTCTCGACCTTCGCGATTTCCTGCAGCACGGGGATGGCCTCGGCGTTTTTCTTGAGCTGCATCAGCGTGCGCGCCTGATAGAAGCGCGCGGTGAGGCGCGTTTCCGCGCCTTCGGCGGTCTCGGCCGCCTCGACAAAATGGGGAAGCGCCTCCGCAAAATGTTCTGCGTCCCAATCCATTTCCCCGATGCGGAAGGCGGCCCTTGCGAAATACACGCCATTCGGAAAAGTTTTCTGCACCAGCTGGTATTGCTCCCGCGCCGCATCGGCGTTGCCGAGGCCACGCATGCAATCGGCGATGCGATACTGGGCCTCCTCGACGGCGCCGCCCTTCGGAAACCATTCGAGATATTTGCGATACTCGGCCAGCGCGAGGTCGTAGAACTCACGCCCGAGGAATCCGTTCGCGAGATCAATCTGCACCGATTCCAGCCGCTCCGGTGCCGTGTTGGTGGAGACCGCAGCAGGGGCGACGTTTGTTTGGGCGTGGAGTGTTGCGGCCAGAAGGCCCGTCAACGACAGCCGCAGAAAAAAATGTTTCACGTTCGTCCGCCCGCAATCATGATCACTTGGGCTGTTCTTCGGGGGCGGTGGCAAAGGCGACGTTCCAGATGTCGGCTGCGCGGCACACGTCGAGCACGGAGATCACGTACTTGTATTCGACATCCTCATCGGCGCGCAAAACCACGGCCTGTTCCGGGAAAAGTTTGACGATCTCCTTGAGCTTCTCGAGCAATTGCTCGTTGGAAACCGGGATCTTGTTCAGGATCACCCGCCCGTCCTTTTTCACGTTCAAGATGATTTCACCCGGCAACCGTTTCGGCGCCTCGCCCTGCCTCGCCGTCGGCACGCGCACATCAAGCTCCGTCTCGTAGCGGGCGATGTTCCACGTGAGCAGGAAGAACGTGAGCAGGAACAAAATCACGTCGATCATCGGCGCCAGTTGCAGCGCGATGGGCTCGGTGTGGGCGCGGGAGCGGAAGTTCACAGGAAAGGATGAAGGATGAGGGATGAAGGATGAAGGGCAAACCACGGAGGCACGGAGTTATGACGCGAACACATGGGTCAGTTTTTTTTGAGTTTCAAACCCATCTGCGTCACCAGGAGGGTGGCGGAGGTTTCGAGTTGCGAGACGAGGCCGTTCACGCGCCCGCGAAAATACGAATAAAAGAACATGGCGGTGATGCCGACGAGCAGTCCCGCGGCGGTGGCGACGAGTGCCTGGGACACGCCGCCCGCGAGGAGCATGGTGCGCATCGGCGTGGCCTCGCTGGCGATCGAGCCGAAGGATTTCAAGATGCCCACCACCGTGCCGAAGAGCCCCAGCATCGGTGCGAGCACGCCGACATCCATGAGATAGAGCACCCGCTGCGTGAGCGCGGCCACCTGGCGGCTGCCCTCGGACTGCGCGATTTCGCGGATGGCCTGGAAATCCGCATCGGGATTGGCCTTGAGAAATTCAGCGGTCTGTTCCACGACGCGCGCGAGGGCCTGGGGATTGGCCTTGGCCGCCTCGAGCACCCCGGTGAGATTGCCCTCACGGATCATGGACTCGAACATCTTCCGCAATTCATCCGTCGCCACCTGGCTTTGTCGCAGCGTGACGAAATAATAAATGACTAGAAATACGGCCGCGAAGGAAGCGGCGAGAAGAGGAAGCATCACCCACCCGCCCGAATTGAGCATTTCCCAGAGTGTAAGTTCCGGCGCCGCAGGCGCGGCGACTTTGGCGGCGGGGGCGGCGGAAAGGATGGTGGAAGAAAACAGGAGAAGGGAAACAATGAATTTCATGGGATGCCTCGAGAAACAAGGTGAAGATGCAGCGTGCCTACCACAATAAACGTCATTTTCCATCAAACCGCAACTGCGGATTGGATTTCGGGGACGGGGAATCCAGGATTTCACGGACGCGGCGTTTCAGGATTTCGGGCGTGAAAGGTTTCTGCAGCAGGTTCACGGATTGATTCAGCGAGCTGTCGTGCACGGAAAAATCATCGCCCAGATAGCCGGACATGTAGAGAACCCTGATATCCTTGCGTTGTTTCGCGATCTCCTTCGCCAGCTCCACCCCGTTCATGCCAGGCATCACCATGTCGGTGACCATGAGGTGAATGGTTTCCTTGCTCGCTGTGGCGACTTCGAGGGCTTGTTTCCCGTGCATGGCTTCAAGGACCTTGTAACCCCCGCTGCGCAGGATCACGCAGACGAGATCGCGGACCCGCTCTTCGTCCTCGACGACCAGGACTGTTTCCGTGCCGCTCGTCGCAAAGAGTGTCTGCTGCACCGACTCCGCGACGGGAAGGGCATCCGCCACTTCCGGAAAATATATTTTGAAGGTTGTCCCATGGCCCGGCTTGCTCGAGACATCAATCGTGCCCTCGCACTGGCGTACGATGCCGTAAACGGTGGAAAGCCCGAGGCCCGTCCCCTTGCCCACCTCCTTCGTGGTGAAGAATGGCTCAAAGATGTGGGAGAGAACTTTCTCGTCCATGCCGCTGCCGGTGTCGGTGACTGCGAGCATCGTGTAACGGCCCGGCACCACGTCCCAGTGGTCGCGGGCGTAGGCGGCGTCCAGCTGCACGCTTTCGGTTCGGATCGAGAGGGTGCCGCCCTTGGGCATGGCGTCGCGGGCGTTGACGGCGAGGTTCATGACGACCTGTTCGACCTGGCTGGCATCGGCCTTGATGCAACCGAGTTTCGGTGCGGTGCTGGTGACGAGTTCCACGTCCTCGCCGATGAGGCGTCGCAGGATTTTGTCCATGTTGGTGACGATGGCATTGAGGTCGAGCACCTGGGGGGAGAGCACCTGCTTGCGGCTGAAGGCGAGGAGCTGGCGCGTGAGCGACGCGGCGCGCTCGGCGGCGCGCATGATCTCGTCCACGTGCCTGCGCGAGGCCTGGCCCTCCGGCAGCTCCAGCGTAAGCAGTTCGCTGTAACCAACGATGGCGGTCAGCAGATTGTTGAAATCATGGGCCACGCCGCCCGTGAGCCGCCCGATGGCCTCCATTTTCTGCGACTGGCGGAGTTCGTCCTCGAGATGTTTGCGGCGGGTGATGTCCTCGCCGAGGCCGATGAGGCCGATCACGCGGCCATGGATGTCGCGCAGCACGCCGTTGTTCCACGAGATGGAACGCCGTTCGCCGCTTCGCGTGAGGATGTCATTCTCGTAATGCGAGGGAATGTTGTCCTCAGGCAGGTTGTCGAGGAAGAGCCTCCTCATCTTCTCGCGGATGTCCTCGTGGATGAAGTGGTCGAACCAGTTTTTCCCCATGATCTCGTCGCGCGACCAGCCGGTCACGCCGGCGAGGAAATCATTGCACAGGGTGATGTTGCCCTTGAGGTCGGTGCTCACGGCGATGAGGTGGATGTTCTCGAGCATCTCGCGGAAACGGCGCACGGATTCGCGGAGCGCGTCCTCCGACTGGCGTCGCTCGGTGGTGTCCACCATGACGCCGCGGAGCATCCGGATTTTGTTGTCAGGGTCGCGCACGAGCTGGACGCGGTCGCGCAGCCAGACGGTGCGCCCGTTGGCGGCGACCATGCGGTACTCATAATTGTGGTGGATGCCCTCGGCGATGCAATCATGGCGGAAGGCAAGCACGCGTTCGCGGTCCTCGGGATGAATATGGCTGGCCCAGAAATCCGTTTCATTCAGCTATTGCTCGGGCGGATAGCCGAGCATGGAGCCGGCCATGCTGCTGACAAAGGCGAAACGTTTCATTTCGGGATCGGCCTCCCACACAATGGCATCGAGCCCCTGCACCAGGTCGCGCAACCGCTCGTCGGTCTCGATCGTCTGTCGCGCGGCCATCTCCTTGTAAAGCCCGGCCAGCATGGCGATCACGGGCGTCGTTAGGCCCAGCACAAGCAGCCGGTTGACATTGGCGTGTGAGAATTCGAGAAGCGTGTTCGACGCGGCGAGATAGGCGATCCCGTAAATGACCATGATCGCGGCGCTGGCGACCCCCATGCGCGCCCCCCCGAGGAAGGAGGCGATGGCAACGCACATGAGGAAGATCGGTTCTGGATACGAGACCGGGTATCCGATGGCGGAAAGGACCTGGAGCAGCCCAATGGCAAGGGCTGTGCAGAAGAGGCTGCCCATCTCCAACGAACGGATTTGCCACGGATTTTTCATCACTCAAAGCGCAGAATGTCGCACCTTGGATGATATGGCTTTTTGGCGGTGAGCGCCAGCAGACAATTTTTGGAGCGGGACTTGTGTCAGAATTTTCCTTGGGTTTGAGAGGATGAATGGATAGCGTCGGGCGGCTGATGGGACCGTCGAATACTTCATTTCAAATCCTCAATCCATGAGTGCGACAGCATCCCTTTCACCGCGCGACGTCTGCCTGGCCATTGCTGGGAACATCGAGAAGGTGATGAAGGGGCAGGGGGATGCCACGCGCAAGTTGCTCGCGGCATTTGCGGCCGGTGGGCATGTGTTGCTCGAGGATTTTCCCGGCACGGGAAAGACGACGCTCGCCAAGGTGCTTGCCCGCTCGATCAACGCCCGGTTCAAGCGCATTCAGTTTACCCCCGACCTGCTGCCTTCCGATATCGTGGGCGTTTCGATCTTCGACCAGCGGGACCAGGCGTTTCACTTTCATGAGGGGCCGATTTTTTCAAACATCCTGCTCGCCGACGAAATCAACCGGGCGTCGCCCCGCACCCAGTCGGCGCTGCTCGAGG